>JAZNQN010000038.1:0-13746 GCA_045590195.1 Clostridia bacterium | reverse complement strand
GAACTTCATTCAAAAATTTCAATTTTAGGATGCAATGCAGTTTTGAATATCAGATTTTTATATTTAGACAAAGAACAAAAAGTCCGTAATACTGTCGTATTTCGGACTTTTTTGATGCAGTATAAATGAAAAATATGGCTTAAAAACCAAACCTTCCTTATCTGGTTGTGGCCTTTGGCTTGCCGCTTTAATTATTTACATTTTACAATCATTTCGGTAACGTTTGTGAGAACAAGTACGCCGTTTTGGTTATAAGCTTCAATAGTAAGCTCAACAAGCCCGTTTTTTTCGTTTCGCTTTATAAGGTTTGTTACGGTGCAAATGCCCGAAAGAACATCTTCTGCAAAAACAGGCTTAAGCCATTCAATTTTTGTAGATTTTCCTGCCAAAAGCTCGTCACCAGCAAGATCAATTTCAAGATATTTTGCCCAAACCGCCATAAATGACATAACTCCGGGCGCAATAAGCTTGCCGAAAAAAGTGTTTTTGGCATATTCCTCATCAGTGTGAAGGGGAATGTTGTCATATTTTCTGGCAAAGTCAACCATATCGTCTTTGTTTATAACAGCGGGCGCAATTTTTATTTTTGCACCAAGCTCAAATTCTTCAAAATACATACTGAAACCCCGCTATTTAATAATTCCCGAAATAAAAATTTCAAGGCCTATAAAAATAAGTATAAGTCCGCCGAAAATCGAGGCCTTTCCTGAAAGTGCAGTTCCAAATTTTTTGCCAATTATAACGCCTGCAAAACAAATTATAAAAGTTACAACGGCAATGATAAGGCAGGCTGAAAAAGCTTTTACAAAGGCATATTCGGCAATTGTAAACCCAACCGAAAGTGCATCAATTGAGGTGGCAATTCCCTGCAGAATAAGTGCCCCAAAACCAACTGATACGCTGCATTCATCACAGTTTTTAATTTTAATGCCTTCTATAACCATATTTATTCCGATAATAGAAAGCAAAATAAGCGCAATATACGGAATAAACTTTTCAAAGACCGAAAAATGCTCGGAAACCGTGTGAACACAAAGCCAGCCAATCATAGGCATTAAAAACTGAAAAAAAGCAAAAATGCCTGCAATGGAAAGCATTTTAGGAAGCTTCATTTTAGTTTCATTAAGGCCGTTTGCAAGTGAAACTGAAAAAGCATCCATAGCAAGGCCTGTGCCAAGTAAAATGCTGTTAAAGAAAAAAGTAAATTCAAACAAAAAATCACCTCGAAACAATAGTAAATTTTATCATAATTGATGGGCTGTGTCAACGATTTTTGAAAGAAAAAATAATATAAAAAAGTTTTGTAAATTCTATTGACAAATGCAGATAAACGCAGTACAATTTACTAAACAATTTAATAAAGTATGTTGAAAGCGAAAGGGGTATTTTATTATGAAAAATACTTTTCTAACCAACAGAAAAATTGAAGACGATGCTATTGCCCGAGCCAGGCAGCTGCTTGGCGATGATAAAATTTTGTTCGCAATTTGCGGCGATTTAAACCTTAAGGCAAGATATGCTTCGTCTGTTTTGTTTTTTGGCGAAAGAGCTCTTGTTTCTGTTGATAACTGTTTCGATGGCGGTGCTTTAAAGCTTGAATATGAAAAAATTTCTTCTCTTGAAAGTGTAAGAATGTATGGTAATGCCTGCGTTTATGCCGGTGTTTATGAAAAACGTATGCTTATATTCCGCTTTACTTATGCGCTGTCGGCTCTTTGTGATGTTGCGGTTAACTTTGTTAACAGCGTAATTGGCGGCGGCAATATTTCAGAAGAATTCGAGGTTGTTGAAGCTGCTTTTGAAAAGGCATTAAGCGTTTGCCCTAAATGCGGAAGAGCACTTTTAAGACCAGGCGCTGAATGTATAATGTGCCGCTCAAAATCAAAAGTAGTTAAAAAATTGTGGGTTTATATAAAGCCGCAGAAAAATATGCTTCTTTTTTGCTCCTTGCTTTCAATTATTACAACTGCTATGACGCTTTTTCCGCCTTATGTAACAAAAATGATGGTAGATACCATTATTCCTTCACAAAACACAAGGCTTTTGATGGGCGTTGTTTTTGCGCTTTTTGCATCATATATCCTTCAGTACGGAATAGGTTATATAAGGGCCTATTATATGCGTGTTGCCGGAGATAAAACCGTTGCCGACCTGAGAAATGATATTTATAAAAAAGCCCAGTATCTGCCAATGAAGTTTTATGATAAAACCTCAACAGGCTCGGTTATTAACCGAGTAGGCAGCGATAGTGCTGTTTTGCAAAACTTTATGCTGCGTATAACCCAGGAGGTTGCAGTTCAGTTTTTCCTTATGATAGGTATTATCATAATTATGTTTGCTTTAAACTGGAAATTAACTCTTTTTTCGCTTTTTCCAATTCCGCTTATAGTTTGGGGAACAAGAATTTTTGCAAGAAAAATAAAGCCTTTTCATAAAAGAATATGGCGTCGCTGGTCGGCAGTAACTGCCGTTTTGGCCGATTCAATTCCCTGTATCAGGGTAATTAAGTCATTTGCGGGAGAAAAAAGAGCTGTTAACAGGTTTGAAACCTTAAATAATAACTGGCTGGATGTTGATATTAAAAGCGCACGTATTGCAACCCTTTTTCCGAATGTTGTTTCCTTTCTTGTAACCTGCGGCTCGCTTATTATATGGATTATTGGCGGAAACAGCGCAATCAGCGGGGGAGATGGTGCAATTTCTGTTGGTTTGCTTGTGTCGTTTGTGTCATATGCTACAATGTTTTACGGCCCTGTAAACTTTTTTGCAAACCTCAGCGATTCGTTTCAGGCTGCCCTTGCATCTACAGAGCGTATTTTAGATATTCTTGAGGCAGAGCCCGAAGAAATGGAAGGCGAAAAAGACCCTCTTCCAAAAATTCGCGGTAAAATTGAATTTAAAAACGTAAACTTTGCTTTTGAAAAAACCAAAAAGGTATTAAATAACGTAAACCTTACAATTAACGAGGGCGATGTTGTTGGTATTGTTGGTACAACAGGCTCAGGTAAATCTACACTTATAAACCTTTTGCTTCGTTATTATGATAATTACGATGGCGAAATTTTAGTTGACGGCCAGAATATCAGAAATGTTGATATTCACGAGTACCGCTCAAAAATAGGCTACGTTCAGCAAGAGCCTATGATGTTCAGCGATACAATTTTTAATAATATTGCATATGGCGTTCCAACTGCTTCTGTTGAAGAGGTTATTCACGCGGCTGATGTTGCAAATGCACACGGCTTTATTGCTAAACTTCCCGATGCCTACGATACTGTTTTGGGCGAGAGAGGTGTTGGCGTTTCGGGCGGCGAAAGACAGCGTATTTCAATTGCCCGCGCTGTACTTAAAAACCCATCTATTCTGGTGTTTGACGAGGCTACTGCTGCAGTTGACTCTGAAACCGAAAGTCTTATTCAGGGTGCTATTGATAATCTGGTTCAGGGCAGAACAACTCTTATGATTGCCCATCGCCTTTCAACCCTTAGAAAGGCAAACAGAATTATTGTTGTAGATAACGGCGAAATTATTGAAAACGGAACCCCTGAAGAGCTTATGGCGCTTAAGGGTAAGTATTATAAACTAATCCAAATCCAGTCTATGACCGATATGGCACAAAAAACGGCAGAGGAGGAGAATTTCGCATGAGCAGAATATACATAAACAGCGACGAAGTTCGCTTTACAAAATCAGGCCAAAGCACAGTTGATGCCGAGTTTTATACGGGCGAAAAACTTTATAACCTTCAGCCCAGAAGGCTTTTTCCTGTCAGCGGTTTAACAAGATATATTACTCTTCTTGATGAAGAGGGCGTAGAAAAGGCGGTTATTCGCAACGTTGATGACCTTATGGATGAAAGCCGCGAAATTATTATTAATTGCCTGCAGGAATACTACCTTGTGCCTAAAATAATTCGCCTCTTGCAAAGTAGCGAAAAGTATGGTATACTTAAATGGAAGGTAGAAACCGACAGAGGTATTAAAGAGTTTGACATTAAAAACCGTCATCACGATATTAAAACTTTTTACGATGGCCGTGTTCTGGTTCGCGATAGCGATGATAACCGCTACGAAATACCTGATTATAATAAGCTTGATAAAAAAAGCCTTAAATTACTTATATCAGAACTATAGGAGGAGAAATGAAACTTATTATTGCAATTGTTAATAATGAAGATGCAAAGGTTGTAACCCCAAAACTTATGGAAGAAGGTTTTTCTGCAACAACCTTAAATACAACAGGTGGCTTTTTAAGAGCAGGAAACACAACCTTGCTTGTTGCAACCGAAGAAGAGAAGGTTGACGAGGTTAGGGCGATATTTGCAAAATACAGTAATACCCGTAACACGGTTCGCCCAACAACGGCTTCCCTTGGAAAAGGACTGAGCGATGAATCTGTTGCCGAAGAAGTTACAGTTGGCGGCGCGGTTATCTTCGTGCTGGATGTAGATGATGTACATAAATTTTAAGTAAAAGCAAATGAGATGTAAAAAAAGAAATTTTTTACATCTCATTTTTTGTTGTAGGGAAAGAGTGATAAAGCCTTGATTATTTAAGGTTGTTTTCGTAAGACTGAATCATTTTCTTAACCATCTGTCCGCCAACGCTGCCTGCCTGTTTTGAAGTAAGGTCACCGTTGTAACCTTCTTTCAAATTTACGCCAACTTCGTTAGCTGCTTCCATTTTGAATCTGTCAAGTGCCTGTCTTGCTTCTGGAACTACAATTTTACTTTTAGCCATTTTAAATACATCTCCTAATAAAAAATATTTTGCTTTCGCAATTACTATTGTGGACAATTCAAACTTTAATATGCTGGTAATTTTTACTCTTAAATATTGACAAAAAATTTTTTTATGATATACTAAAATAAAGCTGATGCCAAAGGCTTTTCTGAGGCAGAAGGGAATTTATTTAATATAGGATAAGTGTACCCTTCTGCAGAAGGGTACATTTTGTTTGGAGGTAAAAATGAAAAGAGTTGCACTTATTGCTATTGTAATTGAAAATATGGATTCAGTTGAAAAACTTAATTCAATTTTACACGGATATGCCGAATATATTCTTGGCAGAATGGGGCTGCCGTGTAAAGAGAGAGGGATTTCCCTTATAAGTGTAGCGGTTGACGCTCCGCAGGAAGTAATAAGCGCCCTTTCGGGAAAAATTGGCGCCCTTTCAGGCGTTGAGGCAAAAACTGTTTATTCAAAAATATCTAATGGGGAAGAATGCTGACCCAAAAGAGAGGAGAAAATATTATGTATGATGTAAAAAGCTCAAAAGCAGAAGAATTTATAAACCACGAGGAAATTCTTGATACTCTGGCGTATGCCGAAGAAAATAAGAATAACCGCCAGTTGGTTTTTGAAATTATCGAAAAAGCTAAGCTTAAAAAAGGCATTAGTCACCGCGAGGCTTCTGTTCTTCTGGTAACAGAAATAAAAGAGGCAATTGCCGAAATCGAAAAGCTTGCAATGGAAATTAAAGAGGAATTTTATGGCAGACGAATTGTAATGTTTGCGCCGCTTTACCTTTCAAACTACTGCGTAAACGGCTGTGTTTACTGCCCTTATCACGCGCAGAATAAAACTATTCCCAGAAGAAAGCTTACTCAGGAAGAAATTAAAAACGAGGTTATAGCTCTTTGCGATATGGGCCACAAACGAATTGCTATTGAAGCCGGAGAAGACCCTGTAAATAATCCTATTGAATATATTTTGGAAAGCCTTAAAACAATTTATTCAATAAAACATAAAAACGGCGAAATCCGCCGTGCAAACGTAAATATTGCGGCAACAACCGTAGAAAACTACAGAAAACTTAAAGAGGCAGGAATAGGAACATATATCCTTTTTCAGGAAACATATCATAAAGAAAGCTATGAACAGCTTCATCCAACAGGCCCGAAACATAACTACGCATATCATACCGAAGCTATGGACCGTGCTATGGAAGGCGGAATTGACGATGTTGGCCTTGGCGTACTTTTTGGCCTTGAACTTTATAAATATGAGCTTGCGGGTCTTTTGATGCATGCAGAGCATTTAGAAGCAAAATTTGGCGTTGGACCTCATACTATCAGCGTTCCCCGTATCCGTCACGCCGATGATGTTAATGCCGATGATTTTACAAATGGTATTAATGATGATATTTTTGCAAAAATTGTTTCAATTATACGAATTGCAGTTCCTTACACAGGTATGATTGTATCAACAAGAGAGAGCCAGAAATGCAGAGAAAGAGTTTTAAAACTCGGCGTTTCTCAGATAAGCGGCGGCTCGAAAACAAGTGTTGGCGGCTACTGCGATGAAGAAGACTATGAAAACACAGAACAGTTTGATGTAAGCGATACCAGAACTCTCGATGAAGTTGTGGGCTGGCTTTTAAGCCTTGGATATATTCCAAGCTTTTGTACAGCTTGCTACCGTGAAGGCAGAACGGGCGACCGCTTTATGTCTCTTCTTAAAGCGGGGCAAATAGCAAACTGCTGTCAGCCAAATGCACTTATGACACTTAGCGAATACCTTCAGGATTATGCTTCGCCTGATACTATGGAAAAAGGTATAAAAGTTATCGAGGAAGAGCTTCAGAATATTCCAAACGAAAAGGTTAAAGCATTGGCAACAGATTACATTTCAAAAATCAAAGAAGGTAAACGTGATTTCAGATTTTAGGAGGCAAATATGAACACTCCCATGGCCGACAGAACTCATATAGGGCTTTTTGGAAAGCGCAACAGCGGCAAATCGAGCCTTATAAATGCAATATGTAATCAGCCGGTTTCAATAGTTTCAGATACCCTTGGAACTACTACCGACCCGGTTTTTAAATCTATGGAAATTTTGCCTCTTGGCCCCGTTTGTTTTATCGATACTCCCGGCCTTGACGATGTTGGCGAAATAGGTAAATTAAGGGTTCAAAGGGCGAAAGATGTTTTAAAACGGTGCGATGTGGCTTTAATTGTTTGCGGCGGCGAAAAGGGCATCGTTGAAGAAGAAATTGAGAAAATTTGCAAAGCGAGAAACATTCCTTATATTGTAGTTTTCAATAAATCCGATATGGGTAATCGTGGCGGCGATATTTCGGTTAGCGCCAAAACTGGCGAAAACATTGACAAATTAAAAGAAATGATTGCCGCACTTGCTCCAAAAAAAGAAAACGTTTATATTGCCGATATTATTTCAGAGGGCGACACAGTTATTTTGGTAACTCCAATCGATGAAGCTGCTCCAAAAGGCAGAATTATTCTGCCTCAGCAGCAGGTACTTCGTGAGGTGCTCGATAAAAAGGCGCAGGCTCTGGTGCTTCAGCCCGAGCAGCTTCCTTCTGCTCTTGAAAACTTAAAAAATCCCCCGAAAATAGTTGTAACCGACAGTCAGGCTTTCGGCATTGTTTCAAAAATGGTGCCGCGCAGTATTCCTTTAACTTCGTTTTCAATAGTTTTTTCAAGAAAAAAAGGCAATTTAATGCAGTCGGTTGAAGGGGCAAATGTTTTAAAAACCCTTAAAAGCGGCGACAGTGTTTTAATTTCAGAAGGCTGCACTCATCATCGCCAGTGCGGTGATATAGGAAGCGTTAAGCTTCCGGCTATGATTAAAAAATTTACCGGTGCCGATATAAATGTTGACCTTACAAGCGGTATTGATTTTAAAGAAGACTTAAAAAAATACAGCCTTATTATTCATTGCGGCGGTTGTATGCTGCAAGATAGCGAGGTTTCTATAAGATATGCCTCTGCCGCTGAGCAGGGCATACCAATTACAAATTACGGAATTGCAATGGCAAAAATGCAGGGAATTTTAGAACGAGTAACAGAAATGTTTTAAGGAGAGCCAGTTTGAAAAAGAGCATTGATTTTAAAAAAATACTGTTTTATATTTTGCTTTTTGCAGGAATTTTTATACGGCTGTACCGCTTTGGCACTACTCCTGAAGGCTTAAATCAGGACGAGGCTTTTGCGGGGTATGAAGCATTTTCGCTTTTAAATTACGGCATTGACAGCCACGGCTACATAAACCCCGTATACTTTGTTTCATGGGGGAGCGGTATGAATACATTAAATTCATACCTTATGATTCCCTTTATGAAAATTTTTGGCGTAAATGAATTTTCGGTAAGGCTGCCACAGCTTATATTGTCAGTTGCAACGTTGCCTGTGTTTTATCTTTTTTTAAAGAAAATATCGGGAGAAAAATGTGCGCTTTTGGGGATTTTTCTTCTCGTTATATCTCCGTGGCACATAATGCTTTCAAAATGGGGGCTTGAATCAAACATAGCGCCGTCACTTCTGCTTTTTGGAATGTATTTTTTAGTTAAAGGGGAAGAGGATAACCGCTATTATCTGCTGAGCGCATTTTTCTACGGCCTTTCGCTTTATGCCTATGCAACCACATGGTTTTTTGTGCCTTTGGTGCTTTTGGCTTACGTGATTTATGCGGTAAAAAATAAAAAGGTAAAATCTTTAAAAATAGCATTGTTATCAGTAATAATTTTATTTTTTATGGCGCTTCCGCTTATGCTTTTTGTGCTTGTAAATTTGGGCGTAATAAACGAAATTAAAATGTCGTTTTTCTCAATTCCAAAGCTTGTAGAAATGCGAAGCGGAGAAATGTCAATTTTAAATATTTTTAAAATTGATACATATAGAAATCTTTTCAGAATTTTGTTTCTGCAGGAAGATGGTAATGTTTGGAACTATGCAGGAAATGTTGGAATTTACTATTTTTTAAGCCTGCCGTTTATGATAATTGGATTTATAAAAGCTTTTAAAAATAATAAATTTTTTGTAGTTCTTTTAAACTTTTTTGTGGCAGTTTTTGTTGCACTTTTAATGTGGAATGCAAATATAAATAAAATAAATTATATCCATCTGCCTATTATTGCGATAACAGCTTTGGGGCTTGAAACTGCTTTGAAAAATAAAAAAGCACTGGCGGCAGTAATATCTGCATATATGCTGCTTTTTGCTTCTTTTACAAATTATTACTATAAAGATTATGCCAAAAATTTTGCTACCTTTTCAGGTGCAGGTCTTAAAGAGGCTGCTGAAAGGGTAAAAGAACTTGAAGGCAAGGTTTATGTTGATAGCAGCATTGAGTACCCTGCGCTTTTATTCTATTTGCAACAAGATACCAACGAATATCTAAAAACAAAAGAATATATCAATTATCCGTCGCCCTACCTTTATGTAAGCGGATTTGGAAGATATACTTTTGTAGACGATATTTATGAAAACGGAATTTATATCTTTAGAAAAGGGTATGCAGATATATTTGAAAAAACGGGCTATAACGTAGAATATTACAATAATATAATTATTTGTTATAAAAACGGAACTAATTAAAATTTTTTCCGTCAAAATAAACAGACACTAAATTAAAGGAGAAAACTATGAAGAAAAAACTATCTATTTTACTTGCATGCTTAATGCTTGCATCTTCGGCAACTGCATTTGCTGCCCCAAGCGATATAAATGGTCACTGGTGCGGCGAAATCATTGAAAAATGGGTTGGAGCTGAAAAAATCAGCGGCTATCCCGACGGTACTTTTAAACCCGATAATTTTATAACCCGTGCTGAATTTGCAAAAATTTTAGCATCAATCGTTCCGCCTATGCCATATCTTGATGAAATCGATTTTAAAGACGTTAAGGAGGGCGACTGGTACTATGAAAGCGTTGCGGCTTTGGTAACCCTTGGCGCTGTTTCAAAGGCTGAATACTTTAATCCTTCAAAACAGATTACAAGGCAAGAGGCTATGACAATGGCGGGTAGAGCATTTTACTATTCATCCCCTGAAAGCGACATATTAAACTTTGCCGATAACGACCAGATTGCAGATTACGCAAAAGAATATATTGCTGCTCTTTGTGAAGCTGGCCTTGTTTCCGGATATGAAGATAACACAATAAGACCGCTTAATAACATTACCCGCGCTGAAAGCATTAAAATTTTGGATGGCTTTGGCGTAGTTTATGATGCTGCCTCTCTCGAAGGCATTATGGAAAAAATTTATGCCGGTGCATATGATGAAAAGCCACCTGTAATGTATACGAGAATTGACAGCGAAAACGTTAAATATTTCCTCGGTCTTTCAAGTCTTGATGGCATAGAAGAAGCTCTTGGCTCCGAGCCTATGATGTCTGCTCAGGCACATTCTGTTTGCCTTGTAAGAGCGGCAGAGGGAACTGATATTGAAAAACTTAAATCAGATATAAAAGAAAATGTTGACCCAAGAAAATGGATTTGTGTTGGCGTTGAAAGAGAAGATATTATTGTTACCAATGTCGAAAACCTTATCCTGCTTGTAATAGATGGCCAAAATCCAAAAGCAATTGAAGAAAGCTTTTTGAAAATGGCAGATAGCCTTCTTCCTAAAATTTCCGCCGACGACAAAGGTATTATTCTCTATAACGGATATTATATGGACAGTATGAAAGATTTAAACAGCGCAAGTGTTGAAAAAGTTTCAAAAAACTTAAACAGCTTTGCTGAAACAAACCTTGCACAAAGCGGAAAAGTTTACTTTGCATCTGTTCCTGGTAAAAGCTATTTTATAAATGGCAGACTTGAAAAACCATTCGATTACCTGGCTATGAATAATATTGTTAAACAAAACCTTACAAAGGCTGAAATTATCGATTTAACTTCATCCCTTACACTTGAAGATTATCTTAAAAGTGATCTTCACTGGAGACAGGAAGCCCTTCAGAATGTTTTAAACACACTTGGCGCAAAAATGGGCTTTAGTATTGATTTGTCAACCTTTGTGAAAAATACTGTTCCAAGCTTTAAAGGCTACTACGCCCAGAAAACTGAGGGTGTTTTGCCGGAGGAAATGTGTTACCTTACAAATTCTGTAACAGATACTGCAACTGTTGAACACTTTACCGAAAAAGATTTTTCAGGCATTTATAACACATCAAAGCTTGAAAGTAAAGACCCTTATACTTTATTCCTTTCAGGCGCGGCACCTGTTATTAAACTTATAAATAACGAAATGGCAGAAGGAAAAGAGCTTGTAATTATGGGCGATTCGTATTCACTTAGCCTTGCACCGCTTCTTCTTTCAGAATATAAAACCGTTACTATTGTTGACCTTCGCTTAATTGCCGGCAAAATTGTAAACGAATATGTGGATCTCTCCGGAAAAGATGTTTTAATGCTTTATAGCGATGCAGTTTTAAATAACAGCAACATGCTTAAGTTTTAATTATATGGCAGACAAAATGTCTGCCATATTTTTTCTTGCAAAAAAACGCGATGTGTGATATATATAATTGTATACTTAACTAAAGGATGATGGCTATGACAAAAAAATCGGGCAGAAATACAAAGGGTAAAATAATTGTAGCGGCGTGGAAGCTTTTTTACGAACAGGGCTACGACGATACTACTATTGAAGAAATAATAGAAGAATCGGGAACATCGAAGGGCTCGTTTTATCATTATTTTGCCGGCAAAGATGCGCTGCTTGGTTCGCTTTCGTATATTTTTGATGAAGAATACGAAAAACTGCAGAATAATTTGCCTGAAAATATGTCATGTTTTGAAACCTTGTTGTATTTCAACCGCGAGTTGTTTGCAATAATTGAAGACAGAATTGATATTGAACTGTTAACAAAGCTTTATTCAACTCAGCTTATAACAAAAGGCGAAAAGCATCTTCTTGATAATAAAAGGCTTTATTATAAGCTGCTTAAAAAAATTATTGCCGATGGCCAGAACACGGGCGAGCTTACAAGCGCTATGACAGTAAAGGAAATTGTAAAATTTTATGCAATGTGCGAGAGAGCGCTTATATATGATTGGTGCCTTTGTAATGGCGAATATTCGCTTTGCTCATATGCCCGAGAAACAATGCCTACACTTTTGGCAGGAATTCGTTCTGAAAAAAGTCTGTAAAAAAATCATTGAAAAAATAAAAAATAAGCCAAATAATAGAGAACTAAGTACAGAATATAGTCTATACTTAGTTCTCTATTGCATTTTATAAAAATGTGTGTTAAAATAGACGGGTACAATAAAAAAACAGAACAAAGGAGATTTCGAAATGGATATTTTCGCATTTGTACTTTACTTTTTGGCAATGATTGCCATAGGTATAATCTTTTTCTTAAAATCTAAAAATTCAACTGAAAAAGATTATTTTCTCGGCGGCAGGGCAATGGGCCCATGGGTAACCGCTATGAGTGCTCAGGCATCTGATATGAGCGCATGGCTTTTAATGGGTTTGCCGGGTAGCATACTTGCATTTGGTTTTGGCCAGGCATGGATTGGTATCGGCCTTGCAATTGGTACTGCTGCAAACTGGATTTTAGTTGCAAAAAGGCTTCGTAAGTTTTCAAAAGCTTCAGGCGATGCAATAACACTTCCACAGTATCTTTCAAACAGATTTGCTTCCAAAAGCCACGTTCTCAGTATTATCTGTGCAATTGTGTTCCTTGTATGCTTTACAATTTATGTTGCATCTGCTTTTGTTGCAGGCTCCGATGTGTTTACAACTTTGGTTCCTTCGCTTGACCCAATGGTTGCAATGATAATTTTCGCAGCAATTGTAATTGTTTACACATTCCTTGGTGGTTTTAATGCCGTTTGCTGGACCGACTTTTTCCAGGGCCTTTTAATGCTTGCGGCGCTTTTGATTGTTCCAATTGTTGTTGGCTTTACAAGAGAACTTGAACCAGCTGCACTTACAACAGTGTATACAGGCCCAAATGGCGAAGAGTTTAAGTTTGTTGCAAACTTTTTCAACGCAAGCTGGAAAGATATTATTTCAGGCCTTGGCTGGGGCCTTGGATATTTTGGTATGCCACATATTATTGTAAGATTTATGGCTATCGAAAAACCATCAATGGTTAAAAAATCTGCAACAGTTGCAATTATCTGGGTTGTGCTGTCACTTGGCGCAGCAATTATGATTGCATACCTTGGCAGAATGTTTGTATATTCAAATGGGGTTGACCTTTCCGAAGTTTTGCTCGGAGAAGGAAAACAGTCGCTTATATTTGTTGAACTTGCAAGAGATGTATTCCCAGCATTTATTGCCGGATTACTGCTTGCTGCCATTATTGCGGCATCAATGTCAACTGCTGATTCACAGCTTCTGGTTGCTGCTTCTTCATTTGCCAGCGACCTTTATAAACCAATTATCAGAAAAAATGCTTCCAACAAAGAAATGCTTTGGGTTAGCCGTATAATTGTTTTGGTAATTGCTGTTATTGCTTTCTTTATTGCAAGCAGTAAAGGCGAAGCTGCTCAGGCTATTATGGACCTTGTTTCAAACGCTTGGGGTATTTTCGGTGCAGCATTTGGACCTGTTGTACTGTTGTCACTTTTCTGGAAAAGATTTACATACAAGGGTGCTGTTGCGGGTATACTTGCAGGTGCCATCGTTGATATGCTCTGGCTGTGGCTTCCTGTTGCAAACGGAATGAGCCTTACTGCAGTTACAGGAATTTATGAAATCGTACCAGGATTTATTGTAGGTGGTATCGTTGCTATTGTAGCTGCGCTTATGGATAAAGCACCTTCTGAAGAAGTTAATGCAATTTTCGAAAGAGCAACAGATAATAGTATAGACGACTAATATAGTAAAACAAAAGCCCGCTTCGTTCGGCGGTGCTTCTTAGGGATTAACCGCCTAAAAACCATGTTTTTGGCACATAACTGCGTTAAAAATTTTCACAATCCGTCAAGGATTACTCAAATTTTTGCCTTGTTCTGCACTCAAAAACAAGATTTTTATGGTGCA
>JAZNQN010000037.1:0-53844 GCA_045590195.1 Clostridia bacterium | reverse complement strand
ATATCTTTTCCAATTTTATCAGCATCTATAACGTAAGCACCGAGTTTTTCAAATTCTTTAGTAAAAGTAGATTTTCCTGAACCGGAATATCCCATAATTCCAATAATCAAGAAATCACCTCCCCGAATTTTACTAATTTAGGTTTATCCTTCAAGTGCAAGCTTTGCTTTAATTGCAATTGCACATTCAACACGTTTTTTCTCCATTTCGCAGCCTATTTTATACGGAGTGTCAATGTCTTTTTCAATAAGTATGTTGTTTGCATGGCAACCACCACTGCAATAAAACTTTGCAAAGCAATTCTGACAGTCTTTTTTGGAATAAACGTTGTCGTTTATGAAAAGAGATTTCAAATCTTCTCTTAATGTGCCGGTAAATACGTCGCCCATTTTATAATCCTTCTCACCTGCAAAACGGTGGCACGGATAAATGTCGCCCGTAGGAGTAACTGCAACATATTCACTTCCTGCCCCACAGCCTGACACTCTTTTTATAACGCAAGGGCCCTGCTCTAAGTCAATCATAAAGTGGAAGAAATTAAAGCCTTCCCCCGCCTCATCGCGACGGAGCATTTCCTCTGCCAGAATGTCATACTGCTCTAAAAGAGTGGGCAAATCAGCTTCGCTTATTGCATAGTCAATACCATCTTCTGCAACAACAGGCTCTACCGAAATCTGTTTAAAGCCTTCGTCTGCAAGGTGGAGAACATCCTTTGCAAAATCGAGGTTATGCTTTGTATATGTTCCCCTTACATAGTAGTTGTCCTGATTTCTGCTTTCAGCAGTTTCTTTGAATTTTGGCATTACAATATCATAACTGCCTGCGCCGCTTATGCATGGGCGCATATTATCGTGAACTGATTTTCGCCCGTCAACACTAAGCACTATGTTTGACATATTTTTGTTTATATAATCAAGTTTTTCCTTATCGAGCAAAATACCGTTTGTTGTAATTGTAAAGCGGAAATTTTTGCCGTGTTTTTCGCCTTCTTCTGAAGCATACTCCAAAATCTGACAGGTTGTGTCAAAATTCATAAGCGGCTCGCCGCCAAAAAAGTCTATTTCAATATTTTTGCGGTTTCCCGATGATTTTATAACAAAATCAATTGCTTTTTTACCAACTTCAAGGCTCATAAGGCCTTTAGGGCCCTGATAATCGCCTTTGTTGGCAAAACAGTATTTGCAGCTTAAGTTGCAATCATGTGCAACATGAAGACACATAGCCTTAATTACCGACTGCTTGTTATAAGGCATTTCCCTGTGCCAGTCTTTTGTAAAAAGCTGACCTGCCGCTTTAAGCTCGTTTATTTCTTCAAGGCTTTCAGCTATTTCTTCTTTTTTGTAATCTTTTAAAAGAACTTCTGCTTTTTTCTCATCATACTCGCCATTTTCAAAAAAGTCGAGCAATTTATAAGATAACTCATCAACAATATGAACACTGCCGCTGTTTGTATCAAGCACAATGTACATACCGAATTTTTCATACTTGTGTATCACAAAAACACCTCTTACCAAAAAATAAGGGTGCAGATTTCACTGCACCCCTTTCTACAGCTTTTCTTATTTGTTCTCACACTTCTGGTTAGCTACTGTGCAACTTGTTTTGCAAGCTGACTGACATGATGTCTGGCATTCGCCGCAGCCACCTGTTTTTGCTGTGTCTTTAAGACAATTTGAAGCTATTGTTTTAATGTGTTTCATAATTTTTCTCCATTCTTAAATATGTTAAGGTTTAAAACCTCATTTCCGTTTTTTAATGTTAACCCCGAAAATTCCGCCTATTACACTGCCCAAAACTGAAACTATAAGCATTTTAACAGTTTCGGCTGAAACAGAAAAACTTCCGGTTATAACGCTGCCAAGTATAAGAGCGAATAAAACATAAATAATTCCCGCAACAAGGCCTGATAAAAAGCCGGCACATTTTCTTTTTCGCGCAGTCATAAATCCTGCCGAAAAAACGCTTACAAACGCCGCCACCGTTGAGCAGGCATTTGCCACTGCATCTGAAATGTTTCCATAAAACATAAAAAGCGTTAAAATCAGAAGTGCCAAAGCCGTTACAAGCATTGCTTTTATAACAGTTGCCCCTGCCGCAGCAAAAATGTTTACTTCGCTTACAGTTTTTACTTGATTTTTCATAAGCCCTCCAAACAGTATTTTTTTTAATACTATTTTAAAAAAGGCTTATTTATTACTTAAATTTCTTTAGTTTCTGCTTTTTTAACAACTTCTCTTATTGCACTGCGCGCAATTTTAATTGTGCTTAAATTGCCAAGTGCACCTGTTTCGATAATAAGAGAATCGTCTTTAATCTGAGTAATTTTGCCGTGAATGCCGCCAATGGTAATAATTTTGTCACCTACCATTAAAGCTTCAAGCATCATTTTTGTTTCTTTGTCTCTCTTTTTCTGAGGACGAATTAACAAAAAGTAAAAAATTGCAACCATTGCCACAAGGTAAATACCCATAGTAATGCCTGACATTGTTTCCTGACCCATCTTATTTTCCTCCTTTCAGGATATATCTTCTTTAATTATACTATTATTTTACAAAATTGGCAAGTCCTTTTTTAAATTTTACTCTATTTAAAGAAAATTTCTACCTTTTTATTTTCGCCGCGGTTTATTTTATAGGTTTTAAATTCTTTTTTCTCTTCATAAAGCTTTATTTCGCCGCCAATGCATCTGTCAGGCACAAGGTCATTTTTAAAGCTTATGTAAAACTCATCTTTGAGAGCTATTGCATTTTGCATATCAACTTCGTTTAAGAAAATTTTAATGTCATTCTGATGGCCATAAGTTATTTTTGTATGTTTGTTATAAACTGCCTGAGATGCGGCAAACTCAATATCGCGGGCAATCATAGTTCCAAAAACTTCTGCCTGCCTGTTAAAATAATTTATCCACTTAGGAAGGTATTCCATATTGTTTTCCGGATTCCATCTCAAAAGATTTGGCCAGTGAATGCAGTAATCTGTACGATAATCGTCTTCGGTATTAAAAAGCGGAAGGTAATCGGGGTCCATATCAAATGCATTCCATGGAAGATTTCCTCTTCCTCTTGCCGCCATTGCAACAATGCCGCCAATTACTGCTGAGGATGTGCCGCCTGTCATTTCTCCCCAGCCGTTTTCCCAATATTTAAAGCCATATTCTTTAAAAATTTCGGCATATCTTAAATTGCCCTCGTCATATTCGCTGCCAATGTTACCGTTTCCGCAGGCGAAAGATGGCACACTCTTTTTAAAGCCCCACATATCGTAAAGCTTAAAAAAGTAATCAAGATGCTTGCGGAGCATATCCTCTGTGTGCCAAACATAAGGCGTATCGTATGTATCAGTGTCAGGGTTATATGTAAGGTTGTAAAATTCTCTTTCCATTACCTGTCTGCCACTGTCATAGTGGCCATGCATAACGCCGTGGCAGGTGTAGGCAATATATTCGCTGTTTTCAAGCGCTTCAAAAGCTTTTTCGTGATACTCCATATCCATTTCGCTTTTTCTGTCCCAGGTATCAGGGCACCAAGTAAATTCATTTTGTCCTCTCAAAATATTTTCCCTGTCCCATTCGCCCAAAACGATTGAGCATTGTATTTTCTGATTTATAGCTTTACCAAGCTCATTTAAAATGGGGTAATCCTCTATCACGTGTTTTCTGGGCATACCGGTTCTCGAAGGCCTTCCAATATACCTTTCATCTGCGCCGTTGTGCCAGGCAACATCGTCAATTCTTATCTGAAATGCTACAGGTACTTTAACTTTACTTTTCATAATTGCCTCCCAAAATCTGCAGTTTACACATACATTATACATTTTTCAAAATAAAAGTCAATACTATATTTTAAATAATCATTATAAATATTTTTTATAATAAAAAGGGCTGAATTTTCAGCCCTTAAAATCAGAAACCAATAACAACTTTGTTGTTTTCATCTCTCACTATTTTGTATGTTTTAAATTCTTTTTTGCTTTCATATTCTTCCATTTTTCCGCCTTTGCATTCTTTTGGAAGTGTACCGTTTTTAAAGCTTATGTAAAACTCGTTTTTCAAAACCTCTGCCCCTGCGCTAGCAACACCCGAAAGGTCAATAATGCATTTATTTTCTTCAAAATCAACTTTTGAATATTTGCAATAAACTGCCTGAGAGCCTGCAAACTCAACATCGCGGGAAAGCATTGTTCCAAAAACTTCGCTCTGCCTTTTAAGAAAGTTTATCCATTTTGGAACATTTTCCATATTTTTTTCAGGGTTCCATCTTAAAAGGTTTGTCCAGTGAATACAAAAATCAGGATTTTGTTCCCCCTCTTCGCCTGCATGAAGCGAAAGGAAATCAGGGTCAACATCGTAAGCATCCCATGCAACAGGGTCATCGCTTCCTGCTCTGAGGCAAACCGCTCCTCCTGTAACACCAATACCCTTATCGTTTTTAAGAGACCCCCAGCCGTTTTCCCAAACATTCATACCGTATTCTCTTATAATGTTGCCATACATAATATTGCCTTCATCTTCGCATCTTCCCCAGTTGCCGCAGGGGCATGCAAAAGATTTAACTTTCTTTTTAAATCCCCAGCTGTTGTAAATTTTAAAGAAAAGGTCTAAATGTCTGCGAAACTCATCCTCCGAAAGCCATACAAATCCGCCTTCGATATATTCGTCTTTTTCCGCATCGTAACGGTAGGGGTTCATAACCTTTTCGGTTACAAGTTTATCCTTGTAGTAAAATCCGTGTAAAAGGCTGTGATAAGTATATGAAATATATTCTCCGTTTTCCAGTATTTCAAAGGCTTTGTTTGCGTAATCGTAATCAATTTCTTCTTTTCTGTTCCAGCCATCTTTGTTGTATGTAACATTTTCTTCTCCACGCAAAATGTTATCTTTATCCCATTCGCCAAGAACGAGAGAGCAGTTAATTTTCATATTAACAGCTTTTCCAATTTCGTTAAGCACGCCGTAGTCAAGCACATTATGCTTTCTGGGAAGTCCACTTCGTGAAGGTTGCCCCTTCCATCTGTCGTCGGCGCCGTTGTGCCAGCCTACATCGTCAACTCTCATTTGAATTGCCACAGGAATTTTTATGTTGTTTTTCATTTTTGCCTCCGAAAGTATAAATTTCAGTTACATTATACAGTTTCTATAAAAAAAGTCAATAGCTAAACATTTATTTATCAAGTAAATTTTTATCCTTCGACAAAATTATTAAAAGCTTTCCTTTTTTAAATTCAATTTCAGCCTTATCGTTTACAATTTCGTTGCTAACCCCAAGAGAAGATGCAGGCTCAAGGCAATAGTTTTCAAGGGTATATTTTGTCCCCTTTAATGTAAGCCCCTCGCAGTTTTCAAAAAGTGCAAAGAGAGATAAATATTTAAAATCGCCTTTTTTAACCGCCGTACTTTCGTTTATAGTAAAACACATATTCTGCCCATCGAAAAGTTTTATATCAACGCCCTTTTCCCTGTATCTTGCCAGAAGCAGAAAATTTGCAAAGGTATGGTCGGCTCTGCCGCCTGTGCCGCCAAGTATTAAAATTTCTTTGGCGCCCCTTTCAATGGCAAAGTCAACTGCAATTTCAGTATCGGTAACATCTTTTTCTGCGGGGAAACGAACTATTTCTGCCCCTTCTGCCTTGGTGCTGTCAAAATCGCCTACGCAAATTGTAGGCTTAATTCCGGCTTTTTTTGCGTTTTCAATGCCTTTGTCGGCACAGATTATCATATCAAATTCTTCATAGCTAAACTTAACAGGCGGCAAAAAACTACCGCCTGTAAAAATCAATGTTTTCATATTTTCACCTTGTGAAGAGCATCTATTGCCGCCGCAGGATCGTCTGCATAAAAAACAGATGCGCCCGCAACCAAAACATTTGCTCCTGCCTTAATAACATCGGCAGCATTTCCAATGCCAATTCCGCCGTCAACCTCTAAATATGTACCCTCGGGAAGCATTTTTGAAACCTTTTCAATTTTAGGCAAAACGCCCGGGATAAATTTCTGTGCAGTAAAGCCCGGGTTTACAGTCATAACAAGGGCAAGGTCAATCATATCTGCAATTTCTTCAAAAACGCAGGCTGGTGTTCCCGGATTTATTGCAACGCCGGCTTTTTTGCCACAGCTTTTAATATACTGAATAAGACGATGAATGTGAGGTGTTGCCTCGTAGTGAACGGTTATAAGGTCGGCCCCTGCATCAACAAAAGCGTCGATATATTTTTCGGGGTTTTCAATCATAAGGTGCACATCGAAGAAAAGCTTTGAGCTTTCACGAAGTGTTTTTACAATACCAGGCCCGAATGATAAATTAGGAACAAAATGCCCGTCCATAATATCAATGTGAAGCATATCACATTTTCCGTCTTCAACTATTTTTATCTGATTTCTCAAATCGCCGAAATCAGCGGCTAAAATCGATGGTGATACCAGTGCCATAATTATCTCCTTTACATATTCCAAGGTTTGTTGTCTTTAAGTTTTTCGTAAAATTCAAGATAGCTTTCATAACGGGATTTGCTTATTTTTCCATCTTCAAGAGCAGTTTTCACGGCGCAGTCGCGCTCTTTTGTGTGAGAACAGCCCTGAAAACGGCATTCGTTTTTATAAGGCTCAAATTCTTTAAAATAATCCTGCAGATATTTGGCCTCAATCTTCGGCAAATCAATTTTGCCAAAGCCGGGGGTATCAAGAACATATCCCCCTATTTTAAGCGGCATAAGCTCGGTGTGCCTTGTGGTGTGCTTACCTCGCTGAATTTTTTCGCTTATATTTCCCGTTTCAAGCTCGTATTCTTTGTCAATAAGATTTAAAAGGCTACTTTTTCCAACGCCCGAATTCCCTGCAAAAGCGGTAATGTTGTCTTTTAAAACCATACAAAGTTCTTCAGCGCCTTCGCCTTTTTCTGCGCTTGTTACCAAAACTTTATAACCTGCGCTTTCATAAATCTTTTTAACTTTTTCTATGTTTTCCTCGCTGTCAAGGTCGCTTTTATTTATGCAAACAGCACACTTTATCCCTTTTTCTTCAATGTACATAAGCATTGCATCAACTATTTTCAAATCAACCTTCGGGGAAGTGGTACAAAGCACCACAATCATCTGCGATATATTTGCAACCGGCGGCCTTATAAAACTGCAGCTGCGCTCATCAATTTCGTTTACAAAGCCCAGGCTTTCGTCAAGAGAAACCATATCCCCTACAAGCGGAACTATTTTTTCTTTTCTGAATCTTCCACAGGCTCTTGTTTCGTACATTTTACCATCTTCGCCGCGAACATAGTAAAATCCGCCTATTCCTTTAACTATTCTGCCTTTCATATTTCCTCCGGCTTACTGTTCGTCTGCTACCGGCTCGCTGGTTTCAGGTGCCGATGAAGGTGTTGGCTCAGGAGTATGTGAAGGCTCAGGCGTACTCTTTGGCCCGCTGCTTATAACAAGATTAACCTTTTTGCCTTCTTCAACAGTATTTCCTGCAACAGGCGACTGCTGAACAACAGTTCCCTTTGGCTTACTGCTTTCAATTTCAGTAACAGCGCCAAGCTCAAGTCCTCTGTTTGCAAGAAGAATTTTCGCATTTTCAACAGTTGTTCCAATAAGGTCAGGCGCAACGGTTTCCTCTTTTTCAGGGCCTTTGCTTACATAAATTGTAACGCTGCTTCCTTCTGAAACTTTCGATTTTGCCTTTGGCTCAGTTTTAACAACTTTGCCTTCTTCAACCTCATCGTCAAAAACCTCTAAAACTTCGTAGTCAATTTTAAGTTTTTTAAGTGAGCTTTTTGTATCTTCAACGGTATCGTTTTTGTAGTCACCAAGAACTATATACTCTCCGCCACGGCTTACAATAACCAAAATTTCAGAATTTTTCTTTATTTCACTTCCGCTTTCGGGCGACTGTGATATAATTTTATCCTCGTCAACTTCTTCGTTGTATTCATATTCTTTAACGCTTACTTTAACAGAGTTTTCTTCAGCAATTTTTTCAGCTTCTTCAATAGTCATTCCAACAAAATCGGGAGCCTCTATTTTTCCGCCCGCCATGGCACCGCCAAGAATATTTACCATAATTGCCGCCAAAACAGCCACTATAACAACAGTTGTTGCAATTGCCGCAACTATTGCCACCGTATCTTCTTTTTTTCGTTTCGGGCTTTCTTCTTTAAGATTTTTTTCCCGTTTTACAACTCTTACTTCTTCGGCCACCTCAGCATTTTCGCTTTTTTCTTCAGAAAGCCTTTTTTCTTCTTTAGAAATCTCGTCAGCGCTGGGCATTCTTCTTGTGCTTTCGTTATCTTCTTGTTCTGCAATACTTTTTGCCGCAACCGCACTAATGTCAAATACGCCTCTCAGCGCCGCAGTTACTTCTATTGCGCTCTGGTAACGTTTCAATGGCTCTTTTTCCATTGCTTTCAAAATGATATTTTCAAGGGATGCAGGAACATCGGGCACAATTGCCGATGGAGGTGTTGGGTCTTTCTGCAAATGTTTTATTGCAACCGAAACAGGAGTTTCCCCGTCAAAAGGAACTCTGCCCGTTGTCATTTCATACATTGTTACACCAAGGGAATAAATATCGCTTTTTTCATCGGTAAAGCCGCCTCTTGCCTGCTCGGGCGAAGCATAATGAACCGAGCCAATTGCCCCTGCCGCCGCAATAGTTGTAGATGCAGAAACAGCCCTTGCAAGGCCGAAATCGGTAACTTTTAAAAGTCCCTGCTCGGTTATAATTATATTGTGAGGCTTAATATCGTGATGAATTATCTTTTTAGCATGAGCGTGTTCAAGAGCCGACGAAATCTGCCCTGAAAAATCAACAATTTTTTCAATAGGCAAAGGCCCGTTATTTAAAAGATATTCTTTAAGAGTTGTGCCTTCAACATATTCCATTACTATGTAATGAAGCTTATTATGAATTCCAACATCATAAACAGAAACTATATTGGGATGAGAAAGGCTTGCAGCCGCCTGTGCCTCGGTTTCAAATCTTTTTAAAAACTCGGCGTCCTCGTTAAATTCTGCCCTAAGCATTTTAATTGCAACAAATCTGTTAAGCAGCCTGCAACGAGCCTTATAAACAATTGCCATTCCGCCGGAGCCTATTTTTTCAAGTAGCTCATATCGGTTTCCAACAATACCTGTGCTCATTTCTCTTCCTCCTCGTTTTTCGTATATTTAAGTATAATTACGGTGGTGTTGTCAACTCCGCCGCCTTCATTTGCTTTTCTTATAAACTGATTTGCAACCGCATTTATATCTCCTCCGGGAAGCAAAACCTTTTTAATGGCGTTGTCCGATAAAATATTTGTAAGCCCGTCGCTGCACATTAAAATCACATCTCCATCCTGAAGGCCGGTAGCATAAAAATCAACTTCAATTTCTTCTTCTGTTCCAACCGCTCTTGTTATCATATGCTTTCCGGGATGATTTTCAATTTCTTCTTTTGTAATGGAGCCTTTTTTAAGAAGCTCCTCCATAAGGGTATGATCGGTTGTTATCTGTGTAAGGCAGCCATCTCTGTAAAGATAAACTCTGCTGTCGCCAACATGAGCCACATAAAGCATATCAAAATCAACAAAGCAAATGTCGCATGTTGTACCCATATCGCCATATTCAGGAATTTTTTTTGCCCTTGAATAAACAATTTTGTTTGCATATTCAACTGCTCCGCAAAGAAGCTCTTTTGCTTTTTTCTCGTCGGTATCAAAGCTATAATGAACCGACACATATTTTTTTATACTTTGAACGGCACTTTTGCTGGCAATATCGCCTGCGCTGTGTCCGCCCATACCGTCGCACAGTACAAAAAGCGGAACAGGCTTGTTGCTTGCCAAGCAGTAGTCCTGATTTGTTTTTCTAACCAGGCCTTTGTCCGTCATTGCAGAAAATTCTATCAATCGTCATCCCCCTTTCTGCAAAATTATTCAGATATATATTCGTTTCTAAGCTGTCCGCAGGCAGCAGAAATATCCGCGCCCATTTCTCTTCGAACAGTTGCATTTATGCCGCATCTTACCAAAGTGTTTTTAAAATTTTCAACATTGCGGCTTCGTTTTGTGTTTCGCTCAGCCACGGCGTTTACGGGAATTAAATTCACATGCTCCTGCCCGCTTTTTAAAAGATTGGCAAGCTCTCTTGCAATATCTTCGCTGTCGTTTACGCCGTCAATTAAAGCATATTCGTAAGTAACTCTTCTTTTTGTTTTATCAAAATAATCCCTGCAGGCTTTAAGAAGCGTTTTTATATCATATTTTTTAGCCACGGGCATTATGCTTTTTCTTGTTTCATCGTTTGATGCGTGAAGGGAAATTGACAAGTTAACCTGCATTCCTTCATCTGCCAGTGCGTAAATTCCGTCAACCAGACCACAGGTTGAAATTGTTATGTGCCTTGCACCAATGCAGAGCGCATCTTCGTTTGTAGCGATTTTTAAAAATTTTATAACATTATCATAATTATCAAAAGGCTCGCCGCTACCCATCAGTACAATATTCGATATTCTTTGCCCCAAATCCTTCCTGGCCGCCAATATTTGTCCCACCATTTCAGAAGGAGATAGATTTCTCTTTTTCCCTTTTAAGGTTGAAGCGCAAAATGTGCATCCCATAGCGCAGCCAACCTGAGTTGAAATACACATGGAAAGCCCGTGTTTGTAGCTCATAACAACACCTTCAACAACCTCGCCGTCGGCCATTTTGAAAAGATATTTAACAGTTCCGTCAATTTTTGATACAAGCTTTCTCACAATTTCGGGAAGATATGTATCAAAATCACGCCCCAGCTCTTCCCTCATTTTTTTCGAAATATCGGTCATATCGCAAAAAGGAATCCCCTCGTAAATGTGGCGAAAAACCTGTTTTGCCCTGAATGCCTTCTCGCCTTTTTCTTTGAAATAGCTTTGCAAATCTTCAATTGTAAAATCGAATATATTCACTTATTTCTTCCTCTCAAGCTTTGCAATAAAAAATCCGTCTTCCCCGCGGGATGGAAAAATGTTTGCCATATCTCCGCAAAGGGAAAAATCTGTGTGTTTTTCTAAAAAATCTTCAACTACTTCTTCGTTTTCTTCTTTGTTTAATGTGCAGGTGCTGTATAAAAGAGTTCCACCCGCTTTAACATAAAAAGCCGCAGTGTCAATAAGCTCTTTCTGCTCTTTTATAATTTCCGCTATATCTTCTTTTTTTCGCTCCCATTTAATTTCGGGCTTTTTCTTAATTATTCCAAGACCCGAACATGGTGCATCAAGCAGTACTGCATCAAATTTTTCAAAAAGGCTTTCGTCTTTATCCTTGCCATCGTGAACATATGCTTTTATGTTCTCAAGGCCAAGCCTTTTTGCGTTTTCATTTATAAGCTCAATTTTGTGCTCATATTTGTCCCAGGCAACAACTTCGCCCTCTTCGCCAACCATTTCGGCAATATGTGTTGTTTTTCCGCCAGGTGCCGCACACATATCTAAAACTCTGTGGCCTTTTTTCGGCTCCATTGTATAGGCAACTCTCTGTGCCGCCGTATCCTGAACCATAAAAAGGCCTTCTTCAAACCCGTATATTTCAGAAACTGCACCCATTGGCGGCAGAATAACACAGCTTGGTACCTCACCTGCCTTGCCGCCTGCATTTTTTATAAAATCATCAACAGTTGTTTTGGTTAAGTTTACTCTTACTGAAAGGGCCGGCGGCTGATTTAAAGCCTCTAAAAGGCTTTCACATTTTTCCTCTCCAAACTGCCCTCTCCACATTGAAACCATGTATTCAGGAAAAGAATACTTAACTGCCAGATGCTCCGTAACCTTCTTCTCCGGTGGCAATTTTTCGCCCTCTCTTAAATATGAACGCAAAATAGCATTTACAAAGCCGGCACTTTTATAAGCCTGTTTTTTTGCCAGCTTAACCCCTTCATTTACTGCCGCACTTTCAGGAACTTTGTCCATAAATTTTATCTGGTAAACAGATATTCTTAAAATAATTAAAACATTGAGCGACAGCTTTTTAAGCCCTGTTTTAGAATAAGCCGCTATCTGATAATCAAGATATTTAAGATGGGTTAAGGTACCGTAAACAATATTTGTAACAAAGGCTCTGTCACGGCTATCAAGCCCGCTTTCTTTTAAATGGCGGTCGATTGCTGCGGAGGAATACGCCTTGTTTTCAAAAATATTTTTCAATATACCAAATGCTACCGCTCTGGCGTTTTGCACCTTAATCTCTCCTTCTTCCGGAAATTGCCAAAAGCCTTAAAAGCTGAAGGGCCGCCATTGCCGCCGATGCAACATATGTCATAGCCGCCGCTCTTAAAACTTTTTTGGCACCTCTTATTTCTTCTTTTGATAAAAGGTCGCCGTTTTCTATGGCGCGAATTGCCCTGTGGCTTGCGTTAAATTCCACAGGCAAGGTTATAACCTGAAACAAAACCGCTCCTGCAAAAAGTAAAATACCAATATCTACCAGAGCGCCCATTGAAAATAAAAGCCCCAGCATAAAAAGTGGCATTGCCGCAGATGACGAAATCTGTGCCACCGGCAAAATCATATTGCGAAGCTTAATCGCGGCATATCCTACGCCGTGCTGAATTGCGTGGCCCGCTTCGTGAGCCGCAATTCCAACCGCCGCAATACTTCCGCTGCCGTAAACCCCGTCAGATAAATTAAGAGTATTATTTCGGGGGTCGTAATGGTCAGTAAGGTTTCCGCCAATATGATTTATGGAGGTTATGCTAACTCCGGCACTGTTTAAAATTCTTCTTGCCGCCTCTGCCCCTGTAAGACCGCGGCCATTTGGTATTTGCGAATATTTTTTAAAAGCCGAATTTACCGCCCACTGTGCCCAAAGGCTTAAAATAAGTGCAGGTAAAAGTAAAATATCATAGCTTGAAAAATACATAAATTTCT
Source organism: Clostridia bacterium (assembly GCA_045590195.1). GTDB lineage: Bacteria > Bacillota > Clostridia > UMGS1883 > UMGS1540 > JAZNQN01. The sequence goes on along the minus strand of JAZNQN010000037.1, from coordinate 40,973 downwards.
CCTATCCAAGTTTTGAAACCTCAAAAAATGTCGGGTTTCCTCTCAAAAAGTCTTCAACTTTCATTCTTTTTTTGTTCTCGGGCTGAATTTCAAAAATTCTTATACTGCCTTCACCACAGGCAACCAAAACACCGTTGCCAACTTCAAGTACTTTGCCTGCCTCGCCGCTTCTGTCTTCTTTTTTCGAAGTGAAAATTTTAAATCTTTTTCCATCAGCAAAAGAATATGCGCTTGGCCACGGGTCAAGCCCTCTTATAAGGTTTATAACCTCATCGGCACTCTTATTCCAGTCAATATTACCCATTTCCTTTGTAAGCTGTGAGGCATAAGTTGCCTCACTGTCATTTTGTGCCTGCCTTGGAGCAGTTCCTTCTTTTATGGCATCAAGTGTTTCAAGCAAAAGCTCGGCTCCGATAATTGCCAGCCTATCGTGAAGTACTCCTGCAGTATCGCTTTCTGTTATGGGCGTACTCTTTTTCAGTATCATATCGCCCGTATCCATACCCTTTGCCATATACATAGAGGTAACGCCGCCTTCTGCCTCGCCATTTAAAATGGTGTACTGAATTGGCGCCGCACCACGATATTTAGGCAAAAGCGAGCCGTGAATATTAATGCAACCATATTTTGGATAATTTAAAACATATTCAGGAAGCAATTTACCATATGCAACTACCACGATAATATCGGGATTTACTTCTTTTAAAAGCTCTTCTATTGCACCGCCTTTAAGTGTTTCAGGCTGATATACGTGTATTCCAGCTTCTTCAGCCACAGCCGCAACAGGCGTTAAGGCCACTCTCATTCCGCGGTTTTTTGGTTTGTTCGGCTGCGAAATTACCGCCGCAACCTCTCTGCCGTCATTTATAAGTGCTTTTAAGCTTTCTGCCGCAAAATCGGGCGTTCCCATAAATAATATTCTCATTTTCTGCTCCTTATTCTTCGGCATATTTGCTTCTTATATTCTGCGCTTTGTCAACGAATATAATTCCGTCAAGATGGTCAATTTCGTGGCAGATAGCCTTTGCAAAATAATCGTGTGCTTCAAGCTCAAATTCTTCGCCCTTGCGGTTAAAAGCACGAACTACAACCTTTGTAGGCCTTGTAACATCGCCTATATTGTCAGGTACACTAAGGCAACCCTCAACCATAGTATTAGCGCCGCTTTGCTCAATTATTTCAGGATTTATAAATTCAAAAAGCCCTTCGCCTACGTCAACTATTACAACTCTGCGAAGCACACCAACCTGAGGCGCCGCAAGGCCAACGCCATCGCGTGAGCGCATGGTTTCTTCCATATCGTCCAAAAGGGTTATAATTCTGTCATCAATTACTTCAACTTTTCTTGATTTTTTGCGGAGAATATCGTCTCCCAATACTCTTATATTTCTAAGTGACATATTTTTACTCCTTTATTTACAAAATTTTTCTATGTAACTGTCAATGCCCTGTTCTATTATTTTAATTGCCGTTTGTCTGCCGCTTACTTCGTCAACAGCCGTATCTTTGTTTTCAAGATTTTTATAAACAGTAAAAAAGTGTTTCATTTCGTCAAAAATGTGTTGCGGAAGTTCCGCAATATCATTATATACATTATTATTCGGATCATTGAAAGGAATAGCAATAATCTTTTCATCGTTTCTGCCATTGTCTATCATAGAGATAACACCGATAGGGTACGCTCTCACAAGTGTCATCGGTTCAATCTGTTCCGAGCACAAAAGCAAAACATCAAGCGGGTCATAGTCATCGCCGTAAGTACGGGGAATGAATCCGTAATTTGCAGGATAGTGGGTTGATGTATGGAGTATTCTGTCAAGCATAAGATAACCCGTTTCCTTGTCAAGTTCATATTTTTTCTTGCTTCCCTTTGAAATTTCAATTACACATATGAAGTCTTCTGCGTTTATTCTTTTTGGCGAAATATCGTGCCAGATGTTAGACATATTTTTTCCTTCTTTCTTAAATGCTTATTGTATCATATATACTACGTATATGTCAAAGTTTCTAAATAAAATTCGGGTTAATATCGCATATTATCTGTGCCATATTTTCTTTTTCGAAAACAGCTTGCATTTTCTCAGAAACAGCACCATCATATCTGCATTTAAACCAGAAATGCCAGCGGTATTTGTTGTTTATTTTGTCGATAAGGCAAGGCGCAGGCGGATAAAAGGTTATGTTCATACCAGAAAGTGCTTTTTCTGTTTTTTTATATAAATTCATTGCCCTTTTCTTAACTTCTTCCTCATCGCCGCCGAAAAGGGTTATATTTATTATGTCGCAAAATGGCGGATAACAAAGAATTTTACGCATTTTAATTTCCTCTTCGTAAAAGCTTTTGTAATCGTGTTTTGCGGCATATTTAATAGTTGAGTTTTCGGGCATATATGTTTGAATTATGCTTCTGCCCTTTTTTTCTCCTCTTCCGCTTCTGCCGCATACCTGAACAATTAAATCAAAGGTTTTTTCTGCGGCACGATAGTCGCCCATATTAAGAATTTGGTCAGCTGCCAAAACACCTACAAGAGTAACATTTTCAAAATCGAGGCCTTTGGCAACCATCTGCGTTCCAAGCAAAATATCAACCCCGTCGTTTTGGAAGCTGTCAAGGATTTTTTCGTGAGAATTTTTGCCGCCCGTGGTGTCAACATCCATTCTGAGAACTGAAGCACCCTTAAATTCTTCTTCAATTTTTTCTTCTATTTTTTGTGTTCCCGTACCAAAGCCCTTTATTTTTTCGCTTTCGCACTGGGGACAAGTGCCAGGCACGCTTTCCCTGTGGCCGCAATAGTGACACATTAAAAACTCGCCGTAGCTGTGATAAGTAAGCGAAATTGAGCAGTTGGGGCATTTTATTGCCTCGCCACAGGTGCGGCAGGAAACAAAGGTTGAATGGCCTCTTCTGTTTAAGAATAAAATGCTTTGCTCATCGTTTGATAAATTTTTTCTTATTTCTTCCTGCAAAATGCGTGAAAACGGCGAACGGTTTCCTTCTCGAAGTTCTCCGCGCATATCTGCAATTATGGTTTCGGGCAGCTTTGCACCGCCGTACCTTTCGTCCATTTCAAGAAGGGTGTAAACTCCTTCTTTCGCTTTATAATAATCCTCAACCCTTGGCGTTGCCGATGCCAGCAAAACCTTTGCACCACTGCTTTTTGCCCTTAAAATGGCAACCTCACGTGCATCATAACGAACGCCACTTTCAGATTTATAAGTATCCTCGTGTTCTTCATCTATTATAATAACTCCCAGATTATCGCTTGGCGCAAAAACAGCCGAACGTGCTCCTATTATAACCGAAGCAGGAGATGAGGCAATTCTCATCCATTCGTCATATCGCTCTCCATCAGAAAGCTTGCTGTGAAGAAGAGCAACTCTTTCGCCAAAAACCTCGATAAATCGGTTTACCAGCTGATGGGTAAGGGAAATTTCGGGCACTAAAACCATTGCGCTTTTTCCGCTTTTTAGTACGTTTTCAATTATGTTTATATAAACCTGTGTTTTGCCGCTTCCCGTAACGCCACGAAGGAGATATGTGGCATCATCGCCCGAATTTATCTTGTCAGCAACGCTTTGCTGAAGGGGCGTAAGCTTCACAGCATCGCTCATTTTGCGATTGTTTTCGTATGGAGTTCTCTTTTTTTCTATTTCTTCTTTTTTAACTGTCCCCTTTTTTAAAAGAGCCGAAACCGCCCCTGCCGAGCAGGATGCAAACATTAAAAGGTCGGGCAGGGTTAAAAACTTAACCTCGCTTAAAACCTTTAAAACCCTTCTTTGGGCCGCCGCTTTTTTGGGAACTTCGGAAATATCAATATTCTTGTCAGCCAGAGAATAAACGGTTATATATTTGCTTTCTGTTTTATCCTTCCAGCCAAATTCTTTTTCTATAGCGCCTTTGTTTTCAAGGCTTTTTAAATATTTTCTTATATTGCCCCCAAACTTTTCACGAAGGCGCTCGTATTTTGCTCTTTTTAAATCGGCTATTTCATAAAATAGCTTCTCCTCGGTTTCATCGTCAAAATTTTCAGGTGTGTTTATAACATAGTAAATCTCATCAATATCGGTTTTTGCGCCAACAGGCAGAAAAAGCCTTATAGCTTCCATAAACGAACAAAAATATCTGTTTTTAATTCTGAAAGCCTCTATAAGGCGCTGTCTTGACAAAAGGGGCTTTTCGTCAAGCACTTCAATTATGCTTTTAAGTTTTCGCTCGTGCTCAGTATCATTTGAAACAGACAACACAAACCCAACGCGCCTTTTGTTACCGTTTCCGAAAGGCACGCTGCACCTTACCCCCGCCTTTACCTCTTCTTCGAGATAAGGCGGAGTGCTATATTCAAATATTTTGTCAACCGCAGAGGTTTTCGTATCTACACATACCTTAACTATCATACCATCACCTGAAAACAAAAAAGCACAATACCGACATTTAAGCAGTATTGTGCCCTTTTAATTACTCTTCGGCACTTGCACCTAAAATATTTGCAAGTTCTTCATAGCTTGCCTCTGTGCTGTCGTCAGCATTTGAAGCTGCGATAACATGAACTTTGCCATCGGCAATTTCTTTAACAGCTATTTTAACTGCTTTTTCAACGCTTGGGTCCTCAGTTGCAATTTCTCTTGCGCGCTTTGCAGCTGCAACAACCAAAGTGTATCTGCTGTCAAGTTCCTTATTTTTCATTAAATCGGTTAAATTTGGCTCTATAATCATAAATTTATCCTCCTAATTTAATATACTTTTTATAGTTTCACTGCATCTTTTTACTTTAAGCTTTTCGCTATCGATAACGCGGGAAATTTCGTCTGCCGCTGTATCAACAACATCATTTACAATTATGTAATCGTATTCATTTATGTTCGTAATTTCCCATCTTGCCTTCTGAAGCCTTTTGTTTATAACATCTTCAGGCTCGGTTGCTCTTTCGCGAAGCCTTCTTTCAAGCTCTGAAAGGGAAGGCGGTGCAACATACATAAAAACTGCCTCGTTGCCATATTTTTCTTTTATCTGCATTGCGCCATCAACTTCAATTTCAAGTATAACGCTTATCCCCTTTTCAAGATAGGGAAAAACCTCACTTTTCAGTGTTCCGTAACGGTTGTCGCAAAATTCGGCATTTTCCAGAAAAGCATCTTCGGCCTTAAGCTTTAAAAAGGCATCGTTTGAAATAAAATGGTAGTGAACGCCGTCAACCTCGCCCATTCTCGGCCCTCTTGTAGTTGCCGAAATCGACATTCTTATATCTTTTCTTTCTTCGAAAAGCTTTTTCATAACCGTTCCCTTGCCAACTCCAGAAGGACCTGAAACAATAAGTAAAACTCCTTTTTTACTCATCCTCATCCTCCTCCGGCACAGCTGCAGGCTGGGTATATTTAGGGTCAAGCCTTGCGGCAACGGTTTCGCTCTGCAGTGCAGAAAGAATAACGTGGTCGCTGTCACAAATTAAAACCGCCCTTGTTTTTCTGCCGTAGGTAGCATCTATAAGCCTACCTGCTTCTCTTGCTTCCACAATCATTCTTTTTATAGGAGCTGAATCAGGGCTTACAACTGCTACAAGCCTTTCAATAGAAATCATACTTCCGTAGCCTATGTTAATAAGTTTCATTTATTTGCACCTTTATTCTACATTTTGTATCTGTTCTCTTAATTTTTCAATACACGACTTGATTTCGATAACCGTTTTAAGGGCATCAAGATCGTTTGATTTAGAGCCCATAGTATTTGCCTCGCGGTTCATTTCCTGAATAACAAAGTCAAGCTTTTTACCAACAGGTATGTCGCTTTTAATAAGCTCAGTCATCTGTGTAATATGGCTTTTCATTCTTACAATTTCTTCGTTTATATCAACCTTGTCGGCAAAAACAGCAACCTCGTTTAAAAGCCTGCCTTCGTCAACGGGATGACTTCCAAGAATATCTTCCATTTTGTCGCGAAGTCTTTTTGCATATTCTTTAACAATTTCAGGGCTTCTCGCAGAAATGTCTTCAACGTGTCCCGAAAGGGCTGAAAGCCCGCCCGAGAGGTCCTCGTAAAGCTTTTCCCCTTCAATAGAACGCATTTTGTTAAAGTTTTCGCATGCCGCCGCAGCTATATTTTTAACAGCTTCGGCTATTTCTTCGTTATCTTCTTCAACCTTAACAACCGTGAAAACATCCTGAAATCTTGTAATGTTGTCAAGCCTTATTTCGTCTTTAAGAGAAAGAAGCTCTTTAAGCTCAACTAAAGCATCAAAATAGCTTTTCGCCATAACGCTGTTTACATTTACTTTGCCCTCAACGCCTTCAATAGCCTCAACCGAAAGGTAAACATCGCATTTACCTCTTGTAATATAGCCTGCAACACATTTTTTTATAATTTCTTCAAGAAAGGCATAATTTCTCGGCACTTTAACATTTATGTCGCTGTAACGGTGATTTACGCTTTTAAGCTCTACTGTAAATCTTTTGGAAAGTATTACGTCATCTGCTATGCCGTAGCCTGTCATACTTTTAATCATAACACGCTCTCCTTCCTTTTATCAGCCTTTTACAACAATGTTTACAAGTTTTCCGGGAACTGCAATAATTTTTACAACTTCTTTGCCTGCGATTGCGCCTTTGCCTTCTTCGCTTTCCATTACAAATGCCTGAAGGCCGTCGCGGTCAAGGTTTGCAGGAACATTGAGTTTACCTTTGATTTTGCCATTTATCTGAATTACAATTTCAACAGTTTCGTCCTGAGTTTTGCTCTCGTCATATGAAACCCAGCCACCCTCTGACAAAACTTCGCCGTAAATCTTTTCGTAAATTTCTTCAGTAATGTGAGGAGCAAAAGGATAAAGAAGTACAAGAAGACTCTTATATTCTGCACGGTTAATGCTGCCAACTTCGTAAATTTTGTTAAGAAGTGTCATAAGTGCCGCCAAAGCAGTATTAAACTTCATGCTTTCAATATCGCCCGTAACCTTTTTAATTGTTTTGTGCATAAAGGTTACCATTTCATCGCGGTATGTGTCGCCATCGATAAGTTTTTCCTGCAAATCCCAAACTCTGTCTAAAAATCTCTTACAGCCCTTCATGCTGCTTTCGCTCCATGGAGCTGCCTGTTCATAGTCGCCCATAAAAAGAACATAGGCTCTCAAAACATCGGCGCCGTAAACGTCAACAACATCGTTAGGGTCAACAACATTACCTTTACTTTTACTCATTTTTTCGCCGTCAGGTCCTAAAATAAGGCCCTGAGCAGTTCTTTTTGCGTAAGGCTCGCTGCATGGAACAAGGTCGAGGTCATAAAGGAACTTGTGCCAGAAACGTGAGTAAATCATATGTCTGGTAACGTGCTCCATACCGCCGTTATACCAGTCAACCGGCATTCAGTACTGAAGCGCTTCTTTCGATGCAAATTCGCTATCATTTTTCGGGTCGCAGTAGCGGAGGAAATACCATGATGATCCTGCCCACTGAGGCATTGTATCGGTTTCTCTCTTAGCTGCCGCTCCGCATTTTGGACAAGTGCAATTTACAAAGCTGTCAATTTTTGCAAGTGGGCTTTCGCCGTCAGATCCGGGTTCAAAATTGTCAACCGGCGGAAGTCTTAAAGGAAGTTCCTCATAAGGAACCGGGACCATTCCGCAATGTGGACAGTGAACAATCGGAATAGGCTCTCCCCAGTATCTCTGGCGGTTGAAGGCCCAGTCTTTCATTTTGTACTGAACGCCTTTTTCGCCACAGCCCTTTTCTGCAAGCATTTCAAGCATTTTAGCTATTGCTTCCTGCTTGGTTTTAATTCCGTTAAGGGCGCCTGAGTTTACCATTTCGCCGTCGCCTGTATAGGCTTCTTTTGAAATGTCGCCGCCTTTTATAACTTCGATAATATCAATGCCGAATTTTTTAGCAAAATCATAGTCACGGCTGTCGTGTGCAGGAACGGCCATAATTGCGCCTGTACCATAGCCCATCATAACGTAGTCTGATATGTAAATCGGAATTTCTTTTTCAGTAATAGGATTGATAGCTGTAAGGCCATCAATTTTAACGCCTGTTTTGTCTTTAACAAGCTGAGTACGTTCAAATTCGCTCTTTTTAGCACATTCTTTTTTGTATTCTTCAAGTGCATCAATATTAGAGATTGAATCTTTATATTTTTCAATAATAGGATGTTCAGGAGCAATAACCATAAATGTTACGCCGTAAAGTGTATCAGGGCGTGTTGTGTAAACCTGAAGTTTTTCATCGTTTTCTTTAATAGCAAAGTTTACGAAAGCACCTTCGCTTTTACCAATCCAGTTTCTCTGCTGAAGTTTAATGTTTGGAAGGTAGTCAACATCTTCAAGGCCCTGCAAAAGCTTGTCGGCATATTCGGTAATTCTTAAATACCAAACCTCTTTTGTTTTCTGAACAATGTCGCTATGGCAAATATCGCATTTGCCGCCCTGTGAATCTTCGTTTGACAAAACAACCTTACAGCTCGGGCAGTAGTTTACCAAAGTTTTGTCACGGAAAACAAGGCCCTTTTCAAACATTTTAAGGAAAATCCACTGTGTCCATTTGTAGTAATCTTCATCGGTAGTGTCAACAACGCGTGACCAGTCGAAAGAGAAACCAACTCTTTTAAGCTGATTTGTAAATTTTACAATGTTGTTATCTGTAACCTGTCTTGGATGAACACCTGTTTTAATAGCTGTGTTCTCTGTTGGAAGGCCGTAAGCATCAAACCCGATAGGGAAAAGAACGTTGTAGCCTTCAAGTCTTCTTTTTCTTGAAACAACTTCAAGGCCTGAGTATGCTTTAATGTGGCCTACGTGCATACCACTGCCCGAAGGATACGGAAATTCTACAAGAGTGTAAAATTTTGGCTTTTCGGAGCTGTTTTCCGCTTTAAAAGTATCGTGGTCGTCCCAGTACTTTTGCCATTTCTTTTCTATATTCTGAAAATCGTAACCCATCTTAATTCTCCAATCCTGCAAATGCAATTTATTTATCAGTGGAAACTTTTTCCCCGTCGCCCCAGAGGCGGTCGAGGCTGTAAAAGTCTCTCATATCAGTTTTAAATACGTGAACTACAACGCTGCCAAAATCAACTAAAATCCAGGCTCCGCTGTCATACCCTTCAATTCTTAAAGGCTCAATATTCTGCTCCTTCGCTTTTTCCAGAACATTGTCGCAAAGGGCTTTAACCTGTGTAGTTGTGTTGCCGCTGCAAATTACAAAAAAATCTGCAATTGTTGTAAGGGCGGAAATTTCGATAACTTCTACTCTTTCGGCCTTTTTGTCATCTAATATGCCTGCCGCAAAGGTGGCAAACTCTCTGCTTTCCAAACATAAATCCCCCAATCCGAGATAATCTATCACTTTATTATACAACATTTTTTTACCCTTGTCCACTGTTTTTTGAAAAAAATCGGCGTTTTTCTTTGCTTTTTATTGACTTTCTTCCTCTTTTGACATATAATTGTTATCGTTTATTTGAAAGGAGTTTACAAATGAAGAAAAAAGCATTTGTTTTTATAGTTTTAGCATCGGTTTTATGGGGCACATCGGGGCTTTTTGTAAATGTGCTTGCCCCTTTCGAGTTTTCCTCGCTCCATATGAGCGCAATGCGTGGCGGAATATCTTTTTTGTGTCTTTTAGTTTTTGTACTTATTAAAGACCGCTCCCTTATGAAAATTAAACCGGGCGACCTTTTTATAGTACTACTCAGCGGAGTTTCAATGTTTGGCGCGGCTTCAAGCTACTATGCCGCAATGCAGGCCTCATCGGTTTCAACGGCGGTTGTTTTAATGTATACGGCGCCAATTTATGTGCTTATATACTCCGTTTTATTCCTTTCCGAAAAGCTTACGCCAGTAAAAACACTTTCAATTGTACTTATGCTTATAGGCTGCTGCCTGGTTTCGGGAATTATAGGCGGGCTTAAGTTCAGCGTGGCAGGCATTTTGCTTGGATTTTTATCGGGCATTTCTTATGGCGCATATAATATCTTTACAAAAATTGCAATGCGCAGAAAGATAAACCCTGTAACGGTTACTTTTTATAATTTTGCCGTTATGTTTGTACTGGCAACCTGCGTTTCAAATCCCGCTCAGCTTTTAAGCATAGCATCGGCAAATCCTGTTCAGACAGTGCCGCTGATTGTAGGCATAGGAATTTTCACAGGTATAACGCCTTATTTTCTCTATACCCTTTCCCTTAAAGAAATTCCTGCAGGAACGGCCTCTGCCCTTGGAATTATAGAGCCTATGGCGGCAACGATTTTCAGCGTTTTAATTTTAAAAGAAACGTTAACTTTATGGCCTGCTATAGGAATTGTTTTAATACTTGGCAGTGTTTTTTTATTAAGTACTGTAAAAGAATAAAAAAACACAAACGAAAAAGGACGCTCACGCATCCTCTTTTATTTTGAAAAATTTACTTGTTGTTACACAGATAATCATACCGACAACCGCAAACATCGCCCAAAGCAAAATTGTTGCGCGCCAGTTATATATTTCAGCAAAACTTGCAATCAGGTATGTAGAAATGCTGCTTCCGATATACGCAACAAAATTAAGTGTGCCTGAAATTGTTGCAACCTTTCCCTGTTTTTCAAACCTTCCGGGAAGCATACACATAAGCATTATATTAATCCCATGCATACACCCCGTTATAATTGCCGCCAAAAACACAGAAATTATTGGGTTTCCGTTATATGTTGCCGTAAGAATAAACGCGCTAATCGCCGCAACAGCGTAAAACACTCCGCCACACAAAAGTTCGTTTTTAATAAATTTCCTATGAATATATCCGCCTACTTTATGAGTAATAATACTGAATATGGGAATTAAAACCGTTATAAGAATTGAAAAAGACGATGGCAGCGAATAAACTTCCTGAACAAACGATGGAGTCCACGTTGTAATACCATCTTTTAAAATGCCGTGAATAAGGCTTGCAATTCCTATTATAACAAGAATTGTAACCATTTTTGCGCCTATTCCTGTTTTTACAAAAGTTTCATTCTCTTCAGGTATATTTTCCTCTTCTGTATATACACATTTTTCTTTAAATGTTCCAATTTTCATCGTCCAGAAAATGGCCATTAAAACGCCAACTGCTCCACATATTAAAAATATAAATTTGTAATGTATTATTTCAATCAAAATCGGCGCTACAATGTATATTCCAACAGTTGCCGCATTACACGAAACCCCAATTGAAATACACGCTTTTTTATACTCTTCCATTGAAAGGTAATCGCAGGTAATTTTCACAAGCGACGGCCACATAATCGCCTGAGCAAATCCGTTTAAAAACCATATAGCACACATCAGCTGAATATTTCCTGAGAAAAAGCCCATAAGAAAATTCAGCACTGCCGTACACACCATTCCCACCGCAATAAGCTTTGCAGGATTTACCTTATCTCCTATTACGCCAAAAATAAGTTGCCCCGAACCGTAAGCAATAAAAAGCGCAGTAGTAACAAGGGAGGCCTCGCTTTTTGTAATACCTTCAACTCTTACAATTTCTGAAATGATTGCCGCAAAGTTAATTCTTGTAATATAACTTACCGCATAAAGAAGGCCACAAAGCATTACAAATGCCGATATGTGTTTTTTATCAACAAGTTTTTTGTTCATATAAGAGCTTCTCCTTTCCAGTCGCCATGTGGCGCTATGCCGAAAATCTTGGCAACCGTCGGGGCAATATCAATTATATTTGCATCGTCAAAAAACTTGTCACTCCAGCCGCATATCCTGTTTAAAATTATGGGAATTGTAATATCACTGTCAAACTCTGTTTCACAAATTTTGCCGTGACCGCCGTGGTCAGAGGAAATTATCATTTTGCGAAGCGGATAATCGTTTCTTATTTTTTCAATAAAGCCAAAAATATCGTGCACAGCCTTTAAATATTCTTCGCTCATATAGCCTTTTTCTTGCGCTACGCGGTATGCCCCGCCAAAATAAATAAAAGTAAAATCGCTTTCTTTTATAATATCACCTGCGGCATCTGCTCCGTCGGTATCTTTATCAAAAAAGTGCCTGTCCACAGCACCGTCGTGGCCGGTAGGGGTAAAAACATTGCCCGTATATATTGCCGCACACCTGTTCCCTGCCGCCGAAATTACATTAAAAAGGCTCCTATCCTTTTTAACTGTCCAGTCGTAATTTTTCGGTGTGCTATATAAAAGCGCAGTATGGGCAAAATGAGTTTCCGGGTTTAAAACTGTTTTCGAGCAAACATTTGCCACCGAGGTTTGTAAAAGTTCTTTCACATAAGGATTTTGGCAACGCATTAAAGCCTCGCTTAAAAGGCCGCCAACCACAATAAGCATTACTTTTGTTTTCATAATTGCACCTTCTTTTAAAATATTGCAACAGAGAAATTGTACCACACGCCCCCTAAAAAGTCAACCAAAAACGCCGTTTGACACAGAAAAAAATATGTGCTACAATAGTGGCGAGGTGATTTACTTGAAAGTTATACTCGGAGTAGATATTGGCGGCTCAACAACAAAAATTGTAGCCCTCACAGAAAATAAAAATATTGTTGACACTTTGCAGGTAAAAGCAGGCGATCAGAAAACCTCTCTTTACGGTGCAATAGGCCACATACTTTATAAAAATAATCTCAAAATTGAAGATGTTTTAAAAATAGTACTTACAGGCGTTGGGGCCGAGGCCGTAAGCGGCGACATATACGATATAAAAACCTGCCGCGTTAAAGAATTTGAGGCTATTGGCTGCGGCGGGAAAATGCTTTCAGGCAAAGATAACATTCTGGTTATGAGTATGGGAACAGGCACTGCCTTTGTCCGTGCACAAAACGGCAACATCCGTCATATCGGCGGAAGCGGCGTTGGCGGCGGAACACTACTCGGCCTTTCAGCCAAAATGCTCGATACTACCGATATTGATTTTATTGTTTCTCTTGCCGAAAAAGGAAACCTTAATAATGTTGACCTTTCAATAGGCGACATTTCAAACGCCGAAATTCCTTCCCTTCCTGCCGATGTAACTGCGGCAAACTTTGGCCGCCTTCGCGCCGCCGCAACAAAAGAAGACCTTGCAAAAGGCCTTATGAACACAGTATTTCAAACGGCAGGTATGCTGGCAGTTTTCGCCTGCCTTGATACAGATATAAAAGATGTTGTTGTAACGGGAACTCTTGCCTCTTTCCCACAGGCAAAAGAAATATTGCCCGCAGTTGGCGCACTTCATAACCTTAATTTTATAATCCCCGAAAACGCAATATTTGCAACGGCAATAGGAGCGGCTTTACTATAACAAAAATCCCCGAAACGAGAGTTTCGGGGATTTCTTTATTTTTTCTCGTTTTTCTTTTTTTCGATTATAAGGCTGTTTCTCGCCGCAATAGTATCGCAGTCTAAAATTCCGCCTTTATTTATAATATGCCTTACAGTTGAATCAATACATCTTATAAGAGTAGCATCAAGGTCCTGATAAGCACTCTCTCTGAGTTGTTCAACGCCTGCCTGTGTGCGATTTGGCTCGATTGTATCTGCAACATACAAAATTTTTGTAAGCAAATCCATATCATCTTCGCCGGTTGTATGATAATATATGGCGGTTATAATTTCTTCGTCATCAACGCCGTATTCAACCCTTGCCAGATGCGCACCAAGATATGCGTGGATAAGGCTTGGCTCGTAAACGCAAATATCCTTTAAAAACACCCTGTTTTGGCGGCAATACTCAATTGCCTCGTCGGCAGGAATATTTTTTGCACAGTCATGAAGCAGCCCTGCAAGGCGGGCTTTTTTCTTGTCTGCTCCATAAACCTCAGCCAGTTTTTCCGCCGTTTCCATAACGCCCAAAGTGTGGCGGAAGCGGTGGTCGTTAAGACGGGTACGAAGTATTTCAATTATTTCCTGTTCAGTCATTTTTACACATCCTAAAATGTATTTTATCTGTAAAGGCCGTTTTCCTTTATATACTCTAAAACCTTTGGGTTTAAGTATTTTTCTGCTTTTTCGCCATTTTTTACAAGATTTCGAATCATAGTTGACGAAATTTCAATAGGCGGTATTTTCACTTTTATTACATCTTCCGGAAGAGAAAGTCCATCGCGGTTTATAACAATAAATTTCACTGCCGCTTTAAGCCTTTCGGGATTTTTCCATGTGTGAAGCTGACAAAAAGCCTCGTCCCCCAAAATAAAGTAAAGCTCGCAGTCTTTATAAACCTCTTTAAAGTGTTCCATGGTGAGGTAGGAATAGCTTTTTCCCTCTTTTTTCATTTCGTAATCGGAAACCGAAATTCCTTCTTCCCCTTCTGCCGCAAGGCGCACCATATTAAGGCGATGATTGGCGTTTTCTTCATAGTTGCCCTCTTTATGCGGCGGAAGCCCTGCGGGCATTAAAATAACTTCTTCAAGCCCTGCCGCTTTTGCCGCAATGCGTGCAATTTCTATATGTCCGTTGTGTATGGGGTTAAACGTTCCGCCAAGAAAACCAATTTTTTTCATACAAACACCTTAATACACGAAATCAAATTCAATGTCGCCAAATTTAACGGTATCGCCTTCCTGAATACCCATTTCCTCAAGTTTTTCAATTATGCCGCGTTTTTTAATTGAGCGGTGAAAATAATTCACCGATTCGTCATCGCCAAAGTTAACGCCGGCAATAAGCCTGTCTACAAACGGGCCGTAAATTTCGTAAACGCCGTTTTCTACCTTGATATCATAAACGGTATAGTCAACCTTTTCCTCATCATCAATTGAAATTTCGCTCTGATAAAGAGGAAGGGGCGGAATTTTATCAAGAACTTCTACAACATAGTCCATAAGCTCATTTACGCCCTGTCCCGTTGCGGCGCTTATTTCAAAATAACGATATCCCGAAGTTTCAACAAATTCAATAAATTCTGCTTTTGCCTCTTCGTCAAACACAATGTCTGCCTTGTTTCCAACAACAATCTGCTGGCGCAAAAGAAGCTCGGGGCTGAATGTTTCCATTTCGCTGTTTATAATTGTAAAATCGTCCATAGGATTTCTGCCCTCAGAAGACGAAATATCAACAACGTGCAAAAGTACCCTTGTTCTTTCAACATGGCGAAGAAAATCAAACCCTCTGCCAAGGCCCTCTGATGCGCCCTCTATAATACCGGGAATATCTGCCATTACAAAGGCTTTGTCAAGATGGGATACAACGCCCAAATTAGGCTGCAAGGTTGTAAAATGATAGTTTGCAATTTTAGGCCTTGCCTGGCTTACTCTTGCTAAAAGCGAGCTTTTTCCTACATTTGGAAAACCAACAAGCCCTACATCTGCCAAAAGCTTGAGCTCGAGTAGTACAACTCTTTCCTGCCCCGGAAGGCCCGGCTTTGCAAATTTAGGTGCCTGACGGGTTGGCGTTGCAAAATGACGGTTTCCCCAGCCGCCGTTGCCACCTTTCGCGGCAACAAATTCTGCATCTTCGCCTGTCATATCAGCTAAAATTTTGCCTGTTTCCTTATCTTTTATAACAGTTCCCTCGGGCACTAAAATATAAAGGTTTTCCCCTGCTCTTCCGCTGCAGTTAAGCGCCTTTCCGTCTTCGCCCGAAGGGGCTTTATATGTTTTTTTATATCTGAAATCCATAAGGGTAGTAAGAGAAGTGTCAACCTTAAAAATAATGCTACCGCCGTTGCCACCGTCGCCCCCGTCAGGTCCGCCTGCAGGAACATATTTCTCTCTGCGGAAAGAAACAAGGCCATTTCCGCCTTTACCGCCCATTAAAGATATTTCTGCAACATCAACAAACATAGTTTTCTCCTTAACAGTTTAAAAAAGGGCACTGAAAAAAGCGCCGAACGCATAAGGCAGAGTTAAAATAAAATTATATTAAATTCGCAACTCAACACAACTATCAGAATATGAAGAAATATCCCTGTGGGAATTTCTTTTTTATATTGCCTTATGCTACGAACAAACTTCACCTCTCGGAGTATAACATACACCTTCGGATTCAGTTTGTCCGTTCTGCATCGTTTTTCATCACCCTATTAACAAAAGAGCTGTAATCACGATTTATCAATCGTTTCATACAGCTCAATCAGTTCATTGAAAGTTAGCTAGCGTATACGCTAACCTGTTTTTTATCCTTGCCAACGCGCTCGTATTTAACTTTACCGCTAACAAGCGCAAACAAAGTATCATCGCTACCCTTGCCAACATTTACGCCGGGGTGGATTTTGGTTCCTCTCTGTCTAACAAGAATGTTACCTGCCAAAACAGCCTGACCGTCGCTCTTTTTAACACCAAGACGTTTGCTTTCGCTGTCACGGCCGTTCTTTGTGCTACCAACACCCTTTTTATGTGCAAATAACTGGATATTAAGCATAAACATAGTTTTACACCTCCGATTTTGAGATAAACTGGGAATATTGCCCGCAAAGCTCTTCAAAAAAGTTGTCCATCGACGAGAGTAAAAGCTCTGCTTTTTCTCTTTCATCGTCTGAAAGATTTTCTATTTTAAAGGTAACATCGGCCTCATCCTGAGTAATTTTAATTTTACTGCCCAAAAGGCCCTCAAGTCCCCCTAAAATACACCACAGCACCGAAGATATGGCCGCGCAAACAATGTCGCTTCCTTCCTCTGCATAGCCGCTGTGGCCCGAAACTCTGCCCGAAACAATTATTCCATTTTCTTTTTTAAATACAATTTCCGTCATAATTACGCGTTAATCTTTTCGATTACAACTTTTGTGTATGGCTGACGATGACCCTGTTTTCTGCGGTAACCTTTTTTAGGTTTGTACTTGAAAACGATGATTTTTTTGTCTTTACCGTTTTTCTCAACTTTCGCAGCAACAGTTGCGCCTTCAACGTAAGGAGCACCAACTTTAACGTCTCCTTCGCCGCCTACTGCCAAAACACGGTCAAATGTAACAGCAGCATCAGCTTCAACGTCGAGTTTTTCGATGTAAACTACATCACCCTCTGAAACTTTGTACTGTTTACCACCTGTTTCAATAATAGCATACATTCTGAATACACCTCCCATTAAATTAGGACTCGCTGAATAAAGGTTGTGCCAGGGCACATTAAAAAACCACATTCATGCGGCTTAAAATATTATAGCACGCATTTTAGCGGAAGTCAACAATTTTTTTCAATTATTTATAAAAAAATGTAAAACTATTGACTTTTTATATTATAAGGAGTAAAATAAGTTGTTGAATTTATGAAAAGAGGAATCTTATGAACAAAGAAAATATAAGAAATATTGCAATTGTTGCCCACGTTGACCACGGTAAAACAACTTTGGTTGATGCTATGCTCCGCCACAGCGGAATTTACCGCGATAACGAGCAGGTTGAAGAAAGAGTTATGGACTCGGGCGATATTGAAAAAGAAAGAGGTATTACCATACTTGCAAAAAACACTTCGCTTATGTATGGCGATACAAAGATAAATATTATTGATACTCCCGGCCATGCCGACTTTGGCGGCGAGGTTGAGCGAAGCCTTAAAATGGCCGACGGCATTCTGCTTTTGGTTGATGCTTTCGAGGGCTGTATGCCACAAACACGATTTGTTCTTAAAAAGGCCCTTGCCCTTAACTTAAAGCCCATTGTTGTTGTAAACAAAATCGACCGCCCCAACGCAAGGCCTTATGAGGTTATTGACGAGGTTTTGGAGCTTTTAATTGACCTTGATGCAACAGAAGAGCAGCTTGACTCTCCCGTGGTTTATGCCTCGGCAAGAGAAGGCTATGCTTCTATTAATCCCGATTGCAGAGAGGGCGACCTTAAACCCCTTCTTGATATGATAGTTGAAACAATCCCCTGCCCTGAAGGCGATGAAGAGGGCGAATTTCAGATGCTTGTTTCAAATATCGACTACGATGAATACACAGGCAGAATTGCTATCGGAAGGATTGAACGCGGCAGCGTAAAAGTAAATATGCCTGTAACAGTTTGCAAGGGCGACGAAAATTTAGGAAACGGTAAAATAACAAAGCTTTTCACATACGAAAACTTAGGCAAAGCCGTAACCGAATATGCAAGTGCAGGCGATATTATTGCTCTTTCGGGCCTTCCTGAGATAAATATTGGCGAAACAATTTGTTCTCCCGCCTGCCCCGAGGCGCTTCCATTTGTTGAAATCGACCGTCCTGTTCTTTCTATGACATTCAGCGTTAACGATTCGCCTTTTGCAGGTAAAGAGGGCGATTATGTAACAAGCCGCCACCTTCGTGACAGGCTTTATAAAGAGCTTTTATCTAACATTTCTCTCGAAGTCCAGGATACCGATTCCACCGAAGCATTTACAGTTTCAGGCCGTGGCGAGCTTCACTTATCTGTTCTTATTGAGAATATGAGAAGAGAAGGCTATGAATTTCAGGTTTCAAAGCCTGAGGTTATTACAAAAGAAATCGATGGCGTAGTTTGCGAGCCTATTGAACGCCTTACAATTGACGTGCCCGATGAATATACAGGTGCAGTTATGGAAGGCATAGGCTCAAGAAAAGCAGAGCTTAAAAATATGTCTCCTATTGCAGGGGGCTTTACAAGGCTTGAGTTTACAATTCCTGCAAGGGGCCTTGTTGGTTACCGTGATAAGCTTTTAACGGAAACCAGAGGTACATGCGTTTTAAATCACGTGTTCGATAGCTACGAGCCATATAAAGGCGAAATCCCAATGCGCTCCCGCGGTTCACTTGTAGCCTTTGAAGAAGGCGATGCCGTGTCTTACGGAATTTTCGGCGCACAGGACAGAGGCGTAATGTTTATAAAACCCGGCGACAAGGTTTATGAAGGTATGGTTGTTGGAGAAAATGCAAGGCTTGAAGATATTGTTGTAAATGTATGTAAAAGAAAACAGGCAACAAATATGCGTGCATCGGGTAGTGATGAAGCACTCCGCCTTACACCACCAAGAGTTATGAGCCTTGAACAGTGTATTGATTTTATTGGCGACGATGAGCTTTTGGAAGTTACCCCCGAAAGCCTTCGTATCAGAAAGAAAATTTTAAGAGCTGATATTCGCCTTAAAAGAAAAAATAAAAGTTAACCGCTTATGATAACCATAAGCGGTTTTTTTATTAGAGCAATACCGGTTGCAACTGTTTTCTGTGAAGTGCCATTTTTAAAGCAGGCAGAATTTCACTCATATCTGCAACCAGCGAGGTTGGTTTTTTAATGTAATCGTCCTGACCAAACGGCACAAAAAATATATTTTTCCTGTTTAAAAGTATGCCAATATTTTTTGCGCTTGCGGCAAGGCCATCGTTTGTTGAAACCGCAATTAAAAGCGGCTTTCCGTTTCTCAGGTGTGCTTTTGCCGCCATGGTAGGCGCTGTGTCGGTAATTCCCGATGCTATTTTTCCCAAAGTATTTCCTGTACAGGGCGCTATAACCAGAATATCCAAAAGATTTTTAGGCCCGATAGGCTCGGCATCTTTTATGGTTGATATTATCTTTTTCTCGGTCATTTGTTCTATTTCCGCTATGAAATCTGCGGCTTTGCCAAACCTTGTGTCGGTTGTATATGCCGCATGGCTCATTATGGGAGTTACATTTGCCCCTGCTTCGCATAAATTTTTTATCTCGGGCAAAACTGCGCTGAATGTACAAAATGAACCGGTCAGCGCAAACCCTACTCTGATATCGGATAAATCCATAACTTAAACTCCCGTTTCACTTAAAATATTCAAAACTGTGTCACATATAATTTTTCCCGATGTCCTCGGGGCAACCTTTCCCGGAAGCGACAAAGCCCATAAAGCTTTTATTCCCAGCTTTTCTGCGAAATTCATATCAATTCCGCCGGGTTTTGAAGCGGTATCAATAAAAAGCGCTCCTTTTTTTGATTTTTCAAGGCACTCCTTATTTATTACCATTTGAGGAACAGTATTTATAATAATATCAAAACCTGATATTATATTGCCAATTTCTGCCGTTTTTGCGCTTTCGTAGCCAAAGGCTTTAATAAGGGCAATGTCCTGCGGTTTTCTTGCGGTGGCACAAACTGCCGCCCCAACGCCCGAAAACATTTTGCAAAGCATTTTACCTATTCTTCCAAAACCCACAATAAGCACACGGCTTCCCGCAACGGTAATGTCCGTTTCCCGCATTGCAATTTCAAGGGCCCCTTCCGCAGTTGGAACTGCATTAAGAACGGCAAAATCTTCTCTTTCGGCATAGTCAATTACTGTGCCCGAAAAAACTCCTTTTGGAATTTTTCCCCCTAAAATCATTTTTTCTTTTCCTGCCGCTTTAGCAACCTGTAATAGCGAAATTGCTTCTTTGCAAAAGGGCGCATTTATATTTTCTCCGTTTGATACGGGAACAGGCAAAAGCAAAACACCTGCCTCTTTAACCTTTTCGGGTGTATATCCCTCGCAACCTTCCGCAGCACACCGCTTAACATTAAAACCATTTTTTATAAGCTCCTCAGCCGCATAAAAAAGCCTTGAATCTCCGCCAATTACCAAAATACTGTTTTTCATAAATTACCCCCTATATCGGTACAATTTATAATATGCAGTAAAAATACTTTTGGCAACAAAAAAGGAATTCTCTGCGAGAATTCCTTATCTTTTCTTTATTAAAAGCAAATATCCAAGTATCAGTGCAACCACTCCGCAAACCAGAAAATATGGCATTGCGGCCACTGCCGAAATATATGGCGCAAACAAAAGGTTTGACACATTGAAAAGGATATGTATAATAATGCTCAGATAAATTGATTTACCCATTCTCATAACTGCGCCAAGGGCAAAGCCTATGAAAAATGCGTATATTCCCTGAATTACATCAAAATGCAATAATCCGAAAACAAGGCTTTGAAAAAAGTTTGAAAACCAGAAGCCACCCCCGCGGGAGAGTTCATCGTAAATAATTCCTCTGAACAAAATTTCTTCATAAAATGGTACAAGCAGGCCAACTGTTAAAATTCCAATAGCAACACCGCCGCTGTAGCCGTAGTTTAAATTCTGGCTGTAAGCATCGAACAAAACTGTTGGAAATGGAATTTTCATAACAAGCGCCGCTACCGCCTGAAGGCCGAAGGCAATAAGTATTGCCGAGGCAACCTCTCTAAAGCAAAGCCCTTTTGTTTTTATGGCTCCGAAAAAGCGCCTTCTTCTTATGAGAAGTACAAACCATATCAGCAAAAGAGCAAGCGCCATTGCCGAAATAATTTCAAAAATATTGCCGCCTGAGCCTATTTCAAGGGCTATTGAAAGCCTTTCAAAAAATGCCTTCCAACCTATTTCGCCAACCACTACAAGGCGCAGGGTTTCGAAAATTGGTACTATTGAGCCGGCAATAAAATTTGAAAAAAAGTAAATTGCCACATAAAGGCAGACATATAAAATTGCATCAAGTTTTTTAGCCATATTTTTTCTCCTGTAAATTTCTAGCTTTAATTTTAATATTTTTAAGCCTGCCTGTCAAGTGGATTTTATGCCTTTATAACTTTTTTAGGGCATTTTTCGGCGCAAATTCTGCACTCTGTACATTTTGAATAATCAATTTTTGCAACGCCATCAAGGCCTATTGCCCCACTCGGGCAATTTTTTTCGCATATGCCGCAGCTTATACAGCCGCTTTCGCAAACTTTTCGGGTTTCAGCCCCTTTATCGGCATTTTTACATTTTACATAAATTTTGGTATCCCTTGGAACAAGCTCCAATACGTTTGCAGGGCACTGCTTTACGCATCCGCCACAGCCCGTACACAAATTTTCGTTTATTTTAGCCAGGCCGCCTTTTATGCTTATTGCATTTTGAGGGCAATAAGCGGCGCAACTACCAAAGCCGATACAGCCATATTTACACCCGTTTGGCCCACCCGAAATTCTTTGGGCGGCAAAACAATCGGTTATGCCGTAATATTTATATTTAAGGGCAGTTCCCTCTTTGGTTTTACTGCAGAGCACAACCGCCTTTTTAGGCACTACCTTTTCTTTTTCTTTACCTAAAATTCCGTTTATTTCATCGGCAGATTCAGCGCTTACACTATGGCAAAGCGTAACGCTTACTCCTTCATCGATTATAGCTTTTGCAAGCTGTGCGCAGCCTGCATAAGAGCATCCGCCGCAGTTAGCCCCCGGCAGAAGATTTGTTATTTTTTCTATTCTTTCATCTGTTTCAACTTTAAATATTTGCGATGCTACCGCCAAAACCGCTCCCAGAAAAAGCGCCAGAGCGCCAAGAGAAAGCGCAGGGGTTAAAATATTCATTACTATTCCTCCTTACAAAAGGCCCTGAAAGCCTAAAAACGCAATTGCCAGAAACGATGCACAAACAAGGGCAATAGGCGTACCGCGCATACATTTTGGAACCGGTGCCGCCTCCAGCCTTTCGCGTATGCCTGCAAAAAGCACTATGGCAAGAGTAAATCCAAGGCCGGTACATATTCCAAAAATTGTAGTTTCTAAAATATTGTATGCGTTTTGAACGCTTAGAAGCGTTACACCTAAAACTGCACAGTTTGTTGTAATAAGAGGCAGATAAATACCAAGAGCTTTATAAAGGGTAGGACTCGTTTTCTGCAAAAACATTTCAACAAACTGAACAAGGCAGGCAATAATTAAAATAAATGCCACAGTTTGAAGATACTCCGCTCCAAGCGGTATTAAAATAAACTGATTTGCAAGGCCTGTAAGGGGCGATGCAATTGCCATTACAAACGTTACAGCCGCACCCATACCGAAAGCAGTTGATATTTTTTTAGAAACTCCTATAAAGGGGCAAATTCCAAGAAAGCGCACAAGCACAAAGTTGTTAACTAAAATTGCGCCTATCATAATTTTTAAAATGTTCATTTATTTGCACCCCTCTTTCTTATAATTAAATTGATAATTCCAAGAACAACTCCAAAAGTTAAAAATCCGCCCGGGGTTAAAACCATCATAGATGCGCTTTGGAAAAACTGCGGCATAATTTTTATGCCAAAAAGTGTTCCGGCGCCAAGCAGTTCTCTTACAAATGCAATAATACATAAAGCGCCCGTAAAGCCAAGGCCTGTTCCAATTCCATCACAAATTGAAGGCAAAACGCCGTTTTTTGACGCAAATTCTTCGGCTCTGCCAAGTATTATACAGTTTACAACTATAAGCGGAATAAAAAGGCCAAGGGTTTTATAAAGCTCGGGCAAAAATGCCGAAAGAAGCATTTGAACAATTGAAACAAAGCCTGCAATTACTACTATGTAGCCCGCAATTCTTATTTTTTGGGGAATCACTCGGCGAAGCAGAGAAATTGCCGCATTTGAACAAATTAAAACCGCCGTCGTTGAAAGCCCCATTCCAAGCGCATTTAAAACCGAGGTTGTAGTTGCAAGAGTTGGGCACATTCCCAGTGTTAAAATAAATGTGGGATTATTTTTAAACATTCCGTCTTTAATAATATTTTTCATTTTTGCCACCTCACCTTCCAATTGTTTTTAAAAGCTCTTCAAAGCTTTGATTTATCGCCTTAGCAACTGCATTTGTTGTAACAGTTGCGCCGCTTATGGCATCAATTTCGTTTTTGCCGCCACCGCTTTTTACTACGGAAAGCTCCGGCTCTTTTCCCCTGAGAGATTCGGAAAATTCAGGAAGCGAAGCCTTTGAGCCAAGGCCTGCGGTTTCGCTTATTTCAATAATTTTAATGCCCAGAAGCTTAAAATCAGAATCGTAGCCCACAATCATTACGATATCGCCGCCATAGCCTTTTGCACTTGCAGTAACGCAGTAGCCGCAGCTTTTTCTTCCTCCCTCAATGCCTTCATAAACATTTTCGGAAAGCTGTTTGAAGTAGTCGGCCTTTATAAGCTCTGCCCTTGCGGCATTTTCAGCTTTAATTGTATTTTCTGCAATAATATCTTTTGTTAATGCGTTTACCGCACCAAGCAAAAGCACAACCACAAAAGTTATAGTAAATAAAATAGTACCAAGTTTTAAAATTTGTTTTATCATTTTCCTGCCACCTTTCCGTATCTTGCAGGTACAAAAACTTTATCAATAAGGGGCGTCACAACATTCATAAAAAGTATCGCAAAGGTTACGCCCTCGGGATAACTGCCCCAAAGCCTTATAACTGCTGTAAGTATTCCGCAGCCTACGCCCATTACTACCTGCCCACGCGCTGTAGCAGGACTTGTAACATAGTCGGTTGCCATAAAAAAGGCTCCGAGCATCAATCCGCCGCTTAAAATCTGCATAAGAGCATTCTCTCCTGCAAGGGCAGTAAAAATAAATACTGTTCCTATAAAAGCTACGGGAATATATGGCTTAATTGTTTTTGTTAAAATAAGGTAAATCCCTCCAATTATAATTGCCGCAGCGCTTACCTCGCCAATACAGCCCTGAATATTACCCATAAATGCGTTTAAAAGGGTTTCTTCTCCCCCTGACAGAACAGTTGCCGTTGAAACAGCATCTCCTCCACCGGGGAGTGGAAAATCTGTCATAATCTGTGGCCAGCTTATGAGCATAAACGCCCTTGCCGCCATAGCAGGGTTTACAACATTATAGCCAAGGCCACCAAAAAGCTGTTTTACTATTATAATTGCAAAGCCGTTTGCAACGAAAACCGCCCAAAGAGGCGCCGAAACGGAAACGTTAAGCCCTATTAAAAGTCCTGTTATTGAAGCCGAAAAATCGGAAATAGTTAAATCTTTTTTGTTTATAAAACACCACAGTGCCTCAAAAAACACTGCCGAGCACACGGAAAACAAAAGAATTAAAAGGGCTCGAAAGCCAAACAGATATACCCCTGCCACCGAAGTTGGCAAAAGCCCGATTATTACATTCAGCATTAAATTACTTGTTTTCACCTTTGACCTTATGTGTGGTGATGATGATACATTTAAAAGCTTTTCACTCATTTTCTGCCTCCTATTCCCTTTGTACGCAGTTTTTGCTTACAAAGCCTTATATACTGAACAATGTGCCTTTTAGATGGACAAACATAAGTACAAGCGCCGCACTCAATGCAGTCTTCAAAGTGATATTTTATACACTCATCAAACATTCCCGCCTGAGAAAAATTGCAGATATTAAGCGGCAAAAGCCCCATTGGGCAGGCATCAACACATCTGCCGCAGCGAATACAGGGCAGCTGCTTTTCACAAACAACATCCTCTTTTCCGAAAAACAGTACAGAGCCACATCCCTTTATAACAGGCAAATCGTAAGTAGTAAGCGCCGTACCCATCATAGGGCCGCCCATTATAACTTTTTCGGGCTCATCTATAAGGCCGCCTGCGCTTTCTACAAGATATTTTATATCCGTTCCAAGCCTTACCTCAAAGTTTGAAGGCTCTTTAATAAGTGGGCCTGAAACTGTTACAATTCGGCTTATAAGCGGCGTTCCAAAGGTTGCTGCTTTGTAAAATTCTGAAACAGAATCAACATTTAAAATAACGCAGCCAACATCTATGGGAAGGCCTCGCCCACCGGGGACCCTTCGTTTTAAAACAGAATTTATAAGCTGTTTCTCGCTTCCCTGAGGATACTTGGTTTCAAGGGGTGCAACGCTTATGTTTTCTTCGCCTTTGCAAAGCTTTTTCATATGTTCAATTGCATCGGGCTTGTTTTTTTCAATTGCAATTATGCCTTTTTCGGCTCCCAGCTTATTTAAAAGAATCTTAAGGCCTTCTAAAATAGTTTCGCCTCTTTCAAGCAGCACGCGGTGGTCGCTTGTAATATAAGGCTCACACTCTGCGCCGTTTACAATTACATATTCTGCACTTTTCCCTTCGGGAATTGAAAGCTTTATATGGGTTGGAAAGGTTGCTCCGCCCATTCCCACAAGGCCTCCATCAAAAGCAATCTGGCTTGCAGGCGCATTTTTTTCGGGAATTGAGAGGGTAGCCTTTTCATCTTTAAAATCGTTTTTAATTATAACGCAGTCGCACGCCTCTCCGTTTGCCATGGTTTTCGGAATTATATCAACTACCTCGCCCGAAACAGAAGAATGAATATTCGCACTTACACCGCCAATTGCCTTGCCTATAAGCTGATACATTAAAACCCTGTCTCCCTTTTTTACCACAGGGGTTGCAGGCGCGCCAATATGCTGCTGCATTGGAAAAGTTAATATTTCAGGTGGGGGCAGAATTTTAATTGGCTTTCCTGCCGTTGCCTCTTTGTTTGCAGGAGGATGTATACCGCCTTTAAAAGTAAATTTTTTCATAGATTTTTGTTCTCCCTTCTTCTATCTCGTTGCCAAAGGCACATTTTCACATCTATCTTTGTGAAAAAAATAACAGAGTGTGGTATAAACCACACTCTGATTGTTAAATCTTTGTCAAGTTAGCGTAAAGTGCTAAAAGTGTTTTTGTGCCAACTTTATCAAAGGCTATTTCAAGTTTTGTATCGTTTCCAACGGGTACCGCCGAAATTATCATTCCTTCGCCAAACTTTTTATGTACTACCCTGTCGCCTGCTTTAAAGGATACTCCGCTTTGGGCTTTAGGCTTTGGCGTATCGGATATTGTTGAGCGGAAGGGCGATGCGCCCTGTGTACTTTTTTTATAGGGCGATGTATATCCACCGCTTTCTATACTGTTTTGCTGGAAAATATTTCTTCGTTCCACCACGTTTGACTTTTCCAAAAGCAGTTCCTCCGGTATTTCGCTTAAAAACCGTGAGGGCTTGTTGCAGTTTGTCATACCGAATAGCGTTCTCTCGTGGGCGTGAGTTAAATAAAGCTTTTTCATTGCCCTTGTTATGCCAACATAGCAAAGCCTTCGCTCTTCTTCAATTTCCTCCCCATCGAACATGGCTCTTGTTCCGGGGAAAACCCCTTCTTCCATTCCGCAAAGGAAAACAACGGGAAACTCAAGGCCTTTGGCGCTATGAAGAGTCATAAGAGAAACACTGTCTTCATTTTCATCGTAATTATCTATATCTGATATAAGTGAAATATTGTCAAGAAAATCGGCAAGTATTGGATTTTCGTTTTCTTTTTCATAATTTACTGCAACAGAAACAAACTCCTGCAGGTTTTCAACTCTGCCGAGTGCTTCCATATCTTCGGGGTTTGCCTGATACTGTGCCACATAGCCTGTTTTTTCTAAAACTTCAGTAATAAAAGCAGATGGGGCAACTGTATCAATTTTGCTGCGAAGTTCTTCAATTATTTCAATAAATTTTTCAATAGAGCCTGCCGCTCTGCCAAGGAGCGCGGCGTTATCCCTCATAAGGGCATACAAACTCATAGAATTTTCAGCCGCAAGTGCTACGGCATTATCTAAAGTTGTTTTACCAATTGCTCTTTTTGGGTTATTTATAATTCTCAAAAGGCTTATATCGTCATTTATATTGTTTATAAGCCTTAAATATGCGATAATATCTTTAATTTCCATGCGGTCGTAAAAGCGGTGACCTGCCACAATTCTGTAAGGAATTGCTTCTCTTATAAGCCTTTCCTCAACGCTTCGTGCCTGTGCATTCATACGATATAAAACCGCCATTGAGGAATAAGGAATATTTTCATTTTTGTTAAGGCGCCACATTTCTTCTGCAATAAATGCCGCCTCGTCACGCTCGCCCTGAGCGTAGTATTTAACTATTTTTTCGCCCTCGCCAAAATCTGTCCACAAATTTTTGCCTTTTCTGCCGGTGTTATTTTTAATAACGCCGTTTGCGGCATCAAGAATATTGCCTGTTGAACGGTAATTTTGTTCAAGGCGAACAACCCTGGCTTGGGGAAACTGCCTTTCAAAGCTTAAAATGTTTTCAATATTAGCTCCACGGAATTTATAAATACTCTGGTCATCATCGCCAACAACACAAAGATTTTTATATTTTGCCGCAAGAAGGCTTACAAGGCGGTACTGGGCATTATTTGTATCCTGATATTCATCAATATGAATATAGCGGAATTTATCCTGATAATATTCCAGTACATCGGGGCATTTTTCAAAAAGCTTAACTGTAAACACAATAAGGTCGTCAAAATCTACGGCGTTACTTTTGCGAAGCCTTTCTTCATAAAGCTTATAAACCTTGCCGATAGTTTCCATTTTTAAATTGTTATTATATGTACTTATAAATTCGTCAGGCTCAACACCTTCGTCTTTAGCACTGCTGATATATGAAATGCAAAGTGAAGGAGTAAAGGTTTTATCGTTAAGCCCCAGATATTTTATGCAATCTTTAATAAGACGTTTCTGGTCGTCGCTGTCATATATAGTAAAGGTTTTTTCATAACCAATTCTGTCAATATCACGGCGAAGTATTCTAACGCAGGCGCTATGGAATGTTCTAATCCACATATCGCTGCCTTCGCCAATAATTTTTTCAATTCTATCGCGCATTTCTGCCGCGGCTTTGTTTGTAAATGTAATGGCTAAAATATTCCACGGTCTTATGCCTTTTTCGGCAATTAAGTGGGCAATGCGGTAGGTTATAACTCTTGTTTTACCGCTGCCTGCGCCGGCAAGCACTAAAAGCGGTCCCTCTGTGTGAGTTACCGCTTCCATTTGCATATTATTAAGACCTTGAAGTTCGAAGTTCATAATATTTGCCTTTCGCATTTGTGATTTTAATATTATATCATAAAAGGGGTGGTTTGTCAAAAGGTAATTTAGTGTTAATTAAATATTTACTAATTGCAACACATAAGGTTTAGATGCGAAAGTTTGTGTTAAATTAGGATAAAATTTATTTATATCACTTCTTGTCTTTCATCTGAATCAATATTCCAGCAATAATAATTACTAATCCAACTAATGAGTTTAGCTTTATTTCTTCATTTAAGAACAAAGATGTCCACACAAGCGATAAAAACGGTGTTATGTATGCAAGATTTGATACCTTCTCTGTTTTTCCGGTTTCAAGCGCAATAACCCAAAAGGTATTTGCAATTGCCACCGTAAAAATGCCATTCCACACAAATCCAAGCATTTGATTGGTGCCCGGTATAAATATATCTCCATTAATTAAATTAACCAATGTTGTAAATATAAAAGTAGCTAAATAACTTACCATTAGTGTCATACTTTTATTATAATTCATTTTTTGATTAAGAGCCGTGAATAAGCCGTATGAAACAGCCCCAAGGATACAACAAAGCGCACCTATGAGCATCTGACCGTTAAAATCATTAATGTCTCCGCCTATAACAACAATTACACCAAGAAACGAAATAAAAATAGCGATAAGTTTCTTTGCAGTAAGTTTTTCTCTTAAAATAACACACGCAAATATTACACTCATTATAGGCCATAAATAATTAATGATAAACGCCTGCGATGCCGGCAAAATATCTGTTCCAGCATAATAAAACATATAATAAAATATGGTACTGGGAATTCCTATTGCGACCATAATAAAATAATCTTTTAATGTATAGTTTTCATATTTTTTAAAATTACCTGAGAAAATATTTAAGACAAGCAAAAACAAACCTGCAATCAACGAATTTACCCACAAAAGTTGCATATTGTTAAGTTCGCGAAGAAGAATTTTGCAAGTTGTTGCAACTGTTGACCAGCAAAAGATGGACACCCCTGCATAGAAATATGTTTTTTTCATTTGTTTTATCTCCTTCCATTCTTTTCAACCACAATATCATTATATAGACTGTATGTTTCATATACAAATTGTTTTGGCAATAGTTCGTGTGAAATTGGAACTAAAAACAGTTAAAACATTTTTTACAAATTTATTCTACCACAAAGCCCATACCAAGTCAAACAAAAACAGGCCCTGCCATTGGCCACAACCAGATAAGGAAGTATTGTCCTGAAAATTGTCTTTTTGACGAATTTCTGCGTTGAAAAATGCACATATCCGACAGGATTATGTGCATTTTTCGCCTTGAACTTCATTCAAAAATTTTAATTTTAGGATGCAATGCAGTTTTTAATATCAGATTTTTATATTTAGACAAAGAACAAAAAGTCCGTAATACTGTCGTATTTCGGACTTTTTTGATGCAGTATAAATGAAAAATATGGCTTAAAAACCAAAACTTCCTTATCTGGTTGTGGCCTTTGCAGAGCCTGTTTATTAAATTACGAGCAATACTATTTGCGTGAAATTGCTTTTTTAGCTTTTTTAACAATATCAGCTGCAGTAAGTTCGTACATTTCGAGAAGCGGAGCAGGTTTACCGCTCTTACCGAATTTATCCTGTGTACCAATTCTTTCCATTGGAACAGGGCAACCCTCACAAAGAGCTTCAGCAACGGCGCTTCCGAGGCCGCCGATAACGTTGTGTTCTTCGGCTGTTACAACGCAGCCGGTTTTCTTAGCAGATTTGCAGATAAGCTCGCTGTCAAGAGGTTTAATTGTATGTATATTGATAACTTCAGCGCTGATGCCTTCTTCTTTGAGCATTTCAGCAGCTTTCTGAGCTTCAGGAACTAAAAGACCTGTTGCAATCAAAGTAACATCGCTACCTTCGGAAAGAACAACGCCTTTGCCGATTTCGAATTTGTAATCTTCATCGAAAATTACAGGAACTGCAAGACGGCCGAAACGAAGGTAAACAGGGCCATCGTGCTTGATAGCGGCTTTAACTGCTGCTCTTGCTTCAACTGCATCGGCAGGGTTTAAAATAACCATACCGGGAATACTTCTCATAAGAGCAATATCTTCGAGGCACTGGTGAGTTGCACCATCTTCGCCAACAGAGATACCTGCATGAGTTGCACCAATTTTAACATTTAAGTGTGGGTAACCAACGCTGTTTCTAACCTGCTCAAAAGCACGGCCGGCAGCAAACATAGCAAATGATGATGCGAAAACTGTTTTTCCGCAAGCGGCAATACCTGCAGCTGTTGAAATCATATTAGCTTCGGCAATACCCATATTGATAAATCTTTCAGGAAATTCTTTTTTGAATGTATCAGTTTTTGTTGATTTTGAAAGGTCGGCATCGAGCACTACGAAATCGTAATCCTTACCAAATTCAGCAAGGGCGCTGCCGTAAGCCTCTCTTGTAGCAATTTTTTTAACTTCTGCCATTTATTCCACCCCCAAGTCTTTCATTGCAACTGCATATTCTTCTGCATTAGGCGCTTTTCCGTGCCAGCCGGCATTGTTTTCCATATAGGATACGCCTTTACCTTTTATACTTTTTGCGATAATTGCAGTTGGTTTGCCTTTTGTAGCTTTTGCATTATTAAATGCAGCTTCAATGCTGTCAAAATCGTGAGCATCACAAATTACAACATTCCAGCCAAAAGCTTCAAACTTTTTGTCGATTGGAGTTGGGTTCATAACTTTTGTTATGTCGCCATCAATCTGAAGGCCGTTAAAGTCAACAATAGCTGTCATATTATCAAGGCCGTAGTGAGGTGCAAACATAGCTGCCTCCCAAACCTGACCTTCTTCAATTTCGCCATCGCCCAAAATTGCATAAACTCTGTAATCTTTTTTGTCAAGTTTAGCGCAAAGAGCCATACCGTTTGCCGCACAAACACCCTGACCGAGAGAACCGGTTGACATATCAACACCGGGAACTTTTTTCATATCAGGATGACCTTCAAGGTAGCTGTCGATGCTACGGAAGCCTGTAAGGTCTTCTTTTGGGAAAAATCCTTTTTCTGCAAGTGCTGCATAAAGAGCAGGACCGCAATGACCTTTTGACATAACAAATCTGTCACGGTTTGGATCTTTTGGATTTTTCGGATCAACATTCATTTCTTCAAAATACAGATAAGCCATAATATCTGCAATACCCAGTGAACCGCCTGGGTGGCCTGCGCCGGCGCTGTAAATTTCAGTTACAATAGAGCGTCTGATATTAAGCGCGATTTCGGCAAGTTTTTCCTTTTTTGCCTGTTCCATTTTAATACTTCCTTCCTGTTTTATCCTATATTATTAAATCCTTTGCCAATAACTTCTTTTGTATCACAAACGATAACGAAGGCATCGGAATCAATATCAAATATAATTTTTTTAATTTTTACTATTTCTGCGGCGCTTATTGTACAAAAAACAACTTCTTTTGTCTGCCCTGTATACATTCCCTTGGCAGAAAGCGCCGTAACGCCGCGGTTTGCCTTTTCCAGAATATTTTTTGAAATTTCGCCGCTTTTTTCGCTTATTATAAAAACTGTTTTGCAAAAGGAGCCGCCCTCTAAAACACTGTCAAGCACCTTTGCGGAAATATAAAGGGCTACTACCGCATACAAAGCCGACTGCACGCTTCCGAAAAAAACAGCCGAAACCGCAATAATGCTTAAATCAACAAAAAGCAAAACTGTTGCAATTTTAAGGTGTGGCTTTTTCCGGCTTATAAGAAAAGCCACTATATCGCTCCCTCCCGTTGATGCACGGCAGGAAAATATTATTCCGAACCCTGCCCCAAGCGCCGCTCCGCCAAAAATTGCACGCAGCATATTATCAAGGGGTATTTCGGGTAAAAGCGAAAAAACATTTGCAAAAAGTGAAAAAAGCGTTGCTCCCACAAGGGAATTTATAAAAAACTTTTTGTCCGATTTAAAAGCCAGCATAAAAAGCGGAATGTTTATAAAATACATAATAGTTCCCACTTTAAGCGGCACTATTTTTGAAAGCATTAAGGCTATTGCCCCGGCTCCGCCCGGTGCCATATTGCCGGGAGAAAGTAGCGCTATAAGCGAAAACGCCATAATTGCCACGCCAAACAAAACCTTTAAAAAGTTTTTTATATTAAGTTTCAATTTTATCCTTCCTTTACAAGGCCTTCGAATATTTTTGTCATTAGAAATTCTGCTCTGTCATACTCTTTTTTTATGTAAAGGAAACCGATGAGTGCTTCAACGCCTGTTGCACAGCGATATGCACAAACATCGGCGTTTTTGGGGGTTGTTGCGCTTTTGGCATTTCGCCCTCTTTTATAAATTGCCTCTTCCTCTTCGGTCAGGATATCTTTAATAATTTCATAGCCCTTTGCCTGTGCCGCGGCACAAACAAATTTTGACGACATTTTATGCAAATGAGAAACTTTGTCGTTATGCTCGCTTACAAAGCGGCTTCTGATAAAAACCTCGTAAATACTGTCGCCAATATAAGCCAAAACCAATGGGGAATATTCCCCGGGTTTAAGACTGAATTCCTGCAAATTTTTCTCCCCTTATTTTCTTTTCCACACAACGCCTTCGCGAGTGTCTAAAAGTTCTATGCCCATGCTCTCTATTTTAGCTCTTATCTGGTCAGCCAGCTGGAAGTTTTTCTCTTTTCTTGCCGCCTGACGCTCTGCAATAAGTTTTTCAATTTCTTCGTCGATAGAGTTATCCTCTTCGCGCTGCAAGATAGCCAAAACCCCTGCAATTTCTAAAATAAGGCCAAGATAGCTTGACAAAACTGAATCTTCTGCATTTTCAGAAAGGGCTGTGTTTGCCGCTCTTACTGTTTCAAAAAGCACGGCAATTGCATCGGCAGTATTAAGGTCATCATCCATTGCGGCAATAAATTTTTCTTTAAGAGCCGCAGTTTCGGGAATAAGAGTAGCATCTTTGGGTTCTACCTTTTCTGCCAAACGGTTTTTGCAGTTATAAATTCGCTCCAGCGATGTTTTTGAAGCTTCGATAAGCTCGGCGCTGAAGTTAATCGGGCTGCGGTAATGAGATGAAAGCATGAAAAATCTTACTATCTCATAATCGTATTTTTCGGCAATTTCACGAACTGTAAAGAAGTTGCCCAGAGATTTCGACATTTTTACATTGTCAACATTTATATATCCGTTATGAAGCCAGTATCTTGCAAAGGGTTTTCCGTTTGCGGCTTCGCTTTGTGCAATTTCGTTTTCGTGGTGAGGGAAAATTAAATCTCTTCCGCCGCTGTGAATATCAATAGTTTCGCCAAGGTATTTGTTAGCCATAGCGCTGCATTCAATATGCCAGCCGGGGCGGCCTTTACCAAAGGGGCTGTCCCAGGCGATTTCATCGTCAGTTTTCTGGGCTTTCCAAAGGGCAAAATCCATAGGGTCGCGTTTTCTATCGTCAACGCCTATTCTTGCGCCTGCCTCAAGCTCCTCAAGGGGCTGATGTGAAAGCTTTCCGTATTCTTTAAACTTTTTGGTTTGGAAATAAACATCGCCGTCAACTACATAGGCATAGCCTTTTTCAACCAAGGTTTCGCAAAGCTTAATAATTTCTTCAATATTTTCTGTTGCTCTGGGATGAACAGAGGCTTTGCAAATTCCAAGGCCTTCAGCATCTTTAAAATATTCTTCAATATATTTATCCGCAACTTCAGGAACAGTTATGCCCTCTTCCCTTGCGCGGTTTATAAGCTTATCGTCAACATCGGTAAAGTTCTGAACAAAAGTAACCTTATAGCCTCTGTATTCAAAATATCTGCGAAGAGCATCGAACATAATAAACGGCCTTGCGTTACCTATATGGAAAAAGTTATAAACTGTAGGGCCGCAGGAATACATTTTAACCTCGCCCTCTTTTATTGGAATAAACTCTTCTTTCTGTCTGGTAAGTGTGTTATACAGTTTCATTCTTATTATCCTCTTTCAACTTATCAATTTCTTTTTGCATTGCTTCAATTTTAATAAGCATCCTGCACATTTCCTGAGAAACAGGATCGGGAATATGTACCTGATCGAGATTTAAAGGCCTTTTGCCTTCACGCCTTACGATTCTGCCCGGAACACCAACACAGGTGCTGTTTTCCGCAACTTCGGACAAAACTACTGCATTTGCCGCAATTTTAGCCCCGTCGCCAACTTTAAAGGGGCCGAGAATTTTTGCACCGGCGCCAATTAAAACATTGTTGCCAATAGTTGGATGACGTTTGCCCGTATCCTTACCTGTACCGCCCAAGGTTACCCCCTGATAAATTGTACAGTTGTCGCCAACCTCGGCCGTTTCGCCAATTACAACGCCCATTCCGTGGTCAATTAAAAGGCCTTTTCCTATTTTTGCCCCCGGATGAATTTCTATACCTGTAAGGCTTCGTGCCGCCTGGGAAATCCATCTTGCAACAAAAAAGCATTTGTGTTTATAGAAAAAGTGAGACCATCTGTGAAAAATAACTGCCCAAAGGCCCGGATAGAGCAAAAATACTTCTAATTTATTTCTTGCGGCAGGGTCTCTGTCCATAATTGCCGCCAAATCGTATCTGAGATTCTTAAACATAATTTATCTCCACCAAATTACATATGTATATATTATATTATTTTTTTAGCAAAAAGTCAAACAAAAACAGAAAAATATAGGAAAAAACTTGATTTTTTTAGCCAGTAGTGGTATACTACTATGCAAATAATGTTAAGGAAGTGTAAAAATTGAAGGAATTTCTCAAAAGAAAAGACATTGTTTTTTCCTGGCAGCGCTATTTTATTGATGCGCTTGGAGCTATGGCACAGGGGCTTTTTGCTTCGCTTTTAATAGGCACAATAATTTCCACCCTTGGTTCTCAGTTTGGAATTGAAGCCCTTAATACAGTTGGTACATACGCAAAAGGCGCACAGGGCGCGGCAATGGCTGTGGCAATTGGTTTTGCCTTAAAATGTCCGCCACTTGTTCTTTTTTCGCTAACCTCGGTTGGTATTGCCGCAAACGAGCTTGGTGGCGCAGGCGGAGCTTTTGCAGTTTTAATTATAACAATTGTGGCATCGGAGCTTGGAAAAGCCGTTTCAAAAGAAACAAAGCTTGATATTTTGGTAACTCCTATTGTTACAATATGCTCGGGTATTCTTTTGGCAATGGTAATTGCAGGGCCAATAGGAAAAGGCGCATCGGCAGTTGGAAACCTTATAATGTATGCCACAACCTTGCACCCCTTCTTAATGGGAATTATAGTTTCGGTTATAGTTGGTATTGCTTTAACCCTTCCTATTTCAAGTGCAGCAATATGCGCAGGGCTTTCGCTTACAGGGCTTGCAGGCGGCGCGGCACTTGCAGGGTGTTGTGCACAAATGGTAGGCTTTGCAGTTATGAGCTTTAAAGAAAACCGCTGGGGCGGCCTTCTGGCTCAGGGCCTTGGTACAAGTATGCTCCAGATGGGCAACATTGTTAAAAACCCAAAAGTATGGATAGCACCGATTATTGCATCGGCAATTGTGGGCCCAATTTCAACCTGTATTTTCGGCCTTGAAATGAACGGTGCACCTGTATCGTCAGGTATGGGAACATGTGGCCTTGTAGGCCAGATTGGAACTTATACAGGCTGGGTTGCCGATGGAGTTGCATCTTCCCCGTTTTTGTGGATTGGTATGATTTTAACCCACTTTGTTCTTCCCGCAATAATCTGCTGGGCGCTTGGAAAGGTGTTCCGCAAAATTGGCTGGATAAAGGAAAATGATTTAAAACTTGATTTATAATATTTCGTACGTAAAAAGAGGCTGTAAAAAACATAGTTTTTTACAGCCTCTTTTTATTTATATTTTAAATATTCCCACAACATCAAGCACCGAGGAAACAAGTATAAGAACAATGCAAATAGGTGCAAAATACTTAATTACTATTGTGAAAAGTTTTTTCTTTTTAAATTTATCCGAAACTTCAACTTCTTCAATAATCGATTGCGGCTTTATTACATAACCTATAAAAATACAGGTACAAAATGCTACAATCGGCATAAGAACGCTGTTGCTTATAAAATCGAAGAAATCCAAAAACTGCATTCCAATTATTTTAACTTCGTCCCAAATGCTGTATCCAAGGCACGATGGAAGACCTATTAAAAATGTTCCTGCAAGAACAATTGCACAAACGGTTTTTCTGCCAAGTTTAAATTTATCGCATATAATAGAAACAACAGTTTCCATAAGCGAAATTGAAGATGTTAAAGCCGCTAAAAGTACAAGCACAAAGAATGCTGCCCCTGCATAAACGCCACCTGGCATACTTTCGAAAACCTTTGGAAGAGTTACAAACATAAGGCTTGGGCCTTTGCCAAGAGCTTCGGGGCTTCCGCCCGAGAACGCAAACACAGCAGGAATAATCATAAGGCCTGCCAAAAATGCAATTCCTGTATCAAAAA
The DNA here is from genome assembly GCA_045590195.1 of Clostridia bacterium. Lineage (GTDB taxonomy): Bacteria > Bacillota > Clostridia > UMGS1883 > UMGS1540 > JAZNQN01. The sequence goes on along the minus strand of JAZNQN010000037.1, from coordinate 4,134 downwards.
TCTCAATGCTTTTTACCGACGACTCTAAATTTACATCTTTTTTCATATATGAGCCGTATGTTATCATAATTCCCATAGCAAGCGACATAGAGTAGAAAAGCTGCCCCATTGCCGCCAGAACAGTTGTTACTGAAAACTTTGAAAAATCGGGGAAGAGATAATATTTAACTCCATCAAGTGCTCCCGGTATAGTAAGAGAATAAATTGCAATTACAATTGAAAGCACAATCAGTACTGGCATTAAAAACTTGCTTACCTTTTCAATGCCCTTTTCAACCCCGAGCAAAACTACAATTGCAGTTAAAGCCAGGTAAATTGAAAACCATATAACCGGCTCTGTGGGCATAGAAATAAAGTTGCCGAAAAAGGCATCATTTGCAGCAGCCGATGCACCACCTGTTAAGAAAACAGTCATATATTTTGTAACCCAGCCGCCTATTACGCAATAATAAGGGAGAATTATCGCCGGAACAACCGAGCCCATATACCCTATAAAGCTATATTTTTTGTTAAGCTTTTCAAATGCACCAATGGCGCTGAGGCCCGTTTTTCTTCCAATAGCAATTTCGCCAATCATAAGCGCAAAACCAAAGGTTACTGCAAGCAATATGTACACAAGCAAAAATATTCCGCCACCATATTTTGCCGCAAGATATGGAAATCGCCATATATTACCAAGCCCCACGGCTGACCCTGCAGCCGCAAGAACAAAACCGATTTTTCCGGTAAAATTACCTCTTTTTTCGTTTGTCATAAATTATCCTCCCAAAATAAGTTATGGAGTATTTTATCACAAATTCAAATAAAAGTCAATTGTTTTTACTTGTGCTGAAAAGAGAAGCAGAAGCATAAGGATATTTTCAACGACTAACCTATTTTGTATCCTTTAGAAACAAGCTGCATGATGGCATCTATGCCAATTTCGCGGTTTTCAAAGAATACTTGCTTTGCGTTTGGTGTTTCTTTTATGGTTATGGTCTTTTTTGTTTCGTCAATCCAGGCAGACCATACCGAATTCTGTTGCTCATCATTCATCAATCATTACCACCTGTGGAACAGGAGCGTTCTTTTGTTCTTCGGTCCACTGCCATTGCGGAATAAATTCGCCTGTCGTTCCCCTGATAATGTATTTTCCATCATTTGATAAAAACTCAAATTTATTATCAGGTAGTAATGTTATTATAGCATCAAATGAATCTACTCGTACATTTTGATTTTCTAAAAAGAAATGTCCTGCAAATGTGTTTTCATCTATGACTTTAATTTGACTGTTTTCATTACGGGTAATACTATAACTATTAAACCATTTTTCACTTTCTTCTATATAATCATCAAAATCAAAACTCAATAATGCGTATTCATCCTGAATATTATACTGAAAATAGTTGTCCCGATCCGTTCGCTTGATGACTTTCCCATTTAACTTAGCTTCAGTTGGGAATATTCCAATTGTTGTTGTATCTGCTTTTTTCGCTATTTCTCTATTTCTTACACTCAAAGCACTATATTCATCATGACTATCAGTTCCTAACCCAAAAAAGAAAATTCTGATTTTTGTTTCACCGATTTTTACAATTGTTTCTCCAAAATCAGCAATCCCATCACCAGCCGGCACGGGTAATGTAGTTATATATCCGACTTCGTTTTCATATACAGTTTCGCCGTCGATCTTCACAGTAAACAGACCCTCTATGTCGCTTCCTTTACTATAAATACGGGTTACTTTATTAAGTACAATCTCTGTATTTCCAGCATCTTCTTTGTTGTTAATATCCACAAAATCCAACTTTGCATTAAATTCTGTTCTATATCCTGTTTTGGAAATAGAAATATCGGCATCTTTACAAATATAACACTTATTTATTATAAGTGTATTTTCATCAACTGTCTTTTCTCTCGGCAAGCTTTCTATTTCAGCATCATCAATATAGAATCTGCTATTCAAACTGTCAAAGCCATATTTCATATTGGAAACAAACACACTTGTAAGGTTGCTGAAATCTGATTTCATTGCTACACCTATTTCTTCATAGTTTTTTAGCAATTTAATATATTCATATGGAACATAGGTTATATCATTTTCCATATATGGTGGATTTGACAGTGTATATTTATTTCCATCAATGATTACTTCTTTACTTCCAATACTGCAGCTTGTTGACCATACAAATTTACCAGGAACAGTTGTTTCTTTTCGTTCTGTTGGTTCACCGCTGTAATTAGGTTCTAATGCAGTTATCATTTTGTGTGTCTTGGACCAGAAATCAACGGTAACCGTGCCGTTATCATATTTTATTTTATCATTTTCAACATCAGAATTATTCAAAAATTCTCTCCAAGGCAAGTAATATACTCCATCTTTTTCAGTTGGAACAAAACCATTATAATTTCCTTTTCCGAAGTTAGCAACATAAACATAATCATCTTTCAACAAAGAGGAAACAAGTGGAGCAACTTCATTTGCCAATACCACACTGCCGCAGGTGAGTGCAAACATAAGTATCGTACATAATACCGTTCTCATCACACTAAATTTTCTCTTTTTCATAATCATTTCAAACCTCCTTTTGAGTTGCTTTTTGTTTTTAACCATATTGCTTGACAGAGCCGGTGAAGTTTGACATACCATAGATAGTATCATTGTGCTGTACTGCTTTTTGTCTGTCATATCCATTTCTTTTGTTACTTGTTCATCACAGGCATATTCACATGCTTCACCAATTAAATTAACCATAAAATATGTAACCGGATTAAACCAACAAATTGAATTAACGATTACTGCAAAGAGCTTAAACCAAGAATCATGATGTCTGTAATGTACCATTTCGTGCTTGATTGCAAGATTATAATCATCCTCATTCATTTCAATTTCAGGAATCGCAAGCGTCGGTCTGAAGAATCCAAATACAAGCGGCGACGATATTAGTGGACTCTTAATAACTTCCAAGCCATCTATAACATCGTGTGTATCAAACCCGCAGATTTTCTTTTTGAACCTGAAGTATGAAACAAAGTATCTACACATTGAAATAATAAACCCTAATAACCACACGGATACTAAAATTTCCTGCATTGTAATTGGATTAGACTTTCTAACTATGTTTGATGGCTTTGGTAACACATTATTCTTCACCGTTTTTGGAGCCTCTTGTGGTGCTTCTTGTAGCGGTGCCGTATCATTTTTCGTTTCCAGAACTGTACCTTCTGATTCGGTTACATTTATTACTTGATTTATAGGCACTTTAGGAAGTGATATATCCCCAATATTCATTGGCAAAATAAACACAAGCATTGCAATTAAGCTTATGTAATATAATGCCTTGCCACCAAGCAACGATAAAAGTTTATTTTTGAATATCAACAATGCTGAACAAATTATAGAGCCGGCAAGGGTTGATATTATTATTGACTCTAACATTATTCATCACCTTTTTCCTCTATAAACCTTTTAAGTTCATCAATATCTTCTTTTGTAAAGTCTTCATCACGGAACAAAGCCGAAATAAGACTCTTTGCACTTCCTCTGTGAATTGACCTTACAAATTCCTTTGTCTGCATTGCTTGATATTCCTGCTCCGATATAATAGCTTCATATTCGTGAACATGACTTCGACCAATCTTTTCTGATTTTAAGCAGCCTTTGTCAATAAGTCTGCCTGCAAGTGTAGAAATAGTAGTAAGCTTTTTATCAGGCATTTTCTCTGCAAGCTCACTTGTCGTTACCTTATCATTTTTATCCCAGATTATTCTCATAATCTCCATTTCTGTTTCTGATATTTTCATAGTAGTTTCCTCCTTCGTTTCTACAAGTTGTTTTTATTATACACTATGTAGAAGCGAATGTCAATACTTTTTCAAAAAAATCCAATTTTCTTATTTCGATGAATAACACAAGGGGTTTCCAACTTCCAAAAAAATTCATATCAACTAAATTCCGCACTTTTACAAAGCGAAATTATTGCTTCGCAATAGCTAAATAACTCCTTCGGAGTAGCTAAATTAAATTCGCTTCTTAAGCGTGCGAAGCACATTTAGCTGCCGCAGGCAATTTAGCTGAACTTGTTCAATTTAGCTCGCTGTCAAGCGAATTTAGCCGAAAAAAGCGTACTGAAGTTTCAGTACGCTTTTTTCTGG
>JAZNQN010000036.1:0-60643 GCA_045590195.1 Clostridia bacterium | reverse complement strand
TGAGAAAACTTTAAAATATAACAAAAAGTTGTTGCAAATTATATGTTTTTGTAGTATAATACTTTTTGTGTTTAAACTTTAAAAATACTAAATATGCGGATATGGCGGAATTGGCAGACGCGCATGGTTCAGGTCCATGTGAAAGCGATTTCATGCAGGTTCAACTCCTGTTATCCGCACCACGTCGAAGCAAAGTTCGCTTTGCTTCGGCTTTTTTATGCAAAAAGTTATAAGTTGACTTTACTGTATTGATTTTTTTTCGCAAATATGGTAAAATACACTTGTACTTTTAATACGAATGCGAGGAAAAATATGAACATTTTACATTTAAAGTATGCTATAGAAGTTTCAAAAGCAGGTTCAATTAACAAGGCTGCAGAAAATTTGCTTATTGGTCAACCAAACCTCAGCCGTGCAATAAGAGAACTTGAAACAAGCTTTGGTATTACAATTTTTGACAGAAGCTCCAAAGGTATGGTTGTTACAGCCGAAGGCGCAAAGTTTTTAACTCACGCAAAATCAATAATCAAGCAAATTGATGACGTTGAAAAAATATACAAAAAAGAAAAAGATGAAAAAATCAGATTTTCGATATCTGTTCCCAGGGCTAGTTATGTTTCGGAGGCTTTCAGCAAGTTTTCATGCAAATATAAAAAAGAGTTTGTTGAAATGTATTACAGAGAAACCAACTCATTTACTGCTATTGAAAACATAATAAATGCTGATTACAAGCTTGGAATCATTCGTTATGCAGAAACACACGACAGCTATTTTAAGCCTCTTCTTAACGAAAACGGCCTTGAATATGAAACTATCGGAAAATTTGTTCACGATCTTTTGATGAGCGAAAAATCGCCAATTGCCAATAAAGATGTTATTACCCATGCAGATTTAAAAGATTTAACTGAAGTTGCGCATTCTGATCCGTTTGTTCCATATATGTCAGCATGGAACTTAAAAAAGGAAGAACTTCCCAGTTATAGCAATAAGCAGATTTATGTTTTTGAAAGAGCAAGCCAGTTTGAAATTTTGTCTGATAACGAACAAACATTTATGTGGGTTTCTAAGGTGCCTGAAAAACTTTTGAAGGCTTATAATCTTGTTCAAAAAGAATGTAGTGACCATACTAAGGTTTACAAAGATGTTCTTATTTATCCGAAAGGTTATCAGCTTACTAAAATTGATAAGGATTTTATTGAAACCTTAAAAGGCTCAAAACCTAATTATCTCCAGAAAAAGAGCAGTTTTAACCGTGATATTTTAAAGAATAATCGTTTTTAAATCAATAAGTCCGTTTTGCGGACTTTTTTAATTTTATGCCAAAATATATGTATTAAATAACCTGATTGCAGGCGTAGAAAAGGCAGAGGGGTTATATGAAAAATGTATAGTTGCGTAGTGGAGAAATTTAAGTTAAAGAGACAAGAAAAATAGATCAGAATATATTTTTTTTCTTTAAAAAAGCACAGAGTCTAGAAATGAACAATGGGTAAAAAATATTCATCTTTTAAGTAAAATAAATGCATTGTATTGTTACTAACGATGTGATAGAATAATTTACATAAATGATGAGGGGAGTTACCTATGAAAAAGTTAATTTCTGCGTTAATAGTTTTGGTTCTTATCTTTACTATGTTTTCGTTCAATATATCAGCCGTTGAAAAAAGCAGCGATGATTTTTCTTTTGCTGCAACACTTGGATTCATTGACGGTGAGAGTTATCTGCCCGACGATGTTGTTACAAGAATTCAGTTGGCTGAAATTTTTTATAATATTGTTTTTCCAAACCAGAAAGACAGCAGTGATTTTTGGGGAGAAAATGATTTTCCTGATGTTCCAACAGAGAAAAAACATATCGCTTCTGCGGTTTATGGCCTTGGGGTTATGAAAGGTTACAGTGACAATGTTTTTGCGCCTGATGATGCTGTTACATACAACCAACTTGTTAAGGCTATGGTTTCTTTTTTAGGATATGACCTTCAGGCTCTAAGAATTGGTGGTTACCCTTCCGGCTATTTAACGCAGGCAAGCCTTTTGAAAATTTTGCCTTCGGGAAACATTCCGGGTGATAGCCAGGCAACTTTTGCTGCGGTTGCATCTATGCTGAAAAAATCAATCGGAGTAGATTTTGCTACTTTAGATGGAGATGGAACTCAGAAGATATTAAACGGTAGCGATTACCTTTGGTATTACAGAAACATTAAGGTTATACGTGGTACTGTAACCGGCAATTATTTAACAAACATTACAGGGGAAGATATTACTTCATATTTTGGAGTTTATGTGAACAGTATTTATATGGATATTGCCGATACAGCTCATGGAATTCAGAATTTGCTTGGTTATGATGTATATGTTTACTACGAAGATGTTGAGAATACAAAAACTGTTGTTTTTTTTGAGGAGGGTTTAAATAACGTCCTCGAAATTGACGCTGGAAATATTTCTTCAGTTACTAAGGGTTTTGTTTCGTATTTTGACGATAGCAGCGACAGTGCGATTGAAGTTCAGTTTTCAACAGACGCTTCGGTTATTTACAATGGCACATATTGTGGCTCTTTTATGCCTGACGACCTTAACCCATTTAAAAATGGCAATGTTGACGGAAGTCTAAAACTTATTGATACAAATTTTGATGGTGTTTATGATAAAGTTGTTGTAACAGCTTTTAATACATATATTGTACGCGATGTAAAAAACAACAAAATTTACGGTTATTATGAAATATCAAACGATACAAAGGATAAAGTTATTGATGTTTCAAATTACCGAGAAAGAAATATTGATATACGAAATATTCTTGGCGAACCTCTTACACCTGAGGCGATTAAAGAAGGATACGTTATTAACGTATGCCGCGACAAAAATAATAATATTAAAGAAATTATTGTTTCAAGAGATAGTACAACGGGTGTTTTACAGGAAATAGAAAAAAACGGTAACAAGATAACAAATGTCAAAATTAACGATGTAACATTTCCTGTTTCAACTGCTATGAAAAAAATCGACTCGGCTAACAGGCTTTCAGCAGGTGTTTCGGTAAAAGTTTATTTTAATTGCGAGGATAAAATAGCCTACATTGATGTTGACAGTGCATTTGCAGACGGATTTTTGGCAGGTTACCTTGTTGATGCAGGAAAAGTAACGGGTTTGGCGGGAAAGGTTAAAGCCTTAATTTTTACAGCAGCAGGCGAAATGAAAGAATTTGATTTACCTGAGAGAATAAGTGTAAATGGCAATTCTAAAAATGGAGATGAATTTTTAGCCGCCGTAGGGCTTGAAGGCAAAAGAGCCAAAAGACAGGCTGTTTTATATAAAACAGATGAAGAAGGCGTTTTAACCAGCGTTACATTTGCAGCCACTCCCGCGGACACACAGTCAATAACAGATGGATTTTATCAGTTTCCAAACCGCGAAAATGAGGTTTACGCGCAAGTGCTTGGAACTTTCGGAAGTTATTTTGCTCTTTCGGAAAATGTTGTAACATTCGCAATTCCAAATGAAAAGAATCGTGATGATTATGAGGAATATAAAATTGGTGTAACTATTGCCGATAATCTTGCGCTCAGCCGTGTTAAGGCATATGGCACAAGCAAGGCTGGAATTGAAGCGGATATTTTGGTTGTTTCAAGCGGCGATGCAGGCAAAACACTTGAATACAATGCACCGATTTTTGTAATAACAAAAATTTCTACCGTTGTTGATGAATACTTGAAAGAAAACTATAAACTTGAAGGTCACTATGTTGAAGGAACTGAATATTATAAAGGTTCTTTTGTGATTTCGGAAGAAGTACTTAAAGCTGGTTGTGGTGGTCAGGTACCTAAACTTGGCGATGTTCTCAGAACGGGACATTTTGCAGAAACCGGCGAGTGTGGCTTTGTTACGCGCATTTTCGAATATGAAACCAAGCAGATTTATGCAAGCTCTCTCAGTAGTGCGGGAAATCCAACAGATACTAACATTAAAGGCGGCCACAGAATGATGTTCGGTACTGTTTTCGAAAAATCAGGAAATATGATTAAAGTTAATGTTGAAGGCTCAACAAGACAGGAGATTCATAACCTTACAGGTGGCTACTATAAAATAATTGAATGCAGAAAAGACAGAGAAGGAAACTTTACTATTGGTCAGCTTTCATCTCCTTCTTGCGTTGTTGATGAAAAATTCCATCCCGGCGAAGGCTCAGAAGTTTTAATTTATTCACGAAGCGGCACCGGTATAGCAATTTTTGTATTTAATTAAGGAGGGAGTAAAATGAAAAAAATAGTATGTTTTTTAACTGTGGTAGTTATGCTTTTTACCTCTGTAACATCATTTGCAAAATACTCTGTTCCTTATGGCACTGTGGTTGACAGCCCAAACCTTAAAACACTTATAAAAAAAGCTTCAAGAGAGGATAGCAACTTGTTTTATCCGCCAACGGAGCATCCATACATATTTGTAAACGACGAGTATATTGCTCAACTTAAAAATAATAAAAGCAGCATTTATTTTGCAGATAACTATAACTACATTTTAGATATGGCTAAAAAAGACTTGCCTGCTCAGCCTGATGGAGGTTTTTTGTCGGCAGCAATCAGCCGCCAACTTGAGGCAAGAGCGTTCATGTTCGTAATGGGAGAGGTTAACAGAACAAGCGCTAAAGAAACCGTTGAGTATGCAATTGAATACATAAAAAATGCAAAAAGCAGAGAAACGTATTCAATAAGTATATATAAAGATTTCGGAACTCAGGCTATACAAACAGGCTCACTTGTTTATGACTGGTGCTACTCCATTATGACTGAAAGCCAGAAAATACAGCTTTCAGAGCTTGTGAGAAATCTTGTATATGACCCTGTGCAGCCGAGCAGACCTGATAATATGTCCACTTGGCGTGATATGGCGGGCTACAATGTAGGTCAACCTCTTATATATAATTCAATTGCTGCTTCGGCACTTTACGATGTTTATCCTGAAATGTACGAGGCTATGATGCCAAAAATTCAAGGTGGTATGGCAGATGCAGTAAAACTCTATGGCGAGGCAGGAGCACTTTCCGACGGTTCGCTTGCATATTGCCGTGAATATTATTCATATCACGTTGCAGTTTTGTTCCAGAGAATGGGGTACAGTAGCAACGCAATTTATGGAAACCAGACGCCAATCGGTTATAAGGTTTTATATTCGCGCCTTCCTTATGGTGCAATTATAAAACAAGGCGATGATTTTTATCAGACGAATTACAAAATCGGTCAGTACTTAAACGGCGTTGAAACTAAATATAATTTAGGTATTCTTAGCGCACTTTACAGCGATCCTTACCTTAAATTCCAGTATGTTAAAGAGAATTATAACCTAAATGGTCTTATGGAGCTTCTTTTAACTGCTGACAATACAGAGCCTATGCTTCCTGATGACTTGCCACTCGCTTTTGAAACTTACGAGCCAAGAGCAGAAATTATGGCAAGAACCTCCTGGCAGGACGGGCTTAATGCTCCAACTGTTTCTGCTTATATGAATATGAATAATCGCAGAACAGGCGACCACGACCATTCTGATATCGGTCAGTTTCAGCTTTATTATAAAGGACCTCTTACAATGCCTGCCGGCTCGTATGTTGGCGAAGGCTGGGGAGATAGTCATTGGCTTAATTACTACTCAAGGTCAATTTCAAATAACACAATGTCAGTTTATGACCCTGATGAAGTGTTTATTAGTTGTAATAACGATACTGCTGAAGCAAATGACGGCGGACAGAGAATGGCAAGGGGCAAAAATGGCGGCCTTGTTTCAGATGCAGAGCATTTAACTGATTATAACCTCTGGTCAAAAGTAGAAGGAAGTTATATCGGACCTAACGAAAAAACTCCTGCTTTTTCTTACCTGAAAGGCGATTTAACAACAGCTTATAATTCAAATAAAATGGAAAGCTATAAACGCAGTATGGTATTTATGGACACATTTAATGAAACTTATCCTGGTGTTATGATTGTTTTCGACCGCGTTGTTTCTAAAAATCCTGCTTTCCGCAAAGCTTGGAATTTGCAGGCTGTAACCGAGCCACAGATTATTGGAAATAAAATCACTATTATAAATACAGAAGATGGTTGTAATGGTAAACTTGTGAACACTACACTTCTTCCTCAAAATGCAGAAATTACCAAAGTTGGCGGAGTGGGCAAGTATGTTGTAGGCGATAAGGAATACCCTGCCGATTCAGAAACAACTGCTTCAGCTTCATATAAAGGTGGCTGGAGAGCTGAAGTTTCTCCTTCTACGGCCACTAAGGAAGATATATTCCTTAATGCAATGTACGTAACTGATGCCAATGGAAACGCCGCAGAGCTTCCAATGATTTATGAGGAAATGGGCGAGTTTGTAGGTGTTACAACTCTTGACAGAACTGTTTTATTTTCAAAAAGTGGCGGCTCTGTAAATAAAGAGTTTTCTATCAAAATTTCTGATAACAATAGCGGAGCTGATATGCTTTGTATGATTGCCGATATCGCACCCGGAAAATGGATTGTTTCAGGCAACGGAAAAGATATTGTGCTTGAATCACTTGAAGGTGACGGATGCCTTGTATTTTCTGCTAAGGCGGGCAATTACACAGTTAAACCTGTGGACAATACTATTACTGTTACTGAAATTTCCTGGCCTGAAGCCGAAAAACCCAAAATTGGCGACTTTATGATTAAGGTTGACACAACATATGCAAATGCAGAGTATGAAAATAAACTCGTTGATGGTGTTCCTTATTTTGCGGCTGAAAGCTTTTTGAAATATCATATCAACGCAGATGTTATAAGCAACACGAACACTTTATCAGTAGTTTTCGGCGGAAAAACATTTACTTTTACCGCAGGAAACAAATCGTTTGCTGTTTCAGGAGAAGGCCCAGGCGAGCTTAAGTATGCTCCGTTTGTTGATGAAAACGGTATTTTCTATATGAATTTAGATGGTACTGAAACTTATTTTGGCCTTTCGGGAACTTACATTCCAAAAGCTAAGCTTTTGAAATTTGATATTAAAAAGACAGGTTCTTCTGTATCTGGTGGTGCAAGCGGAACGCTTGAAGGTGTTGACGAAAGCCGAGTATTGTGGCCTGTATCAATTTCTGCAAGCTCTGATGACGGTAATCTTCCCGAGCATACTATCGACAGAAATCTTTCTACAAGATGGTCGTCAAATATTGCTGATGGGGAATGGATTTGCTTTGATTTAGGCGAAGAAAAAGAAATTTCCTTAATTCAAATCGCCTTTTATAACGGCGACAAACGAAACTGGAAATTTGACATTCAGATATCAAATGATGGATTTGATTTTACAACCATTTTAGGTGGTCAGAAGAGTAGTGGAAAAACTAAAGATGTTGAAAACTTCAACCTTCCTGCAGGAACTAAAGCAAGATATGTAAGATATTTAGGCCATGGCGAGGAAGTTACAGGCGGATTTTATAATTCACTGACACAATTTATTATAAATAAATAGGGAGAGATTATTATGAATAAAACATTAACTTATGCAGTTGTTGGCTGTGGTTCATTCGGAAATGAGCACACTAACGCTTTAACTCTTACTCACGGAGCAGAAATTACTGCTTTCTGCGACAAACATATTGAACAGGCAGAAAAGCTTAAAGAAAAATACGGGCTTGAAAATGCAGTGTGTTTTTCTGATTATAATGAAATGCTTTCAAAAATGAAATTTGACGTTGTTGTTGTAGCAACATCTGATAAAGAACACTGCGAAATTGCTGTTGCCGCAATGAAAGCAGGAAGCCATGTTATGTGTGAAAAACCAATGTCACTTTTCATAGAAGAGTGCAGAAAAATGATTGACACCGCAAAAGAATGCGACAAAGTTTTAATGGTTGGCCAGGTTTGTCGTTTTGCTCCAGGCTTTGTTAAAGCGAAAGATATGATTGAAAAAGGTGTTATTGGTGATCTTTACTTTGTTGAAAGCGAATATGCTCACGACTATGTTAAAACAGGTGGAGTAGACAACTGGAGAATTGATAAGGACAGAGAGCCTATTATCGGCGGCGCTTGCCACGCGATAGACCTTTTGCGCTGGATTGCAGGAAACCCAACTGAAACTTTTGCTCTCAGTAACCATAAAGTGTTAACAAACTGGCCTGTTGACGATACAACCGTTGCAGTTATGAAGTTCCCGAATAATGTTATTGGTAAAGTATTCACTTCAATTGGTTGTAAACGTGAGTATACTATGAGAACTGTTCTTTACGGAACTAAGGGCACAATTGTTGTTGACAATACTTCTCCTTATCTTACATTAACTTTAGATGAATGTGCACCAAGCGGCGATTTTGCTGAAGGATACTTTAGTGAAGAACACGATAGAAATATAAGACATCTTATTCCTGTTGAAATCAACAACCATAATGTTAAGGGCGAACATGCCGCTATGAGAGATACTCTCCTCGAAGGAAAACCACTTCTTATGACAGGGGAAGAGGGTGCAAAAACTGTTGCAGTTTGCCGTGCTGTTGTAGCTTCGGCAAAAAGCGGCGAGGCAGTTAAAGTTGATTATAATTTTTAAGGGGAACATACTATGAAAATGTCATTTGACCACGATTATCACATTCATTCTATTCTTTCGGCTTGTTGTAGTGACGAAAGGCAAACTGCCGAAAGGATACTACAATATGCAGAGGAAAATAACCTTAAAAAGATTTGCATAACTGACCATTTGTGGGACAGTGCAGTAAGTGGTGCGTCAGAGTGGTATAAACCACAGAATATTGAACATATCAGTAATATTCTTCCTCTTCCGAAGTCGGATATTTGTGAATTTAAGTTTGGTTGTGAATGTGAACTTGACAAAAATTTAACTCTTTCACTTGCAAAAGAAAACTTTGATAAATTCGATTTTATCGTTATACCTACAACCCACATGCATATGAAGGGTTTTACAGCGGATGAAGAGGATTACGATTTTCCTGAAAGATTTGCTAAACACTGGTCGCGTAGGTTTGCAGCAGTTCTGGATATGGATTTGCCTTTTGAAAAAATAGGTATTGCGCATATTACCTGTAGCTGTCTTGCGCCAAAACCTCACTATCTCGAGGTTTTAAAAATGATACCGGATAAAGAAATGTACAGTAATTTTTCAAAAGCCGCAGCTTTGGGTGTAGGAATTGAACTAAATTATGAGGATGTAAAGTTTTTTGATGAGAGAGCAGATGTAGTTCTGCGTCCATATCAAATTGCCAAAGAATGTGGATGTAAGTTCTATTTCGGTACCGATGCCCATAAACCCGAAGTTTTTAAAAATGCAAAAATTGTTTTCGATAGGGCGGTAGATGTTCTGGGGCTTACTGACAAAGATGAATTTACTTTTAATAACAATATGTAGAAACTCATAAAAAAGATGCATTTTGCATCTTTTTTTATTAGATTTTGGCGTTTGTGCAATTACTACAATAAAAATATAATGTAGTGAAAATTAACAAAAACAGTTCAAAAAGCAGTTCAAACGGATAAAATTAGAAAAAACGCACAAAAATTTATTTCTTTGGCAATTATAACAGAGGTAAATATACTTTTTTTGGTAATAATTACAAGAAAAATAGCCGTTTTGTAACAAAAAGTTTGATATTTTTTAAAAATAAGTATTGCAATTTTCAGTATAATATGTTAAAATTACCTTGTAAAATATGGTTAAGTTTCACAAAAATCATACTTAACCAAAAAAAAGGAGATGTTTTTTTATGAAAAAGGCAAAAAAAGGTATAGCTTTATTGCTTGCTGCATTGATGCTCGTGTCATTTGCAGGTTGCGGCAATGGTGCTATCGAAGGCAGTCTTACAGAGCCTGAAGGCGAAGTGGCATTCCCAGCAGAACTTTCTATTTTTGCTGCTAAAGGCGCTTCACTTTTCGGCGACATGGTAGACTACAACGAAGTTACTTCCTTCAAACTTCTTGAAGAAGCAACTGGTACACACATTAACTGGACAGTTCCTCCCGGATCAGGCTTCAACGAAAAATTCAACCTCTTGGTAGCCGGTGGCGAGCTTACTGACATTATCATCAATGACTGGTACAGCCTTGGTGCACAGCAGTACATAGAAGATGGTATTCTTGTTGATATTTCACCATATGTTCCAAAATATATGCCTAACCTTTGGAAATTCAGTAAAGAAAATCCTGACCTCGCAAGAGGATACATTTTGGACGGTGGTAAAATTTACACTCCTTGTATGATTAGAAAAGACCAGAGACTTAACGTATACTTCGGTCCTGTTATCAGAACTGACTGGCTTGAAAAATTAAACCTCGAAGTTCCTGAAACAGCTGATGATCTTTACAAAGTTCTTCAGGCTTTCAAAACTCAGGATCCTAACGGCAACGGCAAAGCTGACGAAATTCCTATATCGCAGGCCGGTGCTGGTCAGATAGGTGCAATTTCTTACTTGCTTCATATGTTCAACACAACAAATGGTTTCTATCTTAAAGATGGTAAAGTTACATACGGTGTGTTAGAACCAGAATTTAAAACAGGTCTTGAATATGTAGCTAAGCTTTACAAAGAAGGTCTTCTCGATGTTGACTTCCTCCTTCAGGACAGAACTGCAATGCTTGGTAAAATTACAAACAATCAGGTTGGTTTCTCATTTGAATATCAGCCAACACAGGTTATGACAACAATGAAAGACGATCCTACTTTCAAATTTGAAGGTATTCCAAACTTCAAAGATTCAAGAGGAAAAGAATTTTCTCTTCAGCCAGCTTATACAAATGGCGTTCTCACAGGCAAAGCTGCTGGTATCACAACAGCTTGTGCTGATCCTTTCGGCGCTATGAAATGGCTCGACTTTATTTATGGCGAAGAAGGCCACATTATTGCTAACTTTGGTAAAGAAGGCGAACAGTTTAACTATAACGAAGAAGGCACACCAATTTTTGTTGACGAAATTCAGAATTACTCAGGCGACCTTACCCGTTCACAGGTTTGGGGTAAACACTTCCTTACATACAACACTTACTTCCCATCAATTCAGGACTGGGATTCATATGGTGCATACCTCAGCGAACACGGAAGAGCAGCTGTAGAAACTTGGGCAGATGGCGTTGTAACAGATATGAACCTTCCAACACTTACATTTGATGATGTTCAGAAAGAAACATTGAAGACAAAATATACTCCAATTGAAACTTATGTAAACGAGCAGATAAGCAAAATGGTTCTCGGTCAGGTTCCGGTAAGCGACCTTGATAAGCTCGTTACACAGATTAACAACATGGGTATGGCAGATGTTCTTGCAGTTTATCAGGCTTCTTACGACGCTTACACAACAAAAGATATCGGATTTTAATTGGGGGCTTAATTTATAATGAAAAAAAGTAATAGTGTGGGGGTTGCTGCCGAAATCGGCAGCAACTCCACAGGAACAGCTAAAAAGAATAAGCTTTGGATTGAAATTAAAAAACACAAATATATTTATTTGATGTTTTTGCCAATAGCTATTTATTACATAGTATTTATGTATATACCAATGGCCGGAAACGTTATTGCGTTTCAGGACTACAAAATTACCAGAGGTATTTTTGCAAGTAAATTTGTAGGTTTTAAACACTTTGCAAACTTTTTGAATGACGTTTATTTTTGGCGTTTGCTCAGAAACACTCTTTCAATTAACGTGTTGAGTCTTGTTTTAAGCTTTCCAATGCCAATTATCCTTGCTCTTCTCTTAAATGAAGTAAGATGCAAACCATTCAAAAAAGCAGTTCAGACCATCACATATATGCCTCACTTTATTTCTGTGGTTATTATTTGTGGTATTATCAGAAACTTTGTTGCAACTGATGGTCTTTTTAACTCTATCATAACATCACTCGGTGGTGAAGCAATTCCGTTTTTAACAGAGCCTAAGTATTTCCCTTGGGTATATGTTATTTCCGGTCTCTGGCAGGAAATTGGCTGGAGTAGTATTATCTACCTTTCAGCTCTTTCTGGTATTGACCAGGAGCTTTACGAAGCTGCTGCTATCGACGGTGCTAACAGATGGAAACAGACAATTCACATTACATTGCCAGGCCTTTTGCCGACAATTTCAATTCTTCTCATTATGAAGATTGGTTCACTTATTTCCATAGGATATGAAAAGATACTTCTTCTTTACAATCCTGCAATTTATGAAACTGCCGACGTTATCAGTACTTACGTTTATCGTCAGGGTATTCTTGATGCTAACTACAGTTACTCCGGTGCCGTTTCGTTCTTTAACTCGATAATAAGTCTTATACTTATTTTCTCATCAAATGCAATTAGTAAAAAAGTTTCCGGCAGCGGATTATTCTAAGGGAGGTGCACATAGATGAATATAAGAAGAACTAATGGCGAAAAAGTTTTCGCAGTATTTAATACAATTATACTTTGTGCCCTCGTGGTAGTAACTCTTTATCCTGTTTTGTATGTACTTTTTGCATCACTTAGTGATCCAATTCAGTTCTACAAAGGTGGTAAGTTTCTTTTGAAACCTGCGGGTTTCAGCTGGGTAAGCTTCCAGCAGGTGTTTAAAAACTCACTTATCTGGACTGGTTACGCAAACACAATTTTCTATGCTGCAGTTGGTACATTTTCCAGTGTTCTCTGCACAGTTTTGGCAGCTTACTGCCTTTCCAGAAGATTTCTTCCTGGCAAAAACTTTATTGTAATGGCAATGATGTTTACAATGTATTTTAGTGGTGGTATGATTCCACATTTTCTGGTAGTTCGTTCGCTTGGTCTTCTCGATACAAGAGCAGTTATGATTTTACCGGGTCTTGTAAGTACATATAACTTCATTATTGTTCTTACCTATTTTAAAGGGCTTCCTTATGAACTTGAAGAAGCAGCAACAATTGACGGTGCAAATGAATGGACAGTTCTTTTCAAAATTCTTTTGCCACTTTCAAAACCTGTTGTATCAGTTATTGCACTTTACTACCTTGTAGGTATCTGGAATAACTTTATGACAGCTCTTCTTTATATCAATACTCCAAGTAAGTACCCGCTTCAGCTCGTACTTCGTGAGATTTTGTTCCAGGGTTCAATGAACAGTCAGACAATGGCGCAGGTTGACGATGCTTCTGCTTCTGCAGAAACACTTAAGTATGCGGTAATGGTTGTTTCAACTGTTCCGGTACTTTGCGTATACCCATTCATTCAGCGTTACTTTGTTAAAGGCGTTATGATTGGTGCGGTTAAAGGTTAAGATTTAAGGAGATTTGTTATGAGCAAATACGAAGATTTTGTTGCAAATGACAAGTCTGTTCCATACCGTGACAAAAACGGTAATGTATCTATGGTAGATATTCCTGACTACTGGAGAGGTAGTGTTGATGATGTTGCTGAAACTATTAAACTTGTTAAAAAGGGTGAGGTAGAGGTACTTTGTCATACTCCCGGTGGTAGGCCTGTTACTTTGATTCGTTATGGCCAAAAAAATAACTTTAAGCGTACAGCTAACTATAGCAGTGCTCTAGGCGCTGGTAATTTTAAACATTATGCAGACAAAACTGGGGACGATTACGTCCCCACTGTTTGCCTAATCGGTGCAGAGCACGGTGGCGAGTTTGAAGGTGTTGTTGCCATAAATAACCTTATCAAAAACATAGAAACCGGAACATATGTTCAGGGTACATCTCTCTCAGAAGGTGGCTCGTTCTTCATTGATAAAAACCTCTTTATAAATGGTCACGATTTAGGCGTTGACAACGATACTAATAATGGCGTACGTCCATTTATTAACCAGAGTGAAACAATGCCTGAACCTGGCGATATTTACAGAATTCCTGTTTTCGCCGACACTGGCAGAATTGACATTATGGATATAACTCAGTTCTATCAGCTTTATGACTTTGGCGATAAAACTTTTGCAGCTCCAAATGGTAAACACCAGCAGGGTGCATCATCAATTTATCACCACATGGGCAAAGTTGTTTTGAAAGACAACACTTCAATTAAAATTCAGTATCCTGATGGTTCATATGGTGCGTTCGAACTTTCATCAGGTTACTACAAGTTTGCTGAAATAACAAAAGATAAAAGAACAGGTGAAGTTAAAGCTGTAGGTGCAACACACGAGGCCATTTTGTCAGAAGATACACATCCCGGCGAAGGCTCAACAGTATTTATTCACTACAGAGGTGCAGGTATTGCATGCTTTATCTTAAATGATTAATAAGGAGGTCAGATAGCATTATGAAAAAATTTATTTGTTCAATTTTAGCGTGTGTTATGCTTTTGTGCTCTCTGAGCTCATTTGCAGCATACGAGCTTCCATACGGCGGCGTTACTGAAAATCCTATTCTTAAAGATATGATTAAAGAAGCTTCCCGTGGTGAAGGGGATACAAGCCTTATGTATCCTCCTGAAAAACATCCTTACATTTTCGTTAACGACGAATATATTAAGTTCCTTAAAGAACATAAGGATGACGAAGTTTATAAACAGGCATATTCTTATCAGATTACTCTTGCTAAAAAAGAAATGCCCGAGCAGCCTACAGGCGGTATTTTGTCAGCAGGTATTTCTAACCAGATGGTTGGCCGTGCATTCGCTTATATGATGGGCGAAGTTGATAAAGCTCACGCAAAAGAAACAATTGACTATGTTATTGAATATTGCCAGAATGCAAAAACAAAAGAAACATATTCAATTAACATTTACAAAGACTATGGTAATCAGGCTATTCAGTGTGGTGCTCTTGTATACGACTGGTGCTACGATGCTATGACAGAAGCGCAGAAAGGCGATTTGGGTGAAGCTATTAATAACCTTATGTATTCATCAGATCAGCCTTGCCGTCCTGATAATATTGCATCTGCATGGTCAGATATCAATGGTAAATCAGTTGGTCAGCCGCTTATCTATATGTCAATAGGTTGTTCTGCTATATACCACGAATTTCCTGCAGCTTACGAGCTTATGATGCAGAAAATTCAGGGTACAATGGCTGAAATTTCAAAAATTTATGGTGAGGCTGGTGCTCTTACCGACGGTTCAACTGCTTACACGCGTGAATACTACACATATTATGTTGAACTCCTCTTCCAGAGAATGGGCCACGATATCACTGAAAAATATGGTAAACAGCTTCCACTTGGTTATAAACTTATGTACGGCCGCCTGCCTTATGGTACTCACCTTAAAACAGGCGATAGCTGGACTCAGGTTAACTACGCATATGGCGCATATTCAAATAGTTCCGATATCGTAAGCGATATGGGTATGCTCCAGGTAATGTTTGAAGATCCATATCTTAAACATTTTTATCAGAGAGATAACAATAACGAAAGTACAATTTTAGGTTTGCTTGCGAGAAAAGGCTATCACGAGGCTAAAACTCCTGATGATTTGCCGCTTGCATTTGAAGCAAAAACACCACGTAGTGAAATTATTCACAAAACATCATGGCAGGAAGGCCTCGATTCTCCACAGGTTACAGCATATCTTAATATGAATAACCGCCGAAGCGGTGACCATGACCATGCAGAACACGGTACCTTCCAGCTCCACTACAAAGGTCCTTTGTCAATTTCACAGGGTAACTACTTTGGCGAAGCGTGGGGTGGACCTCACTGGAGAAACTACTTAACAAGAACTATTTCAAAAAATGGTATGCTCGCATATAATCCTAACGAGGTTTATATGTATGGTGCCAAAGTTGCTGAAACTAACGATGGTGGCCAGAAAATGGCGGGTAACAAGGCAGGTAATGGTTACGTTATAGCCGACCTTGATGAGCATATGTCTGAATGGAATAACTGGACTAAAACTGAAAGCACATATATGGGTCCTAACGAAATGACACCTGCTTTCTCATTTATTAAAGGTGACCTTACAGGCGCTTATCAGGCAGCTAAAATGGATAACTACAAACGTTCAATGGTATTTGCTGATACATTTAATGCTGACTATCCGGGCGTTTTGGTTGTATTCGACCGTATGGTTACTAAAAAAGCAACATATCCAAAAACATGGCTCCTTCAGGCAGTTGCAGAGCCTCATGTTGAAGGTAACAAAATCACAATTGTTAATACTGAAACTGAACCTAATGCTAATGGTAAACTTGTAAACTTTACACTTTTGCCTGAAAAAACCGAAGTTAAAACAGTTGGCGGCATCAATAAATACGTCGACTACAATGGAAAAGAATGGCCGGTTGATGGTACACCAACTGGTACAAACCTTTACCAGAGCGGCTGGCGTGCAGAAATTACTCCTGTAGATAAAAATACAGAAGATATTTTCCTTAATGCTATGTATGTAGCCGATGCCGATAGAAATCTTCCTGATGTTGAGTTTAAGAAAGAAGAATCCGACGAATTTATTGGCGTTTCCTTCCTTGACAGACAGGTTATGTTCTCAAAAACAGGTCAGTTTATTGATAAAGAATTTTCACTTATGCCAAACTGCATAGGTATGGCACTTATTACCGACCTTGCTCCTGGCAAATGGAAAGTTCACTCAGGCGTTGGTACATTTGTTTACGATGTAAAAGAAGGCGACAATGCAATTGTTATTAAGACAAATGCGGCAGGCAGAAAGTTTACTTTCACACCTGTTGATGCTTCAACAGAAGAAACGCCAATCGATTGGCCAGAGGCTGCAAAAGAAAAAATTGGTGATTTCTCAATTAAAGTTGGTACAACATATCAGTATCTCCGCCAGCCTACAAAACTTGTAAACGATGTTCCTTACATTCCTGAAAGCTTTATTACATATAGCACTGCTTCATCATTTGTAAGAGAAGGCAACAATATGGTTGTTACTTGTCCTGATGGCGCAATTATGACTCTTACTGCAGGCAGCGGCAATTATACAATAAGCAAAAACGGAGTTTCAACTCCAAGAACAACTGATAATGCTCCATTCATTGATGAAAACGGCGTGTTCTACTTTAACCACGAAGATGGCGTAGGTTCGGCAATGTATCTTAATATTTCATACTTAAGACTTGCTAAATCTATGGCTGTTACCCTTAAACCTGCTCCACAAGGTGGTTCCGGCGGTGACGTATCTGTTTCCCAGGGCGCACTTGAAGGCGTTAACGAAGCTTATGTTGTATGGCCACTTAATGTTTACGCTTCAACTGATGATGGTAACGTTCCTACAAATATTATCGACCGTGACCTTTCAACACGTTGGTCATCAATTCAGGGTGACGAAGAATGGTGTACATTCCAGATGGGCGATGAACCTGTTGAAATGACAGGAGTTCAGATTGCTTGGTACAATGGTGACAAACGTAACTGGAAGTTTGATATTCAGATTTCTGACGACGGCGATAAATGGACAGATGTTCTTAAAGGAATGAAGAGTGCTGGTAAATCTATGAATGTTGAAACATTCAAGTTCCCATCACCTGTAAAAGCTAAGTACATCCGTTACCTTGGACACGGCGAAGAGGTTACCAGTTCGTTCTACAACTCAGTAACGGAATTTGTAATCATTAATGAAAACAATAAGTAAAGGAGCATAGGCTATGAAAAAATTATTAGTATTGGCACTTGCAGCACTTTTGCTGCTGCCTGTGCTTCCCGCATATGCAGCTACTACTGAGGTTATTGCTCAGGGTTACTGTAATATTGCAGAAGGTCTTAATATAGACATTAAAGCCGGTGAAGGCTTTACCGGCGCAACAATTGAAGTTGACGGCATTACCCACTCCTACACAGGGAGTGGGGCCGGCTACCATCACATTTTGATGGATGTTTCCGAAGTTGACAGTGCAGGAGATAAAACTGTAAAAGTTACTGCTAACTACGGCGGCACAACAGAGGTTATAGAGAAAACCGTTAAATTTACAAAAATGGGTAAAATTGCTAACGACTTTGTTCTTGATACACCTGCTGTAGCATCAAAACTCGGTTTTCGTAATTTTTCCAATGTGATAACTGCATATCCTGCTGAAAACCCAACTATGTGGAAGGTATCAGGTGCCTCACAAATCGACTTAACTACAGCTCTTGACCCAATGCATACTGGTATTGTTGATTTTTCATACGATTTTAAAACAGATGAAGTTGTTCCTGATTTACGTCTTCGTATGACTTACAGTACAGGAACCGGTTCGGGTTATGTAATTGACGGACCTGGTGCAAATGGCGCATATTACTATTATGCTAAAGGCAGTGAAGCAGTGTTTGGCGCTAACAAAATCCCATATAATGTTGGCCTTTCCGATGATGACTGGAACCACGTTTTAATAAGAACCGACTTTATAAACAATAAAGTTTATGCTTATTTAAATGGCGTTTTGGCAGAGTGCTCACCATTTAACGATGCTGGTACTGAAGGTATAGTTGACGTTCGTTACTGTCACTTTGCTTCATCTACTGCAACTGCTTATATGGATAACTTTAAAATTGCAAGCTGGCAGCCAGTTGATTCATGGTGCTTAAACGAAGTTAATTACGATGGCGAAAAAATTAATCTTGAATTTTCTGAAGACATCGGCGAATTGACAAGTGAAAATGTTAAAATTTTCAATACTATTAACGATGAGCCTGAAGAAATTCCTGTTTCTTCAATTACAAATGTTGGCAATGGTGTTTACACTATTACACCTTCAAAAGTTTTCCTTTACGGTCAGAAATATGATATTTGCTTGAAAAATGGATTTAAATCAGCTGCAGGCGGCGTAGCATTCAAAGAACCTGCTGAAGACGAAGATGGTGACGGCTACTGGAAATTAACTACTGTAACTACACCTGAATATGATTTGAATATTGATAGTATTGTTGATAATGGTACTTCAGTTAATGTACACTTTAACAATACAGATATTTCTGATAAATGGGCAGCTGTTTGCTGGTACGATAATAATGGCGCTTTGGTAGACTTTGCAATTTTACCTGTTGTTGAAGTTTACAGTGGCGAATATCGTACATTTGAGCGTAACAACACTGTTGCAGCTTCAGAAATTAAAGCATATATTTTTGCATTTGATACAGATGCAGAAAGCGCTGACTATGGTGCAGTTGATGTACTTGAAATTTATAGCGAAAATTAATAATTTTTAACCTATGCCCGCAGTACCGCTGGTACTGCGGGCAAAAAGGGTTTTAATGAACGAATGTTTAGAACAAAAAAATTCGGCACAAGGAGGAAAAAATGATTAAAAAATTACTTTTCACGATTACATTTTTAATAGCAACTATCTGTTCTTTTTCCTGCAGTGCAGATTTAATTGCGCCAAAAGCGGGCGACACCCATCCTTATGTATATTTGAGTGATGATTTTATAGATAACCTCAGAGATGAAAATGGAGAAATTAAAAGCGAATACCTGGCTTCATATAACTATATTAAAAACTTTGCTACAAATGCCTTGCCGGCTCAGCCGGAGGGTGGATATATAAATTCAACAATAAGCAATCAGCTTGTTTCCCGTGCGCTTATGTATGCTCTTGGCGAATTTGACGATGCACACGCAAAGGCAACCGTAGAATATACTATTGAATACCTTAAAAATCCAAAAACTTCACAAACATACAGTATCAGTATGTATAAAGATTATGGTACTAACGGAATCGAATGTGGAGCACTTGTTTACGACTGGTGCTACGATGTTTTAACTGATACACAAAAAGAAACATTAGCCAAAGAAATTATGGCTATATATGATATTAAAGAAGACACTAACGGCGATGGCAAAATTGAAATTGTTCAACCCTGCCGCCCTGACAATGCTTCATCATGGAGCGAACTTGCAGGTTATGCAGTTGGTCAGCCGCTTATATATAACACTATTGCTGCCACAGCACTTTATGACTATAATGCAGATACTTTTTATAACGTTATTATGCCTAAAATCCAAGGAAATATGGCAAAAGTTGTGAAAATGTACGGCAGCGCAGGAGCACTTTCTGATGGCTCTATGTCATACACCAGAGAGTATTACACATATTACATTTATGTTCTTTTTCAGCGCCTTGGCGCAACTGAGGAACAAATGCTTGAGCTTTATGGCGATCAAACTCCACTCGGCTATAAAATGCTTTATGCACGTTTGCCTTACGGCGCATTTATTAAACAGGGCGATGATTTTTATCAGGCAAACTATAAAATGAACACTTATACCAATGGTGCTGAAAATACGAATATGGGCCTTTTAGCAAGTATATATGGCGATGAGTATTTACATTATCAGTACGCAAAAGTAAATCACGGAGTCAAAAAATATCTTCAGTTTTTAACTCTTGACAATGATGTAGGATATAAACTTCCTGATACTTTGCCACTTGCCTTTGAAACAAAAGAACCCCGAAGCGAGATTTTAGCCAGAACTTCGTGGCAGGATGGTATCGCTTCGCCAACTGTTTCTGCATATTTAAGTATGAACGAACGCCGCAGTGGCGACCATGACCATGGCCATGTTGGCGAGTTTCAGCTTTACTACAAGGGCCCGCTTTCTATGCCCGGCGGCGTTTATGAAGGTACTGACTGGGGAAAATATCACTGGGCGGGTTACTATACAAAAACTTCATCGGCAAACTGCATGCTGATTGTTGACCCATCTGAGGAGTTTACGTATTATAGCCGAGTTCTTTCAAACGACGGAAGTCAAAGATATGCGAAGTACCCAAACAATGCCATTTTTGGTACTCTTGCCGAACACCAAAGCGAGGTAACAAGATGGGCTACAACAGAAAATACTTTTATTGGCCCTAACAAGAATACGCCTGCTTTCTCCTATATTAAAGGCGATTTAACTAAGGCGTATTCTGAAAGTAAGCTTGATAATTACAAACGCGGTATGGTATTTATGGATACCTTTAATGAAGAATACCCCGGCGTTTTAATTGTTTACGACCACGTTGTTTCTAAAGATAAAACATTTGATAAAAAATGGCTTTTACAGGCTGTTTCTAACCCTGAAATTTCAGGCAATAAAGTTACAATTACTAACACACAAGACGGTGCAAACGGAAAGCTTGTTAACACTACTTTGCTGCCTGAAAGTGTTAATATTGAAATAGTTGGTGGTATTGACAAATATTTTGCAGGCGGGGTAGAGTACCCTGCACCTGTGCAGTCTACTGCTTCTGAAGTTTATCGAAGTGGCTATAGAGCAGAAGTATCGCCCGTAGCTGAAAATACAGTAGATATTTTCTTAAACGCAATGTATGTAACTGATGCCAATGGTAACGCCGCAGAACTTCCGATGATTAAAGAAGTTACAAACGAGTTTGTGGGTGTTACAACTCTTGACAGGCAGGTATACTTTTCTAAAAGTGGTAACCTTGTTGAAAACTCTTTCACAATTACTGTTAGAGATAACGCAAACGGCGGTAATATGCTCGTTTTGCTTACTGATATTGCTAATGGTAAGTGGAAAGTTTCCGGCGGCAGCACAAATTTAATTCTCGAATCAGTTGAGGGGGACAGTTGCCTTACTTTCTCAGTTTCGCCCGGTACTTATACTGTTTCGCCTGTAAGCGATAGCTCGGTGTTAACTGCGCTTAATTGGGAAGAAGCAGAAAAGGAAAAATTGGGCGATTTTGCCGTTAGATTTGGTTCAAGCTTTATTTACCTTCCTGACGAAACATACTATTTTGACAATACTGCTTATATTTCTGTTGCAACTGCCAAAGAACTCGGTGCAGAGATTTTGGTTAATGGCAACAGTGTAACTATTAGCAAATACGGCAACAGTTCTAAAATAAATGTTGGTGATGATTTTTATTACTATAATGGCAATAAAATCAGTATCAGCCACAAAGCAATTAATCATAATGGCACAATATATTTACCTGTTTGTGACCTTGCGAGAGCTTTTGCGGTTTCGGCAGAATTTTTGCCGGATTTGAAACAGCTATCTTTGGTTAACTATGAACTAGTTGACCAGACCGGTCTTTTAAAGCCCGAATCCGTTGAAGGCTTTGACGAAGATTATATTCTTTATGATGGCATTAGGGGAGATAAGGCGTCTTTTTCTGCTGAAAACTATCCATATACATCTATGCCAGTAACATATTACTTTGGCAATTCGCCTAAACAGGTTACTAAAATTTTAGTTCCGGGAATTACCAGTACTGATTATATAACTGTGTATGCTTCACTTGACGGAAAGAATTATTTCAAAGTTAAACCAACTTCTGCTGAACTTTATGATAAATACTGCGTTCAGTTAAATTTAGATATTTCTGCACGTTATTTGCAGTTTAAGTTTTCAAAATGCTCTATAAACGAAGTTGCAGTGTATGGCACAGAAAGCGAAGAAAAGTTAAGATTTTTTGGGGAAAATGTAACTAAGTTTGACTTAAATTCGGGTTTTGAAACTTTTGCTTATGTTAAAGGCGGTTTTTCTTCTGCCCAGCTTTACGCTGGAAATGTTAAAATTTATACTTTCTCTGAAAATAGCTCAGGGTTTTATCATATCAATTTATCCACTGAAAAGCTTGCACTCGTTTCAAAAGGAACTACAAACCTTAGAATAGTTGCTGTTTATGGCGGAAAAACTGAAACAATTCAGCGCGAAATTGAGTTTGTTGAGCGCGATAGTAAAAAATTTATAAACGAAACTTTCAACGAAACATATATAGGCAACATTTTTAAGAGCAAATCTGGTTATTATTTCGCCCGAAATAAAAGCAATGTAACCGAATCGCTTGAAAACGGAACATATAAGTTTATATTTGATAAACAGGTAACACTGTCTGCACCATTTATTTTCGCTAATGGTTTTGCAAAAGGAAACGGTGTTTACGAGATTTATCTTGATGCTGAGCTATCATCTAAAAATGTAAATTTAGGTGTTGAATTGCGAGATAAAAACGGTAAATACCCAACCTCCGGTCCGAGCTATCCGCTTGTTTCCAATATGAGCGGTAAGCTTAGCTTTAAGATAATTGTGGATTTTGATAATAATATTTATCAGGCTTTTGTTAAAGAGATGGGTAGCAGTGAAGATTATGCTGTTTTTGCCGAAACCTCTTTTGTAAGCGATGGGTTAGATCAGATAAGGTTTACCGCAACCAATAAAGAGGGCAGTGGCTATGTTGCCTTTGATAACTTTACTGCTACATACCATAGCAATATTGGCGGTAGTGTATCTGCTGACGACGAAGACGTTTTAGACGATACTATTTCTCTTTCTGCGCATTCTGAAAATGCTGATAAAGTAGTTTTCTGTGTAGATGATAAGCCTGTAACTACTTTTGATAAATCTGCAGATGGAAATTACGAATTTGAAACTTCTTTTGAAGACTCAGGTATAAAAACTTTTGATGTTTACCTTAAACAAGGCAACGAGTATACTGTTGAAAGCAAAACTTTCAACTATAATCCTATTTTAAAAAGAAATATTAAAACTTATGCAGGGCCGTATACTACTGCCCTAAAGTCGGATGGTAGCTGCTGGGTAAATGCCACCAGTACCTCGGCTTATTTTGCAGGCAGGGTAGTATTTGAAGGGGATATTACATTAACTTCAAGTACTGATATGGTTTATTTTGAACTTGGCGGTGCATCTGATTATAATTTTACTTGGGGCGGTACAAATTATATCACTTTGCATGATGCTTTAGGTTTCGGAACAGAAACACCGCTATTTGGTGCAAATGGTAAAATTCTTGATACTGACATTTCTTATACGCTTAATACTCCAATGAATATTAAGTATGTGTGTGATACTGTAACTGATACATATGAATTTTATGTAAATGGCAACCTTGTAGCAACTAAAAAAGGCACGGCTGATTATTTTGGCAAACAAAATCTGGTTTCTGCCAAAATAGTAGGTTGTATGGTAAGGCTTTTACACGTTGATTCTGACAATGATGGCAAAGGCTGTGCAACATTTGAAAATGTTAAAACATATCAGGAAATCTCAGCTCCGGCTATCGAAAGTATTTCAAGCAGCGGAAAAGATTTATTAACTTCTGGAGGATATGCAATTTCTAAAAATATAAAAGACTTTGAAGTTAAGTTCTCAGCTCCATTTGAAAATATTGATAATTCCCTTGTGTCAATTACTCAAAATGGGGAAGAGATAAGCTTTGATGCTGATTATAATTCTGCTTTAAATACTTTAATTATTTCAAATGCTGATTTTAAAATGGGTAAAGCCGTTTTAACCATTTCGCCTGATGCCAAATGTGAAGTTTTGGATGCTGTAAACGGCGAATCTTACGATAAAACCGGAAGAAATATTACTGCTACAATTTATGTTGGAAACGAAAATGGGATATATCTTTCGCCTGTATGTTATGATGAAAATGTAGCTTATTGTAAGTATGTTACTGCTTCAAATGATGCACAAAGCTACTATTTATCTTTTGCACAGTATTCCGAAAATTCGCTTTCAAAATTCGCAATAAATAGTACTTTGATTAAACCATACGCATTTGGTTTGTTTAAAACACAGTTACAGAATTTTGATTCTTCGGAAGAAATTTATATAAGACTCTGGAACGACAAATTAGAGCCGATTTTTTCAGAAAAAAGATAGAAATCATAGGAAAAGGAGCAGGTTATGTTAAAAAAATTATTTTTGGGAGTTATATTTGTTTTCGCGCTGTCTTTTACAGTTAATTGTAGTGCGGCAATTATTACACCTTCGGCTGATGATACGCATCCTTATGTTTATTTAAGCGACGACTTTATTGCCGGGCTTAAAAACGAGGATGGCAGTATTAAAAAAGAATATGAATCTCAGTATAACTATTTCAAAAAAATAGCTACAGGCGATTTACCTGCTCAGCCTGAGGGCGGATATATTTCTTCAAGCATAAGTAACAAACTTATGGCCAGGGCTCTTATGTATGCTCTTGGCGAGTTTGATTATGATCACGCAAGAGCTACTATTGAATATACCCTTAAATATCTTGAAAAACCACTTACAGCGCAAACCTACAGCATAAATATGTACAAAGACCTTGGTACTAACGGTATTCAAACCGGTGCTCTGGTTTATGACTGGTGTTACGATGCTTTTAAAGAAGAAGAAAAAGAACTTTTAGCTTCGTACATTGTTGAGATTTACGAGGATACAAATGGCGATGGTTCGCCTAACTATAAACAGCCTGCAAGCATTAAAAACCCTTCTTCCTGGGGAGATTTAGCCGGTAAAGCTGTTGGTCAGCCACTTATATATAACACCATTGCTGTAACCGCTCTTTATGATATTAAACCTGAACTTTATAACAGTGTAATGGAAAAAGTTCAGGGTGATATGGCAAAAATTGTTAAAGTATATGGTAGTGCCGGCGCTCTTTCTGACGGTTCTATTTCTTACACACGTGAGCATTATTCATATTATGTATATATGCTATTAAAACGCCTTGGGGCAGAAGATGGTAAGTTATCTGCTTATTACGGCGACCAACAACCTCTTGGTTATAAACTGATGTATTCACGCCTTCCTTATGGAACATATTTCAGATATGGTGACAACCACCCTAACAGCATTGGTATTTATTCAAATGGTAGTGAAACAACCGATTTGGGGCTTCTTGCTTCAATGTATCAGAATGGATATTTTAATCATCAGTATTTAAAAGAAAACAATAATTCAATTTCACTGCTTGCTTTTCTGGCAATGGACCAAACTGTTCCGCCTGAACTTCCTGATACTTTGCCTTTGGCTTATGAAACAAAATCCCCAAGGTCTGAAGTTATGGCAAGAACTTCATGGCAGGATGGTGTAAATTCTCCTGCGGCTTATGCATATATGAATATGAACGAGCGCAGAACAGGCGACCACGACCATGGCGATATTGGTTCCTTCCAGCTTTACTATAAAGGCCCGCTTACAATGCCGGGTGGCATTTATGCCGGAACTGACTGGGGGCAGCAGCACTGGAGAAACTATTATACAAGAACAATTGCGGCAAACTGTATAACTGTTTATAATCCCAATGAAAAATTCCCCTGGAGTAACATAAATCTTGAAGCTAACGACGGTGGTCAGAAAGTTGTTAAAAACTGGGTTATCAGCGATGTTGCCAGCCATATTTCAGAAAGTACAAATATATGGGCAGTAACCGAAAGTACCTTTATTGGTCCTAATAAGAATACGCCTGCTTTTTCGTATTTAAAGGGTGACATTACTAATGCCTACTCTTCTGATAAAATGGAAAGCTATAAACGTGGTATGGTGTTTATGGATACATTTAGCGAAACTTATCCCGGTGTTATGATAGTTTTCGACCGTGTTGTTTCTAAAGATGCAACCTTTAAGAAAAAATGGCTGCTGCAGTCTGTAAACGCTGCAGATGTTTCTGGCAACAAAATAACAATTACAAACACAATGGACGGCGCTAACGGAAAACTTGTTAATACAACCTTGATGCCTTCCAGTGTTGAAATTAAAGAAGTTGGCGGCTTTGGCAAATACATTTCTGACGGCAAAGAATACCCCGCTCCTAATGATTCTTATACGGGGGCATACTCAAGCGGTTTCAGACTTGAGGTTTCGCCTAAAGAGGCAAATACTGAAGATATTTTCCTTAATGCTATGTATGTAACCGACGCAGATGGTAATGCCGCAGAGCTTCCGATGATAAAAGAAGAAACAAATGAGTTTGTTGGCGTTACAACTCTTGACAGGCAGGTTTATTTCTCAAAAAGCGGAGAATTTATCACTAATGAATTTACAATAAATGTTCGTGATAATAATAACGGAAGCAACATGCTTTGTCTTGTAACTGATATTACTCCCGGTAAATGGACAGTAAGTGGCAATGGCACTACACTTACACTTGAATCTGTTAAAAACGATAACTGTCTTACGTTCTCGGTTGCACCGGGTACATATAAAGTTACCCCTGCAGATTCTTCTGCAACTTTAACAAGTATTACATGGGAAGAAGCTGAAAAAGAAAAATTTGGCGATTTTGTTGTAAAACTTGATACCTGTTATATGTATTTGCCTGATGAAGCTTATTTAAGCGAAGAAGGTATACCATATCTTTCGGCAAAAACCTGCGAAAATCTTGGTAAAAATATTAGTGTTTCAACAAATGGGAATACGGTAACCGTAAACCACGATGGTTACATTTCTACAATTAAAGTAGGGGAAATGTCTTACATATTTAATGGCAAAACAACTGCAATTGAAAACCCTGCAATTATTCATAATGGCAAGATTTATCTTCCTGTAGAAGAGTTTGGCTCTGCCTTTGCGGTTGCGGTTGATACTTCAATATTAGAAAGAGCACTTGTGCTCAAAGTAACATCAGGTAAAAATATTTCAAATGAGGGCCTTTTGATTCCTGAATCGTCCGAAGGTGCGGATAAGGCTGCTATTTTATATGATGGTGTTATTGGTGAGGTTTTGCCATTTACTTCCCTTGGAAGTGGTAATCCGCCAACAACTCACAATTATATTACTTTTTACTACGGCGACGTTGTTAAAAAAATAAACTAAATTGATGTTGCAGCTACTTATGCGATGAATAATTCAGATGGAAGTATGGCAATTAACCTGCTTTATTCGCTTGATGGCGTGAAGTTTTATGCTGTACCATATGAATACAAAAGTAGCGAAGAAGGAATTTTTTCTTTTGAAATCCCTGGCGGTATTTATGCTAAATACATTAAATTTTCACTTAATAATACCCGAAATATCAGGGAAGTTGCAGCATACGGCGAAACTGCCGTTGGAATTGGATTTGCTGATAAAAAAATTAAGTTTATCGATTCAAATGTTCCTTTTGAAACACAAGTATATCTTAAAAGCGGATTTGGGAGTGCATCCATTTATGTTGACGACAGAGAAGTTTACGAATTTACCGAAGAGCCCGATGAAGTTTATGATGTAGTAATTCCAGCTGAAAAACTCAAAGGCCTTGCAGGTGTTCGTGATATGAAAATTGCTGCAACATACGGCAGTCAGGTTATTGAAGATGTTTATCAGGTAACCTTAACACAGGGAAAAGCTGAAATGGAAATTGTAAACCTTGATTTCAGCCAGACAAAATTATCTTCACTTTTAAAAACACACAAGGTTCCAGGAAAAGGATCGTTTGTACTCAGCAGCAATCTTCAAAGTGGGGCTGCTACCAATACCCTTGAAGATGGTAAGTATAAAATGGAGCTTAATGCTAATAGTACTGCAGGTACATACTTGCTTATGAATCAAATAGCCCATTCTGATGCCGCGAGCGGAGGTTATTTGCCGCTTGAAAAAGGTGTTGTTACTGCAAAATTTGATATGTATCTTTCAAGTGAATCGCTTTCGCTTACACTTGAGCCGCGTAATAAACACGTTCATACATCAGGCAGCGCCAGCGTGATTTACCCTGCATCGGGACCTACTTATCATCTGTTTACAGGAAGAAAAGGCCTTTTTGAGTTTACTTTGGAATTTGATACTGTTAACAATTTATTAAGGCTTTATTCAAGAGAAATCGACGAAGAAACGAGTGTAAGGTCCTCTGTTTTAAAACTCGAAAAAGAGATGCATTTCTCAAGCGACGGTTTGGGACAGATAAGATTTACCTTTGTAAATCCTTCTGACGAAGCGGCTTACTGGACACTTGACAACTATACCGTTGATTACCGTGAAGTTGTTTTTGCTGATATTGAGTTTTATAAGGCTTCAAGCGACTTGTTTGCCAATGTAAATGTTAATGCATTTACCGGCGAAGATATTAAGGTTATTGCTGCCGTTAAGAAAGATAATAAGCTTTGCAGCATTAATTTTCTTACTCCGGGAGAAGGCGAAATGATTTGCACAGCAGAGTTTGATGTACCAAGAGATTTCTTTACAAACAGCGCATACACGGCTGAACTTTTTGTTGTTAGCCAGGGCGATATTATGAACATTTTAACTAAAGAAGTATATGTTAAATAAAAAATTTAAAAAAATTAAAAAAATACTTGCATTTTGGTAAAAAATGTGGTATAGTATTTTGGTAATACGGATGTTCCGCTGATTTTGTGTGTCATGAACATTCAGAAAGAAGGGAGAAAGCGTAATGGATATTTTAAACGCTATTACAAAAGAACAGCTCAAAGCTGATTTGCCTGAGCTCAAAGTTGGTGACACTGTAAAAGTTCACATCAAAGTAAAAGAGGGTAACCGCGAAAGAATTCAGATTTTCGAAGGTACAATCATCGCAAAGAAACACGGCGGTATCAGCGAAACAATTACTGTTAGACGTATCGCATCAGGCGTTGGTGTTGAAAAGGTATTTCCTGTTCACTCACCTAATATCGACAAATTCGAAGTTGTTCGTCACGGTAAAGTTAGAAGAGCTAAACTCTATTATCTCAGAGACCGTGTTGGTAAAGCAGCTAAAGTTAAAGAATTACTGTAATTACAGAAGGGACTCTCGAGTCCCTTTTTGTATTTTGAAGGGAGAATTCAAATGACTGAATTTAATAATACAAACAATAATGAAGAAATTGCCGAAGTTACAACTAAAAAGTCTATAGGAAGAGAAATTCTTGAATGGATTGCTTCAATTTTAGTCGCAGTAATTGTTGCGCTTGTTTTAAGAAACTACGTTGTAATTTTTGCAAGAGTTGACGGGGAATCTATGCTCCCAACCCTTCATCATAATGAGCGCCTTGTTGTTTGGCGCCTTGGCTATCAGCCTGAAAACGGAGATATAGTTATTCTTGACCCGCCTTCCGGTAGAGGCCCATATGTTAAAAGGGTTATCGCAACAGGTGGGCAAACATTAAGAATTGATAGCACAACCGGCGAAGTTTTTGTTGATGGAGTAAAAATTGACGAGCCATACATTAACAACCGAACATATAGCTACGAAGAAGAATATATAGTTCCTGAGGGTTACACTTTTGTAATGGGTGATAACCGAGGCAACAGCCATGATAGCCGTAGCCAGGATGTCGGCTTTATCAAAAACGAAAAGATTTATGGCGAGGTTGTTTTAAGAATATGGCCTCTTGATATGTTCGGAACAGTAGAATAGTGAGGAATTTATATGAATATTCAATGGTTTCCGGGCCATATGGCCAAAACAAGAAGACTTATTGAAGAAAATTTAAAACTTGTAGATATTTGTATCGAAATTGTTGATGCAAGGCTTATTCTTTCAAGTAAAAGCCCGCTTGTTGACGAGCTTATTTCTTCAAAGCCGAGGCTTGTAATTGTAAATAAAGCAGACCTTGCCGATGAAAATGTAAATAAACTTTGGGAAACATACTTCAAAGAAAATAAAATAAATGCTGTTTTTGTTAACAGCCGTGATGGCGGAAAACTTTTAAATTTGATATCCGGCAAAATTAGTCAGATTTTAGCTGACGAAATTAAAAAATGGAACGAAAAAGGTATGAGTGGAAGAAATGTAAGGGCTATGGTTACCGGTGTTCCTAATGTTGGTAAATCTACTTTTATAAATAATCTTTCAGGCAAAAAGAGCGCAAAAACAGGCGATAGACCCGGTGTTACAACCGGAAAACAGTGGATTAAAGCCGGTAAAATTGAAATGCTTGATACGCCGGGTATCTTGTGCCCTAAATTTGAAGATGAAAATATGGGATTGCACCTTGCGTTTTCCGGCGCTATTAAGGATGATGTTTTTGATACAGGCGAGGTTTGTGTTCTTTTGCTTGAATTTTTGAGAGATAATTATAAAAACGAACTTTGCGAAAGATATAAAATAGAAGCCATTGAAGACGATAAGGGTTATGAAATATTAGAAAAAATATGTAAAAAGCGTGGATTTATAGTTCGTGGCGGAGATTATGACTATGACAGAGCCTGTGGAATTATTTTAGATGAATTCAGAAGTGCAAAAATTGCAAGAGTTTCTCTTGAAAAACCTGAGCAGTGATATAGTCACTGCTCTTTTTTAAACTAAAAGTTGATGTTTTTGATATTTTGTTAATTTTTTGTATCAAAAAAAGTATTGATTAAAATATGTGTATATGATAATATTAAAAAAACTTAAATAGAAATGAGATTAGCTATGGGAAAATTTGACGGAATACTTATTTGTACCGACCTTGACGGTACATTACTTAAAAATGATAAAACAATATCAGAAGAAAATATAAAGGCTATCGATTACTTTAAAAGCGAAGGCGGTATATTTACGTTTGTTACGGGCATAATGCCGTTTTTCGTTTCATATATTTATGATACAATAAAACCAAATGCGCCTTTTGGTTGCGTTAACGGGGCCGCTCTTTATGACCACAGATGTATGCAGTATATATGGAAAGCTACGATGCCCTGCGAAGTAATTGAGCTTATAAAGTGCATTGATGATAAATTTCCTGAGGTTGGTATACAGGTAAATACATTTGAAAAAACATACTTTTGTAAAGAAAATATCTCGATGAAAGAATTCAGAGAAAGAACAGGTCTTCCAAACCTTGTATGCAAATATTCAGAGGTCAATGAGCCAATAGCTAAAATTATATTTGGCAGCGAGATTGAAGAAGAGATTTCGGCAATAAGAGAAACTTTAAATTCACATCCACTTGCAGGAAAATTTGATTTTATACGTTCAGAAAGAACACTTTACGAAATTCTTCCAAAGGAAACAGGGAAGGGAAACTCAATTTTAAAGCTTTGCCAATATTTAAACATCGATACCAAAAAAACAATTGCTATTGGCGATTATGACAACGATATTTCAATGTTTAATTCTGCGCAAGTTGGAATAGCGGTTTCTAATGCGTGTCCTGCTGCTTTGAATGCTGCAGATTTTATTACGATAATTAACGAAGAACACGCAATTGCAAAAGTGATTGAAGATTTAGAGTCAGGAATGTTTTTGAGGTGATTTTATGAGATGTTGCATAAAAAAAGAAGGTCTTAAAACTTATTTTGATATCGATGGTAAAAAGGTTTTTCCGTCGGCCTATATGTCATATAACCCTCAGAAAGACAATATTGACGATTTTAAAAACATAGGTGTTAACGTATTTATGTTTCCGGTTTATGCGGGAGATGAAGGAATAAATATGGAAAGTGGGCTTAAACCATTTTATAAGAACTTCTTTAAAGGCTACGGTAAGTATGATTTTTCGGAAATTGAAGAA
This sequence comes from Clostridia bacterium, assembly GCA_045590195.1. Lineage (GTDB taxonomy): Bacteria > Bacillota > Clostridia > UMGS1883 > UMGS1540 > JAZNQN01. The sequence continues at coordinate 28,679 of JAZNQN010000036.1, read as the reverse complement.
ATCTTAGAAAAAATTTCTTCTGTTGAAGATGAAGAAGTTTATATTATTCCAAGGGTTTGTCTTGAACCGCCAATCTGGTGGCAGAGAGAAAATCCTGACGAAGTTGCCCGTGATTTTAGGGGTGAGCCGCAAAGAGAAAGCTATGCATCAGAAAAGTGGCGCAAAGATATGACGGTTGCCCTTAAAGCGCTTATTGATTACTTCGATAATTCCAAATGGAAAAACAAAGTTATAGGCATTCATATTGCTGCCGGCGGTACAGAAGAATGGGCATATCATAGCAGATACTCTGCTCAGTATTACGATTATTCCGAAGTAAACAGAAAATCATATATTAAATGGCTTTTGAAAAAATATAACGCACTGGAAAATATATCAGCTGCTTGGGGAATAAATTTAAAATCAACTGAAGATATTAAATTCCCCAAACCGGCAGAACGAACATATGCAAAAGAAGGATTTTTGCGAAAACATATTGGAGAAGCTCATGTGCTCGACTTTTATGATTTTCACAACTGGATTGTTGCAGATACTATAAATTACTTTTGCAGAGAGGTCAAAGAATATACTAATAACAGTAAAGTGACAGGGGTTTTCTATGGCTATGTTGTTTCAATGCCTCATAACAAAAAAGGCTTGCACGCACTTTACGAAGTTTTAAAGTCGCCTTATGTTGATTTTATTTCAACTACAAACGACGGGCAGGAGCCGGGAAAATCATGGATCTTTTCATCGGCTGTAAAAAGTGTTCAGCTTCATAATAAGATGTGGATTTCTGAAGGGGATTTAAGGACCTGCCTTACGCGCGGCCTGGATGTTTCAATGCCTCACGCGGTACCTGATAACGATTACTACAGCAGTACAGTTTGGAAAGGCCCCGAAACCGCCGAGCTTACAATGTCAGTAATAAAAAAAGCATTGGCGAGAACTGTTACCTCAAATACCGGAATATGGTGGTTTGATATGTTTGGCGGCTGGCTGAAAGATGAAAGGTTTCTTGAAATTATTTCGAAAACCTCTACTATGCTTGATAATCAAAACAGAAATTTTCTCAAGGCTGATGTTGCATATATAATTGACGAAGAAGGATATAAATATCTTGGAATCGACGAAGTTAAAATGAGTGCGGCTGTCAGAGAAACTTGTCACAGCATCGGTAGTGCCGGTTTTATGTATGACATATATTTGCTTTCAGATATCAAAGAAGATAACTTTCCGGCTGATGATTACAAACTTTATATCTTCCTTGGTGGACCTGACACTTCGGATGAAAACAAAAATGCAATAAAAGAAAAGCTTCAAAACAAAAACAAAACACTTCTCTGGCTTCACAGTGCTATGGCTTATGACAAAGAAATTTGCGGTTTTGATTTAGATTTAAATGAGCATCAATTTAAAGAAGCAGATTTTAATGGAAAAACATATCCTGAAGTTAAACTTGAAATGCTGAACTTTAATGATAATAAAGGTTTCGTGTTGTCAAGATTTAAAGATTTTGAACCTGCGGTTTTGTGGAAAGATTATAATGGGTGGGCAAGTGTATATTCTCTTTCAATTGCACCTCATCCGCATCTTTTGAGAAAAATTGCTCTTATGAGTGGGGTACATTTATACAATCTTACAGATGATTGTATTTTTGCCGGTGGAGAATATATTGCTATTCACGCAAAAGAAGGTGGGTATAGAAGATTAAATCTTCCTGAAAGCGATTTTAATGCCCAAAATGCTGTTACTGGCGAGGAAATTAAAGTAAATGATATGTTTATTGATTTAAAAATGGAAAAATATGACACAGAAATTTTTCGTATATACAAATAAAACTTTGTAATAAAAAAACAAAAAAAGGTTATACTTATAATCAGCGGCAAAGAAATATTTTTGCTATTTAATAAAGGAGCTGATTTAATGGATAACATAGCACTTATTCTTGTAATTATCGGTGCACTTAACTGGGGCAGCATTGGCCTTTTTGGAGTAGACCTTGTAGGTATGCTCTTTGGTGGACAGATGGCACTTATTCCAAGAATTATTTTTGCAATTGTTGGCCTTGCAGGGCTTTGGTCTATAACATTGCTTTTTAAAGACAAAGTTCCAATGAAAGATAACGATATGTAAAAAATAAAACTGTAGCTTTTGCTACAGTTTTATTTTTTAAAGTTCTTGTCTGCCTTCAAGTGCTCTTGCCAATGTAATTTCATCGGCATATTCAATGTCGCCGCCAACAGGAAGTCCATGGGCTATACGGGTAACTTTAATATTAAACGGCTTCAAAAGTCGGGAGATATACATAGCAGTAGCTTCGCCTTCAACTGTTGAAGAAGTGGCCATTATAATCTCATCAATTCCGCCTGCGTTTACTCGCTTTAACAGTTCTGCAATTTTAATATCGTCAGGGCCAACGCCGTCCATAGGCGAAATAACGCCGTGAAGAACATGGTATTTGCCTTTGAATTCATTTGTTTTTTCCATAGCAATTACATCTTTTGGCGACTGTACAACACAAATAACATTGTCAGCTCGTTTGGGGCTTTGACATATTGAGCAAGGGTCAGAATCGGTAAAGCCCTGGCAAATACTGCAACAATGAATTTTTTCTTTTGCATCTAAAATTGCATTAACTAACTTTTCGCATTCGGTTTTTGGTGCATCGAGAAGATAAAATGCCATTCTGTGAGCAGATTTTCTGCCAACACCGGGCATTTTTGCAAGTCGGTCAATAAGAGTGGCTATTGGAGCTGCATACTCATTCATAATTTCACCTTAAAATAATCCGGGAATATTCATTCCGCCTGTAAGACGGCTCATCTGCTGAGCTGACATTTCGTCGGCTTTTCTCATACCTTCATTTACGGCTGCAATTATAAGGTCCTGAAGCATTTCAACATCATCAGGATCAATAACTTCAGGAGAAATGTTGATTTCCAAAAGCTCTTTTTTGCCGGAAATTTTTACAGAAACTGCACCACCGCCTGCGGAAGCCTCAATTTCTTTTTCTTCCATTTCCTGCTGCGCCTTAAGCATTTCCTGCTGCATTTTCTGCGCCTGCTTAATCATATTATTCATATTGCCGGGCATTCCCATACCATTAAATTTTCCTTTAGCCATTTTAATTACTCCTTATTATCGTTATATAGTTTTATTAAGCTGTCATCGCTTTGTGTATTTTCGCCGATATACTCAATAGTAATATCGGGGCTGAATTCGCAAATGCGGTTGACAGAATCTTTAATTTCATCAATACTTCCAGTTAGTAATGTTTTGAAAGTATTATAGTCGCTTTTCGTATTATAAACAATTGCAAGTTTTTTGTCAATTTCAGATATTTTTCCTTGTTCAAGAGCCATAGCTGTTTGCAGACAGTTGTTTGCAAACAAATCTGCAATAATATCAGCCCAGCTGTTTTTAATTTTCAAAAACTGCTCACTGTTGACAGGTTTTGGCGATGGAGCGGGTTTCTGTATTTTCTGTGCCTGCTGCGTTTTTTCTGATGAAATCTTTGGTGCAACTGCAACACCATTTGCAATTTTTTCTTCAAGAATAGAAATTCTTGCAAGTAGTGCATCTTCGCCACTGTCATAAACAGGGTTTGTCATTTTTATTATGGCAGTTTCAAAAGCAAGACGTGGAGAAATTCCGGTTTTAAACATTCCCTGAAGAGAAACGCAACGGCTGATAAGCTGAACAAGTCGCTCGGGTGTAAACTTTTCAGAAATACTTATAACTTTTTCGGCATCATCTTCGCTCATATTAAGAGCAAGAGATGGCGATTGATAATACTTGCAAACGAGCATATCTCTGAAAAGCTTGGTAAGGTCATCAACTGCTGTTGGAATATTTTTACCTTCAGCCACTAAAGAAGCTATTATTTCAAAAGCAGATTTAGTATCGCATATTGCGATTTTCTCCGAAAGAGCAAAAGTTACCTCACGATTTCCGGCGCCAAGAAAATCAGCAACAGTATCAAAACTTAAATTGTTTTCGCCAATTGACAGACACTGGTCAAGAAGGCTTAAGGCATCACGCATACCGCCATCAGCTTTTTCAGCAATCAGCCTAATAGCACCTTCGTCAATTGAAACGCCTGCAGAAGTAAGTATTTTATTTATCTGCATTTCTATATCAGTTACAGAAATTCTTTTGAAATCAAATCGCTGACAGCGCGACATAATCGTTGGTAAAACTTTATGAAGCTCCGTTGTGGCGAGAATAAAGTGAACGTGCTCAGGTGGTTCTTCTAAAATTTTTAAAAGCGCATTAAAGGCCGAGGTTGAAAGCATATGAACCTCGTCGACTATGTAAACACGATGGGCGAGGGAAGAGCCTGAAAAACGGGCTTCCTCACGAAGAGTTCTTATGTTTTCAACGCCGTTATTGCTGGCAGCATCTATTTCGGTTATATCAAGAATACTGCCATCGAGTATTCCACGGCAGTTTTCGCATTCGTTGCAAGGATTGCCATTTTGAGGATTTAAACAGTTAATTGCGCGTGACAAAATGCGGGCAGTTGAAGTTTTGCCCGTACCACGGCTGCCGCAAAAGAGGTAAGCGTGCCCAACGCGGCCTGTTTGTATTTCATTTTTAAGGGTATTCGTAATATGCGGCTGACCTACAACATCATCAAATGTAAGCGGACGCCACTTTCTGTAAAGTGCTGTATAAGCCATAGTGCACCTCAAACCTTAATAAAAAAATAAGCCGTACACCCCTTAAATCGAATTACTCTTACATACGGTAATAATGCAACCTGCTATTGCCGGGCAACCTCACGGCACACACAAGTAACCGCTTATCGCTGCTTGGTTCCCCACCTGACGAGGTTCACAGGCTTATGTTGCGCAAGACCCGGCCGTCATCACCGTTTACATCATTCAGCTATACAAAAGTAACCCTCAAAAAGGGATTCGCCCCTGCTGTAGCGGATTGCAGGTATAGGGCACCGCTAACTCCCCGACTAGTACGACATAACTATTATACTCTATTTTAAAAAAATAATCAATAGTTAAATTAAAAAATAATATAAAACTACGATAATTATTGACTTTAAAGTAAAAAAAGTATATAATAAACTAAATATGTTTGTAAATTAGTCGCTTTGCGGCAGATTGGAGATATACAATGAAAAAATTAGGACTTAACGAAATAAGAGAAAAATACCTTTCGTTTTTTGAAAGCAAAGGTCATTTGAGAATGAAGAGCTTTCCGCTCGTTCCTCAGAATGATAATAGCCTTCTTTTGATAAATGCGGGTATGGCGCCTCTTAAACCATATTTTACTGGAAAAGAAGTACCACCTCGTTCAAGGGTTACTACTTGTCAGAAATGTATCAGAACTCCCGATATTGAAAGCGTTGGTAAAACAGCACGTCACGGCACATTCTTTGAGATGCTTGGAAACTTTTCCTTTGGTGATTACTTTAAAAACGAAGCAACTGCCTGGGCGTGGGAGTTTATAACAAAAGAGCTTGAAATTCCTGTTGAGAAGCTTTGGGTAACAATTTACGAAGATGATGATGAAGCATTTGATATCTGGACAAAAAAAGTAGGTGTTGCACCTGACAGAATTGTAAGGCTCGGCAAAGATGACAACTTCTGGGAAATAGGTCAGGGACCATGCGGGCCTTGCTCTGAAATTCACTACGACCGCGGCGAAGAATTTGGCTGCGGTAAGCCTGATTGCGCTATTGGTTGCGATTGTGACAGATATCTGGAATTTTGGAATCTTGTATTTACACAATTTGATAAAGATGAAAATGGCAACTATAACCGCCTTGCAAACCCAAATATCGATACAGGTATGGGTCTTGAAAGAATTGCAGCAATTATGCAGGGTGTTAACAATATTTTTGAGGTTGATACCATTACAAACATTATGAAAGAAATCAGCCGTGTTGCAGGAGTGAATTATGGCGATGATGCGAAAACAGATGTATCACTTCGTGTTATTACCGACCATATCAGAAGTACAACATTTATGATTTCAGATAATATTTCTCCTTCAAATGAGGGTAGAGGTTATGTTCTTCGTCGTCTTTTAAGAAGAGCGGCGCGTCATGGTAAACTTCTCGGTATTAACAAACCTTTCCTTTATGAAATTGCCGATACTGTTATTAGAGAATCAGGAGAAGCTTATCCTGAACTTAAGCAAAAGAGCGAATATATTAAAAAGATTATAAAAACAGAGGAAGAAAGATTTGATGAAACTGTTGACACAGGTCTTTCAATGCTTTCTCAGTATATTGAAGAACTTAAAAAAGATGGCAGAAACACACTTGATGGTGAAACTGCGTTTAAACTTTATGATACTTATGGTTTCCCTGTTGATCTCACAATTGAAATTCTTTCCGAGAACGGTTTAAATGTTGATGTTGATGCTTTTAATAAGGAAATGAACGAACAGAGAGAAAGAGCCAGAAATGCTCGTAACGTTGGCGATGATGCCGGCTGGAGTGAAGATGTATTCACAACAATGGACAAGTCCATTAAAACTGAATTCATCGGGTACGATTTAAGTGAAACCGAAGCCGAAGTTATTGCAATTGTTTCAAAAGGTGCTGTTTGCGACAGTGTAAGTGATGGCGAAGATGCCGTTATTATTACCGACAAAACTGTTTTCTATGGTGAAGGCGGCGGACAGGTTGGCGATAAAGGCGTAATTTACGGCGAAGGCTTTAAAGCCGAAGTTTACGACTGTAAAAAATTACCCGACGGAAAAGTTCTTCACTGCGTTGCTATTACTGAAGGTACAGCAAGCAAAGGAGATAAAGTTACACTTTCAATTGATACTCAGCTTAGAAAAGCCACAGAGAGAAATCATAGTGCAACCCACCTTTTGCAGAAAGCACTTGAGGAAGTTTTGGGCGACCATGTTACACAGGCAGGTTCTTTTGTAACTGCTGACAGATTAAGATTTGACTTTTCTCACTTTGAAGCTATGACATCTGAGCAGATTAAAACAGTAGAAAAGAAAGTAAACGATGCAATTTATGATGCTCTTCCTGTAAGCAAAACTCTTATGAGCCAGAGCGAAGCAAAAAAAATGGGTGCAAGAGCGCTCTTTGGCGAAAAATATGGCGATGTAGTTCGTGTTGTTAAAATGGGCGACTACAGTATTGAACTTTGTGGTGGCTGCCATGTTGATAATACAAGTGCAATTGGCGCTTTCAAAATTCTTTCAGAAAGCAGCGCTGCAGCAGGCGTCAGAAGAATAGAAGCTATTACAGGCAAAGGCGTTTTGGCTTATCTTGAAGGTATTGAAAGAATTGTAGCTTCTGCCGCAGAACTTCTTAAAGGTACACCTGCTGAAATTGAAAATAAAATAAAAGCTCAGATAGAAAACCTTAAAACTGCACAGAAAACTATTGCTGAAATCAATGCAAAACTTGCTGGTGGCATGATTAACGATTTGATGACCAGTATAAAAACTATTGGCAATGTTAAAGTTCTTTGTGCTGAGTTTGAAAATATGGCTGTAGAAGATATGCGTGGTATTGGCGATAAGGTTCGTGACAAGTTCCCATGTTCACTTGTTGTTTTGGCAAGCAAAGGGGATGACAAAGTAACATTTGTATCAATGGCTACAAAAGAAGCAATTGCTAAAGGTGTTCATGCAGGCAATATCGTTAAACAGGTTGCTGCAGTTGCCGGTGGTGGAGGTGGTGGCCGCCCTGACAGTGCTCAGGCAGGCGGTAAACTTCTTGATAAGGTTGACAATGCTTTGTCTATTGTAGACGAGCTTGTCAGTGAAGCTATAAAATAGTTTTGGAGGCGTAATTATGACAGATTGTTTGTTTTGTAAAATAATCAAAGGCGAAATACCTTCGAACAAAATATACGAAGATGAATATGTATATGCTTTTCATGATATTTCTCCTCAGGCACCTGTGCATTTTCTTGTAATTCCTAAAGAACATATTGTTTCTGCAAACGAAATTAATGCCAACAATTCGGTTTACGTTTCAAAATGCTTTGAAGCAATTTCGAAAATCACAAAAGAACTTGGCATTGATGAAAATGGCTACAGAGTAGTGAATAACTGTGGGGAAGATGGTCAGCAAACTGTAAAGCATTTGCATTTTCACATTCTTGGTGGAAGAAGCCTTCAATGGCCTCCGGGTTGATAAATTAAAGGTCCGATAATTCGGACCTTTTTTATTTTAGCCTCTCTTCTGTTTTTCTTTTACCTTGCATATTTTTTAATGTTTCATATAAAAGTTTTGCCGCCTCGCCACGCGTTACAGTACCATATACTCTAAGGGTGTTATCTTCATACCCTTTTAAAATACCAATACCTTTCATAGCCTTAAGAGTATTTATAGCCCACGACGGAAATGTTTCGGCGTCGGCAAAGTCCAATACGACTTTTTCATTTACTTTTGGACGCATAACATTATATAAGATTGTAAATAGTTCAACTCTTGTAAGATTGTCATTTGGCTTGAAATACAGTTTCCCATTATTTTCGCTTCCAGTTATTAGATTGTTATGATATGCACCAGATGCCGCCTTTATTATCCATTTTGGAGCATTAACCGTGTCTTCGAATGGAAGTGTATTATCGTTTGTCGAGCCTTCGTACCCAAATGCTGAATTCGCCCAAACTATGAACTGACCTCTTGTCATTTTATCATCAGGGTAAAAATAAAATTCCCCATCAACCTCCTCGCCGGTTAATAAACCATTTTCTGTAAGATAAACAGCATACTCTTCTGCCCAGTGATCCCAAAGGTCGATGTATTTTCCGTTCGGTTTAGTTTCGTTTTTAACAATTCTGATTGAAACTTTCGCAATATTCGATTTGTAACTGCTATCAGCTATATAATACTCAAAATAATCCTCGCCAATATTTTGCCCTGCTGTATATATGAATTCGCCTGTTTCGGAATTTAAGTTTACACTGCCCAGTACAGGTGGTGTTACAATTGTATATAAGATACCTGAACCTTTGCTTGTTGCAGAAATTTCGCTTGCAATGGTAGTTCCTGTTTTGGTTTCTAAAAAAATATTTACTGCCTTTGGCACAGCACTGCTTGAACTTAGTGTCATATTGCCAACAGTATTTTCGGCACTAAGAGTTATTGCGTGAAATAATAAGGTTACACTTAAAAAAGATATCAGTATTTTTTTCATACCAACCTCCAGGTGTTTTTCTGCTATTATTTGAAATAATTATTGAAGATATCCAAAAAAATTAAATTATTTTAACACTTTTTTTCTTTTTTCAACAAAAAAATATTAATTTTTCTTGACAAAGACGAAAAAACAAGATATACTAAATGTAGTTGTGAGTTCGTGGGGTGAAACTATTTATGGAAAATACTGCAAATAAAAAAATAGTTGACTTTAAAGAACTTACTGATGAAGAGCTTGTTTCTTTATCACAAAGTGGTGATGATGCTGCACTTGATTTTTTGCTTAAAAAGTACAGAACTGCTGTTTTAAAACGTGCCAGAACATATTTTTTGATTGGTGCTGACCATGAGGATATTGTTCAAGAAGGTATGATTGGCCTTTTTAAAGCTGTTAGGGACTATAATAGCGAAAAAGAGGCTGGTTTTCGTGGCTTTGCAGAACTTTGTATTACAAGACAGATGATTACAGCAATTAAAACAGCAACAAGACAGAAACATTTACCGCTTAACACATATATTTCCCTCAATCGTCCGCTTTATGACGAGGAGTATGAAATAACATTACTTGATGTTTTGGGGGAAGAGGCAAAGGTTGTTAACCCTGAAGAGATAATGATAAACAAAGAACAATACGCTGATATTGAGAAGAAACTTCAAAAGATTTTGAGTGGATTTGAAAGAAGCGTTTTAAATTGTTATCTGCAGGGTAAAAGCTATCAGGAAATCGGGGTTATTCTTGGCCGCGATGCTAAATCTATTGATAATGCTCTGCAACGCATTAAGAAAAAAATTGATAAAATGCGTCAGCAGTAGAATATATGCCTGCAAGCTCACGGCGAGCGTCTTTTAGAAGGGCCGGTTCAATTCCGGCGTAGGTGAACTATTTTAAAGTGAGGGGATACTATTATGTTCGAAGACAAGACATTGGTTTGTAAGGACTGCGGTAACGAATTCATCTTTACAGCTGGTGAACAGGGGTTCTATGCTGAAAAAGGTTTCCAGAATGAACCGCTCCGTTGCAAAGAATGCCGCATAGCTAAAAAGCAGGCACTTCGTGAAAACCGCGAAATGCACACTGCTGTATGCGCAAGCTGCGGTAAAGAAGCAAAGGTTCCTTTCGTTCCAAAGAACGACAGACCTATCTACTGCAGTGAATGCTTCGCTAACCAAAAATAATCTCTCGCTTTGAGGTGGTTATATTCGGTACGAACATAAGGGCACCATTTGGTGCCCTTTTTCACATCTTCAGACCTTTTGTTATATTTTCCATTTTTCAGGGTATTATATGTACATAATACATTGAAAGGTGGTATTTTTTTTGAAAGGCTATGCAATGATTAAAATCGGCGAAACCGGTTGGATTGAGAAAGACAGACCACAGTGTGGTCCGCTTGATGCGATTGTAAAACCAATTTGTATCGCTCCCTGCACATCAGATATTCATACAGTTTGGTCGGGAGCTATTGGCGAAAGAAATAATATGATTTTAGGCCACGAAGCGGTTGGTGTTGTAGATGAGGTTGGGCATCTGGTAAAAGACTTTAAAAAAGGCGACAAAGTAGTTGTTCCTGCCATAACACCTGATTGGGGTAAGGTTAATTCACAGGCGGGTTATCCAATGCATTCAGATGGTATGCTTTCCGGCTGGAAGTTTTCAAATTATAAAGACGGTGTTTTTTCTGAGTATTTTCACGTAAACGAGGCAGATGCGAATTTGGCACTTTTACCTGAAGGTGTCGACCCTGTGGCCGCCTGTATGCTTCCTGATATGGTTGTAACAGGCTTTCACGGTGTTGAACTTGCAGAAGTTGAATTTGGCGATGATGTGTGTGTTATTGGTATTGGCCCGGTTGGACTTATGAGTGTTGCCGGAACTGCACTTCGAGGTGCGGCAAGAATTTTTGCAGTAGGTTCAAGACCTAAGTGTGCTGAAGTTGCCAAACTTTATGGCGCAACAGAAATTATAAACTATAAAAATGGCGATATTGTTCAGCAAATTTTAGACAAAACCGAAGGTAAGGGTGTTGACAGAGTTGTAATAGCAGGTGGCGATGTAGATACATTCGCTCAGGCGGTTAAAATGCTAAAACCTGGCGGCGTTATCGGTAATGTAAATTATCTTGGTGAAGGCGACAATATTAAAATTCCACGCGTTGACTGGGGAGTAGGTATGGGACATAAAAAGATTTGTGGTGGTCTTACTCCTGGCGGAAGAAGAAAAATGGAAAAAATGGCTGCGCTTTTAAAATGCGGCAGACTTGACACATCACATCTCGTTACACACGTGTTTGAGGGTTTTGATAAAATAGAAGAAGCTCTTATGCTTATGAAAAGCAAACCTGCTGAACTGATTAAACCTGTTGTAAAAATTGTTTAAATAATAATCTTCGTTTTGTATTGATAAATTTTTTAATATCTGATATAATTGACATATGCAGAATTTTATTTCATAAAATTCTCAAGAGCTAACGCTCTTTCGTGCTCTTATGAGCACTGTGTCAATTGACGGCGTCGCAAAAATGCCCTTGCAAGCAAGCATTTTTACTCCTGGTAGAATTGACATCTTAATTGTGCACTTATTTTATAATTATTTTATCAAATACGGAACGGAGATTTTTATGCGTATTAATAAATATATTGCTTCATGCGGCGTTTGTTCAAGAAGAAAAGCTGATGAACTGATTAAAGAAGGAAAGGTTAAGGTAAACGGCGAAACCCTATTTGATTTTGCCGACATTAATCCCGATTTCGATGTTGTAGAGATTGATGGAAAGGTTATTAATGTTGAAGAAACTAAATATTATATCGCGCTTAACAAACCGAAGGGATTTTTAACTTCAGTTACTGACGACCGAGGAAGAAGATGCGTTGTTGAACTGATTGAAGATATAAATGCAAGACTTTTTCCTGTTGGTAGACTCGATTATAACACCAGCGGACTTTTAATTTTAACAAATGATGGAGAGTTTGCAAACAATGTGATGCACCCCAGAAAAGAAGTTTATAAAACTTATATTGCTCATGTTGCAGGTAAGCTTCATTCTTTTACGGTAGAAACGCTTAAAAAAGGTGTTATTCTTGATGACGGCGATAAAACATCTCCTGCGCTTGTTGAGGTTATTAAAGAACACCCTGCAAGCTGTGATGTTAAAATATCTATAAGAGAAGGAAAAAATCGTCAGGTAAGACGAATGTTCGAGGCGCTTGGTCACGAAGTTTTAGAACTTAAGAGGGTATCGGTTGGTTGTGTTTCACTTGGTAATATTCCTCTTGGAAAATGGCGTCATCTTACAAAGCAGGAAATCAGGTTTTTTAAATGAGAACGTAAGTTCTCATTTTTTATAAGTATTGTTAAGGGGTGGTATTATGATAAATATTGCAGGAGACGAAAAACAGTTTCATCTCAAAGTTAAGTCTGATGATGTGGGAAAATATGTTATTCTTTGTGGCGACCCTGGAAGAGTTCCTAAAATTGCCGAACATCTCGACGACGCAAAGAAAATTGCATTTAACAGAGAATTTCAAATTTATACCGGTAGTTTGCTCGGTAAAAAAGTTTCTGTAGCTTCAACCGGCATTGGCGGCCCCTCCGCCGCAATATGTGTTGAAGAACTTGCATTATGTGGGTGTCACACTTTTATACGTGTTGGAACAAGCGGAGGAATGGGCGAAAAAGTAGATGCCGGTGACCTTATAATTGCAACCGCAGCAGTAAGAGACGACGGAACAAGTAAAGAATATATGCCAATTTCCGTGCCTGCTGCTGCAGATTTTTCTGTAACTTGTGCACTTTGCGAAAGCGCAAAAATTCATTCTGATAATACACCTGGAAACAGATATATTGCAGGGGTTATTCAAAGTAAAGATTCTTTTTATGGCGAAACTAATCCAGAAACGATGGCGATAAAAGATTATTTGCTTGATAAGTGGAATGCATATTTAAAACTGGGGTGTCTTTGTTCGGAAATGGAGTGTGCGTCAATTTTTTCTGTTGCAATGACCAGAGGCCTGCGTGCGGGAGCGGTTTTGCTTGCTATTTGGAATGTAACAAAGCATTCCGAGAGCGGAGATGTAAGCAGAGTTTTTGATACAACCCGTGCAATAAAAGTTGCAATAGAAGCAGTAAAGAAAATGATTATAAAGGATAAAAACGATGAATTATGATATTGTTTTGTGCTCTTTGAATTCTAAATATGTTCATTCAAGCCTCGCACCGTGGTATTTGTTTACTGCCATTAAAAAAGATTTACCCAAAATAAAAGCTGCAGTTTTTGAAAGTACAATTAATGTGAAAAGCGATAAAATAATTGATGAGCTATTGAAATATAAATCAAAGATTTACGCTTTTTCGTGCTATATCTGGAACTTTCTGAAAGTACTTGAAATTGCGAAAAAGATAAAAGAAGAAGATGAGAGTGCAACAATTTTATTCGGGGGGCCTGAAGTAAGTTATAACAGCAATGCCGTTTTAAATGATTACCCTTTTGTTGATTATATCATCTGTGGTGAAGGAGAAGAGCCTATATGTAAGTTTTTAACGGAGTTTTTTAATAATACTTGTAAATATGATATTAAAGGATTATCGTATAAGGGAAATATTTCTAAAGAATTTATTTCTGATAAAGAGCCTGTTTCGCCGTACTGCGATGAATATTTTGATAGCCTTTCAGGAAGAATTGCCTATATTGAAACAACTCGCGGATGCCCGTTTAACTGCGCTTTTTGTTTGTCTGGCAGATGCGGAGGTGTTAGATTTTTTAATTTGGAAAAGGTATTTTCAGATATAATTAAACTTGCAAATTCCGGTACAAGAACAATAAAATTTGTTGATAGAACTTTTAATGCAAATTCTGAAAGGGCAAATAAAATATTAAGGTTTATTCTTGATAACTGCGGAAAAACATTCCCTGAAAATGTTTGTTTTCATTTTGAAATTGCAGGAGATATTTTACACGAAGAAACCCTTAGTATTTTGAATAATGCACCAGATGGATTGTTTCAACTTGAAATAGGTCTTCAAACCTTCAACGAAAAAACTCTTGAACACATAAATAGAAAAACCAAAATTTGCAAACTGATTTCAAATATAAAAAAAGTTATCGCAATGGGTAATATGCATATTCATATTGACCTTATTGCAGGACTGCCGTTTGAAGATATTGCTTCTTTTGAAAAAACTTTCAACAGGGCATTCTTTTTAATGGCAGATATGCTTCAGCTTGGCTTTTTGAAAATGATTCACGGATCGCCTATGCGTGAAGACATTAGAAAATTTCCGTGTGAGTTTTCTGCAACTCCTCCGTATGAAGTTAAATCGACGCCTTGGTTGAGCGGAGAAGATATTGTAGTTTTACATAAATGCGAAGATGCACTTGAAAAGTTATATAATAGTGGTAGATTTCTTGAAACTTTAAAATATTTAATTTTTGAAAAGAATATTGAACCTTTCAGGTTATTTTGCGATTTTGGATGCTATACCGAAAATATAGAGAACGCATCACTTGATAAGTATTCTGAAACATTTTATAAATATATAACTGAAGTATTGGGGTATAACAAGGCAGAAGTACGTGACAAGTTTGTAATTGACAGAATGGCATCAAATTCGTCGGGGAAACTTCCTGGGTTTTTAAAAGAGAAAAGGCCAGAATATAAGCAGATAAAAAGGAAAACAAACGAAAACTTTGCCGTTTTAAGTGCAGGAAACATTGTTGTGTTTCAGGATAAAAAATCGCCCATCAAAAAGAATGGACGATTTAATCTGATATATAAAGATATTGGTGAATTTATTTCTGCAGAATGATATCTGTAACTTCTCTGGCTGAGGTTGCTATATGGTCAGGGTTTTCGGCTTTTAAAACATCTTCTGTGCGAAAGCCCCATGTTACTGCAATTGTTTTCATGCCGGCGTTTTTTCCGGTAATTATATCAACATCAGAGTCGCCGATAAAATAACAGTTTTCTTTCGAATATCCATTGGCTATGTAGTTTACGGCCTCAGGATCTGGTTTCTTTTTAAACTTATCGCTTTTCCCAAGATATTTATAAAAAGTATTCTTCGGGAAAAGCTTTTCTATTATCAGCGAAGTTGAAGAATGAGGCTTATTCGATAAAACTGCAAGGTCATACCCTTCTTCTTTAAGCGAGGTAAGCATATCAAAAATGCCGTCGTAAATTTCTACAAGGTAGCAAGGGTCGCTGTCATAGTGTGAGAGATATTTGCTTAAAACCTCGTCACAAGGCAAGTTTGAACCTGAATAATCAAGGCAACGCTTTATAAGGTCACGTGCACCTGTGCCTACAAAGCTTTGAATTATATTAGTATCAATAGAATCAATTCCATACTCATTTAGTGTTTTGTTCACAAAAAATGCAATACTGTCCATAGTATTTGCAAGAGTACCATCAAAATCAAAAATACAAAGTTTTTTCAAAAAAATCAATCCTAACTGTTAAAATTCTAAATAAATATATCATATTTGCAATTTTGTGTCAAGCATACTTTTAAGGCATATACTGAATGTGACTATAAATTTGGAGGAGTATATGCAAAACTTAATTTCAATTGGAATGCGTGCACCTAATTTTACAGCACAATCAACTTTTGGCGAAATAAGTCTTTCGGATTTTAGAGGAAACTGGGTGGTGCTTTTTTCACACTCGGATGATTTTACACCGGTTTGCACATCGGAAATTATTGAATTTTCAAAAGCGGCAAAAGAATTTCAAAATCGAAACACTCAACTTTTAGGACTTAGCTCAGATAGTAATCCTTCGCATCTTGCGTGGATATATGCTATAAAAATGTCAAGCGATATTTCGGTTCCATTTCCAATTATTTCAGATAAAATGGGTGATATTTATAAAAAATATGGTATGATTTCGCCTTATTTAAATCAGGGAGAAATGCCAAGAAATGTTTATATTATTGATGAAAGCGGAATAATCCGTGCAATTATGGTTTATCCGCCAACAACTGGAAGAAACATAAATGAAATTTTAAGAATGATAGATGCTTTGCAAACTACTGACAAAAGCGGAGCGGTTACTCCTGCAAACTGGCATAAAAATGAAGCCGCAATGCTTCCTGCCCCTGAAACTTATGTTGAACTTCTGAAAAGGGAAGAGGAAATTGAAGAAAATTATTGCGACGACTGGTATATGTGCTATTCCGACTAAGAAAAACCACCCAACTTTTGTTGGGTGGTTTGTTTAAAGTATAATTAGTTCTTTTGGGAATGTTGTGAGAATTTTTGTTTCATTTTCAGATATATGAACCATATCTTCTATTCTCACGCCGCCAAAATCTTCAATATAAATTCCTGGCTCAACCGTAACAATATCACCTGCTGAAAGAATACTTTCAGACCGGGGAGAAAGGTTTGGAAGCTCGTGAATTTCAATTCCAACACCATGGCCAAGCGAATGACCAAAATTTATACCATAACCGGCTTCGTTTATTATTCTTCGTGCTGAGGCATCGGCATCTTTGCAGGAAATACCTGCACTGATAATTTTCTCTGCAGAAAGTTGAGCATTTAAAACAGTATTATAAATTTCTTTTTGTTTTTCGCTTGCAATACCTATTACGAAAGTTCTGGTAATATCGCTGCAATAGCCATCAAGAATACAACCGAAGTCAAGCGTTAAAAAATCACCTTTTTCAATAACTTTATTCGAGGCAGTACCATGAGGGAATGCACTGCGAAATCCTGATGCACAAATAGTATCAAACGAAGTTTTTTCAGCACCCTCACTTCGCATATTACTTTCAAGTATTGCGGCAACCTGCACTTCTGTCATACCTGCTGAAATTTGCAAAACAGTTTTATTTAATGCATATTCTGCAAGCTTTAATGCTTTTGTGATTTTTTCAACTTCATCACCTGATTTGCATCTTCTGATGTCAGTAATTTTGTTATTAAGTGGTATTAAATTGTCAATTTCAATACTTTCTTTCAAGCTTTTGAAGGCAGATACCGTAAAGTGCAAATCCTCGAATGCAATTGAAGATATTTCTTCTTTTTTGATTAGAGGTTTTAAATATTTAAAGTCTGCACAAGAGCCTGAAATCAGTTGAAAATCATTACTTTCACTTTTAGCCTGAAGAAAATATCGCGAATCTGTAACAATGTACTGTTCGTTTTTTGTAACAAAAAGATATGCGTCTTCACTGGTAAAGCCACTGAAGTAAAACACTGCCGGATATGAAGTTAAAAGCGCACTGTCGCAATTTATGCTTTCTAAATAATTTCTTAATAAATCCAGTCTTTTCATAAAAATCCTACTTTAAAGCAATACTCATAATTTCTGATGATCTTTTTATAAATTCTGTAACAGATGCACTGTCGAGAGGCGAGTGTGCCAGGCGCGCATTATCGTATATTTGTTTGCAAATAAGCTTTGCAGTATTACTGTTTTCACATGTTGATACCGCTTTTATCAATGAATTTCCGCAGTTTATAGAAAGAGTTACATCAGCAGGGAACATATCGGGGCTCATACCCATATTTCCATACATTCTCATCATTTCCTGCATTCTGCGGCTTTCTTCGCTGATAAGTATAACAGCAGGAATATCTTCGCTTTTCAGCTCTGTTACTTCAATTTTAAGCTTTTCGTCTCCGATTGCTTCTTTGAAAAGATTAACAAGTGCCTCGTTATCAATGTTTGTGCCTGTTGTCAATGCTGAAGAAATTGCCGAGTCAACTCTTTTGAATTTAACACCTTCATTTTTTGATTCTGTAAAGCTAATAAACGGCGAATCAATCATAGCCGGCATTATAACAGAATCAATATTTTGTGCTTTAAGCATATCAACATACTGAGTTTGCTGAAGTGGGTCAGAAACGTAATAAACTTCATTTTCGTGGCCCGAAAGTTTTGCTTTGTCAAGATATTCTGTAAGTGAAACATATTTGTTATCCGTAGTTTTGTAAATGACTATTCCTGAAACTTTTTCATAAAATTTTTCTTCTCTCAGACATCCATATTTTACAAAAGGTGCAATGTCATCCCAATACTTATTATAGTTTTCTCGCTCTGTGGAATAAATCGAGCAAAGCTTGTCAGCAACTTTCTTTGTAATATGCGCCGATACTTTTGCAGCATAGCCGTCATTCTGCAAAAAGCTTCTTGAAACGTTTAGAGGCATATCAGGGCAGTCAACAACGCCTTTTAAAAGCAATAAAAACTCCGGAATTATTTCCTTAACATTGTCTGCAACAAAAACCTGGTTATTGAAAAGCTTAATCTGCCCTTCACTTGCCTGAAATTCATGAGAAAGTTTTGGAAAATAAAGAATACCTTTAAGGTTAAAAGGATATTCAACATTTAAGTGAATGTAAAAAAGCGGATCGTTAAAATCCATAAAAACTTTTTTGTAAAAAGCTTTATACTCTTCATCAGTACACTCAGAAGGCTTTTTAAGCCAGAGTGGGTTTGTATCGTTAATTGCCTTTTCAGCATCTTTACCTTTTTCTGAAACATAAATTCCAACAGGGAAGAAGCCACAGTATTTTTCTATTGTCGACGAAAGAGTTGCAAAATCTAAAAATTCCTTACTATCATCAGCAATATGCAAAATTATTTCTGTTCCGCGGCTTGCTTTGTCTCCCTCACCAATTTCGTACTCGGTAGAACCGTCACAAGTCCAGAATACTGCCTTTTCGTTATCAATATATGATTTTGTTTTAATATCAACACGCTCTGAAACCATAAATGCAGAATAAAAACCAAGGCCAAAGTGACCAATAATTTTACTATCTTCATTATCGTCTTTCTGGTATTGTTTTGCAAATTCTTCAGCACCGGAAAAAGCAACATTTGCAATATAGTTTTTAACATCGTCTTCCGACATACCAAGGCCATTATCAGAAATTGTAATTGTGTTATTTTCTGCATCAACAATTACATCTATTCTGTAATTTTCACTATCCGATTTTGCCTCTCCGAGTGAAACAAGTTTTTTGAATTTAGTAATAGCATCACAGCCATTGGAAATAAGCTCTCTGAGAAAAATATCTTTGTCGGAATAGAGCCATTTTTTAATTATAGGAAAAATATTTTCAGTATTAACTGAAACAGAACCTTTGTTCACAAAAAACACACCTTTCATTGCTATTTACAAGTATTAAATATACTACAAAACGGCAAAAAAGTCAATGGCTGGCATATGCGTTAACATTAAATTTACAAAATAGCTTGATTTACTTGCAAAAAGTAATAACTTATGATAAAATTATTAAGTTATGAAACGGAGGAAAAATACCATGGAAAATAAACCAGTGGTTAAAAATAGCGACGACAATTACATAAAAAAGCGCGATGTTATTTCTACGCTTATGTTTTTTCTTTCACCAATTTTTACTATTATTATTCTTGAAATTTTGCGTAAGCCGTACCTTGCAGGATTTTTTAAAACAGGATTTGTAAGTGTTAGTGCAAAGTATGTTTTAACTTACATTGTTATATTTTCAATTCAGTATGCTCTGTCTAAATTGTTTTTCAAGAGAATGATTAGTGTATACTTTACAAATATTGTCCTGTTTGTTTTTGGGTTTGCAACTGTTGTTATGATTATAATTACAGGGGAGCCACTTCTTCCAGCCGACCTTGTGCAGGCAAAAAATATTAAAGATATTGTTTCGTTTATTGATATCCCATGGAAGCCATATATGATATGCGCTGTTGTTTTGCTTTTTGTTTACCTTGCAGTTTACACGCATATCGAAAGAAGATTTGCAGAAAAAAAGCAAAGAAGGTATACTTTCAGGATATTAATGTCGGTTGTAGCTTATTCACTTTTGGTTTTTGTTTTATGCTTTGTAAGCTTAGGTTCCAAGGTACGCGATAACTTGTTTGACAAAATTAACCTTAAAATTTCCGGATACTATACAATTGCTGATTATCAGAAAAATGGCTTTATTTTAACATTTTTTACGCATATTAGTGATTTGATTATCGAAACTCCGGAAGGTTATAATGAAGATAAGATTTTAGCGATAAAAGAAAAGTATCCCGAGATATCGGAAGGCTTTGAAGGTAAACGTGTTGTTTCAAAAAGCATTAAAAATGTTAATGTAATTGCTATTCAGAGCGAAAGCTTGTGGGACCCGAAGAAAATGGAAAACATCACTTTGTCAGGTGATCCGCTTAAAAATATGAGGCGGCTTTCCAAAAAAGGATTTATGGGAACTTTGGTTTCGCCTGTATTTGGTTGTAATACCTGTGTTCCTGAATTCGAGTTCTTAACTGGATTTAGCTCGTATTTTCTCCGTTCGGGTGCTTACCCGTATAGTCAGTATGTTCACGAGAGTATTTCATCACTGCCATCCAATTTTAAAAATAATGGATATGTTACATACGGATTGCATACATACGACAAGTATTTCTATGGCAGAAACAAGGCTTATGGGCTTATGGGGTTTGATAAATTTGTTGGCAAAAGCGACCTTGTTGATCCGGAAATCAAGGGTACTTACGTTTCCGATGATGAGGTTACAAGGCAAATTATTAAGATGTATGAGGAGAAAGGCGATAAGCCTATGTTTCTTTATGCAATTACAATGCAAAATCACGGCAACTATTTGAAACAAAGATATGATGAATACGATATTATGGTTAACAGTCGTGTGCTTGAAAATAACGATTTAATTGGTCTCAAAGATGCTGTTCAGGGTGTTCACGATGCCGACAAAGCCTTGGGTGACCTTGCGGCTTATTTTTCAAAAGTTTCAGAGCCGACCTTAATCGTAATTTATGGTGACCATTTACCGTTTTTAGGGCTTAATAGCAGTACCTATTATGCAACCGGTTTTCTTGAAAGCGATAATTTTGCCCAAAATCCGCAAATGTATGAAACGCCGTACCTTGTTTGGGCGAATTACGATATTTCAAAGGCAAATATTCCACAAAAGGTAAGCCCGGCAAACCTGGGTATGGAAACATTAAAGCTTTCTAATATTGAAAAAACTGATTGGCATTTAAGATACTTTGATATGTTTTATAACAACTATTCTGTTTTGCAGCACACATTTTATGCTGATGAAGATGGGTTGTACACATATAAAATTCCTCAGGAAGACAAAGACGAATATAAATACATTCAGTATGATGTTTTGAGCGGAGATAGATATTGTAAATGAGAGGGCGTACATTTTGAAAATCTTTTTGTGTATATTAACATTACTAATAATGGCAGCAGGCCTTTTGGTGCTTGGTAAATTTGCTGATAAATTCAAAGCAAAAACAACGTATATTTACCTTTGCAGCATAATTTTTCTTGGTTTTGTTTTAAGGCTTTATACAATAATTTTTGTGCCTTGTCAGCCTGTAAGCGATTATCATACAATGTTTGCGGCAGGCGAAAGACTCGCAAGTGGAAATGTTCCGTTTACAATGGGCAGTTATTTCCAGCGTTTTCCGCATATGACAACCTTTTCGGCACTTTGCGGACTTCTGATGAAAATTTTCGGTAAAGATGTTTTTGTTATAAAATTATTCAATGTTTTCTTTAAAACTGTGGCTATTTTTGCCGCAGCACTTGTTGGCAAAGAGTTAAAAGGTAATAAGGGAATGCTTTCAACCGCATTTTTGTATGCAATTTTCTTGCCGGATATTTTTTATACTCCTGTTGTTGCCAGCGAAAATTTTGCTCTTACATTTATTATATTTGCTTTGTATTTCTATATAAAAGCTTTTAAGAGCAATGAACTGAAAGAAACTGTGAAGAATATGTTCTTTTGCGGACTTATTCTTTCTGCGGGATGTCTTTTGAGGGGCGTAGCACCATTTTATCTTGCCGCTTTTTCTGCAGGAATTATATTATGTTTTAAAACTATCAAAAAAAGAGTTGTATCCTTTTTATCATTGTTTGTTTCTTTTATATTGATTTTTCAGGTTGTAAGCCTTTCACTTTACTATAGTGGTATAACCGAATATAAATTAAGTGATAAAGGCGAGCCTTACATAGTTTATATGCTTGTAGGATCTAATTTCGAAACAAATGGGATGTACAGTTCAGAGGATCACGGTGTATACCTTGATGCAGGCGAAAACCCTGAAAAAGCATCTGAAATTGCAAAAGAAAAACTTGTAAAAAGGCTTTCAGAAAATCCCGAAAAAATTATACCTCTTTTGCTTAAAAAAACTGATATAATCTGGAGCGATGCTTCGTTTAACAGCGTTTACTGGAGCATGGTGGAAAACGGCTGCAGCAGCGATAATTCTTTTTATACGCTGGCTCAAACAATGTGTAAGACTATGTATTATGCTTTACTCGCCTTATCATTACTTTTTATAGTTTTTTACAGTAAGAGAAAAATTACCATTATGCTATTTCTTTTGCCGCTTGCCTTTGAGGGCGGGCTTATGCTTATGGAAATTCAACCGAGATACACTTTCTCTGTTGCGTATATATTTACAATTTTTGCCGCTGTGGGAGTTTGTGCGGCCATAGACTATTTTGACAAGAAAACTGGAGAACAAGATGCTTGAAAATATTTTAACTGTTGGTAATTATGTTTTGATTTTATTTATCCTAGTAGCGGTTGGTTTTGCCTGTAATAAGGCTAAGCTGATTTCAAGGGTAACCGTTAAGGAAATGACCGATTTTGTATTGTACATAGTAACTCCTTGTGTTATTATTAATTCGTATCAACGTGAATTTGACAAAGAAATGCTTTTTGGACTTTGTGTTACCTTGATTGCGGCTTTTTTGTCGTTTGCGATAAATATATTACTTGCGCATTTATTCGTGAAAGACAAAGATAACCGCCGGGAAAAAACGCTTAGATTTGGAGCTGTATTCTCGAATTGCGGATATATGGCATTGCCGCTTCAAAGTGCTATGCTTGGCGAAATTGGTGTTTTTTACGGTGCAACATATATTGCAGTGTTTCAGATTATGCTCTGGACATATGGCGTTTTGGTAATGACCGGTGACTTTAAAAATATTTCCTTTAAAAAAATTATTTTTAATCCTGGCGTCAGCAGTACAGTTGTTGGCTTGCTTCTTTTTGTGTTTTCAGTGAAAATACCTTTTACAATACTCGAACCTGTAAAATTTTTGGCTTCGCTTAATACGCCTATACCAATGGTAATTGTAGGTTTTCATCTTGCTGGGTCAAACCTTAAAATTACTGGTTTTTCGCCATATGTTTCTATGTTTTTAAGGCTTATTGTTTCGCCGCTTATTGTAGTTTTTGGAATGTATTTATGTGGAATTACAGGAACAATTCTTGTTGCATGTACAATTTGTGCTGCGGCACCGCTGGCAGCTGCAACTACTATGTTTTCTGAAAAATTCGATGGCGATACTGCTCTCTCGGCAGCTTGCGTTTCCCTTACTACGCTCTTGTCAATTATAACAATGCCGGTTGTTGTTGGAATTGCGGCAATACTTTGATTTTTGGAGGTTTTTGATGAAAAACTATTTAAAGCTTGCCAGAGTTCATCACTACATTAAGAATATTTTTATTTTTCTGCCGCTATTTTTCTCTATGAATTTATTTAATGCATCACTTTTCGCATCGTGTATACTTGGGTTTGTTTCGTTTTCGCTTTTAACATCGGTAATTTATATTATAAACGATTTGGTTGATGCTCCTAAAGACCGGCTTCATCCCAAAAAAAAGAACAGACCTATTGCAAGTGGAGCCATTTCGCCCGCAAAAGCCAAAGTTTTTGCTTCGGTGCTATTTATTGTTTCCGTGATATTTTGCCTTTTTTCCTGCAGTGGAAACTACTTGTGTGCTGCATTTCCTGCTCTTTATTTTGTTTTCAACTTGTGTTACTGTTTTGGCGGGAAAAATATTCCAATTGTTGACATTGCCATTTTAGCTTCCGGATTTCTTTTACGTCTTCTTTATGGTTCCGTAATAACAAATGTTGAAGTTTCAGGTTGGCTTTATCTTACAGTTTTAGCAATTTCTTTTTATCTCGGACTTGGTAAAAGGAGAAACGAAATTAAACTTGGCAAAGAAACAAGAGCCGTTTTAAAATTTTATACTTATGAATATCTTGATAAAATGATGCAAATGTTTATGGCGATTGCAATTGTTTTTTATTCTCTCTGGTGCGTGGCCGATTCAACTGCACTCAGGTTTTCAAATCATATGATATGGACTGTGCCTGTCGTTATGCTTATTTGTATGCGCTATTCACTAGTTGTTGAAGGCAATTCATACGGAGATCCCGTAGATGTAATTTTAAACGACAAAATTTTGTTGTTACTCGGGCTTTTATATGCTTTACTTTTACTTGTATTAATGTATCTTGTGTGAGGTGAAAAGTATGAATGTATATGATTTTGATGAAACAATTTATAGCGGTGACAGCACACGTGATTTTTACTTTTACTCTATCAAAAAAAACATTTCCTTACTTCGTTTTTTACCCAAACAAGGTTTTGCTTTTTTGAAATATATGTTCGGAATTATTACTAAAACTCAGTTTAAAGAAAAATTTTACGTATTTTTAAGCGGAATTAATGATATAGATAAAGAAGTTAATTTGTTTTGGGATATAAATATTAAGAAGGTTAAAAAATGGTATTTGGAACAGAAACAAGATAATGATGTAATTATTTCTGCATCCCCTGAGTTTTTACTTCAGCCGGTTGCGGAGAAGCTTGGTTTTACCCTGATGGCTTCAAGGGTTTGTAAGCTAAGCGGTAAAACAGAAGGCGAAAACTGTTGGGGAGAGGAAAAGGTTTGCAGACTACGAGAGAAAATGCCCGATGCAAAAATTGATAAGTTTTATTCTGATTCGCTTTCAGATACTCCGCTTGCTCTTTTGGCTGATGAATCATTTATAGTTAAAGATGATAAGTTTATAGAATGGAACAACCATAAACCCGGTATACTTAAAAAGTTTCTTTCAAAAGATTTTTTCGCTTTTTTGACAGTTGGATGTACTAATACTGTAACAAGTGTATTATTTTCAACACTGTTTTCTTTGTTTTTTGCTCAGGAGAATGTTTCTTTTACTCTTGGGTATATAGTTTCATTGATTATTGGCTTTTTGCTGAATTGCGCACTTGTTTTTCATCAGAAGGCAAATTTTAAAAAGTTTATTAAATATGTTGTATCGTATATACCAAACTATCTTGTTCAAAGCGTTTGCGTGGCACTGCTTGGAAATCTTTTTAATATGCCACACTTTTTAATTTACGTTATTTCGGCCACAATTGGCGTTCCTGTAACTTTTTTATTATTAAAGATATTTGCATTTAAAAAAGAAAAAAAATCCGCGTGAGCGGATTTTTTTAATTAAACATTGGAGTTGAAAGGTATCGTTCGCCCGTATCAGGTAAAAGCGTAACAATAGTTTTGCCGGAATTTTCAGATCTTTTCGCAATCTCTAAAGCAGCAAAAACAGCTGCACCTGAGGTTATTCCAACTAAAATACCTTCGTGTTTTGCAAGATAGTTACCAATTTTATACGCATCTTCTTCAAAAACCGGGAAAATCTCATCATAAATGTTTGTGTTAAGCGTATCCGGAATAAATCCCGCGCCAATACCTTGCAGACCGTGAGTACCGCTTGTGCCCTTCGAAAGAATGGGGGAGTTTGCCGGCTCAACAGCAATTATTTTAATATCAGGATTTTTTGATTTTAAAAATTCTCCAACTCCGCTTATTGTTCCACCGGTTCCGGCACCTGCTATAAAAATATCAACTCTGCCTTCGGTATCGTTCCAAATTTCAGGACCGGTTGATTTTATATGTGCCATAGGATTTACCGGATTAGTAAACTGTGAAGGAATAAAGCTGTTTTCAATTTCGCCGGCAAGCTCAGTGGCTTTTTTAATCGCACCGCTCATTCCGTCTTTTCCGGGTGTTAAAACAATTTCAGCACCATAAGCCTTTAAAAGATTTCTTCGTTCAATACTCATAGTGTCAGGCATTGTTAATATAACTTTATACCCTTTTGAAGCCGCAACCGATGCCAAACCAATTCCTGTGTTGCCGCTTGTAGGCTCAATAATTGTTGAACCCTTTTTTAATATTCCTCTATTTTCTGCATCGGTAATCATTTCGAAAGCAACCCTGTCTTTAACGCTTCCTGCAGGATTAAAGTACTCAAGCTTTGCAAGAATTTTTGCGTTTATGGAGAACTCTTTTTCAAGATTAGAAAGCTCAAGAAGTGGTGTGTTACCGATGAGCTCGTATACACTTTTGTAAATTTTCATAGAAACACCTCATTTCTAGCTTAATTATACTATTTGAGCGTAATATTGTCAACTTTTTGCCTTGACTTTTTAATATAAAAACTTTATAATTTTATTAGGTGAGATTATGAGTAACTTAGTCAAAAAATTAACCGAAAATTTCGATTTGAACGATGTCGAGCTTTTTGAACTTATTTCAAAAGATGGATACAGAGAAGAACTGGCAAAATCTGCTGATGAAGTAAGACGGGAACACTATGGCAACAGCGTTTATATAAGAGGTCTTATTGAATTTACAAACTATTGCAAAAACAATTGTTTTTACTGCGGCCTCAGGCGAGATAACAGCTCTATTTCCAGATACCGTTTAACTGCTAACGATATTATTTCCTGTTGTGATGATGGTTATAACCTTGGTTTTCGTACTTTTGTTTTACAAGGTGGGGAAGACCCTTATTTTACTGATGACAGAATTTGTAAAATTGTATCTGATATCAAAGATAGATTTTCTGATTGTGCTATAACTCTTTCTATTGGCGAAAAAAGTTACAATACTTATAAAATGTTTAAAGATGCCGGTGCTGACAGGTATCTTTTAAGGCATGAAACTGCAAATAGCGAACACTATGGTAAACTTCATCCTGCTGAAATGAGCCTTGAAGCACGAAAAGAAGCGTTGTTTGCGCTTAAAGATATTGGCTTTCAGGTAGGCTCAGGATTTATGGTTGGCTCTCCTTATCAGACAATAGAAAACATTATTGAGGATTTAAGGTTTTTACAGAAACTTCAGCCTGATATGATAGGAATAGGGCCATATTTAACTCAGGCAGATACTCCGTTTGCGCACTTTAAAAGTGGAGATTTATTTTTAACTTTAAGGCTCATTTCAATACTTCGCCTGATGTTTCCAAAAGTTTTGCTTCCTGCAACAACCGCCTTGGGCACACTTGCAGAAGGCGGAAGAGAAATGGGCATAAAATCAGGTGCAAATGTTGTTATGCCAAACCTTTCGCCTGAGTCGACAAGAAAACTATATGCCATTTATGATAATAAGTTGGCAACAGGAGTTGAATCTGCACAGAAACTTGATAAACTCAAAGAAAAAATTGGCAAAACCAGATATGAAATTGTAACTGACCGTGGAGATGCCAAAACAAATTGGAGGAAATAATATGCTGAATTTAGCCGTCGTTGGGCTTGGAGGAATTGGTGTTCAACATTTGCGGGCGATAAATAGGTTGCAAAGTTGCAAGCTAGGCGTTGTTTGCGATATTAACGAAGAGGTTGCAAGCAAAATTTCAAGAGAATATGGGGTTCCATTTTGTGTTGACTACAAAGAAATTGCTGAAATGAAAAATATTGACGCAATTATAATAAATTTACCGCATTTTCTTCATTGTGAAACAACAATATTCTTTTTGGAACATAGTTTTGATGTTTTAATTGAAAAGCCAATGGCAAATACCGTGGAAGAATGCGAAAAGATGATAGCTGCTGCAAGAAAGAATAGCAGAAAGTTGGCAGTAGGTCATGTGCAACGTTTTTTTGGCGCTAATATAGAGGTAAAAAGAGTTGTTGATGATAATAGCCTTGGAAAACTTTGTATGTTTTCCGAAATCAGAACAATAAATTATTTTGATGAGTCAAGACCGAAATGGTTTTTAAACAAAAAAACTTCAGGTGGCGGCATAGTGATGAACTATGGTGCTCACGCGCTTGATAAGTTGTTTTACTTGCTCGGTGCTGAAGCTGTAGATGTTACTGCTACTGTAGGAAACTTTAAAAATTGTACAGATATCGAAGGTCACGCGCAGTTTTTGTTAAAATTTAAAAATAATATTAGTGCTAACGTTACTTTCAGTGGCTATGGAAACTGTGGCTATGAATCTGTTTATTATTTTACTAATGGGGCACTTAAAGTGACAGATACCAATAATCTATGGAAAAATACTGATGGAATATGGGAAAAGGCAGATATTGATTCAAATAATGAAGATGCAATGGCTTTGCAACTTGAAGAATTTTGCAAGTATGTAAATGGCGAGGCGGCAAACATTGCTACCGCTGAATATGGGAAAAATATTGTTGCGGCCATAGAAAAAATTTATAATCAAAATCAGCAATTAAAAAGTGCGAACAACTAAGTCCACAACCAGATAAGGAAGTTTTGGTTTTGAAGCCATATTTTTCATTTATACTGCATCAAAAAAGTCCGAAATGCGACAGTATTACGGACTTTTTGTTCTTTGTCTAAATATAAAAATCTGATATTCAAAACTGCATTGCATCCTAAAATTGAAATTTTTGAATGAAGTTCAAGGCGAAAAATGCACATAATCCTGTCGGATATGTGCATTTTTCAACGCAGAAATTCGTCAA
>JAZNQN010000035.1:0-16129 GCA_045590195.1 Clostridia bacterium | reverse complement strand
ACCTTAAAATTTATAAGTTTGGATGCATAACAAAGAAAAAATGTGCATTAATCCTTGACGGATTATAAGCATTTTTTATGCAGTTAGGCGCCAAAATCGTATATTTTAAGGCGAATATTCCTTATGAGTGAGCGGCTTTTCTCGCATTTATTTTTTGGCAACCTTAAATACATCTCCCGATTTTCCTATAACTGAAATATGATCATCTTTTTCAAAAACATATCCGCCACCGGGAGCCGGATAAAGCGCTTCGCCCTTTTTAACTGCAATAATGTTTATGCCGAAATTCTTTCTTATATCAAGCTCCATTATGGTTTTTCCAACCCACTTTTCGTTAACGGGAATTTCATAAATAGAATATTCGGAAGTAAGCTTTACAAAATCAAAAATATTGTTTTCATTGCATCGAACTGCGAGCTTTTCGGCAATTTCTCTTTCAGGGTAAACAACCTCGTCTGCTCCTGTTTTTTCAAGTATTTTTGCCTGACGGATGCTGTTTGCCTTACAAATTACTTTTTTTGCACCAAGCTCTTTTAAAAGCATAGTAATTTCAACCGACGACTGAAAATCTTCACCCATAGCAACAAAACAAATATCAAAATTATTAACCCCTACCGACCTCAGTACCGCCTCGTGGCAACAGTCGCCCACAAGTGCATCGGTAAACTGAGGCGCAAACTCCTCAATAACTTCCGCATTTTTGTCAACAATCATAACATCGTTTCCAAGCTCCTGCATTTTCTGTGCAACATGAATTCCAAATCTTCCAAGACCTATAACAAGAACTGATTTCATAATTATTCTCCTATCCAATTAAAATTTTTTCGACCGGCCGGGTGGAAAGAGCGTCGTTTTTCTGCCTTGCAAGCGTCAGCATAAGCGTAATTCCCCCAACCCTTCCGGCAAACATTAAAATTATAAGTATAATATGCGATATAGGCGAAAGCAGTGGCGTTATGCCCTTTGTAAGCCCAACTGTGCCTGCTGCTGAAACCGCCTCAAACAAAATATCTGTAAGGGAATAAGGCTCAAAATGGCACATTATAAGGCTTGCCGTAAATGTAAGTGCCGTAAAAATGCTTAAAACTGCCGCTGCCTGACGCACCTGTTCCCCTTCTATTCTTCTTTTAAAAACTGTTATGCTGCCACTTTGCCTTGTGGATGCTACGGCGCTTAAAATAAGTACTACAAAGGTTGTTGTTTTTATGCCACCTGCCGTAGAGCCGGGGCTCCCGCCAATTGCCATAAGCATTATGGAAAGGGCGTTTCCGCTTTCAGAAAGGGCAGAAAGGTCAATAGTGTTAAAGCCCGCAGTTCTAAGGGTTACCGAGTGAAAAAACGCCTCCATTGGCGAAATGTTTTCAAAAATCATAAACAAAACAGCCGGCAAAGCTATAAGTACCGCAGTTACGGTTAAAACAATTTTCGAGTGAAGCTCATATTTTTTAAACTTAAATTTCCACTTTGCAAAATCGCTCCAAACAATAAAGCCAATGCCGCCTATTATGATAAGTGACATTATTGTAATATTAACAACCCAATCGCCTTTGAAAGTTGTAAGGGATGAAAACTCTCCGTATTTCCCCATAAGGTCAAAGCCTGCATTACAAAAGGCTGAAATCGAGTGGAAAACGGCATTATAAATCCCTTGCCAAAAGCCCATTTTCGGGCAAAACCTTGTGGCAAGTGCAATCGCCCCCACACCTTCAAAAAAAACTGTTCCAATTATAATTCTTTTAATCAGCAGCACCGCTCCGCTAAGCCTTACGCCGCCTGAGGATTGCATTATAAGAATTCTTTCTTTAAGGCTTATTTTTCGTTTTAAGAAAATTGAAAGCATTGTAATAATACTCATAAAGCCAATGCCGCCTATTTGTATAAGGCAAAGAATTATCCCCTGTCCTGCCGCCGACCAGTGAGAATATGTATCGTAAACTATAAGCCCCGTAACACATGTTGCCGAGGTTGCGGTAAAAACGCAATGAAGAAAAGGAGTGCTCTGTCCGCTTTTTGATGAAAATGGCATAGATAAAAGCACAGCACCTATTAAAATAATTATTAAAAATCCAAAAACAATTTTTTTCGGCATTTCAATCTCCTAAAACATATTAAATACTATTCCGAAAACTGCAGCGATACCAATATAAACAATGGGGTGCAGTTTTTTTACGTTCATAAACACCAAAAGCCCAATTAAAAGAACCCATGGTTTAAAATCGGCTGTGCCGATGTAGTGAGCAAAGCTACTTAAATCGTGGCCTTTAAACAAAACAACATAAATTATTTCATAAAGGGCAATTCCAATAAGGGCGCAAACTGCAGGCCTGATGCCGTCAAAGGCAGATTTAACCATTTTACTTTCGCCGAATTTGTCAAGAAATTTTGCGATTATAAGCATAATAATAACCGATGGCAGTATAAGCCCCGCCGTTGCCACAATGCCGCCCAAAATGCCAAATGCGTTAAAGCCAACATAGGTTGCCATATTAACGCCGATAGGCCCCGGGGTTGACTCTGAAATGGCAATCATATCGGCAATACTGTTTTCAGAAAACCATGGGTATTTTCTTGCCATTTCGTAAAGGAAGGGTATTGTTGCCATTCCGCCGCCAACTGCAAAAAGGCCTGTTTTAAAAAACTCCAAAAACATTGTAAGCATTATTTATCCCCTGCCTTTCTGCCGGCAATAATTCCTACTGCCGCCGCCGCCAAAATAAAATATACGGGCGAAAGGGAAAAAGCAATTCCGCCAACTAAAGTTACCAGAAATATAACTATTCCAAGCCAGTTTTTAATGCTTGTTTTAATAAGCTTTATCAAAGCGTTTATCATAAGGGCACAAACTGCAACTCTTATGCCTGCAAAAGCGCTTGAAACATATTTAATGTGGGCAAAATTATTTATAAGGCCCGAAATTGCCATAATTATAATAAGTGCAGGCGAAACAACCCCGAGGGTAGCAAAAATTCCGCCTAAAATGCCGCATTGCTTCTGCCCTACCAAGGTTGCAGTGTTAACCGCAATAACCCCGGGTGTGCACTGACCAATAGCGTAATAGTCCATAATTTCTTCGCTTGTGGCGTAGCCTTTTTTCTCAACAATTTCCCGCTCTATTATGGGCAGCATTGCATATCCGCCGCCAAAGGTTGTTGCACCTATTTTGAAAAATGACCAGTAAAGTTCAAAAAGTTTTTTAATCATAATTTATAATCCTCAAAAAATTTATTGGCATTGTCCCACAAAATTTTACGGTTTACCTCTTCCGAAAAGCCAAGCCCCAAAAATTCTTCAATACATTTTTTAGGGTTGTGCATGGGGTAATCTGTGCCGAACATACATCTTTCAACGCCGTGTTTTTCTATTATTCTCACAGCCTGCTCCGGCGGAATTGCCCAAAGTGTGCTGGAGGTGTCAAAATAAACGTCTTCCCCAAGTAAATATTCTTCCACCTCATCCCAAACGCTATACCCGCCAAGATGGGCACAAATCATAGTAAGGTCGGGGAACATTTCTTTTATATGGCGAAGCCTTTTGGGGCTTGAAGAATCAACGTTTTTGTCCCCTGCGTGAAACATAATGGGAACGCCGCGTTCTGCGGCATATTTATAAATGCGGCAAGCCGCCTTGCAGTCAACATCAAAGCCCTGAAAATCGGAATGAAGCTTAATTCCACGAAGCCCCAGGGAAATCATTCGCTCAATTTCGTCTTCTATTTTGTCATAATCGGGATGAACCGAGCCGAAAGCGTACATATCGTCAGTTATAAGCTGAGAAATAAAATTATTAACGCTCTCTGTCTGATGAGCGGTTGTAGCCGTTGAAAAAATAAGGCATTTTTTAATGTGCTGTGCCGCTTCTATATTTTCTCTAAAGTCGTCATAAGTTCCCTTGCAGGCCATTTTAACCTTGTAGTAGTCGGCTAAATGCCTGACTGCCTTTGCGGCAATTTTTTCAGGGAAAATATGCATATGAATGTCAAAAACTTTCATTGGTATTTGCCTCCGGAAATAGTGTTTCTAATTATTATACTACTATTTTACTCAAATGTAAACAAAAAAATAAAGGCCTGCCGGAAACGGCAAGCCTTTAAAAGTTTATTCTTAATATTCTATAATAGTAACAGTAGTAGCTTCAAATGCGCCTGTATTCATAGCACCTGTTACAGAAACGAGCATACCCACTTTAAGATTAGTTGTTGAAACTGTTGAGCCTTTCTTGCTGTCAATAACAGTAAGGCGCGAATTTTTAAGGAACACCTGAGTTGATTCGCCGTTTTCTGATACTATGGTCATAAAGCCGTATGCAGAGTTAACACCTTCAATTGTACCTACCAGAACAGATGATGTTGCAGGAGCTGTTGCAGTTACTTTAACAACTGTTTCGCTCTGAACTGAAAGTGTTACATTTGCGCCAAGGCGAAGGTCGTAAATTGTGCCTTCTTTTCCGTCGATAACATATTTAGCATCGCGGGAAATTGAGTAAGTTTCGGAAATACCGTCAGATGTAATTGTAAGCTGTGGAAGTGTTGCAATAAGTATTTTGTCGATACTGCCTGTTGCGTTATAGTTTGTGCTTGAAGCAGTAATTCTTGAAATCTGGTCGTAAAGAAGAGTTACCGAAACTCTGTCGCCAACCAAAATATCGGAAGGAGTAACAGATTTGTT
This sequence comes from Clostridia bacterium, assembly GCA_045590195.1. Classification (GTDB taxonomy): domain Bacteria; phylum Bacillota; class Clostridia; order UMGS1883; family UMGS1540; genus JAZNQN01. The sequence continues at coordinate 11,465 of JAZNQN010000035.1, read as the reverse complement.
GTTTCTGATAGCTTCAACTGTGTTTGCAAAGTAGTAATTTACAACGCCGTCGGCCGAGGTTTCAATTGCAAGGCCTGCTTTTGGCGAAAGAAGAATTTCTTTAACAGTACCCATAATTGATTTTGATTTCTGCTCTGCAGCAATCATAATAACTTCATCAGCCTTAAGGTCGAGTGTTACATACATGCCTGTTTTTACAAGACGTGTAACGCTTGGAGAACCATCAATAGTAACAGAAACTGTTTCTGCAATGTTATAAGTTGTTTCTTCGTTTGAATCAACGGGGCGAATTCTGATTGTGCTTTTTGATGTAGCGGTTGTAACGTTTGTTACTACGCCAACAACAGTTTCGTCGCCGCGAACGCCGATAGCTTCAACCATATAAACGTCGCCATCTCTTTTTGTAACAGCAATTACAGACTGTGGCTCAATTTCGTCAAATTCAGCAATATATCCGTCAATATAAACGATAGCATCTTTGAAGTTGAAGTATTTAAGGCTTTTAGCTTCGCCATCTTCTGTTGTGTAGTTGATAGTTTCGTTTAAAACGTTAACAGAATCAACTGTACCAAACTCTGTTTCGCTTTTCAAAATGCCCATCATACGGTAAAGCATAACAGCCATCTGAGCGCGGTTTACGTTCATAAGAGGAGCAAACTCGTTAACTTCGTCAGTTTTGTTAACGCCCATCATAAGCTCAATTGAGTTTACGTAATTTACGTAAGGTTTAGCAGTTGCAGGAATGTCAGCCGCATCAGTAAATACCGAAGAGCCTGCCATAGCCTCTGCCTTTTCCGCAGCGCCCATAGCTTTTGTCATTAAAACAGCTGCCTCGTATCTCTTAAGAGGAAGGTTTGCATTTTCTTCGCCTACATATGCAGGAAGCTCGCGGGCTGTTAAAACGCCTTTGTAAAGAAGATAAGCAACCTCGCCGATATAAGGTGTTTCATAATTTTCCAAAGCATCGCCGTAAATTTCGAGAGCTTTTTCAATAAACAAGTTGTTATTTTCATCGGAATATCCTAAAATACGGGAGCAAAGCAAAAGCGCCTGAATTTTAGTTACATCGTCAGCAGGGCCGAATTGTTTTTCGGAATAGCCTTTAATAATTCCCATTGAAGCCATTTCTTCAATTTCTTTTACTGCCCAAGAATAATTTTCTTCAGTTACATCGTCGAAAACATTGGCTGCCATAACGCTTACAAAGCTTAAACAAAGCATCAATGCCACGAAGATCGAAATCACTTTTTTAAACAAAAGTCATCCCTCCTATGTATTAGTTATATTTATATAATACCACAACATTTTGTATAGTTCAACATATTTTTTAAAATTTTTACACATTTTTTTATTACTTCAGTTCCTTTGCCTTTATAAGCGGAAAAGTAAGGTTATCTTTTTCTCTTAACATAACTTTAAAGCTGTCGGCTCTGCCATCAAAAACGGCCTTAATTTCGCCGTTTTCATTTTTTAAAACCTTTGTTTCCAAAAGCTTTTTCCCCTTGTATGCCACAATAATTATATTTGAGTTTTCGTTGGCATTTTTTGTTTTTACATAAATTTCGGCTTTGCCGTCAATGCGGCTTAAGGTAGCCTCCATTTTAACTTCGGGCGAGCCAAGCAAATAAATAAACCCCTGAAATATGTATTTTGAAGATGCCCCGAAGTTTTTGTGGTTTATATCTCTTTTAACCGTTTTAAAATAGTAAGAATTCCACCCCGATTCTGATGTGGTTGCCACATCGCCCTCAATTTTTTCAACTACTGCAACGTGCCCCGCTCCGCCTGAAATATTTTTCCAAACGGCAATTGCCCCCACAGCCGCCTTTTTTCCGTACTCATAGTAGCCGCCCGATTTGTTAAAATCAAACCATTTTCCTGCATTTCCCGTAGAAAGGCGTGGCTCACTTTTTAAAATTTCATAGGCTCTGCCGTATGCATAACAGGTGCAGTTGCCGCCGTTTTGCGCCATTCCGTAGCCGTATTTGTGAAAAATATTAAGAGTTGTGTAGTAGGGGTTGTCCACCTCAGGAGCCACAAGTCTTGGCACAAATGCCGCCGCGCGGCAGGGCACAAACAAAATAAATAATAACAGAAATGATAATTTTTTCATATTCCCTCCTTAAACTGCAAAAGTGCACAGCCTTGCTATGCACTTTTTTCTTTATTTTATTATATTTTGCGCCAAAAATCCACAGGTATATTATTCCGCCTGAGTAATTTTAATATTAGATGCCGCAATTCCCGTTTGTTCGGTTATAATTTCAGCAATTTTTGTGGCATCTTCCCCTGTCATAGAGCCGCTTTTTACAACTGCGCTTACCTTGTCGCCGTTTATATAAACCACTACATCTTCATAGCCTTTTGCTTTAATAAGGCTTTCGCAAAGCTGTTCTTTTTCCGAAAGCTTTGCAGTTTTTATAATTTCTTCCTCTGCCATAGTTTTCGAAACCGCTTCGCTGCCGCCATCTTCTGCAAGCGAGCTTAAGGTTTCAACAGTTTGTGCACGGCTTATTTCCCTCTCCATTCGTGCGGCATCAAAAAAGTTGCCTGCCTCTTCCTCTACAAGATGTATTTCTCCAACTCTTTCACTGCTTACGGCTTCACTTTCGCCCATTCTGCCGTAAGAAAAATTAAGATACCCCGCCGTTACAACCAAAACCGCCAGAGCGCAAATAATAATTTGTTTTCTTTTAATTACAAACATAAAATTCCACTACCTTTCAAAAACCTTAACGCGGTTTAACGAAACTCCGCATAAAACGCTGACTGCCTCTGTTACCTGATTTTTAATTTTCGTATTTCCACCCCCGTCGCAAACAACTAAAACCCCTAAAACCTCGGGCATTTCTTCTTTAATAATAAATGGCCGCTCTCCGCTGCCGCTGCCAATTATAACGTTTTTCTCGTCGTTGCCATTTGATATATCCTTTGCAGTTACCTGCTCGCCGCTTGATTTGTATGTAATTAAAACCGAGCACTTGCCAACCCCCGAAATGCGGGATAAAATTTTTTCAATATCTTCGGCAGATGTGTTTGAAAATTCGCAAACATAGGGGGTGGCAGTTTCTTCTTTTTCAAAAAACGATGGCACGCATAAAAGCGCTACCCCTATTATTACTATTATGTATACGGCTTTTATATGCTTTTTTTCGCTTAAAAAGCTTTTAATTTTTTCTGATTTCAATATCACTTTCCAAAACCCCCAGCTGCTCTGTTACATAGCTTTTGGCCGCATCGCTCCAAAGAATAACCTTTTCAATGTTGCCATCGGTGTCAAGTATAACCTCTGCCTCTGCGGCGCAGTTTTCAAAAATATTTTCTTCAATTCTTTTTTTGTATTCTGCCAAAACCTCGCTTTCAAAAGTGTCGTCAATTTTTGCAATTTCTTTTTCTTCTTCAATATCAAATTCAGGCAAAACCCCAATAGGGGTTAAAAGGGCGTGGCAAACTAAAATGCTCAATAAAACCTTGGCATATTTTTTCATATTGCCGCCGGGAAGCATTACCTCGGCAACGGCAAGCATTATAAAAACGCCAAGTATTTTTAAAAGATACCCCTTCATTTAAGCATTACCCCCATATTTGAAGCCGACAAAAGTGCCGTAACCGAAATTATTGCCAATGCCCCTTCTGCGGCGGCAAAGCCTATAAGGCATGATAAAACCCCTGAAATTTCGCCAATTACGTTTGAAATTCGCCTGTCGCAAAAAGGCGTTATAATAGCGGCGGCAATTTTGTAAACAAATATTACTGCCCCAACTTTTATTATGGGGTAAATCATAATAATAACCGCCCCTGCAACCGCCGCAGTTCCAAGGGCATTTTTAAGCATAATCCCCCCTGATATAACTGCATCAAGGCTGTCGCTTAAAAGGCCGCCCAAAACGGGGATTGCACTTCTGGCAACAAATTTTGCCCCACGCATCATAACAGTGTTCACTCCCCCTGCCCCCATTCCGCAAATTCCAACCGCCGCGCTGAATATGGTTAAAAGGCCGCAAATCATCCAAAGGGCAAACCCTCTTATGGTTTTGCTGATTTCTGAAAGATTGAAAGTGTCAGAAATATTTCCCACAACCCCTATTGAAAGCGACATCATAATAGCAGGCACTCCTATCCCCTTTATAATGTTTGCCGAAAGCGAAGCGGTAGTAATTAAAACGGGATACATAGCCGAATAAACCCCAAAGTTGCCGCAGCTTATAACCGATGTTCCTATAACGGGAACGGCGGCATTTAAAAAAAGCACAAGGTTGTCTATTAAATCGGTTGCAATTTTTGCCGTTTCGGAAAAGTTTTTTAAGAGCACCGCCGCCGTTGCAGAATATAAAACAAGAAACGCAACCTTTTCGGCGCCCCCCGAAAAGCTTTGCCCCAATGAATTTAAAACAGAAAACAAAAACACCGCTCCCATAACGGAAAAAAGCGATAAAACTGCATTTTTCGTTTCTTTTATAAATTCTTCTTTAATTGTTTGCCATAGTGTTTTGGGGGTTAAAATTTCTTTGCCCGAAAGCATATTTTCGGTTGCCTCTGAAAAACTAAAGTTTTCGGAAATACTGTCAAGCTCCTCGTACTGTGCCTTTACCCCTGCAGGCAATAGGATAAAAATTAAAATAAGTATTAAAAGTTTTTTCACGAAAGAACTCCCTCTATGGCATCGAAAAGCGCGCCTATTACGGGAATTGCGCTGTAAAGCATTACGGCCTTTCCCGCCAGCTCAACATTTTGTGCCAGCGCCCCTTCCCCCGCATCGCGGCAAAGCTGAGCCGCAAGCTCCGAAACACAGGAAATGCCCAAAATTTTAATTGCAACCCCGATATACTCCTGACGCGCATCAATTTTGTAAGAAAAATCGCGCACTTTTTCCATAATGTCCAAAAGATAAGGCGCCGCCGAAAAAAGCATTATTGCCGCACTTACAACCGATAGCATAAGTGCATATTCGGGCCTTGTCCCCTTTAAAACAATATTTATAATACAAACAATTATTGCCGCCGAAATAATTTTAAAAATATCCATATTTAAAACCCGAAAACCGATTTAATTGTGTCAAAAAGCTGGCTTATTTCTTTTACAACCAGCGAAAGCACAACTATAAGCCCCGCCAGCGTTGTAAGCATTGCCTGTTCATCTCTGCCGCTTTTTTGTAATAGCTGATTTAAAACCGCTACAATAATTCCAATTGCCGCAATACGAAATATTAAATCTATACTCATTTTTCACCTCAGAAAAGCATTATTCCGCCTGCCGCCCCTGCCAAAAGCCCAACCGACAGATAAAGCGAAAAAAGCTTATCCTTTTTTTCGGTTGCTTTCTTTATAAGAAGATTTATCCTCTCCATTGCCAGGGCGGCGTTTTTTATTTGTCCTTCTTTGTCGGGCGATGAAAGGCCATAGGAAAACGAAAGCATTACCTCTTTTTCCTCCTGCCCCAAACCCGATTTTTTTACCGCCTCTTCTAAGGCACGTGTAGCCCCTGCTTCGAAAAAATTTTCAAGGCTTTCTTTAAAAATTCCGCTTTTATCACGCTTTGCCGCACTTTCAAAGGCCTCATAAAGGGGAGCGGTTTTAAAATTTATTTCGTTTTGAAAGGCCATAATCCCCTCATAAAGCCCTTCAAGATATAAAACCCTGCCCGAGAGAGCGGTAGCTTTCATTCCGCCTGCCAGAGAGCCACCAATACATAAAAGAGCGGCCCCCGAAATTTTTAAAAGCATATGGCCTTTCCCCTTCCTTTAAGAATAATTGTGCATTCAAAAATGCCCTTTTCAAAAAGCTTTTTTATGCCGCCGCGGCGAAGTACATCGTCTTTTCCGTAGCCGTGGCAGGTGCAAATAACTTTAACACCTGCGTTTATAAGGGAAAAAATTGCCTCCCCGTCATCATCGCCGCCAACCTCGTCACAAATAATAACATCGGGCGCCATACTTCTTATGGCCATAAGCATTCCCTCTGCCTTTTTGCACCCCGAATAAACAAATGAAAGCTCGCCTGTGTCGTACCCTTCTGCTCCGCCCGCAATTTCACATCGCTCGTCCATAATGCCTACGCGGTAAAAATATTTACCGCCGCCAAGAAGGCGCGCAATTTCACGAAGCGCCGTTGTTTTTCCAAAACCCGGCGGCGAAATAATAAGGGTGTTTTTTATTTTGCCAGAAGGGGCCACGTGGTCTATTATGCCGTCGGCCGCAGTAAAAATCTGCCGCGAAATTCTTATGTTAAGCCCTGAAATATCACGAAGACCAAAAACTGCGCCATCTTTTAAAATTGCACGCCCGCAAACCCCTACCCTGTGGCCGCCCGAAAGGGTTAAAAAGCCGTATTTAAGGCTTTCCTGACGTGCATATGGGGAGCTTTCACACATTCTTTCAAAAATCTTGTAAAATTCTTCCGCTTTTAAAAATATGCCTTCATCACGATTTTCGCTTAAAGCGCCCTCTTTTGTAAGATAAAAAGGTTTGTCCGCAAAAATAAAAACCTTCCTGTCAGGCGCAAGCCTTATTTCGCTTACCTTTTCATTTTTGCAAACCTCCTTCGCCGCCAAAGCTAAATGCGGCGGCAAATATATGTAAGGCTCTTTTTTCATTTTTATCACCTTGTAAATGATATTTCTCCCCTTTCATCTTTAGAACAAAAATATTGCCAAGCCTTAAATTTTATGGTAGTATACTTAAGAGGTGATTTTTTGAAAAGCGTAGGAATTGTTTGCGAATACAACCCGTTTCACAACGGGCATAAATATCAGATAGAAAAAGCTAAAGAGCTGTCAGGTGCCGAATGCGTGGTTGCAGTTATGAGCGGCAACTTTGTTCAGCGCGGCGATGTGGCTATATTTTCAAAATACGAAAGAGCAAAGTCGGCAGTGCTTGGCGTGGCTGATATTGTTTTTGAGTTGCCTGCATATTTTTCATTAAAATCGGCCGAAGGCTTTGCAAAAGGCGCTATTTCGATGCTTTCATCCCTTAAATGCGATGCAATTTCCTTTGGTTCGGAATGTGATAATTTGCCTCTGCTCCAGAAAAGCGCCAAGATAATTAAAGAAGAAAAAGGCGATTTCAAAGCCATTTTAAAAGAAAACTTAAAAAGCGGCGCATCTTTTGCCGCAGCCCGCAGCAACGCTTTTTCTTCGGTTTTCAAAAATCAGGAAAACGTAATTTTAAAGCCAAATAATATATTGGCTATTGAATATATTTCTGCCCTTAACCACTATGGCAGCAATATGGCTATATACCCTGTAAAAAGAGTTGGCACAGAGCATGACAGCCTGAATACAAGCGGCAACTTCTCCTCCGCCTCAAATATAAGAAGCCTTATTGCATCGGGCAAAAGCGCAGAAGAATTTGCCCCCGCACTTCCAAAAGAAAACCCCGTGTTTTTAAAAGATTTTGAAACACTTATTCTTTATGCCTTAAAAGTTGCAACACCAGAAAAACTTACCTCTATCCACGGCGGAAGCGACGGTATGTGGCAGAGAATTATATCTTCAAATGCCAAAACCCTTGACTCTCTTTTGCTTTTCGCAAAAACACGCCGTTTTGCCCTTTCAAGAATTAAAAGATTTCTTTTAAACCTTCTTATAAATAATACTCTGCCTGAAAATTTAGAGCCAACTTATCTCAGAGTTTTGGCCCTTAACGAAAAAGGAGCGGCTTTTATAAAAGAAAAAAGCGAGGAATTTTCTCTTCCCATAATTACAAAACCCTCACGCATTGACAAAAATGATGCTATTTTCGCCCTTGAGCGAAGGGCATCGGCAGTTCGCTCACTTATAGATAACACCACACGTGACGATGTTTACATGTCGCCCATATTTTGTTCACAGTAAATTCAAAATTTAATTTGGCGGAAAGTATTGACTTTTTTGGTTTAAGGTGGTATCTTATTATTATATTAGCACTCACTTCTTTCGAGTGCTAACAAAAATTGCATCAACATCCGAGCTTCTTAAAGGAGTGTAATAAATGGAACTTGGTGACAGAAAAAAGAAAATACTCAGGGCAATAGTTGAAGATTATATTCATACGGCGGAGCCTATCGGCTCGCGCACAATAGTAAAACGCCACGATTTATCTTTAAGCCCTGCCACAATACGAAACGAAATGAGTGACCTTGAGGATATGGGCTTTCTCGAAAAGCCTCACACCTCTGCAGGGCGTATCCCCTCTAAAATGGGCTACCGCTTTTATGTTAATTCTCTTATGGAGCAGTATTGCCTTTCAAAAGAGGAGCAGTCGCGCCTTAAAATTGCTCTTGAATTTCAAATGCGGGAAATTGACGATTTAATTTCAGAAGCATCAAACGCAATTTCACGCCTTACTGATTATACGGTTATTGCCTCTGCCCCAAGGGCGGCAAACCCATCGGTTAAAAGCATAAAGCTTTTGCCACTTGGCGAAAAAAGCATAATACTCGCTGTTATGACAAGCAGCTCAATTCTTAAAAACGCAGGTATTGAAACTGACAAAGCAGTGGATAGTGATTTTGTTTACTCGCTCTCCCGCCTTTTATCCGAGGTTTTTACCGGCAAAACCCCTCACGAGGTTTCGGAGGAAGATTTTAAAAGAATATCGCTTTTATGCTCGCCTTATGGCGACCTTTACAAGAAAATTGTTTCAAATCTTTTCGACTGGTTTGATTCTTCAACCCAGAAAGGCATTTACGCCGGCGGTATTTTTAATATTTTAAACCATCCCGAATATAAAGATATAGAAAGAGCAAAAGAATTTATTAAATTTTTTGACGATAAAAGTAATCTTTACAAAATTATAGGCGGCTCATCGAAGGATGGTATCAACATTAAAATAGGCGACGAAAACGAGGATGAACCTCTTAAAAACTGCGGCATAGTTGTTTCCGATTACGATGCAGGCGATATGCACGGCAAAATTGGAATCGTAGGCCCTATGCGAATGGATTATGCAAAGGTTGTTTCATCGCTTAAAGTTATAACAGAAAAATTAAACTTCTTAATTTATAAGATGTTTTTTGATGAATAAGGAGCATTCGGGATGTTAAAAAAGCCCGGACCACAAAAAGGCATATCCATATAGTGGCTCCCTTGTGTAAAGGGAGCTGGCAAACTCCAGTTTGACTGAGGGATTGTTATTATGACGAAAAATCAAATTGATTTTTCTAAAATCTAAAGCCTTTTTGTTACGAACAAACTTCACCTCTCGGCGTATAACATACGCCTTCGGGTATCCCCTACGGGTTCAGTTTGTCCGTTCCAAGCATTTTTTCCTATCCCTACAGTACGCCTTGTCTGCCTGCGGACAATGTGTACATATATTGTAACAATTGCAGGCAGAAAGGCTATGGAATTGCAATGGAAGAAAACAAAGAAAAACTTGCAGAAGAAGAAACTGAAGAAGTTACTCCCGAAGAAGCACCTGAAGAAACTTTGTCAGAAGAAGAGGCGGCACAAAAGCTTGCCGATGAATTTAAAGACAAATTTTTAAGGGTTTCGGCAGAGTACGAAAACTTCAGAAAAAGAACACAAAAAGAAAAAGATGCACTTTATTCTGACGGAAAAGCGGCCTGTGCCGCAGCATTTTTACCCCTTGCCGACAATATGGACAGAGCAATAGAGGCCGCAAAGGCAGAAGACGCTGACAGCCCTATTGTTAAGGGAATGGATATGATTTTCCGCCAGTTTGAAGATATTTTAAAATCACTGTCAATTGAGGTTATCCCCTCAGTTGGAGAGCAGTTTGACCCAGAAGTTCACAACGCCGTAATGCACGTTGAAGATGAAGAAAGCGATGCTAACACCATTGTTGAAGAATTTCAAAAGGGTTACAAAATGGGCGACAAAGTTTTGCGCCACAGTATGGTTAAAGTTGCTAACTAATATAGAAAGGAAGTATTTATTATGGGTAAAATTATTGGTATTGACTTAGGTACAACAAACTCCTGCGTAGCTGTTATGGAAGGCGGCGAAGCAGTTGTAATTCCTAACGCGGAAGGCGCAAGAACAACTCCTTCTGTTGTAGCATTCACAAAACAGGGCGAACGCCTTGTAGGTCAGGTAGCTAAAAGACAGGCTATTACAAATCCTGACAAAACTGTTATCTCAATTAAAAGAGATATGGGTACAGACAAGAAAATTGCAATTGATGACAAAAACTACACTCCACAGGAAATTTCAGCAATGACCTTGCAGAAACTTAAACAGGATGCTGAAAGCTACCTTGGCGAAACAGTTTCACAGGCAGTTATTACTGTTCCTGCATATTTCTCCGATGCACAGCGTCAGGCAACAAAAGATGCAGGTAAAATTGCAGGCCTCGAAGTTCTTCGTATTATAAACGAGCCAACAGCCGCAGCTCTCGCTTACGGCATGGATAAAGATAACGACCAGAAAATCATGGTTTACGACCTTGGCGGCGGTACATTCGACGTATCTATTCTCGAAATCGGCGACGGTGTTTTCGAAGTTTTGGCTACAAGCGGTAACAACCGCCTCGGTGGCGACGACTTTGATGAAAGAATTATCAAATGGATTTGCGAAGAATTCAAAAAAGAAAGCGGCGTAGACCTTTCTTCTGATAAAATGGCTATGCAACGCCTTAAAGAAGCGGCTGAAAAAGCTAAAATTGAGCTTTCAGGCGTAACTTCATCAAACATTAACTTGCCATTTATCACAGCTGATGCCACAGGCCCTAAACATCTTGATTTAACACTTTCAAGAGCTAAATTTAACGAACTTACTGCTGACCTTGTTGAAGCTACTATGACACCATCAAGAAACGCCCTTTCCGATGCAGGCTTACAGCCTTCACAGATTGACAAAGTTCTTTTAGTTGGTGGCTCAAGCCGTATTCCTGCAGTATTTGATGCAGTTAAAGCTCTCACAGGCAAAGAGCCTCACAAAGGCATTAACCCTGACGAATGTGTTGCAGTTGGTGCGGCAATTCAGGCGGGCGTGCTTTCAGGCGACGTTGAAGACCTTGTACTTTTAGACGTAACACCTCTCTCACTTGGTATTGAAACCATGGGCGGCGTGTTCACAAAGCTTATTGAAAGAAATACAACAATTCCTACAAAGAAGAGCCAGATATTCTCAACAGCGGCAGACAGCCAGACAAGTGTTGAAGTTCACGTTTTACAGGGTGAGCGTGAAATGGCAGCTTACAATAAAACATTAGGTAAGTTCAGCCTTACAAATATTCCGCCTGCACCACGTGGTGTTCCCCAGATTGAGGTTACATTTGATATTGATGCAAACGGTATCGTTAAGGTAACTGCTAAGGATATGGCAACAGGAAACGAGCAAAAGATTACAATTACATCTTCTTCAAACTTGAGTGATGAAGATATTGATAAGGCTGTAAAAGAAGCTGAAAAATACGCAGAAGAAGACAAAAAGCGTAAAGAAGAGGTTGAAGTAAGAAATAACGCAGAAAGCTCAGTTGCACAAGCTCAAAGAACATTAAATGAGTTAGGCGACAAGGTAGATGC
>JAZNQN010000034.1:0-49363 GCA_045590195.1 Clostridia bacterium | reverse complement strand
GTGGATTTTCATTATACCACGCCTTTAAAGCTTTTGTCAAGAACTTTTTTCAAAAAATTTAAAAAACTTTCCAAAACAACGCTTCTCAAACGCAACTTCTTTATATTAGCACATCTTTCCTCTTTTGTCAACAACTTTTTTTATTTTTTTAAAATATTTTTTTATATCTGCTTGGAGGCATTCCTACATACTTTTTAAAAAGACGGCTGAAATAGTATATATTTTCAAAACCAAGCATTTCAGAAATTTCTCCCACGGAGCACTCCCCATCTAAAATCAGCTGCTGTGCTTTTTTTATCCTTAATTTATTGCGGTAGTCAACCGGGGTATCCCCTGTTTCCTTTTTAAAAAGACGAAACATTTGCGCACGGCTTAAAAAACACATTTCCGAAAGTTTTTCCACATCGGTATTTTCCGTATAATAATTATCAATGTAGTCAATGGCCTTTGAAATTCGTTTATCTCTTTCAGGCTTCATTGCCTTTTCTATTTTTTCAAAAAGCCTGCAGAAAAGTGACATACTTAAAAAAGTATTGTTCTCTGAAAGTGTACTTTTAAGAAGACTGTCGCAAATTTCAAAAGTAGATTTACTCATACTTTCAGAAAACAGATTTGGGTTTTCGTCAAATATTATTTCCTCGCCGCTTTCAACATCACGCAGCACAAAGCTTATTCTATAGAAGGAAAAGGGGCGTTTTGTTACAGTAACTGTTTTTTCGCACCCTGTTGGCAGGTAAATAAGCGAGCCTTTCTGAAGGGTTGCTTCGACGCCTTGCCACTCATATTTACATTCCCCATTATCTATAAGAAGAAATCCGTTTAAAATTCGTTTGCCACCGGAAAGAGTTGACCATGCCGGCGTTTGATATATTACTGACATATCGCATATTGCAAACTTTAATTCGCTTATTTTTGAAAAATCTACGACTTTCATACCATCACCCACAGCGATTATACTGCACATTTTCGATATTGTCAAGGCGAAAATGATACTATTGTGCAAATTGATGGTACTATATTGCATTTACCTTTTGCTTTTTTTAAACTATAATTAGGTTGAAAACAAAAAAGGAGGCAAAACTATGGCAAAATACAAAGTAGGAAGCGGTTGCGCTATATGCCTTATGTGTATTTACCGTTGCCCGGTTAAAGCCATAAGCGTTATCGAAAACGTAAGCGCATATATTGACCCTGAAAAATGTATTGGTTGTGGCAATTGCTACAACAATTGTCAGCCCGAGGCTATTATTAAGGTAGAGGAGTAAAGCTATGATTGATTACAAAGTAGATAACGGTAATATTGTTACCGAAAAAAGCAACATTCCCGTTTACGGAGAATGGGATGTTGTAGTAGTTGGCGGAGGTATGGCCGGCACAGGCGCCGCTATTGCAGCAGCAAAAAACGGTGCCAAAACAATTCTTATTGAAAACACTTCAGCACTTGGCGGCCTTGCAACAAACGGCCTTGTTAACATTCCACTTGACTTTGCGTCAGGCGTTGGCCAGGAATTTTTTGACGAAATGGCAAAAATAAACGGTATTCGCAAACTTAACACAGACCCCGAAAAACACAAACTTGTGTTTGACAGAATGGTTAAGAAATACGGCGTTGACGTTCTTTTGGTAACACCACTTATTGACACAATTGTTGAAGGCAACGATGTTAAAGGCGTTGTTATACATACAAAAACAGGCAAAAAAGCAGTAATGGGTAAAACATTTATCGATGCCACAGGCGACAGCGACCTTGTTTTCTTTGCAGGCGGCGAAACTATGACAGGCAGAGAAGGCGACAATATGTCAATGGGTTGCTCACTTGAGTTTGTACTGGGCGGCGTTGACTATGACAAATATCTTGCCGCTGACATCAGAAACGACTATCAGTGGAGAAATACAATTAAAGAAGCTCTCAAAGACGGGCTTCTTCCATACGAAATTGACAATCACTTAAACTGGCTTACACATATTCCTGACCGCCCCGAGCACTGCGGCAAAGACGAGGTTAGTATATGCTTCGCACATTCAAGAAACTGCTTTCCAACAGATAATGCCGACCTTACAAGAATGTATATCGAAGGCAGAGAGCAGGCAGTTATTTTAACAAACTTTATAAGAGAAAGAGTTCCCGGTTTTGAAAACTGCTACTTAAGCTATACCGGTTCACTTCTTGGTGTTCGCGAAAGCAGAAGAATTGTCGGCGAATACAAATTTACAGGTATGGACATTGCATACGGCAAAAAATTTGACGATGTTATTGCAATAAGCCAGCACGGTTTCGACCTTCACGGCTTTGAAGCTCCGGGTAATATGAAATGGTTCAAAGGTACTCTCCCCGATGGCAGAGAAGGCTACATTTCAAACCGCGCAGGTTGGGGCTCACAGCTTCCGCCGGATGACGGACTTCCACGCATCAATATGTCAGAATGTATTGATAACCCTGCAGAATTTTCTTACGATATTCTTTACCGCAGCTTAGTTCCAATTCGCCTTGAAAACGTTTTGGCTGCCGGCAGAAATATTTCAACAGATATCCCCGGCCAGTCGGGCACACGTCTTGTAATGTGTTGTATGTCAATGGGCGAAGCCGCAGGTACAGCTGCTGCACTTTCATTAAAAGAAGGTACAACTGTAAGAAAGCTCGATGTTTGCAAGCTTCAGCGACTTCTTAACAAAAACGGATATAACCTTGGCCAGAGCTTCAGAGAAATTCCTGCTCTTGCCAACGAAAATCTTTCATCATTCTCGAGAGTTGAGGACTACAATAATGGTTGATTTATATTCTCCCGAAAGTTGCGGAATTCCATCAGAGGTTATTGAAAAGTTTTACAGGCATTTAAACGAAAATGGCTATGCAATGCATTCGATTTTAATGTCACGCTACAATAAAATTTTTACTGACAGCTACTGGAAACCTTTTGACAGCGAAGTTCATCATCGCTTAAACTCGGTATCAAAAAGCTTTGTTGGAATTGCAATCGGGTTTTTAATTGAAGAGGGCAAACTCAGTATGGATGACAAGGTTTATACCTTTTTCCCGGAAAGTATGCCCGAAAAATTACATCCAAACATCGAAAGAGCGACTATTTACGATTTAATGACTATGTGCACCTTTATTGGCGAAGAATGGATGCACTGGGTTCGTGATAAAGTAAGTGACAGACAGGCGTTTTTCTTTTCGCAGGACGCACCCCGTCCACCTCAGGCTTTTTTCCAATATGACAGCCCGGGCGATTTTATACTGGGCTGCATAGTTGAAAAACTTACCGGCAAGCCCTTTATGGAATATCTTAAGGACAAAATGCTCAGAGAAATGGGCTTTTCTGAAAGGACCTGCTGCATTAAATGTCCTGACGGATATTCCTGGGCTGATTCGGGAGTTTTGTGCCGAGCGCGTGACCTTCACAAATTCGCACGTTTTCTTATGGATGGCGGCAAATTCGGCGGCAAGCAGTATTTAAACGAAAAGTTTGTACGCAAAGCAACATCTAAAATTGTAGATTCCAATACAACAGGCTACAATGTTTACACATCAAACGGCTACGGCTACCAGATTTGGGCACATTTCGACGGCGGCTTTGCCTTAAATGGTATGGGCGGCCAGTTTGCATGGTGTTTCCCCCAGTACGATTTTATTATTATAAGCACAGCCGACAATCAGGGTAACGATGGGTTTAAGTTTGTTTTTGCGGATATGGTTCATAACGAGCTTATAAAAAATCTTGGCGAGAGTTTGCCTGAAAACCCTGCCGCCCTCAAAAGCCTGAGAGATTACGAGAGCAATATGGAACTCGTATGCCTTGATGGCGAAAAAACTGCTCCCATGGCCGAAAAAATTTATGGCAAAACTTATACTCTCAAGGAAAACAAAATGGGAATTAAGTGGCTTCGCGTAAGTGCCGAAGGCGACGAAGGTGTTTTGGAATACGAAAATGCACAAGGCATTAAAAAGCTTCCTTTCGGAATACTTAAAAATGTTTATACAAAGTTCCCCGAAGAGGGTTATCCCGATATGAAAATGCTGGTGTTTGAAAAGGGCAACTACTTCCCATGCGCCTCATCTGCTGCCTGGCGCGATGACCATACTCTTGCCATAAGAGTTCAGATGATAGGCAAACACCTTGGCGCGCTTTATATAAGGCTCGGATTTACAGAAAACGAACTTGGCGCCCAATTTATGAAAAACACAAACTGTTTTCTTCACGAGTATCATGGATACGCTCACGGAACAGCTGAATAGGATGTAAAAAAAGTCCAGAACGCAAAAAGGCAACAAATTAAAGAATAATATACTTGAAACATATTTCCTATCCTACGATATTGAGCTGTAAAAAACCAAGTTTTTTACAGCTCCTTTTTTTATTCTCCTTCCCCATTATGACAAACTTTTTATTTTAAAAGGTATATAATAGTTTTCGGGGTGAGAAAATGCGGCCAACTGTTTACATAGATGTTTTGTTTTTTATAAACCTTTTAATAAACTTAATTTTACTTTACGTATCGGCAAGGCTTTTATCGCTTAAAATAAAGCCCTTGCGCTTTCTTATTGCATCAGTTTTTGGTGCGCTTTATTCGGTTTTAATCTTTTTTCCCGATTTTAATGTTTTTTACTCGGGCAGTGCAAAGCTTTTATCATCGCTTGCAATTATTGCCATAGCCTTTAACATAAAAGGGTGGCGGCTTTATTTTAAAACCCTTGGAATTTTTTATCTGGTAACGCTTCTGTTTGGCGGCTGTGTTTTTGCTCTTTTCTATTTAAGCGGAATTGGCAGCCGCGTTGGCGCAGTTATAAAAAACGGCGTTATTTATTTTGATTTGCCATGGCAGTTTTTGTTTTTTTCAATTGGCATTTCCTACATTATTATAAGTGGAATATGGAAAAGCATTTTAAGCCGCACAAGGGGAAACAGTTTTGTAAGCTTAAATATTGAATATTCAGGCTCAAACGCCACAATCCGTGCTCTGCTTGATACGGGCAACTCCCTTTTTGAGCCCATAAGCCACTCTCCTGTAATTGTAACCGAATTGGGCGAAATTAAAAATATTCTGCCCGAAAGCATTAGGGCGGCAGTTGAAAGCGGAAATATAAATTTTGAAGAAAATTTTAAAATAAGGGTTATCCCATTTTCCTCTGTGGGAAGGGAAAACGGTTTGCTTTTAGGCTTTCAGCCTGACCGCGTTACCGCAACAGTAAACGAGCACCAATATGAAATTGAAAACGTAATAATAGGCATATCGCCCACAAGCCTTTCTAAAGACAAAAGCTTTCAGGCTCTTATAAACCCCGCAGTAATATCAGGAATATAGAAAGGAATTTGTTATGAATTTTTTCAGAAAATTAAGAATAAAAGTAATATTCTGGTTTGCAAAAAGCCGCATTAAAAAAGACGGTATACATTACATAGGAGGAAGCGAATCCCTTCCGCCGCCGCTTCCACCTGAAGAAGAATCGGCGCTGATAAATCTTCTTGAAAGCGATGGCACCTACGCCCGCAAAAAGCTTATTGAACACAACTTAAGGCTTGTAGTTTATATTGCCAAAAAATTTGAAAACACAGGGGTAAATATTGAAGATTTAATTTCCATAGGAACAATCGGCCTTATAAAGGCGGTTAACACTTTTAAGTCAGATAAAAAGATAAAGCTTGCAACCTACGCCTCACGCTGTATTGAAAACGAAATACTTATGTATCTCAGGAAAACCGCCTCTCAAAAGGGCGAGGTTTCAATAGATGAGCCACTTAATGTTGACTGGGACGGAAACGAGCTTTTGCTCTCTGACATTTTAGGAACAGATGAAGATACCGTTTGCCGCCGAATTGAAGATAAAACCGAAAAGGAAATGCTTTTATCAGCCATGAAAAAACTTTCTAAACGTGAAATGGATATTATGAACCTTCGTTTTGGCCTTGGCGGAAACGAGGAAAAAACACAAAAAGAAGTTGCCGATATGCTTGGCATAAGCCAGTCGTATATATCAAGGCTTGAAAAGCGTATTATTTCAAAACTAAAAAGAGAAGTTTCTAAAATGATGTAAAATGGTATTAGTCTCAAAAACTGCATAAAATGTTTGTATGGTAGGGCCTCTGCGCCCTACCGTTTTGTTAATTCCTATTTCCTAAATATTCCGTCAAAAACCATGTCTTGCGCCAAAATCCAAGTTATATTCTTCAAATACACAAACTATTTTTTCTATAGCATTAAAATCTGAATTTGACTCATCTTTTATTATTGCCTGAATTTCGGCTAATGCTTCTATGGCTCTGCTATCAGCAATTTTCGATGCGTCAATTTCAAAATCTACAATACTTTCTCTTATTATATGTGAAATATAATCTTTTAACAGTTCAGTTTTAATATTCATTGTTACTACTCCTTTTGTTACCGTTTGATACCATATCGCACACAACAATAATACCATATGGTAACATCAAAGTCAAGAGGTGATTTTGGTGTACTTTAAAAGACTTTACGATTTGAGAACTGATAACGATTTAACCCAGCAACAAGTAGCAGATTTCCTTGTATGCAACCGTCAGGTTTATGCAAGATATGAGAAAGGCTTGAGAGAAATACCTGTTTCAATGCTTATAAAACTTGCTGATTTTTACAATACATCTATTGATTACATTGTTGGCAGATGCGATAACTTATAATATTTTATAGTTTTTTCCGCATAATATATCAGGGTGATTTTATGAATTTTCTGATATATATCGGTGCAACCGTTTTATTAATACTTGGGGCATTTTTTGCCTACAAAAAGCTTTCCTTTTTTACGGGAAAGCTTTTTTGGCAGACAGCCGTGTTTATAATTCTTTCGCTTTTTTTCGGAAGAGTTTTAAATATTTACGCCATAATACCATTCTGGGATAAAATTCTTCATTTTCTCTCGGGGTTTATTCTTTTTTCTGCCGGAGAAGAAGTTTTCCGCTCCCTTGGCGCCGCAGGGAAAAAACATTTAATTCTCTTTTCATTTCTTTTTGCCTCATCTGCGGCAGGCATCTGGGAAATTTACGAATTCTCTCTTGATAACCTTTTTGGCTTTAACAGCCAAAACGCCTCCCTGCCCGACTCTATGCTCGATATGATTTTTGGCGATCTTTCAGCAATAATCTGTGCTGCGAAAAAAGCGAAATGTCCACACTAAGTTGAACTGACCATTGTTTTTGCGAAAAATATGTTATATGTTAAAAGCAAAAATGGAAGGTATAAACAAATGAAAGCTGAATTTAAAATTACATCAAACGATATTGTTCTTCTGCCATTTATCCCTGTAAATGAAAGTGACACTCTTGAAATCCGCGTTCAGGGCTATAATGGCGGCGAAGATGGCGAAGTTTCTGTTACCTTTAAAATTGATAACGAAGTTATCGAAACTAAAAATATTACTGTTTGCAAAAATGAATACGGGTTTGCTTTATGCCGGGTTTCAATGGCCGCAAGAGCAGGAAAACACATTGTGTCTGTAAACGATGTTGAAACAGAACTTACTGTACATTCAAAAGCCCTTCCAAAGCTTGACGGCGGTTTTGCTATGATTGGCCCTCCAAACGATCGCATTCCTGTCAACGCTCTCCGTGAAGACCTTAAATCTTTCACCGATGACCAATGGAAGGAATATATTAAAAGGCTTACAGAGATAGGCTGTGAATGTATTATTTTTCATAATTGCCAGGAATACCTTATTTACAATAACTTTAAACCCTCTCCTGGCGACCTTACTGCTCATTACCCATCAAAGCTTTATCCAAAAAGTGATATCAAAGCAGACGACCCTATAAGAGATGTTTTGGAAGTAGGCGAAGAATATGGAATAAAAGTATTTTTAAGTGTTGGTAACTGCTACGGCCACACTGCCTGCGATGATGATTTTTACGAAATGTTCGAGCTTTATGGAAAGTATAAATCGTTTTACGGATGGTATCTCTCAAACGAAGTAAATATGAAGGTATTTAACCCCGAAGCCTGGGAAACGCTTAAACATCAGGCAGAAGTTATACGAAGAATATCGCCCGTAAAGCCGGTTTTAATTTCGCCATTTGAGTTCCCGGGCGAAGAAACCATTGAATACATAAAACAAAACAATGTTTTTGATATTATGATGCCGCAAGACTGCGTAGGTCAGGGCAGGTTAAATATAAACGAAAGCCACGATATGCACAAAAAGCTCAAATCAGCATGCGACGAAGTAAACAAACACCTTTGGGCAAACTGCGAGGCATTTAATTTTAAAGACGGAATTTTAGTTCCACGATACAAAGACGGCGGAATGAACGGCGAAAACGGATTTATTGCGCAAATTCAGGCTGTAAGGCCATACGCAGAAAAAATAATGAACTTTGCATACACCGGCTTTTTTGCCCCAACAGGATTTACTCCGGAAGTGGGCGGCAAGGCAGCAGTAAAACAGTTTGAAGATTATCTTGAATATTATAATAAAATAGACTTTTCAGGAAATGTGTGATACAATCATTTTGAGGTGAAGGCGATGAACTTTAAAGAAGAAGTTGCTTTTTCTGTGCTTTCAGCGCAGCACATACCCTGGAAAAAATGCTCTGTTAAAACCTGTGGCAGACCATATTCTGCCCTTGTTTTGCGCCTGGGCAGCTGTGCAAAGCTATGTTGCGGCGAAAAAACATTTTTGTCAAATTCAAAAGACATAACATATATGCCTGCAAATACCCCTTACTCGGTTCACTACCCTGATGACGGAGAAATGGTTTTTATTCACTTTACAGAATCTGTTCCATTTTTCAGCGATGTACAAAACTTTTCTACACCACACTTTGAACACATTTATTCTCTTTTTTCAAAACTTGTGTCTGTATATGGCGCCAAAAGACAAAATTACAAAATAGAAGCTGCTTCTGTTTTCCTGCAAATAATTGCATATTTGTCAACCCTTAAAAGCAGTATGGTAACAAATACATCTTTTGAAAAGGCAATAAATATATTAAAAGATGAGTATACAAATTCGTCTTTAACAATTGCAGAGGTTTGCCAAAGAGCAAACATATCTTCTTCATACCTGAGAAAGCTTTTTAACGAGGAATTCGGTATGTCGCCAATTCGTTATCTTAACGAGCTAAGAATTGACCATGCACAAAAAATGCTTTATACAAGTTACTGTACAGTTGAAAAAGCAGCTTGGGAAAGCGGTTTTTCCGATTACAGATATTTTTCAAGAGTAACAAAAAAGCTAAGGGGATGTACCCCATCAATGCTCCGCTCAAAATAGGCTTTAAAAAAATGAATTCGAAAAACGGCTGAAACAGGGGGTTTTCTGTATAAATGCCAATTTTTCGAATTCATTTTTTATATCATATATGCAGCTGTTGCCATGTTTTTTGCACTTGTCTTAAGCGATTCGAGATATGCAAACTCATCTTTAGAATGAATATTTCCTCCTGCAACACCAATATTGTCAATGGTAGGAATTTCCCTAAGAGTTGTGTATGCCGCGTCAGAACCACTCAGGCAAAGACGTGCCTTCAAAGTTTCAAGGCCACATTCTGCGAATATCTCGTTCATTTTGTCAAGTAGAGCCGCATTTTTTTCGCAGTATTCCATTGCCGGCCGAAAGCTTATTTCTTCTAATTTTGTGCTGCAGCCTTCAATATAAACCGTTTCGGCAATTTTTTTCACTTTTTCCCTTGCCTCATTTAGTTGTTTTTCATTTAGAAAACGAATATCTACCGTAAAAGTGCATTTTGCCGCAACAGTATTTACCGCCGAGCCACCGTTTATAAGGCCGCAGTTGCAGGTAATGCCTTTTGCATCTTTAATTTTTTCAAGCTCAATTATTTTGTAAGCTGCTTCTCTTATTGCGTTTGCCGCTTCTGCACATCTGGCCGAATGAAGCGCAACGCCTGAAATTTCAAAGCGATATCTTAAAATTCCTTTCCTTTCAATAACCGCTGTCCCCTTTACCTGCCCCTCGGTGTTAAAAAAAGCAACTGCATCTTTCGCCCTTTCGCAAATGTAGTTTATAGTTTCTTTATGGCTTATACTGCTGCTAACCTCTTCGTCTGACTGAATTAAAAGCATAAGTGGCCTTTTTTTGTATCCGCATTTTATGAGGGCTTCCATAGCCATAAACGATGCTACAATTCCGCCCTTACAGTCCATAACGCCGGGGCCGTAAATTTTTTCTTCGTCCATTTTAACTGCAGGGCTGCCAAAAAGCCCTATGGGATGAACAGTATCGCTGTGGCCTGAAAAACAAACAGGTTTTTCGCCTGCGCCCTCGTTTGCAGTAATAACCAAAACATCGCCGGCAACTTCCTGTTTTAAAACCTCAACCTTCCAAGAAAGCTTTTCAGCCATATTTATAAAATATTCCGCAACTTTGTCAACGCCCTCTTTAAAATTGGTAGGGCTTTCTATATTACAAACATCTTCCCAAACCTTTAAATATTTGGGGTAAAGATTATCAATTTCTTTAAATAATTTTTCGCACTGCATATCTGTTACCTCCGAAAAACTTTATATTGATTATATCACTTATATATGATATAATCAAATACAAATAACTTTATAAAAATTATAAATTTTATTTATAGGTGGTATTATGCTTGATAATCTTTCGAAATATGTATACGAAGTATATAAGCAAAAAAGCGTTTCCCTGGCGGCAAAAAAACTTTTTTTGTCACAGCCTGCATTAAGCGCCGCAATTAAAAAAGCCGAGGAAGAAATAGGCGCACCTATTTTTAACCGCAAAACTGTTCCCTTTACCCTTACCCCTGAGGGCACTTTATATATTGAGGCCATTGAAAAAATAATTAAAATCGAAAGCGAGGCAAAGGGGCACATTCAGGATATTTCGCTTTTTAAAAGCGGAACGCTGAAAATAGGAACTGCAACTCACGTTTCTTTTTATGTAATACCCAAAATATGTAACGCCTTTCGCCGCAGTTTTCCAAATATTGATATAAGCGTAGTATTGGCCGATTCTGATAAACTGCCCGATATGCTTTCGAAAAATCTTGTTGATTTAATTTTCTTGTCGTCAGACAATGCCATAAAAGGCACTGTAAACGAAGTTTTGTTTGAAGAAAATCTGGTTGTTGCTATCAAAAGCGATATGCAAAGCGCCGCCCACCTTGCGCCTTTTGCTTTAACCTATGAAGAAATAGTAAACCGCTCTTATCCCGGCGAAAAGGTTATAAAGGATATGTCGCTTTTTGAAAACATGGAATTTGTTTACACAAATTATCAGGGCGGTGTTTACAAAAAAAGAAAAGCCCTTTCGGGCGAAGGGCATATAACCTCAAACCTTGGCAGACAGCAGCTTAGCTTTAACCTTATGTATAGCGGCTTTGGCGCATTTTTTACAACCGATGCCGTAATTGCAACAATGCCGCCTAAAAAGAATTGCCGCTATTTTGCAATTGAAAATGATTATGCGAAGGAATTTTTTTCAATCTGCTATCCGAAGGATGAATCGCTTCCTTCATATAAAATTATAAAAGAGTTTTGCCAAATTGCCAAAAATCTTTTTAACATAGAAAATCCTCTGCAAATTTTAAATGCAGATGAGTAAAATTAAAGGAGAAAACAATGGAAAGCTTAAAATTATCATTCAGCGCAGTAGCGCCAATATTTTTACTTATGCTGCTTGGATATATGGCAAAAGCCATAAACCTTGCCGACAAAAAGATTTTTGATGGAATAAATAAACTTGTATTTAAAATTTTTCTGCCAACTCTTTTATTTTATAACATTTACAAAACAAAAACCGAAGGCCTTTTCGATATAAAACTTATAACCTTTACTATAATCGGCGTTTTGTGCGTGTTTTTTGTTTTTTATTTTTTAACCTTCCGCCTTTCAAAAGACAACAGAAAGCGCGGCGTAATACTTCAAAGCTCCTTCCGCTCAAATTTTGCAATACTTGGCCTCCCTCTTGTAAACCATATCTGCGGCGGCAAGGGCGACAGCCTTGCATCATTAATGGTAGCAGTTGTTGTTCCGCTTTTTAATGTTTTGGCGGTAATTTCGCTGGAGCGCTTTCGTGGCGGCGATGTAAGCCCCAAAAAGCTTTTTTTGGGCATAATAAAAAACCCACTTATTGTGGGCTGTTTCATAGGTGCAGTTTTTCTTTTTTCAGGCATAAAGCTACCTTCAATTTTAGAAGAAACCGTTTCCGATGTAGCATCGGTTGCAACGCCTATGGCAATTTTTGTACTTGGCGCAAATTTCACCTTTTCAAGCATTAAAGGCTATGCCCGCGAAATAGCAATAATAGTTTCGTCAAGGCTTGTCTTTGTACCGCTTGTAATGCTTACAGCGGCGGTTTTGCTGGGTTTTCGCGGCGAAGCGCTTGCCTGCCTTTTGGTAACGTTTTCTTCTCCCGTTGCAGTTTCATCTTTCGCTATGGCGCAGCAAATGGATGCCGACGAAACGCTTCAGGGCCACGCCGTCATAATTTCATCGGCGCTTTGCCTTGTAACGATTTTCATTGAAATATTTGTTTTAAATTCTATGGGCTTATTCTAAAAGCCCATATTTTATTTTAATTCTTTCAAGCTTTTCTATCATTGGCTCCGAAATAAACCATAAAAATACAGCAGTTGAAATAGCATGAATTAAATCAACCGAAAAGCCTGCCACATAAGACATTAAAAGCATTTCCTTTGTGGGGTTAGGCTGATAAGAAATTACTGACGCAGGGTTCATAATTCCGCCGTAAATCAAAAGGGTTGCCAAAGCCCCGAAAATACAAAGCGATGCTTTTGTTTTTCTTATAAGGCCTTTTCTGAATAAAATCCCTGCAATAAAGCCTATTATTCCCATTGAAAACATTTGCCACGGTGTCCACGGGCCTTGTCCGAAATAAAAGTTTGAAATAAAGGCCGATACCGCACCAACCAAAAAGCCTGCCTCTCCCCCAAAGCAAACCCCCGAAATTATTACAAGGGCTATAACGGGCTTAAACTGCGGCAGCATAAAAAACGCCGCTCTGCCTGCAACTGTTATGGCGCAAAGTACGCTTATTATTACTATTTCTCTCGCCCCCGGCTTTCGGCTTTCAAAAACCATTGCAAAAGGCACTATGGTTTCAAGTATTATAAAAAGGCTTGTTATGTAATACTTTCTGTCATCCAGATAAAAAATTCCAATATAAAGTGTAAGAGGTATAAAAATAAGTATTAAAAGCATTGCCACAAGTGTTCGCTTTGAAAGATGGCGCCCCTCCTGCTGAATTATTTCAGCCCCCACCTCACGCCCGCCAAAAAAACATAACAGGGCGCAAATAGTTTCTGCCACCAATATTCCTCTTACAGTATTTATATTTAAATTAATAATTCCTCTTTGCGATAATAGGTTTGTAAGAAAAAATAATACTGCAAAGAAAAGCCCCGAAATTATTCTGAAAACAGATATTTCTTCTGTTTTCTTTTCTTTTAAAGGCTCTCCACCTCCGCTTTTTTTAAAGTTGAAACTTTCCTTTTCTCTTTTTTCTGCATTATGCCCGCAAGCGACAATAACATCCTCGGGCAGTATTGCATCGGGTAAAAGTTCTCTTGCCATGCGGTTTGATGAAGTTGTGTAAAAGTTTTTGCCCTTGAAAAACTCTCTCGGCGCACCTTTAGATGTAATTGCCCCGTCAAACATAAGAGCGCAGGTATCGGCATATTCTGCACAAAACTCAATATCGTGTGATACTAAAACTATAGTTTTTCCTGCCTTTTTAAGGCTTTCTAAAATATCTGCAAAGGTTTCTTTAAAGTGGGCGTCCATTCCCTTTGTAGGCTCGTCAAGCAGCAGTATTTCGGGCTCTTTTAAAAGCACCTTTGCCAGCGCCGCCCTTTGCTGTTCGCCGCCCGATAAATCATACGGATGGCTTTGAAGCAAGTTTTCAATACGGCAAACCGATGCCACCGCATGAACCTTTTCTTCATCCTGCAAAACTTCCAAAAGGTCAAGATAAACTGTTTTTTTAACAAATAATGTTTGCGGATTTTGCGGTAAAACTCCCAAAATCCCGCTATATAAATTACCAATTTTCGAAATAGGCTTTCCGCCGATTAAAACGCTTCCCCTGTAAGGAGTGTTAATGCCACACATAACCGAAAGCGCCGTTGTTTTTCCGCTTCCGTTGCCGCCTAAAATGGCATAAATTCCGCCTTTTGGCACTTTTATATTAAGCCCTTTCAAAACATCGGGCATATTTTTTTCGTATCTGAAAAATGCATCTTTAATTTCTATGGCATACTCTTTTTCTGCCTGTGGCTCGCTTTTCTTTATAGCCTCAGGAAACAACGGGTTATTTTCTGCAAAGCTTATAAGTCTTTCCCTTCCGCCGCAAACAGTATCAGGCAAATTGCCATCCTTGTCAATTGTGCCAAAAATTCTCATAGGTGCAGGAAAAGCCCTTTCCATGGGATGCTTTATGCCTTTAAGCTTTTTGTAAACCTCTCCGCTTTTGCCTTCAGCTATTATTCTGCCTTCATCCATAACCAAAACCCTGTCGCAAATAGGAATTGCTTCTTCAAGGCGATGCTCCGATAAAATTATGGTTGTTCCTAATTCGCGGTTTATTTTCTTTAAAACGTTTAAAAATTCCTGCGATGCAATTGGGTCAAGCTGGCTTGTAGGCTCGTCAAGTATTAAAACCGAAGGCCCGATAACCATAACCGAAGCCAGATTAAGTATCTGCTTTTGTCCGCCTGAAAGCTCGCTTGTTTTTTTGTAAAACCAATCCCCAATGCCGAAAAACGATGCCATTTCCGAAACCCTTGCCCTTATTTCTTCTGTTTTAAGGCCAAGGCTTTCAAGGCCAAAAGCCAGCTCGTGCCAAACTTTGTCGGTTACTATCTGGTTTTCGGGGCTTTGCATTACAAAGCCAATTTTTTCAGCCTCATCTCTCTCTGAGTACTCTTTTAAATTTTTGCCTTCAAATAAAATATTGCCGCTAATATTACCAAAGGGCGAAACCGATGGCTTTAAAAGCCTTAAAAGCGTTGTTTTGCCACAGCCCGATTTGCCGCAAAGGGTAATAAATTCGCCTTTTTTAACTGAAAGTGTAATGTCTTCAAGGGCAGCACTTCCGTTTGGATAACTAAAACTTAAATTGTCGACTTTAATTTGTTCCATCGTTTCACCTCCCAGATTTCAATTATAACAGGGCATATGCAAAGGGCAAAATATGCCGCAAAAATACTAACTGAAAAAAACGATAACTCTCCTCCGACCATTTTGGGGAAATATGAATAATTCATTCCCCCTGCTATGCTTCCGCCTAAAACATATAACCCGAAAATCAAAATAAATATAAGCGCTTTTACATCCCGCTTTTCAAATTTAAAAACAGAAAACGCGGTTCTGCCGGGTAGCCCATATCCACGTGCTTTCATGCTGTCGGCCGTGTCGATTGAGTTTTCCATTGCCCATGTTGTAGTGGCTGATAAAATTGTAAGGCCGCTTTTGGCCCTTTTTATTATATTTCCTTCAGAAAAATCGCGCCCAATTCCTCTTTGTGCGCTTGCAAAAGTTTTAAACTGCGCTATAAACCGAGGCACAAAGCGAAGTGTCATAGAAAAAACAAGCGAAAGTGAAGGAATTACTTTACCAAACAAATAAATAAATTTGTCGCTTGTCATAACTTCATTGTAGCAGGAAAACCACATTATAACCGATATAATCATAAACGATGCGGCAAATCCATATATAACCGATTCCATCGTTAGGGGGTTTCCGCCCCGAAAATACAAAATTATTGTTGCCCCTTCGTGATTAAACAAAGGGTTTAAAAGCGCCATTATCAGCATAAGCGGAATATACATTATAAGGCTTTTAAATGCTTTTTTCCCCTTTAATATGAAAAGGTATAAAAAAGCACACAAAAAAGATGTTAAAAGGCACAAAGGATGCATAAAAAACATTGAAAACCCGATAACAAACAAAAAGTATATGAAATTTACTGCAGGATGATAAGTTTTAAATTCGTTCATATCTTTTTCACCAATACAAAAAAACTGCGGTAATTTTAAAAATTACCACAGCTGATATTTCTGTGATTTCACAATTTGCCCACTGCAAAAACATTACTGCTATACCCGGAGGGCACTTACGCAGTAATACCAAAGCAGGTCTTGTGGCTTATGCCATATAAAGCCTTAGCTTTGCAACTTTATGCCCTGCCTTCTCAGTTTCCCAATGACCGGCTTTCGCCAACGAACATAAAATTTTCAGCACATACACCGACAGTTATCGCAGGGGATTCTCACCCCATTCCCTTTTCACCGGCCAGGCCTTTTCTGCGGCATGGCCAACACTTTGTGTGATATATTAAATTCTATAAGAATACTATCATATTTTTAAGCATATGTCAATATAAAAAGGCCCTCTCCAAATTGAGAGGGCCATAAAATTATTCAACTGTGTAAATTTCGTAAATTTCGCCACCTGTTGCAGCGCTTAATACGTAAATTACAATTTTGTCAGCCGCTGCCGCATTTTGTAAAACAACATCCATATCTCCGTCTGCTTCAATTGCAGCAAGGTTATATTCAAGCTGTGCTCCATTTGCATCGTAGCAGCAAACTGCAATTTTTTCATCTACAGCCGTTCCTGCATTGTTAACAATAATGTTAACCCCATCCGATGTTTTTGTTGCCATAGAAATATTTACAGGGTATTTTGCTGTTAAAAAGCTTATTTTGTTGCCTGTAAGTGCGCTGTTTCCGTCGATTGATTTTAAGTTTTCATCAAATACAACTGAATAAAGGCTGCCGTAGCGAAGTTTTACAGGGGACGCATTATAAACAAATGAAGTTTCGTTATAAGATGATGTAGCCGAAATGCTGTCATCCGCTTCGTTTTTAATTAAAATGCTGCCATCTGTAATATCCATTCCCTTTGAAAATCCAAGGTTTATTTTGCCGCCTTCAATCGGTACATTTCCGGCACTGACTGCGCTTCCCTCAGCATTTTCAAAAGAAGGCTTTGCATACCACTGCGGCACCTGACCTATATAATCAACTGTAAAGTTGTCAACAGCGGTAAATGCGCCTGTATTAGATGTACACTGAAATGTTGGTCTGATCTGGTTAAGGCCATAACTTACAAAGTTTGGATATGTGTATTCAAGATTAAATTCCGCCGCATCTCTTTCTTTAATGTAAATTTTAAGGCCTTTTGTAATTGTATCCATTTCATATTTACAGGTATACCATGTTTCTGCCTTAACAGGATTTCCGCCAATAGTTTTATCGGCCTTTGTAAACAAGGTTATAGCAGGTCTGGTACCGGAGCCATCTTTCGGATATTCGTTTTTCTTAGTAGTTTCATCATAATATCTTGTTTCAAATATCATATAACAGTCGTTACTGCTGAAGTATACATCAAACTGCATTGTAATAAGTGAGCCTGCCGGTACTCTCATCCCATCCTTTGTAAGAAATGGCTGACTATCCACTTTATAACTCTGGTCAAAAACAAATTTAATAGCTTTGTTTCCATCTTCAAAAGTATGTGCCTGGAATGGTCCATTACCACTAAGGTTATATATAAATCCACAGTACACACTGTTTTCAGCTGAAAAATCTTCTTTAAAAGCATTTATGCTTTCGCCAAGCTTTGTTATAAGTATATTTTTTGAAAGCATGTCAACTTCTTCGCCATAATATACTTTGGCCGAAATTTTTACGTTGCCAAGATAATTTACTTTGCCGTCTAAACTAAGCTCTTCCGAAATTTCTTCGGCAGCGCCTCCTTCATAGGAGGCTACTACCGTATCGTCAACTAAAATTTCTGCTTTGTCATAATCAGTTCCTATACCAATTGTAACATCAAAAGGAACATTTATGTCGTAATAAGTTTTTTCTTCAATTTCAAAAGTTGTTCTTTCTGCCGCAAAAGCAGGAATTTCTATCGTAAAAAGAACAGCAGTTAAAACTATAAGTGATAATATTCTTTTCATAAATTTAGCTCCTTTCATATTACTTAAGAACTAAGAACTCTGTTACTGAGTTGTAGAACGATTTTGTAACTTCTTCGCCGTGGCCCATATAACGGATGTATCTTGCCTTTGTGCCTTCAGGAAGTTTAAATGTTTCAACTTCAACCGATTTACCTGCGCTCTTCATACCGGTAAGTACATCTGTCCAGGTTTCGCCGTCATTTGAAATTTGAATATCAAACTTCCAGTTACGTTTGTCACCGTTGTACCAGGCAATCTGAACAGCGCTCATTGCAACAGGTTCTGAACCCATTTCAAATGATGCCCACTCGCCATCGCCCTGAACTGAGGACCAACGAGTTGTAAGGTCACGGTCGTTAATATTTTTAACAGTATTACCGTCGTCAGTACTGCAATCCATTGAAATTGGCTCTAAAACTTTGCTTTCATCAACGCCTGTAAGCTGGCCAATTTTTGAAGTGGAAGTATATTCAACTAATTTAACTGTAAGAACTTTACCTGAAGGTACATAGTTAAATGTAGCGCCAATGTTGTCACCAAATTTTTCGCCATAGGTTAAGTAGAAAATACCATTTTCATCAATAAATGGTGCATTTGGCATAGCGTAAGTTGTTGTAGCTTTAGGTGTTGAAACGGTATATTCGTTGCTGCCTGCGGTAAGTTTTAAAACTTTTCCGTCAGCCGCAGTAATTGTAAGGCTGTTACCATCTCTTACAGCTTTTGCATAAGTACTGTTATTTATAAATTTATCTGAGAAATATGGAACGCCGTTTACAAGTTTATTAGGATCGCGCATATACTGATATGTGTTACCAACATAAATTGCAAAATCGCCTATTTTTTCTTTTTCTGCCTGAGGCCATGAAATTTCAGTTACCGCAGTTTCTGCATTTGCAGGTTTAACAATATATTTGCCGGGAGCACCTTTAAATACGATACAGCTGTCAGTTTCTTTTGACTCTACTGTGATTGTTTTGCCTGCGCCCGAAACTTCCCATTTGCCAACTGCCACATCGCCAACTAAAACCATCATTTCTCCGCCGGTGTTGTTGTTTGTAACATCAATTGTAAATTCTTCGCTCTGGCTTTCGCCGCTTTTTGCAAACATTACCTGTCTGTCAAGTGTAGCAACGCCCATGAAAATATCATCTTCAAGCTTTTTCATTTCAAGGTCGGGAGCTTTACTATCACCATCGGCAATGTACATAGCATTAAGGAAAATATCCTCTTCCTGTGCTTTTACAGGTTTAACCTCTGCTCTGTAACCGCTCTGGTAAATTGTACAAGCTGATACAGGGTCGGTATCGTTCCATGACTGACCATCAGAAACGTAATCTGCAATGCCGCCAACGGATTCAATAGTAACTTCTTCAGGATAAAGTGTAGTATTTACAAGCTTACCGTTTGCCTTAGGCTCGCTTTCAGTATTTATAATTGTAACTTTATTTCCTTCAATATGCGGCTCGGCAACTGCCTGAAGGAGCCATGTTTTCGGGAACGATGCATTTTTCGAAACCATACGGTCGAACACAACCATAACGCCGGGATAAGTTTCGTTAAATGTATCCATAAATACCATGCTTCTCTTATAGCTTTCCATTTTGTTTTCGGAATAAGCACGGGTAAGGTCACCCTTAATATATGAGAAAGCAGGTGTCATTTCGTTAGGGCCAATATAGGTTCCTTCGGTTGTTGCCCAAAGGTTAAAGTCTGACATATGCTCTTCAGTTTTATCAATAACAAGACCGCCGTTTTTGTTTGCAACCATTCTTTGTCCGCCATCGTTGGCATCGGCCGGGTTAGTACCATAATAGAACTTTTCCGAAGGGTCACGAAGGAGCATTACGTTTTTGGAAACCGACCTTGTAAGGTAGTTTTTCCAGTGTCCTTTACCCCAGCCTGTACCGTAGTACTGGCCGCCCGGCATTGAAAGAGGACCCTTGTAGTAAATCTGGAAGGAGCCAAGTTCAGCGTGGTCGTGGTCACCGCTTCGGCGATTGTTCATATTCATATATGCTGTAACCTGTGGCGAATCAAGGCCTTCCTGCCATGAAGTTTTGTGAATAATTTCGCTTCTTGGTTCGTAAACCTCAAAGGCAAGGGGCAAATCATCGGGAGTTTTTGCCTCGTGACTGCTCTTATAAAGCAAAAGGTTTAAAAGTGTTCTGCTATTGTATCCGCTTCTCTGATGGAAATGTTTAAGATACGGATCTTCAAACATTACCTGCAAAAGGCCCATATCATAACCTGTGTCTACAGAGTTAATATAGTTACCGTATTTGTAATCAATAAAGCCGAATGTATCGCCTGTTTTGAGGAACCCACCGTAAGGCACACGGCCATACATTAATCGGTAACCTACAGGAAGCTGCTTGCCGTAAATTTCTCTTATATCGTGGCCCATTCTCTGGAACATAAGCTCAACGTGATATGTGTAATACTCACGAGAATATGCAGTAGATGCATCGGTTAAAGCTCCGGCTTCGCCGTAAATTTTAGAAATTTCAGCCATTGAGCCTAAAACTTTGCCCATAATATCTTCGTACATATCAGGATAAATATCGTAAAGGGCAGCAGTTGCAAAGCTGTTATAAATAATTGGCTGACCAACTGCGTAGCCGTTGATATCACTCCACGACGCAACGTTG
Source organism: Clostridia bacterium (assembly GCA_045590195.1). Classification (GTDB taxonomy): domain Bacteria; phylum Bacillota; class Clostridia; order UMGS1883; family UMGS1540; genus JAZNQN01. The sequence goes on along the minus strand of JAZNQN010000034.1, from coordinate 28,786 downwards.
TCGGGGCGACAATGCTGAACTTTGTCATTCATATGCCTTTTTATAGCTTCAGCAAGCTCTGATTTCTGGCCTTCTTTCATTACATCGTAGCACCAGTCGTAAATAAAGGCGCCACACATAATTGCCTGGTTACCAAAATCTTTGTAAATATCAATTGAATATGTTTTTGCAGTTTGAGCATTTTTAATGTATTCAATTGCATAGGCAACTGTTTCTCTTGCGTGTTTTTTGTCAACCTCGCCCATTACATACATAAATGCGCGGGCATTAAGCTGGTCAGAAATGGCTGTCGACAAAATTCCGCCTTCAGGCTGCGCCGGCAAAGGTCTTGTTGCAAGGTCAAGCTGGTAATCATAACCTGTTTTATAGTTTTCGTCATCTTTATTTGCTTTAAGATTTGCTATAAACTCATCATTTACAAGAAGATAAGGGTGTTCATCAGGTGGATAAAGAAGCTTTTCGTTTCTTACAATCTGGCTTTTAACAAGCTCTTTCATTTCAGGGCTGTTTATAATTCCGCCATACTCAATTTCGTATTTTGGCTCTGCAAAGGCGGTAAGATTGCTAACTAAAAATATTAAGCTTAAAAGAAATACTAATAATTTTTTCATATCATCAAACCTCCTTATTATAAATAAATACGCCAATACCCGAAGCTCTGTGGAATACAATTACCTCAGAAGGATTATCGGGGTTAGTCGACTCAGGCAAAATGCATTCATAATCTTTTACCGAAATCTGAACTTCGCCTTTTTTTGTTTCTCTGTGCTCAATAAATCTGTAATAGCCGGCATTGAGCATATAAACCTTTTTATCCCTTGTTGAGTTATAAAGCTCAACTTTAATCATAGGTCCGTTTTTCTCTATAACTTTACCATAGTTAAATGCGCAAGTATCAGGATATGTTTTTGGATTTTCTCCATTGCAAAGTTCTTTTTCAGCTTTGTCAAAAATTACAAAGTCATAACTACTGTTGAATTTTTTAATTTCGCCGGTTGTTCTGAAATACTGCCAACGGTAAATATCGCCCTGCTGTGGCATTTTTCCGCCACAAGCTTCAAGCAAGGCCTCTCTTGTTGTAGTAAATCCGCCTGTGTATGCTGTTGTAGCTTCAATGTATGTACCGTTTACTTTCACACGTATTTCGCCTGATTCAGCATCGTAAACTTCTGAAATTCGGTCTATCATCATAGTAGGTCTCTTATCAGGGTCTGTAATTGTTGTGCTTGCATTGCTTGCATCGATAACAATTGTATCAGCCAAAAGACCATCTTTCGAAGTACCATAAATTAAGGCATTAAGTTCTGATCTTGAGCTGCCTTCTGTTACACCCATTTCAGAAACTGTGTATTCTTCATAGTTATGTCTTTTTGCAAGCTCAGGCATAGCCATAACGAGTGTGGAGTTTACGTCATAGCCAAATTTATCGTCGAAGGTTCTCATACCGCCTTTGTAGCTGAACACTGTTCCGCCAGACGCATTATAGAACTGATAAAATCCGTCGCTGAAATTTCCGGAAGTATCAGCAGTAATAATAAGTAATAATATTTTTAATAATTGTAGGTTCTGCTTCATCAGGTTTAAATAAAATTACCTGACGGCGTACTTCGCCATCTGTATCAAGGCCGAACACTCCGCTTTCAAGGCTTGAGCTGTCAACCATTGTGCCGCCAAGATTTACTCTTTCGGGTAATGTATAATCGTGCATTGCCCCGTCAGACTGGAAAAGTCTTACGATAGTTTTGTTTCCAACACCACCCTCTGTTGCCATATCAATTAAAAGGCCTCTTGTGTATCCGTTTACAAACTCGCTGTCAACATCAATAACAGCAATTCTGTTTTCACAGTTCATATAAACCTTTACATTGCAACCGGCTTTCAAACGGTTTGCACTGTCTACAAGTGTTAAGCCGTTAGCCACTTCAAATGTTGTTCCGCCAACTTTAACAGCAGAAATTTTTGAGCCAACATATGAAATTTCGTCTATCATACCAATTATGCTGTCTTTTGAAACGATTACTCTTTTAATATTTCCGCTTCTGTCGTAGCAAACGTTCACAATGTGGCCCGCTTTAATGGCCTCGGGCTCAACAGGCTCGCCTATAACGTTTACAATATCAATATTTCTTTCTTTGTAGTTTGAAATATTAACAACATCGCTTGGAATATATTCATTATATATCTTAAGGTTTACAACGTCTCTTACAACATAAGTTTTAAAAGCTGTTACAATTACTGTATCGTAAATGCTGTCAAAATCTTTGTCAACCAGACGAATGCTGCCATCAAGATTTTCTGCTTCAAACGGATTTATGTCAGCTGCTGTATATGAAGCAAGGTGTGAACCGTTATACAAAACATCAGCAGTTTGAGAAATGTTTACTTTTAATGTATCAAAGCCTTCAAAATACGCAATTGTTCTGTTTGCAACATAAGATATTTTCTCTGCCGAAAGTTCTAAAATGCTGTTGTTGCCAAGCTCGTAATAAACAATTGTTTTAACGTTGTCAACATCTTCGTAATATACATAAACTTCATAGCCGAGATAATTCTGAATACCTGCCGCAGTACCTGCAACAAACATTTTTTCATCGTTTATTAAAACTGAAAAATAACCTGTAAGTTCATCTTCGTTAATATTTGTAAGGTAGTTACCTGTGATAGTTCCTTTTCCAACCTTAACTTCTTTATAATATTCAAGGTAGGAAACGCCTTCTTTTACATAATATCCGCCTTCAGGTGTTGGAATACCAATATCTACAACAGAGCATTTTTTAAGAAGCTCACAAGCTGCACCTATGGTAGCAACGCTGTCGTTAGAAACTATGTATTCAGGCAAAATTTTAAGATTTGCCGCTACTGTAAGGTAACCTGAAGGATATCCGCCACGAAACTGTGCAAGGGCATCGTATCCAAGGAAAGCAACAAAAGTTTTAATAAGCTGGCTGTATGTTACCGGGTCATCGGGAGCAAAAACGCTGTCAGAGTATCCGCGCATTACGCCCATTCCGTAAACCATTGATACAATTGGTTTTTTCTCTTCCGGAACATCAGGAAAATTAACACTTTCGTATTCTTTGCCAAACTGAAGATTTTTGTCAAATACAATGTTGTAAAAAATTTCAGCAAGCTGAATTCTTGTTAAAACATCGTCGGGATAAATATCTTCGCTTTCTCCAATAAATCCCATAGCCATAGCAAACTCGAGGTCAGTGTTCTTATCTTCTTCTGCCGATACAAAAGGCATAGCAGAAAAAACTATTAAAAGTGATAATACTAAAGCAAATATTCTTTTCAAGAATTTTCACCTCCTGAGATAACGTTATAAACAAGCTGTGCTGCCTGAGCACGTGTAATATTTACTTTTGGAGCAAACTTTCCGTCGCCAACGCCGTTTACAAGGCCCGCTTTTGAAAGCATTGCTACTGCTTCTTTAGCATAATCTGAAACTTCATCGGCATCTGTAAAGGAAAGGCTTGCTTCGCTGTCGTTTTCAAAAAGTCTTGCAACAATAACAGCTGCATCTTCACGGGTTATGGGTTTGTTTGGATCAAACAATCCGTCATATCCGGTAACTACGTTATTGCCTGCAGCGCGGAGAATGTATGGTGTATACCATGCATCAGCAGCACAGTCGCCAAATGATGCTGCATTTTCAACTTCAGGAAGTTTGAATGCTTCAACGATTATTTTTGCAAACTCTGCTCTTGTAACAAGTTCGCCAGGAGCGAAGGTTTTTTCATCTCTGCCGTTTATTATGCCTTCTTTGTATAAATATTCTACTGCTTCCTTCGCCCAGTCTGCTCCAGCCAAATCAGTGAAAGGACAAACTGTTTGGGGAGCAGTAGGCTCAGGTGAAGTTGTAGGAGTAGTAGTTGGAACATAATTTTCCGCTCCGCCTGCTGATGGAACGCTGCCTACTGAAGAAGCACCGCCACCGCCTCCACCACCACTGCCTCCGGAAGAGCCGGAGCCCGATGATGCATTTTTATCAAAAATTTCGTTAAACTTGTCTGCCATTGTTTCTAAACTGGTTGCTCCGCATCCGAGTAAAGTGTTAAATTTACTCTTCTTGCCTGATGCACCGTTAAGAAGATCTAAATCAAAACCGTAAGCTTTAAACTGATCGTCATATTTTAAAAGCACAGCTTCAATATGTCCACTACCTGAAAGGCGGTTGTTCATAATAAGCTGATAAAGAAGGCTGTCTTCAAATGTATCATAAACATCGCCGATTTTATTATATGTACCTGCGAAAAGAGCAGTATTTACGTTAGCGATACCATTTTCAGAAAGCTCTCCTGCGTAATCCGCATAAGCTTCAGGGTTTTCTTTTGCCCAGACTTCATCGTAAACAAAAATTCCGTTTTCATCTTTAAGAAGCTGGTTGTCTTCATTAAATGCATTTACAACAATTACTTCATCAAGAAAAACCAAAGCTTCGTCAGGGTTTGCCAAAGTAACCTTTGTGTTTTCTTTGCAAATTTCTTTTGCAAGAGAAAGGTCAGTAGTGGAAGTATATAAATCGTGAATTTCAAATCCGAAAACCTTTAATATTTCAGGAAGATCCAGCGCAAGTGCATCGGCATCGGTTTCTGTGTCAATGCGGTTTACGTATGTTTCCTTAAGTCCATATGGATAATAAGGGAACTGAACGCTTGAAGTTTCGCCTGCAACTGTTACAGTAATTGTGAAAATTCCTCCGGTTGAAGCATTAAGCTTAATGTCTTTTGTAAATGCTCCGCCACTGCTTAAAACACTGCCGAAATACTGAACTGCTGCAGTATCATCATAAGCGCCGGATTCATTAACATCAGCTGCAGATTTTTCGGGATTAAAAATCTGTATTGCAACCATTGTATCTGTTGGCGCAACGCCGCTTACAGTAATAATATCCTGAGAAGCGTTTTTAAGCTTTACAGAAACCCCCTCTCCTGCCGCCATGGCCGGAACCATCATAAGCAACATACAAAATACACAAAATAAAGCTATTTTTCTCATAAAACCTTCCGTGATATACTTTTCATATACCACTACTCTCCTTTCGTTTTTTGTCTTTTATGATTAAAATTTTTTATCCCTTTTCATTTGGATACTCAAAAAACACCCATAGCCGCGGCTTCTCGCAGCTTTAATAATGTCTTAATTTACAAAATATCCATTATATATAATAATATCATTATTTTTTGTATATGTAAATGCATTTTTTGTTCAGATATATGTAATTTCAGCCCAAAAACTTAGAGCATAGCTCTGTCAATGGTACAAAATCCTTCGTATTCTATATTATATAACAATACATTACGTAATTACAATGCACATCTGTTCACTCAAAATACACTTTTGTACGCGCGGTTTTTTTGTAAAATTTTTTTGTATTTATTGACATTCATTATTTCCCTGTGTTATCATTTATCAAGGGGTGATTTTTTGAATAACTATTTTATCGATTCTGATATTGACATAGTAGTAAATATAAAGCAAATAGGCAATTTTTATTATATCGACGGATTGCGTACCCTCGATGATCCCGGCTCTACTCTCGATTGCTGGCAGATAGTTTATGTAGAAGAAGGCCGGCTTTATGAATACACCAACGGCGAAAAGCTTTTAATGGAAAGTGGTGATTTTATATTTCACTCACCCGGCGAGCTTACTAAAACTGAATTTACAACTTCAGGCGAGCCCGTTTATGCATGCTTTATATCATTTTACTGTCAGTCATCTGTTATGGAATTTTTCAAAAACTATAAAAGTGTTCTTTCGGAAAAATCAAAAGCCATTATAAAAAATATTGTACGTGAAGTTAAAAATAATTTTATTGTTGTTTTCGAAAATGGTGAACTCCATGTAAAACGAAGCCCCAACCACAGCATCGGCAGTTTTCAGATGTTTAAAATTTATACCGAATCACTTCTCATAAATATTCTGCGCGAAGAAAAGATACAAAATTCTGCTTTTATTTTCACTTCCAAAGAAAAATTTCACATAAATATCAATCATCAAATCGAAGGGTATCTTGCTGCAAATATTTACAGCAGTATTTCTCTTGATGATATTTGCAAAGAGTTTAATTACAGTAAAACATTTTTGTGTGAAAACTTTAAAAAATATACCGGCGTTTCAATTATAAACTATTTTAATGCTCTTAAAATTGAAGAGGCCTGTAGCCTGATTAAAAACACAAACCATAGTATGTCAGATATTTCTGCAATGCTTAAATTCAATAATCCCTATTATTTTTCAAGGGTTTTCAGGCGCATTAAGGGCACAACCCCAACCGCTTACAGAAAGCTTTATAAAAAATAACTTAGTATTTAAATAAAACCTCGCCGTCTGCTATGGTAAGGGTACATCTGTATCCCCTCTTACCCGAAATGATATTTCCAGCTCTGTCTGTTATGTTGTAGCCTTCATCGGTATAGTCAAAAACCGCAACATCGGCATTTTTGCCCTCTTTGAGGCTGCCCCACATATTTTCTTTTCCCAAAACCCGGGCAGGCTTCCTCGTTACGGCTTTAAAAATTCCCCCCTCGCTCATACCCATATCTTTTAAAATACTCATACACATTGTCATTCCGTATCTGCCGCCTCTTTTGTAGGCGCTATGGTAGGTAATGTCTGTACTTATGGTGTCAGGTGCGGCACCTTTTTTTATTGCTTCTTTTAAAACATTAAAATCCGTATGAACGCCGCCTGCCATACCGGCGTCAATTATAACACCGCGGCTCTTTCCCTCGAAAATACATTCAAAATCATCGTCCATTGAATTATTTATGCCGCCATGATAAGCGTGGGATAAAATGTCGCCTTTGCGGAGCGTTTTAACAATTTCCGCCATTTTCACAGGCGAGCCTGTTGAATGAACCATTACAATAAGCCCATGTTTTTCAGCAAATTCCAAAACCTGCAAAAGCGGATTTAAATCGTAAACTTTACATTGCTCTGCGTCAATACAAATTTTAACACCTATGGCTTTGTCCTCATAAATACCAAGCATTTTTTCCGCGTGTGAGAGCATGGCATTATTGTTATCAATACCTGTTGCAAGAAAAACACAGTTTTTTACGGCCAAATCTTCAAGAAATCTCTTGTCGCCCTTCAGCGCACCGGCATCGGCAACCGCAACAACCCCGAAAGGAAAACTGCTCATTTCCGCATTTATTCCATAGGCATCAGGGGAAATGCCCTTCATATGTACATGAATATCAACAAGGCCGGGAGAAACAATTTTCCCCTCAGCATCATAAACAAAAGGTGCATCTTCGCTAATGTTTTCTGCAATTTTTATAATTTTCGAATCGTTTATAAGAACATCAGAAAAAGAAAAGCTTTCGCCGCTCCAAACTTTTCCGTTTTTTATTAAAATTTTCGACATATTACCTCCATCCGGGGCCAAGTGTTCTTCCCCCGTCAACCACAAGGTTTTGCCCTGTAATAAAATCGCTCGAAGCTAAGAAAAGTACCGCATCGGCAATATCACAAGGCTTTCCACCGCGACCATTTTTCCCCAGAAATGTCATATGTTCCATTTTATATCCGTCGCGTTCAATAGCACCGGGAGATATGCAGTTTACGCAAATATTAAACTCTCCAACCTCCATAGCAAGCGCTTTGGTAAGGCCTATTAAAGCTGCCTTTGCCGCCGCATAGTCAACCCTGTCATAAAGGCCAACTACCGCCGCTATTGACGACATATTTATTATCTTGCCACTCTCTCTTTCAATCATTCCCGGCAAAACTACCTGAATGCAGTTCATTGCGCCCTTTAAATTTGTATCAATAACAAAATCAATGGTTTCAGGCTCTGCATCAACAAATCTTGTCAGTTTCTTAAGCAGTGCGGCACTTCCGCCTGCGTTGTTAACAAGTATATCTATTTTTCCAAATTTTTGAGCGGCTTTTTCTACCCCTTCAAAAATCTTTTCTCTGTCCCTTACATCGCAAACAATTTCCGTGGCTTTTCCGCCGCTTTCGCAAATTTCGCAAACAGTTTGCTTTGCATTTTCTTCGCTAAAATCACAAACAACAATATTTGCGCCCTCTGCGGCAAATTTCAAAGCGATTTCCTTGCCAATATTTTTGCCTGCGCCTGTAACCATAACTGTTTTGTTTTTAAACTTCATAACCGTACCCTCGCTACTTAATTTTTTTAACATTGTCAATAATGGTTTTCGTAGTTTTCAAATCAAGCTGCTCAGGAAGGCTGCTTTCAGAAAAGCGGTCAACGCAGAAAGCCATATGGCTTCCAAGCATTGGGTTTATAATTCTTGAAAGAGTACCCGCCTTTCCGCCTGCGTGGTACGAAACAGGTGTTTTTACTTCTTTTTTCAGATTTATCATTGTTTTGAAGCTTTCGGCAAGGTCGTCCTCGTTTTCGGCTATGGTAACAATTTTAATAATGTCGGGATTTCTTTTTTCCAAAAACAGCGCAAGCTCCACAACCTGCTGGCAGTTCATTGAAATCCCCGGATGGCACGATAAAAGAACCTCGGCCCCCTTGCTATGAACTTTTTCAATAAGCTCGCATTGCTTTGAAATAATAGTTTCGTCGGTTACAATCTCTTTGGGATTACCCTTTGTAAAGGAATACTTGTCCTCTCCGCAAAAATTGTTTTTTGAAGGCAGGTGGAAAGTGTATCCCTGCATATCAATTCCTGCAGCGCCGGCATCTACAGCTCTTAAAAAGCTTGCCACTCTTACTTCTTCATCATCAAATCCGGCCTCTTTAAAATAATAGTCAGAATTATAGTTAAGCGCCAATACAGGCAGTGGCGATGCAGAAATTATTGCTTTAAGAGTTTCAACTTCAGTATTTTCAAGGCATGACATATGCAAATCAACCATTCCGGCCCCATCGTACATACAGTTTCTTATCTCTGCCAAAGCAGCACGTACTGTTTTCTCCTTGATAACTCCTGCCATAACCGGTGATGGCAAATTTGAAAGTATTCTACCCATAATAATCCCTCCATAAAATTTTATATTATAAATTATATAATGTAAATATCATATGTGATAAATTTGTCAAATATGTTATTGAAAATTATGTAAATTTTTTAAATATAAAACTCCAATATGCTTTTTAAAATCACTTTGAAAAGCTTTTATAATTAAAAAGCTAACATCTTGCAAGATTATCACTTTTGTTATCTTATTCAAACTAATTTTAGCATAGTATTTTTCAATTTGCAACTTTGTGGGAAACTTTAAGTATCAAATATATCAAAAGTATCAAATTTGATATTTATAATTTAAAAGAGCACTTCGTTTGCGGAAAACGCCACCGGTACAGATGCATACAGAACAACAAAAAAGACAATTTTTTTTTTTATTTCTTCAGCATCACATATCTCCGATACGCTGCAATATATTTATTTTATACAAAATTCAAAGTGAATTTCTTTTTCCGAAAGCCGGTATTTTTCCAAAAGTTCGGGACCGCATGAGTTAGAGCCAACACCTGAATTTTTATAATCAATACGTATATTAGTATAATCAGCTTTTGTGAGTTGGTTTTGATGAGTTGCCTTCATAAGCATGTCAGATGAATAATGCGACACATTAAATTCCATACTTTCTACCGCTTCAAAGGATAAACCATTTTTAATATTAAGAACCTTTGTTCTGATGTGATTGCCATGCTCCTGAGGCATTATATAATTTACATACTCACTGTCTGCATCACTTTCATACCAATCAACCATTGAAGCGTGGTGCATATCGCAATAGTTTTCATATGGGCCCATACCGTAATAGCTGAACCGGTTTTTTTCATAAGCAGTTTTAATTTCAAATCCAAGGCGCGGCAGCCAGGTGCATTTATCTTTTACAGTTCCGTCAAGTATAGCCTTTATTGTTCCGTCTTGCGTCACAGTATATTTTACCGTGTATCTTAAATATGGTGTTCTTGAAACACCTGAAAGGCTTCCTTTAACTGTAACCTCTGCCCCACATAATGTACATTCATATACCTTATCAAACTGTCGGTCAAGATTTTCTCCCTGCCATGTGTTGTGCCAGTACCAATTTTGTTTAATACGTCTTTCATTATCAATCGGTGCACGCATTGATGTTAATCTTATTGGCGCTTTAAGCTGCTCCTCGCCGTTTTTTATAAGGCTTACAAACACTCCCAAGTGCTTTGAAAATGTATAACTAAAGCCATTTCCTTTGAAGAAAATAAAATTATCATCTTCTTTTACTTCAGCCTCTTTGTAAGCTATATTTTTCTCAAGCACAATTACATGTATTTCTAATTGTTTTCCGGCAACACAATAGCCGGTTTTATCATACAAATAGCAATGAATATATGCACCAAGCATACATTTCTCCGGCAATGTTATTTTGATTTTGGCAGTTTGCTTTGGTTCAATATCCAGCCTGAGTGTGTTTTCTTCTGTTATTTCTCCATCAACTTTTATCTGATATTTAAACTCATATTCCGAAAGATTGGTAAAATCATATCTGTTCAGTACAACTATTTCGTCGCCCGAAAGCTCACAATCCATATACTGATATGCCGCTTTTACCTCAAGGGACCCGGCTTTTAAACTCCTGTCGTGAAAAACCATACCATCTGCACAAAAGTTCCCGTCATGAGTAAGTTCTCCCTCAAAATCACCACCGTATTTAGGAACTCCATTTTCTATTACAGTATGGTCAGCCCATTCCCACACACAACCGCCAACCAGCTTTTTATGCTTATATATCAATTCCCAGTAATCGCATACATCTCCGGGGCCATTGCCCATTGCATGGGAATACTCACACAAAAAGTACGGGTGTTTAAAATCAGGATTTTCCGCCTTTTGCTTTATTTCGTAAATGCTTTCATACATTTTCGAATACAAATCCGCCCTGTCGGCATAATGCGTGGTATCAACACCATAAAAATCCGACATCTCCGCTTCACGGCAGGCATCTTCACAATGCACAAGCCGCTTTTTATCATTTGCTCTTATGTAATCAATCATTGCAACATGATTTTGGCCGTGTCCGCTTTCATTTCCTGTAGACCACGAAAAAATCGAGCAATGGTTTTTGTCTCTCTGATACGCTCTTTCCATACGCTCAACAAAAGCATCTTTCCAAAGAGGGTTTGCACAAAGCCATTGGGGGTTGTTCAGGCAGTCAAATCCGCATCTCACCGCTTCTCTGTTTGCCCCTCCGTGTGTTTCAAGGTCAGTCTCGAGCATAACATAAAAAACAATCTCATCGCACATATTAAGAAATGCAGGTGTTGGCGGATAGTGCGACGTTCTTATAGTATTAATGTTAAGCTTTTTCATTAAAAGCAAATCTTCCATAAGTTCCTCATCTGTCATACACCAGCCGTTATATGGATGAGTGTCGTGATGATTTACGCCTTTTAACTTTACCTGTGTTCCGTTTACCAAAAACTCATAATTTTCGCCTATTGCATAAGAAACAAAGCCAACCTTCTGCGAAATAACTTCGCCCTCATACTCAAACAAAAGCTCATAAAGATACGGTTTTTCAGCGTTCCACTTTACAGGATTTTCTACAAAAAAACGTGCTGTATTTTTCGAAAAAGTTTTATCAAGCAGCTTTCCTTCCATATCAAGCAAAGATATTTGGGCACTTCCTTCAAAAACAATATTTATACTATTATCGTCTGTTGTTATATTAATATCCCTGATATGGCCTTTGGGCCTTGACAGAAGATACACATCTCTGAATATTCCATTAAATCTGAAAAAATCCTGGTCTTCAAGATAACTTCCCAAACACCACTTTCGCACTTTTACAGTAACAGTATTTACGCCCTTTTTTACATAGTTGCTTATATCAAATTCGGCCTGCAGATGACTACCCTGTGAATAGCCTACATACTTGTCGTTAATAAAAAGCTCAAGACAACTTGATACACCTTCAAAAACAATATACGTATCGCAATCTACATTATGTAATTCAAACTCACGTTTATATATACCCATTGGGTTATTGTTTGGGACATACGGAGGATCATATGAATATGGATATGCTACATTGGTATAGTTGGGATTTTCGTAGCCCCTAAGCTGCCAGCAGGAAGGAACATCAATTTTCTCCCATTCTTTTTCTATATAAGCTTCCTCGAAATCGCACTCATAAAACTTAAAATCCCATATGCCATTGAGCTTTGTACATCCGTTTTCAGGAATATAGTACGCTCTCTGTGGCTCTCTGTTTTCACTGATGCAATTTAAATTTTCATATTTTTTCATGTGAATCTCTCCATTCTGCCGCATATCTGCCATGGATTATAATTGACTTTGCCTTTTTTATATAGTATAATTATATTACGCAAAAAACTATTTTTCAACATAAATATATTGCATATCATATAATTATATTTCATATGGTGATTTTATGAAAACAAAAACATATAACAAAGAACAACTATCATTTTTCCCATTTTATCTTACAACTGTTGGAATAAGATTCAAACAGTGCAGAATGAAAAGAATAAACGGGTATGAACATCATCAGATATTTCTGGTAGATTCAGGAAGCGGCATTTTAAAGATTGGTGGACAATCATTTTGCATCGAAAAAAATGATTTGTTTTATATTGCCGCAAATATTCCTCACGAATACTATGGTAACGATGACAATTTCAAAACTACCTATATCTCATTTTGTGGTGACGGTTATGAAAAAATAAAAAAATATTATAACCTTGGTAATTTTGGTGTATATAAAAATAAAAACAGCGGATTGTTCAAATCCTCTGCAGAAAATTTATATGATGTTGCCGATACCATACACGAATTATCAACACTTTGTTCGCTGACCTTTTCCACCATTATTTCTTATTTTGATGAAGCCTGCAAAAAAGTATATTCACCTGTAGAAAAAGTATATAACTATATTGAAGAAAACTACTCAAAAATGATTACCCTTGAAGATATTTTAACCATATATCCTTATTCAAAAACAAAGCTTTGTCATGATTTTAAAGAAAAATACAACGAAACTATATTTGAAACGCTGATAAATATACGGCTTTGCCATGCAAAAAATATGATAAACGCAAACCCGCATATCTCACTGAAAAATGTTTCACAGGCCTGTGGTTTTAATGACATAAGCTACTTTTGTAAGATGTATAAACGATTATATAACTGTAGTCCGAAATCTGAAATTAATATTATATGAGAGCTTGTAAAAGTGCTTTTTCTGGAAAAGCAGAACCATAGAGATATTTATAATTTTTGTCGAAATGCAATCTTCGATTGCTCGATATTTTTGTTGTCACAAAATCGATATGTTTTTCGCTTTGCTCAAAACTCGATATGATATAAATCTCGTCGCGTTAGCGACATATCGAGTGCGGCAGCACATATCGAGTCATTTATGACATATCAAAAATCTCGATAGAGATTTATATCGATGAAAAAAGACATTATTCTTTATCGAATAATGTCTTTTTTCTGGTGACCCATCGGCGATTCGAACGCCGGACACCTTGATTAAAAGTCATAAATAGCCATCACTCCAAACCCTTGTATTTCCTTGGTTTATAGCATTTATTTCTTTTTTGTTTGCAAAAAACATTGTCAAAATACACTGATTTTTTTTCGTGTTATGGTATTTATTGTGGTACGATATTGTTTTTAACTTGGAAAGGTTAAAAACATGTCAGACTTCAACGAAATCTACACAAAAAAATGGAAATTGGTATATAAAACCTGCTACGACTTACTTTATAATCACGCTCTTGCAGAAGAAGCCATGCAGGAAACATTTTATAAGCTTATGGTAAATTTCGAAAAAGTAGAACAAAAGACAATTAACGCATGGCTTAAAAAGGTTGCTGAAAATACCTGTATTGATATTTTAAGAAAAATGCAAACTGAAAAAAAGGTTGTAGCCGAACTATCTGTTGAAGCTGACAATTTGGGAACTGAGCTTATGAAAGAGGCGAAGGAAATAGCCAAATCCCTCGCCCCTAAATATCGTGAGGTTTTCCACCTCGCATTTGAGTGTGGTCTGCATAATCGCGAAATTGCCGACCACTTAAATAAACCCTTAACGACCGTGAAGAGTCGTCTTAAGGTATGCTTGGATAAGATTTCGAGAGAGCTTATCTAAAAATCTTTCCGTTTTGCGGTCTTCGAGTATATCCGGCATGTGCACCGGATGTACTTCGTTGTCCGCCAACACTTTCAAAAAGTCAAACACATTTTCTTCATCATCGTCAATAATGCGCATTTCAGAAGAACCCCCCGAGGAACTTACTTCAACTCCAAGTTTTTCATCATCGCATACAAGATAATAGGAATACTTTTCTGTACAATCCTCGTTGTATTTTTCTTTGTATAAGTATTTCTGCATTAATTTCTTCCTCCTTTCTCTTTTGATGCATACTTATACGCACCAAATAGGAAAAGGATTAAAAATTTTTACGGATAAAAAACGAAGAGCTTTCGCTCCTCGTTTTCATAAAACTATTTACACTTCGCTGTGATGTATTTTTTCAATACATTCTTTGCTTCATCGTTTGTTATATCTTTTTTCTTAAGCAAAGCAATTACATCTTCAGGTAACATCAAATCATTTTCGTAATAATCTTGTGCGATTTTGAGTTTTTCCCTTTCATCATCTGTAAGAGAAGCAATAAAAGCTTCGCCTTTTTCCACTGAATCTTTGCTTGTATATCCATACATAGGATTAAGAGTAGCAAACGATTGTACAATACCTTTTCCGGTTCCGCCATTTTCAAAGTATTCGTCAAGATATTTTAATGCCGCATCTTTATCTTTATACCTTACTGCGGTTTTCATATAGTACAAAGCATTAGATTTTTCAGTTGCGCCATAAATGGTGTTGTCTGTCTTTTTCTGATATTTGCGCTTAATATCAAGGATTTCATAGTACGCACTTTCTTTATAATCGTAATCGTAAACAAAAGAACCCTTAACAATTTCGCCTGCTCCCTTTGTTGGCTTGCCGGTAACTTCGTTGTAAATATCATCAACGCCAAACGAATTAAAGAAGTGTTGCCATTTATCGCGAATAGCGCGTGGCTGTGTAAGCGAAGGATAGAAATTCAATCCAGTTGCCAACTCAATAGGTAATTTAAAAAATGGTGTAACCATACCCCACGCCTTATCCACAGGAGCGATTATATCTTCTTCGGACCACTTATAATCTTCGAGGCCGAACCATTCAAGAATTTCATTAAAGCTGCCAAGCTGTCTAAATGCATAAATATTGTCACCAATTTTACCAAGTGTAATATGCGGAACATTTCTTGCTGACGGCGGCAATTTATCGTCTTCGTCTTTCATAATAGCCCTGTTCCAAGCAGCTATAAGCAATCCGAGCATATTTACCATTAAGCCTTTAAGCAGTAGCCTGCCTGCTTTTTTCGGTATGCTATCATCAGATGTTATAATATTTTCAAACATCCTATAGTATCGCTTTAAATTCGTTTCAGTAAATGAATAGAACGGAATTGCGTGTCTTCTTAAGGCCTGTCCCATTCTTCCAACTTCATCATAAGCGCCAAGCAAATCCTTCGAAAGCTGATAAGCTTTATCTTCAACAGAATTCAAACCTTTTACAATGTACTTATTCGATGCAACAAAGTCTTTAACCTCTCCACTATTGCGCTTAATTGCCTCTTTGAAATACAGATAAGAAGAATAACGGAGAATTGCCTCTCTAAAATTGTGTACATTTTCCACACCGTTATAATACTTTTCAAACAATTGCACAGGTATCTTGAAAACACCAACGCCTTTTTTCTCTTTTAAATGCGAGAAGAGTTTGTCCTGCATTTCTGTATCCATTTCATTTGCAAATATCATCGAGGAATAACCGCCGCGCTGAACCCATTCCATAAATTCATCGGAATAGTTTTTATGGCGCATAGCTTCATATATTTCCTTTACTGCTTTTTGAGAATACATTACCACTTTTGGATTTCCGGCAATAACCGCATCTAAATCACCGAATAAGTTTCGCAAGCCGAATTTTACTGTTCTAAGTGGGTTTACGCTTGTTGCCCATCCTTTCCACGCCGATAGCACACTACGAGAAGCTTGATTTACTACATTTATCTGTTTAGGATTTGCAATATCTTGCATAGTAGTAACAATTTCATTAGGTAACACCCATTGTTCATAAGCGGCACCCGTCAAGCGTACTGTATCGGCATATTGGGTAAATAGTTTATTAAGGTCAACATTCCCCAAATCAACTTCGCCCGATGCCAAAGACAAAACCATTTCGTTATGAGCTTTATTAAAAGCATCTTCATCAACGACAGTTTTTGTATAGAAATAATTTCCTCGTCTTGGTTGATGAATAGAGTGTGTGTCGCTCATTGATTCTGCTATTGTTTCCCAAGTCTGATAATCTTCTGCAAGAAGCTCTTTTATCCAGGCTTTTTTCTGCGAAGTATATTTCATTACTGTTCTTGCACTAATTACAGCGTGTTCTTGTTCATCAGTTGCATTATCCTGAAGTTCTGTAGCAGCAATCGCACTAACATATTTATAAAGTCCAGGAACATTTAATTCGTGGCGTTTCAAAGTTTCAACAACTCTCGCGTACTCTCCATCATAAGTTGGAAGCTCTCCACGCTCTGCCAAATCAAACAAACCACTAAACCCAAACATAATTCGTGAATTGTACCACTTCTGCTGACGGTATGTTTCGCTATCAGGATTTCCTTTGCTGTCAAGTTTTAAATTACCCTCTTTATCAGTACATTCTTTAGCAATTATATCGTTCAAAAGCTTTTTGTTGTTTTTAAAAGCTTCGCTT
Organism: Clostridia bacterium; assembly: GCA_045590195.1. GTDB lineage: Bacteria > Bacillota > Clostridia > UMGS1883 > UMGS1540 > JAZNQN01. The sequence goes on along the minus strand of JAZNQN010000034.1, from coordinate 12,004 downwards.
TCAAGCTGTGGCTTAATGTCGTACTGCTGCTTAATTTTACCAAGAGTTTCAGCAATATATATATCATACTGCATCTGAAGCATTGCCTTGTATTCAACAGCTAAGAAATCGGTATTGATTGCTTTTGTAGAACCATGTCTTTCTTTGAGCCAACCACGACCAGCTTTAATACCAATTTCCCTACTACCGGTACCTTTGCCACCATCATTCATATATTCTATTACTTGATGATGGTAATAGTTTTTGCGCTTGAATTTTCCGTCAGTATCAAAACCAATATACTGATTAAGCTCAATATATTGCGACTTAAGCGTTTCCCAAATGCGCTGTCTTTTTTCAAGAGCTCTTTTAACATTTTCGGTTGCTTCTTCGTCAAGCTCTTTTACAATGGCATCAACCTCATTCGGTTTTATTTCATTAGGTAACAGTATCTCCGTATAGCCTTTTTCTTTTTGAATTTGTGCCTCTTCCTGCAAATCGAGAAAATATACAAGCTCTGAAAATGTTCTAAACTCTTCAGGCGTTAACCCATCTGTCATTTGATTAAGTTTATCCTGAACCATAAACGAAGCTGTAGTAGGCAGACTTTTCCATTGTAACATACTTTTGCGGAATTCTGCAAAGAATGTTCCTTTTTCGCCGCGTTCAGGAATATCCGGGAATACTCTTGTCATATTGTGAGCTACCCACGCCGCACGCTCACCCCACCATTGTTTTTGTGTAGGTTTTTGCACTCCAACACGGTCTTTCTCATATTGTTCGTGTATTTGTTTTCTGCGTTCCGGTGTAAGCTGCTCAGTATCACTATCAATGGTACTGAAAGAATAGTTTATTTTATCGTTTGTCGTATTTCTACTGTTTTCTGAAGGATATCCGATTGTGTGGCCTTGGGATTCTCTAAAAGGAAATCTATCATTTCCAATGTGTGATGATTCTCTTTCAATCCTACCATTACTCCTATTATCGCTTCTTCCTCTACTCCGTATTCTTTTAGCCCTTGAAGCAAAACTTCCTGTTCCTCTGTAAGTGCCATTGTCTAATTCTCCTCTTATATCATTTATAAACTCTTCGTTACCAACAATACTAATATTGTGTACATCAGAAAAGATACCTAACGAATGATTTTTGTATATGTAAAAATTATTCGCGGCATAGACATAATCAACAGGTTTTAATTTTTCATCTGCAAGACCTGCATTTTTTGCCATAATCGCTTTTGATACCATTGCGTACTCATCATTGGATATAACTCCCAAAGATTCTGAATCACCAAAACCTAATAAATCAATATACCTTGCGGCGTTGCCTGTGTCAATACTTTCCGCGTACTGTGAAGCATCATAACCTAACAAATCCGCACTTTCTCTCGCCCAAAACTTTAACACTATTTCTCCGCTTTTCAAAAGGGAAGAAGGTGTCATTCCCGACAAGACATCACATATCAGTTCTTCTTCGTATGTATATGGGTCTTCTATGATATCGCCGTAAGCTTTTTTCACTTTGTCAACAATTCTATTATACTCGTGTTTAGGCAATATTTCAAGTACATCTTGTACAGTTTTCTGAAATTCAGGATTACCATATTTTATATGAATATATTCGTGCATTGAAAGCTGTTCAGGGGTATAAAAAGCATTGTCATAAGAAATATATATATCATTTCCTATCCTCATCGCATTAGCAGTTTTATTTTCGCCCTCAGATTCAATTTGCACACTACCTTTGATAAAGTGAACATTCACATCTTTTTGTGCATAGTAATCTGCTATTTGGTTCATTTGGTTATTCCAAGCAGATGGTTTAATTTCAACAAAAGTATGCTTGTTCCCGTTTCTATCCGTAACAACTCTATTGTCAAGTTGAGCAGGTTTTAGTCTTTCTGTGTAGTCTCTTCTTTCTTCAGCTGTTTTGCTTCCTCTTTCTGCTGCTTTAGCCAGGCCTGCAACTTGCTCCCCGGGATACTCACGGGCATACCATTGTTCGCTATCATTGTGTAATAAGTTTCTTTCTCTTTCATAATTATCCTCACTTTCTAACGAATATGAATACTTTTCATTTTCAATTGCTGATGTCACTTTGTTACTCTTTGTAGATTTGGTATCACTCGCAACCTTATCAATCACTACAAGTCTGGTATTAACACCTGTACTGCGTTCTGATGATTTGAAAGCTCCCTCAGGAAGTTTTTCACTCACACCACCTAAACTGTCAAGCCAGTTTCTAAACTCTGTTGCCTTTTTATCGTTGCGGAAGAACGGCCCCTCACTCATAATGCAAACAACCCTGCCGCCATCGTTCAGCAAAGAATATGCATGTCTTATGTGGTCGATGTCCTGTCCCTTTTCAAAAGGTGGGTTCATAACGATTTTATCGTATTCGCCCGAGTGTTGTAAAAAATCTACACCAACAACATTGTGTCCTTTTTCGGTCAGCAATTCATTGAGAGAAGCGTTCCACTCCACAACATCAAGAGCATTATCAGGATGACTTTCCTTTATTGCATCAGCTATGTTGCCTTTACCGGCAGAAGGTTCAAGAACCTTTTCACCGGGTTTGATAGCAGCTTCGTCAAGCATCTTTTCAACAATCGCTTTAGGTGTCGGGAAAAATCCCTCGATTTTAGCATTTGCAAGCTGTCTTTCTTTTTCCTTGATAGCTCTCTGCTTTTCTGCTTCAATGTTTCTTCCGGGCAAGAATTTTATAAACTCTCTCAAATATGCACGAAGCTCAACCACATTTTCAATACCCATTCGGGTAAGTCGTTTTCTCTCTGCAACACCGTCGTTCCAAAATTCCTCATAGAAAGGTGATAGGTTCTGCACTATCTTTTCAATATCAGATAACAGTTGTGCATCAATAGAAACATATCCGTTTTTCGCAGATTTAATTGCTTTTTTCAAACGGTCTGCAATCTGTTTATATCCTGTCTTGCCCTCTGCTGCACGCAGATAACCGCTAACAATGTTTTCGTGGACTTTCGTGAGAGGGTATTCCGCATAATTTGCATCATCGCTGGAATAAGGTTTATCCTGTTCCTGTAAGCGTTCATCATAAGACATATTAGACATAGTTTCACTTATTCTGTTTCTACGGCCTGTGCGGAGCATACTCATAAGAGTTTCAACCTGTGCTTTGCTATCAATTTTATCAAGCAAAGTATTTTCGCCATTTTCAAGAGCATCAGCGATATTGTTGATTGTATCTTGCAATCTCTTTAATCTTTCGCCCTCGGATTCTGCAGATGCAGCTTCTCTTGCTCTCTTTGCGGTGTTGGTAAGTCTATCTCTGAATTTATCATCAATAGCCTTTTGCATACTCTCTGCAATAGTTCTTAACTTTTCAGCATTGGTAGAACCTTTTGCAGTTTCAGTTTCTTCCGCAGAGGGAAGAGTAGCAGTCGGGTCTTTTTTGAAATTCCAACCCTGATTACCACGCCAATATGAACCGCCCAAGGCTTTCATTTGTTCATTGAGATGTTTCCACTGTTCCATTTCAAGTCGGCTTGTAGGTCTTACAACCCAAACATCGTCACCTGTTTTAGTGTGAGTGGTTTTCTCAATAGTATAGTTATCTGTATTTGCGAAAAAAGCATCAGCACCGCTTGTATCTTTGTTGGTTTTAGCCGCCTTTTTGTCCTCTCTTGCTTTTTTGCGTTCCTCGGCATACAAATTTTCATACTGTATCGTTTCTTCGTCAGACAAGCCAAAATAACGCTTTTTATACGCATAATCTTCGAGAGTTTGAGGGTTCTTAACCTTTGCGAGTTTTTCTTCTCTTGCTGCAAGCTGCTTTTTATATTTTTCTGCATTTTCTGCAAGTCGCTTGTTAAAGCTTTCCTCGGTAAGCTCTCTTGAAACATCAAACAACATTTTGGACTGCTGTGCTTCAAAGCCTGTACCATCGTAAATGTATGTAATGGTTTCTTTGCCCGAAAGTGCGTAATACAAACTTGAAAGCATATCGGTATAGATGGAATCAACCATTTCAGCCTTTTTAGTAATACGCCCTCTGTCGTAAATGCTTAAATGCTTTTTCAGTTCATCGTTTTTAAGCTGTGACAATTCTGCTTTTATAGCTTCGCCGCGATTCAACAGGATAGCATCTACGGCAGTTCTCACATCTTTGAGTGATACGGATTCACCCTTACGAATATCAGAACCCAACTTTTCAAAGTAAGCCACATCATATACTTTTGAGGTATCATTTTCTGCATCAGTGCGTACACTACTATTGACAATATCGTTATCTTGTGATACAATACTGTTAGAAGCTGTACTGCTGGTCGTTTCGGGCGTAGAGGAAAGGGCATCTGCATTTTCCGCAGTAGCAAGGCTTCTTTTTTTGTACATTGTTTGTATTGCAATATCGTGATGTTTTCTCGATACATAAGCCACTACATAATTTTTACCATCAATGGTTTTTTCAAATAAGAGAGCAGGTTTCCCCTCGTATTCTTTCTCTGATAAATTAACATCATCAGGATTTGTGATAACAGACGGAATGTTTTTCAAATCATCTGTTGTTATAGGCTCTTGACCCCTTGTAACTTCTGCTTCTTCATCGCCGTGTGAATTGAGCAGAATTTTTCTTATCTCATATCCTTTAAGTGCGATATTGTGACCTGACACATCAACACCTGTTTTATCAAGTACCATCTGTGCAGTTGCATCGGGAATTTTACCAAAGTATATTTTCTTATGTGTGTCCTCGTTGTTCAAAACTCTTTCAACGAAGGATTCAAACTGTTCGTCACTTTCATATACTATAATTGTATTGCTGTTTTCCCAATTCTGTTTTTCCTTATCAGTATAAGGGACGGCACTTTCATTTTCGGGCGTTTCAGTAACATCGTCATCAGTTGCGATTTCGGTCTGTAAATAGGCTTTTTCATTTTTCACGGCCTTAATTTGTTCACCATATTGCATAAATTCAGGTGTCGCTTCTATGGTTAATTGCCCTTCTGTATTTTTGGTATAGAAAACATCGTTAAATGATACATTTTCATTTGTATAAGTGGCAAATTTTAAAGCATCATCAAAGCTCTCAAAGGCAGCTATATCCATACCTGAAGATAAGAGATTAACACCAAAGTAGCCATTATTTTTCTTATGTATGCCGTATTTACCGACAATTCCACCTTTTTGAGTTTCAGTGTCAGTCCTGCCTTGTTTTAAGATGTTAAAACTTTCCTCTCGATACTGATTGTTTGTATAATCGATATCCATCTGATTAAAGCGGATTTTACCGTTCGTATCACTTCTGAATGCTTCTGCATCACCCTGAACTCTTACAATCTGTTCATTGTCAAAAACAATATAACTCTTACCGTTAACCGCTTCAATTCTATTGTTATATACTATACCGTCATAACCTTTATTTTTAAGTAATTCAGCTAACTTAATGTTATCATCTTTTAAATTTCGTTTGCTGTTTTCAACAAAACCAAGCGCCTCTTCATTTGTCAAAACCCCTAAAGACGATAGTTTTTGTGCCATCTGAAAGGCATTCCAAGCATAACAATCTTCATCTATTACAAGTGGGTTTTCTATGTTAAGATATGCCTTTATATATATTGGGTTTTCTATCCCCTTATCCACAGTTCTTTGAACAGCTTGAGCATAACTGCCAAAATGTATTCCTATATCACCCGCTGAAAAGGTATCGAAGCGTTCTCCAGTTCCGTGATATACAGGGATAAGCTGACCGTGTTCATTTTTCACTACTGAATTACGAGTTCTATCAATAACATTTTGCGATAAAGAATCTCCCGCAATATTCTTTGAGATATCTGTATCTTGGTTGAAATATTCTTTTAAATTGTCCTCAAAAAGTCCCCTTAATTCATTATTAGCATCGGTAAGCATATCGTATGTAATTATCGAAGAAAACTCATAGTCTTCCTCAACCCTCGAATCATCTTTATACTTTTCCAACAACTGCATTTGAATCGGTCGACTTATTTCATTTCCTACGAATTTACGTAGTTTTTCAAACTTGCCATTGTCTAAGAGTTCTTCGAGAGTTCTTGTTTCAACATTTCTATATCCGCTTCCGTAAGTTCGAACTTCTCCGGTTCCTTTAACAAGTCCTCTATCGACTTCCTCATCCACTCTGCCTGTTTTTCTTTGGGTTTGCAGTTGGTTATATCGGCTATCATTTTCAGATATTTCTCTGCTCTCATCATTTACACTCTCCTTATTTGAATTATTGTTTGATAATATCTCTATTTTGTCAGCATCAAATACAACAATTTCTTTGGTACTCGCTACATCAGTAGTGTCGTTGTCCCCAAAAGGTGCAACGCTTATTGAGTCGTGTCCTTTTGCCATAACCGCATCAGAAAACTCAGATGAATACCGTGTATTGAGATTTATGTTGTTATCTCTTACGCTATATTTGAACATACATCTTTCATCGCCTTGAAAAGCCGGCTTTTGGACACCGAGGTAATCACAAATTTCGTCCACAGACTTAAAACTATTTATATAGAAAGGATTGGTGATGTTAAGATAACATTCAATCACCGTACCCTGTTCACCAACGGCAAAAATATCTGCCTTTCGTTTATCGACTGCGAAATAAAACCCTTTGCCCCATAAACCTTTATCGGTTGAGCCTTGTCGCGTTTTATCAAAGGTATTGATGTTACCATTAGGCGTGCCGTGGTAAACGACCATAAGTTTTCCACTGTCGTCTTTTGCTACTGAGTTCTTATATCGCTCTTGCTGTTCTGCAGAAAGTTTATTTCCTTTTGTATCTTCTTGTACTAACATTATATCATTATCGTCCGATTTTTTCAACATCGAAACATCATTATTTGTAACTTCTTTTTCTATCGTTGCATCTACAGCAATAGGTATAATAACCGCTTCTTTAACGCCATAAATCTGCATATGAGCGTTTCCAAGTTGACTTGCCGCCGAAGTTACAATGTTATTAAATACAACTGAAACATTTTCAAGTGCCTTTGAACTGCTTATTGTATCAGGCATTTTTCCTGTAATAGTATAATCAGCAATAAGTGTTCCAACATCTTCGCCGCTTTTATTAAGTTCCTGGTATGTAAGTGAATTATTTGTTTTTAATACATCAGCTACAATGCCTGCATATCCTCTTATAAAGCTTTCATCAGCAATATTATCAGCAGCATTTGTTACAGCTTTCAAATTCACATTGAACAATGCCCAATAATTCGGGCTTGCTCCTATTTCATTTTTGATGTTTTCTGATGTGTTGTTCGTTATCTTTGTAATACCCGAAACAACTTCTTTAAGGCTTTTGCCTGTACCGCTTAATGTAGCTTCAACCTCTGCCGCAGTACTAACAATATTTTGCCTGTCAATGTCCGAAGCACCTTTTTCTACCAACGCACTTTCAAGCGACTTAACGCCTTTGCTTGCCCCTTCAGGAGAAAATGTATTAATTATGTCGGCATCTAATATTTCAGCTTCTTCGCTTAATTCGTCTGTAAAATCGTTTGCATTCTGAATTGCCGGAATAGCCTCTGTTGCTGTAGGAAGGACTGTTGCACCAACTCTCACGATATCTGTTGGTGCAGGAGTAACAGTTGATTTTGTCATTGTTTTACTGCTTGCTACGCTCGCTGTAGTGCTGTCTGTTGCATAAGCATCATTAAGAAACTCAACCGCTTTTGCGACAGCCGCATTGGGTGCTTCGGCTTTTTCTGGTGTTGTTTTAGTAGAAGAATTATAATCGCTTTGCGCCTTTTGTATTTCAGACATAATGTTAACAGCAACTTTGTTTTTTGCTCTTACATACTCTGCGTTAATTGCCTGCATTTTTTGCGTAGCATTCGCAACGGCTTCTTCTCCGACGCCGTGAAATTTATCGGGATGATATTCTTTTGTGTACTGACGCATTTTCTTTTTGAGGGCATCAGGAGAGGACATATCTTCCTCAGTAAAGTATTCAAACTTTTCTTCTACAACCGGTGTGCCCCCGGATAATCTCTTGGTATCGACATAAGACTTCAACCCGGAATATATTGCCAACACAGCCATATTTGTTACAATGCTTTCTACATCGGGCTTATAATCCGTATTATTTGTGGCAGCTTGTAAAGCATTTTTTATTTCTGATAAACCTACCGCTGTACCGGAGAATGTAAGTGCGCTTGTTCCAGACACCAACCCTTTTATTGCAGCGGCAGAAAGGTTTGTCTTGTTCTGTAATACATATCCAAGTCTTTCCCCAACTACTGAACTGAGTTTGACACCGACATATGCACCAAGAGTTGAAACTGTTGTATCAAGAAGAACATTCCCAACAGATTTATACCATTCAGTATTCTTCCAATCTTGCCGTATTGCACTGCCAATAGCAGATGTGCTACTTACTGTCGCTGCTGTGTCAATTAAGTTTTTAACCTTTTGGGCTCTTTTTACACCTTTTGTAGCTTCTGTTGCAAGTGAGGCGTATTTAGGGAATTTCATCAAGCCAGTTTTTACAAGGGTGTCGGCAGCCTTATAGGTAATCAAGCTACCGCCAATATCTCCGATTATATTTGAAATCATGTGCTCGCTAATGGTTTTTGCAAACGCCTCTGAAGGTTTTATATAGTAGTCAGGGGCTAACCCGGCTTTATGGTAATTTTTTTCAGCTTGCCAATCTGCCAGCTTACTTGCTAACCCGAATGTCATTCCATCAGCTGCACCCATAGCAGCAGAAACGAAGGCGCCATAATCAGTTTGTGACTGCTCATAGCGTACATTGTTCAGTGCGAGTTCGTACAAGACTTTGGCGTCTGCATCTTCTTGGTCTGTAGATTGTTTTTTACGACCTATGCCCAAAAAGCCCCCTTTGTATTCCGGTTCGACCCATATACGTCCTGAATCGTCCGTTACTATTTTGTGGTTATGTGCTATCACCCAATCATACAAGTCCGTAAAATCAAAATCAACAGGGTCAATACCATATCGAGCAAAAGCCGAGTTGCTGTTTATGCGGTCCTCTTTTGCTTTCTCATCAGCATAGATTTTAAAGTCAGCTATCGCCTTTTTTTCTTCGTCAGAAACAGGCGTATAATCATCAATTTTATTATTTGTAATGGCCGTATATGCATCGTAACTTATTTTTCCGAACTCTTTTCCATCATTCATTTTTAATGCAATAACCGGGCTCTTTCTATAAGTAGCAATAGTATTTTTTTCGCTTTCGTTTTTCGGTTGGTAGCTATCGAGAGTGCCGCTTTCGATGGCTTTATACGCATCATAGGTAACCTTACCAAAATCTTTACCGTCGTTTGCTTTTAAATTTACCAAAATATTTCCCGAATCATCAAATTCGTGACCCAATAATTCAAAAACTTTCTTCGCAGAAGACGAGTTTTCTTTTCTTTTTTGTTCAGCGAGTTCAAAAATGCGATTGTTATTTGTGCCCATAATTTTTCCTCTTTCTTTCATCCATTTTATGTCAAATAACCCATAGAGGTGGTATCAATGTCCAAAGCAGCTATTAGGGCAGCTTTTTCATTATCACTCAAGGCTTTATTAAGTAAAATTTGCTCTACGACAAGGTCATCCCAATGGTCTGGGTTTATTTCAGGATTAAATCTATATTTACCAGGACCGTCACTAATGATTATGTCAACTTTATTAGTATTTGACCCGTGTTCTTTCCACAGTGCATTCATATTCTTCACAGCTGTATCCATTAGTTTCACTGTCTCTTCTGAAAAACTATCGTCACCACTCAGTTTTTGAGAATTAATCTGAGCTGCCAATTGTGCCATTGCGGCTTGATTATTTGCATCATTTATCTCTTTTTCTGCATCAATAACCTTATAATTGTAGTCCATAGTCTTATCAAACTGGTCTGCTGCTTCAGTCTTTATGTTTCCTGGAAGTGTATAATCGCCGTCAGCTGCAAACTGTCCATATTTTTTCCAATTATTATATATTTTTGTACCTCTTGCGGCTCTTAATACTTCCGCAAGTTCGTTGTCACCTCTCGCAACAGCTTTATTTATTTCGGCTTTAAAGTCGATATTTTCATCCTTCAACGTTCCATCTTCATTAAAGAACTGGCTATATTGAGGAAGTTTATAAATCATACTTGAAGGAACTACGCCTGTAACCTCGGCTGTAGCAACATCTCTTGAAGTCTGATTATTTTTAGCCGTTTCATCCTGATTAAATACACGGTCAATATTAACTCCCATATCAGAAAGCAACGCCCTTGCGTTCTCTATTTTTTGATTATGTGCTTCAATAGCCGTTAACTGTCCTTGATTTACAAGTGCCGCTTGCTGTCTTAAAGCATTAGCGGCCGCAAAGCTGTCTATGTTACCACCATTATCAGCGCCGCCGCTTGCCACTTCGTTTTCTCTACCTTTAAGGCCTGCGAGGTCATATTTTGCAAGTATAGCCTTTCCTTCTTCAGTTTCAAACGGATTTGATTTCAACAGGCCATCATAAACCTCATTATATTTTTTAAATAAACCTTCGTTTTCCTGGTCAACAGCCGTAGATTTTGAACGAGTAGTGCCGCTTCTTTCAATATAATCGTTAAATGCATTATCAAGTTTAGATGTGTCGCTCCAATATGAAACACCATCTACAACCGTATCCGGAGTGCCGACAACTTTCCCGCCGAATGAAACCTGCCCTGTATCATTATCCCAACTGATAAGTTTGTCTATATCGTCATTTGATAGTCCATGAGATTTGCCGAGAGAATAAAAATAATCTCTCGTTTTACTTTTATCTTTTTTTGAATAGTTGTCCAAATATTTCTTTACAACTTCCGCAGTTGCGCCGTTAGCGCTTATGGAATCAGCTATATCTTTATAACCGTAATCAGAAAGAGTTTGTCTTGCCTTATTTGCAATTTCCTGCTGTTTCCTTTTTTCTTCTTCAGTTGTTGCCTGTCCATAGGCAACTTTTGCATTATAAACAGTTTGTATCTCTTTGTATGGGTCAATTGTAGCCATATCCGCTTCACTCCTTTTTAATATCTTCTTGCTTCAAGAAAATCACTTCTGTAATCTACATTTCTTATTTCAACACCTTTGCCGGGATTCGAGGCCGTATTTCTGCTTCCGCCGGAGCTATGTATCATCTGACCATTACCAATATATATTCCTATATGACTTGCTTCACCTTTTCCAAAAAATATTAAATCTCCTGGTTGCATATCAGCTTTATTTACCGATGTGCCGTAACTTCTATAACCCTGAGCCGTGTCTCTGCCGACATTATAACCTGCATCTTTTAAAGCGCTATATACAAAGCCACTACAGTCCATTCCACCTTCTGCTACACTTTCGCCACCCCATACATACGGAGTTCCTATGTATTTTTTTGCCGCATCTACTATACTGTTACCTGTAGATGAAACTTGTTTACTCACACCTGTTAAAATCGTAGGCGTAGGATTTGCAGGTGTCAAACCTGTCGCTTGAGAAATAAATAGTTTCGCTTTTTGATTTGCATTTGGATTGTCAAGCACTTTTTGGTAATTTATGTATTTGTTTATCAACTCACCTTTTTTATTAAGAAAAGGATTTGACGAAGGCGCAGATGTATCGTACATTTGTGAAACTTTATTTTGTAATTTGGGTACTGTTTCTTTTGCATCATCTGTTACATTTTTTACTGCATTTAATATATTTTTCAAGGTTGATTTCAATTTTAACACCGCCTCTAATTAGTTTTTTCGTGGTACCTGTCAAGCAAAGCCCTCACATACTGAAGGTTAACCGGTTCCCTTCCCGAGAGAACCTTCTCCCAGTATGCCATATTTTCAACCGTTGTAATTCCGTCATGAATCATATTATCTACGGTTGTATCGTAGCTGTATTTTTTCATCTTAAGCCTCTCCTTAAAATTTTCCCAAGCCTTGGGATTATTAACAAACGGTGCAGGGCAAATTTTGCCCCACACATCGTAATGTCTTATAACATTCTCAATTGGAATATTATATTTCTCCATCAGCTCTTTTGTAAGCTTGACTGCATTGTTAATTGTTTCTTCTTTAAAATACC
>JAZNQN010000033.1:0-30134 GCA_045590195.1 Clostridia bacterium | reverse complement strand
TTCAACTTCGAATGAATCTGCACCGCTTGTAACTGTTGCAGGGAGAAGATCAAGTACATCTTCAAGTTCTGTACCCCATGCTACGTCGATTGCTTCAAGAGCATCAAGTTTATCAACAACTTTTGCTTCTACTGTTACTACGATATCAGCAACTTTTACATCAGCTGCTTCAACATAGTTTTCTTCATCAATACTGTAAGAAGCTGTAAATGTGTAGCTACCTGCTACTTCAGCATTGTAAGCATCACATACCCATGTAACATCGATTACAGGAGCTACTTCTTCGCCATCAACAATACCTGTTACTGTTGCAGGGAGATCAAGAGCATCTTTTGCTGTTCCCCAAGCAACTGTTTTAGTTGTTTCAAAAGCAACATAACCGTTAATAACAACAGGTTCTTTTTCAGCTACTGTTACTACGATGTCTGCAATTTTAACGCCTTCAGCTTCTACATAGCCTGCAGGAACTTCATAGTTTGCAACGAATTTGTATGTGTTTGCTACATCTGCAGCATATTCATCACATACCCATGTAACATTGATTACAGGAGCTTCGCCTTTTGCAACTGTTGCTGCAACTGTTGCAGGAAGACCGAGATCAGCTTTTGCTGTTCCCCAAGCAACTGTCTTAGATGTTTCGAACGCTGCGTAACCTGTAATTTCTACAATTGAAGACTCAATTGTGATAGCAACAGGAATTGAAGCTGTTTTACCATCTGCAGTAGCTACGAGAGTGAACTCGTATGTACCTTCTGCCAATGTACCTTCTGCGTTGATAACAATGTTAGCACCGTTGATTGCAAAGTTTGCAGCTGCTGCGCCTTCGAGGGTGTAAGTAACTGCATCGCCGTCAGCATCAACAGCAGTTGGGTAAGCAATACCTGCTACATCGTTGTCTAACAAAGTGCCTTCAAGTTTTTCTGCCGCGAAAACAGGTGCTGCATCAAGTGACAATGGTTCACTGTCAAATGCCATACCTGTACCGCCACCAATAACGGTATAGTCACCTTTTTCGAGGAGCATTGTAAATTCTGCTGTGCCAGCAGTTGGAGCTTTCTGGCCAACATATTCAATGCTTTCGTTTGAGATGCTTGCAACATTTGCAGCATCATGTACCAGGATTGAAGCGCTGCCTGCGCTAACACCTGTTACGTTGTACTTAACTTCGTACAACATTTTGCCTTCGATCAGCTGTGGCTGGTCTGCTACTGAAACCTGACTCAAGGCTACAGCGTCAGCACTAACTGCAACGAAAGACATCACAATACTAAACACTAAGCAAAGTGCAAGTACTGCGCGAAAAGTTTTAGCAAAACTTCTCATAATTCATTCCTCCTTAAAATTTATGATAATCTTCTACAGATACCATATGCTACTATACCATTATACCTAAATTATTTTTTTATTTCAAGTATTTTACAAGAATATTTTATTTTTGTACATCTAACACAAGTTAGAGCACTTGCTTTTGTGCAATTTGTAAAATTCAACCATACTTTTTTTATTCCTTTTGTGTTATTTTGTTGTTTTTTGCACAAAATGTAGTTTTTCTCTGTAACAATTATTCGTTTTAAGGAGTTTCTACCTTATTATATATTAAAAAATATTTTCAATTATCAAACGCTCTTTAAGCGGGATATGTTCAAACATTTGCATCAGAGTTGCCGCCGTTGCCATAAGCTCCGGCACTTCTCTGTAATCTATATATTCCTCAAGCGCAGAAAGGGTTTGATTTATTTCATCTGTTTCACGATGATCTATAAGTACTGTTATCCACTTTATATCCTTTTCCCACTTATTTTGCAGCCTTATTATATTTTCAGATGCCATATCCCAGTTTTCCTCTTGGACATTATCTTTTATTTCATTTAATATATAGCACGTTTCTTTTCCTACTTTTTCAAGAGAAGCACCTGAATATATACAAAAAATTATTACTATCAAAAAAAGTATCCCCGAAACAACAACACCCCTCACGCTTTACCTCCTCATTATTTCAAGTCTGCCGCCATTTGTAAGCCCTGCGTACATCACATCTTTTACCGACATATTCTTTTTTTCTATTTTATTTTTAAGCCACTCTTCTTTTTTTCCCAGCTTAGCAAGATTATCTTTTATTATTTTTCCATCACTTATTACTGTATAAGGAAGTTCCTCTTCTTTTGGCGCAATATTAAGGTCTTCCGGGGTTACAGGCCTTTTTGCCGCTTTAGGAATTACACAAAAAGCTCCGTTTGTATCAAGAAGAGCTATTTGCACATCGGCTATATTCACGATATCTTTTCCCCTGAGTTCTTCAAGAAGATCATCTATATTAAACCGAAGCTTTTTCAGCTCGTTTGTGTCAATTTGTCCATCGCGTATTATAACACTTGCTTCTCCGCTGATAAATTTTCGTATTCTTTTACTTTTGAGGGATACAAGCGACAACATTACCTCGAGGAAAACCAGTGTAACAATAGGTACAATTCCGTTTAGAATAGGAATGCTCGTTTCCTGCATAGGAACTGACGCCAAATCGCCGAGCATTATGGTTATTACAAGTTCACTGGGTTGAAGTTCCCCGATTTGCCTTTTGCCCATTATTCTTATGGCAACCATTACTGAAACGTATAAAATAATTGTTCTTACAAGAGAAAGACTCATTTTTTCACCTCAGAATTATTTTGTGCAGATGGAATTTTTTTATACTTATGCACAAATTAAGTTTTTTATTAAAAATCATTGCATTTTTTTACATAATGATGTATAATAAAACAAATTATATAATTTGGAGGAATTTATTATGAAAAAATTACTTGCACTTTTAATGGTTGCTATTCTCGTAGTAGCTCTTGGAGCTTGTGGTGCCAAAGAAGACAATGTTCTTACAATGGGAACAAACGCTGCTTTCCCTCCCTATGAATTCTACGAAAACGAAAAAATTGTTGGTATTGATGCTGACATAGCTGCAGCAATCGCAACAAAGCTTGGTATGGAACTCAAAATCGAGGATATGGAATTCGGTTCACTTATCGGCGCTGTTCAGACAGGTAAAATTGATATGTGTCTCGCAGGTATGACTGTTACTGACGAGCGTAAACAGAGCGTTAACTTCTCTGACAGCTATGCAACAGGTGTTCAGGTTATTATAGTTAAAGAAGACAGCCCTGTTAAAACTTTTGAAGACCTTGTTGGTGGCAAAAAAGTAGGCGTTCAGGAAAGCACAACTGGCGACATTTATGCTTCTGATACTATTGAAAACGGTGGTCTTGGCGACGAATTTGTTGAACGTTACAGCAAAGGCACAGAAGCAGTTCAGGCTCTTATGCAGGGCAAAATTGATGCGGTTATTATCGATAGTGAGCCTGCAAAATCTTTCGTAGCTGCAAACGAAGGCCTTAAAATTCTTGACAGCGAATATGTAGTTGAAGATTATGCAATTGCTATTGCTAAAGAAAACACAGAGCTTCTCGAAAAAGTAAACAAAGCTCTTGCGGAACTTAAAGCTGACGGTACACTTGATGCCATTGTTGCAAGATACATTTCAGCTGAATAATTTACATAAATAAATTATATTTTCAAGCAAACCGCAGTAACTCTGCGGTTTGTTATATGTTTAAGAAAGGCGAAGATTTTATAATGACACTTACATTTAAAGAAAGATTTATTCTTAACTTTATTGATGACAACCGCTGGAAATATATAACAGACGGTTTGCTCATCACTTTGCAGGTTGCATTTTTTGCCGCTTTGTTTGGTATTATTATTGGTTTTGTTATTGCAATTATCCGTTCAACTTATGACAAAAATTACAAGGGTACAAAATTCAGCATTTCAAAACTTTTTATGGTAATACTGAACTTTATCTCCAAAGTATATCTGACGGTAATTCGTGGCACACCTGTTGTTGTTCAGCTTCTTATTATTTATTTCGTAATTTTCGGCTCGTTCAATATTAACAAAGTTATTGTTGCAATAATTGCTTTCAGCATAAATTCAGGTGCGTATGTTGCCGAAATTGTGCGCTCGGGCATTATGTCTATTGACCAGGGCCAGTTTGAAGCAGGCCGTTCACTTGGTTTTGGTTTTGCAAAAACCATGTGGTTTATAATTATTCCTCAGGCATTTAAAAATGTTTTGCCTGCGCTTGCAAACGAATTTATTGTTTTACTTAAAGAAACCTCAGTTTCAGGCTACATTGCCCTTCAGGACCTTACAAAAGGCGGCGATATTATCAGAGGCAGAACTTTTGATGCTTTTATGCCCCTTTTAACCGTTGCAATTATTTATCTTATTTTAGTTATGATTCTTTCATGGGCAGTAGGATTACTTGAAAGGAGGCTTCGTAGCAGTGAGCGCTAATTCAGTTATCAAAACAGAAAATTTATGTAAATATTTCGGCGACAAAATTCACGCTCTTGAAAATGTTTCTGCTGAAATTAAAAAAGGAGAAGTTGTTGTAATAATAGGCCCTTCCGGCAGCGGAAAATCAACCTTTTTACGCAGCCTTAATCTTCTCGAAGTTCCAACAAGCGGAAAAATATTCTTCGAGGGCACAGATATTACCGATTCAAAGGTTAACATTAATAAACACAGAGAAAAAATGGGTATGGTTTTTCAGCAGTTTAACCTTTTCCCACATATGACTATTTTGAAAAATATGACACTTGCGCCAATGAATCTTTTGAAGAAATCAAAAGCTGAGGCCGAAAAAACGGCGATGGACCTTTTAGAGCGAGTTGGCCTTGCAAACAGAGCAGGTGCTTACCCTTCACAGCTTTCAGGTGGGCAGAAACAGAGGGTTGCAATTGTTCGTGCACTTTGCATGAACCCCGAAGTTATGCTTTTTGACGGGCCTACATCCGCTCTTGACCCTGAAATGGTTGGCGAAGTTTTAGAAGTTATGAAGCAACTTGCGAAAGACGGAATGACTATGGCAGTTGTAACCCACGAAATGGGCTTTGCCAAAGAGGTTGCCGACAGAATTATTTTTATGGACGAGGGTTCAATAATTGAGGAAGGTACTCCTGAGTACATTTTTGAAAAATCTGAAAACCCACGTTTACGTGCATTTTTAAGCAAGGTATTATAAAATGAAAAAACTCAAAATAAACAAAATAACCTTTAAAGCTTTTATGGTTATTGCAATTCCACTTGCCCTTCAGAACCTTATGACAACTACTGTTACCCTTGTTGACAATGTTATGGTAGGCTCTCTTGGTGACACGGCCATTGCTACCGTTAATCTTGCCAACCAGTTTTTCTTCATATTTAATCTGATGATTTTTGGCATGGGAAGCGGTGCGGCGGTTCTTATGTCGCAGTTTTGGGGCAAGGGCGATAAAAGCGGCATGCGCCGCATAGCCGGGCTTACCTTTGTTTTAGGGCTTGCAATAGGTTTGGTATTTTGTTTTGTGGCCATAGCTTTTCCGGAGCTGATTATGAAAATTTTTTCTGCCGACAAGGCCGTTATAGCAGGCGGAAAAGTTTACATTAAAATTATTGCCGCAACATATCCCCTTACTGCCATAACAATGGTTATTTCGTACTTTCTCAAAAGCGCCGAAGAGGTTAAAATTCCCCTTTTCGGCTCAATTGTGTCAATATTTGTAAATATACTTTTCAACTATTTTCTTATTTTTGGCAAATTAGGGTTTCCGTGCCTGGGCATAGCCGGTGCCGCTTATGCAACCCTTCTTGCAAGGATAGTTGAATGTATTTACGTATATGCTATAAGCTTTATAAAAATAGACTTTTTGCGCCAGCAGATACGGGATTATATTTCATTTTCAAAAGAGCTGTTAACTAGCTTTTTGAAAATATCGTGTCCGGTTATTATAAACGAAACCCTGTGGTCTATCGGAATATCGCTTTACTTTGTTGTATATTCCCGAATTGGCGCAACACCGGAAGAAGGTACTGCCGCAGTTGCCGCAGTTAATATTGCATCTCTTGCAGAAAAGCTTTCAAGCGTTTTTATTTTCGGTATGAGCCACGCAGTAAGCATAATAATAGGAAAAGAAATAGGCTCAGGCAGAGTAAAGCGCGCCAGATACAATGCCGCGCAATTTGGGCTTATAGCTCCTATCGTTGGCGTTATTTTCGGAGCTCTTATGGTAGCCGTTATGCCGCTTTTTATTTCGTTTTTTGCCGTATCTCAAAAGGCCGAAATTTATGCTATGCATCTCATTATAATTATGGCGTTATCTCTGCCGGTTAAAAATTTTACACTGGTAGACATTGTAGGCGTTTTAAGAGGTGGCGGCGATACAGTTTTTTCATGCGTTTTAGATGTTTCGTGCGTTTGGCTTATTGGCCTTCCCGCAGCATTTATCACAGGATTTATTTTAAAGCTTCCGCTTGAAGTTGTTTTTGCAAGCACTCTTATTGAAGAAGTTTTTAAATTTGTAATTCTTTACAAAAGAGTTAAAAGCGGAAAATGGGTAAATTATTTGGTATAAAATGGAGGCATTATGGATAACAACTGGTTAAAAGTAAGCATATATACAACTCCCGAAGGAATTGAACCGCTTTTCGGCGCAATTCTTTCTATGGGAATAGAAGGCGTTGAAATTTGTGATGAAGGCGATTTCCTCGACTTTTTGGAAAACAACCGCTCCAAGTGGGACTATGTTGACGAGGAACTTTTAAATGCAAAAAAAGAGCCAACTCACCTCAATGTTTTTTTAAGGGAAGACATAAATGGCAAAGAACAGCTTTCACAGCTTCGTGAATGCATTGAAAATCTCAAAAGATGCGATATAGGTGTTCCTATGGGTACTCTTGAAATGAAATTTGAAGATATTCCCGAAGATCTCTGGTTTGAAAGATGGAAAAAATATTACACTCCCACCAAAATCGGCGAAACTATTCTTGTTGTTCCGGAGTGGGAAGAAAACCCTGAAACAGACAGAAAAATTCTTAAAATAAACCCCGGTATGCTCTTTGGAACAGGAACACACAACACAACAAAGCTTTGTATGGAATTTTTGGAACAGCAGGTTTATAGCGGTTTAAGTGTTCTTGACATTGGTTGTGGCAGCGGTATTTTATCTATTTTATCGCTCATCCTTGGAGCCAGTGATGCAAGCGCAGTTGATATTGACAACGCCGCAACACACGTTGCATACGAAAATGCGGCACTTAACGGAATTGGAAAAGACACATATTTCGTTACAAGCGGTAACATTCTTGAAGGCAATCCTTTTGCAGGAAGTAAAGCCGACAAAAAATATGATATTGTTGTTGCAAACATTGTTGCCGATGTTATTATTCCGCTTTCTGCGCGTGTTTCTCACTTTATGAAAGAAGATAGCCTTTTCCTCTGCTCAGGTATAATCGAAAACAGAATTGACGATGTTACTACGGCTCTCAAGGAAAACGGCTTTAAAATTCTTGAAAAAAGAAAAGACGGAGAATGGTTTGCCATTCTTACCGAACTGGAGTAAATTATGTCAAGATTTTTTGTTTCAAAAAACAACATATCAGATAAAAGCATTTTAATTGATGGCGAAGATGTTTTGCACATAAGCCGTGTACTGCGTATGCGCGAAGGCGACGAGCTTACTATATGCGACGGCGATAAAGCTGATTATTTATGCAAAATTTCTTCAATTTCAAAAAAAGAAGTTATTTGCGATATTATAAGCCGTGAGGAAAATCAAAACGAAAGCGATGTTTTGGTTACTCTTTATCAAGGCGTTCCAAAAGGCGCAAAAATGGACCTTATAATCCAGAAATGTGTTGAGCTTGGTGCAGTAAAAATTGTTCCCTTTAACAGCCGCAGAACTGTTGCCGCAGCAAAAGGCAAGTTCGACCGTTTTCAAAAAATATCTCTTGAGGCGGCAAAGCAGTCGGGCAGGGGAATTATTCCAGAGATTACTGCACCTGTTGACTTTGATGAAGCTTTGCAGGATATGCTGAAAAACGATATTGCCATTATGGCCTATGAAGATTGCAAAGATATAACTTTAAAAGATGCCCTTCGCGGCAAAGCCCCGAAAAGCGTTGGCATAATGATAGGTCCCGAAGGCGGGTTTGACCCCGAGGAAGCGGCAGTGGCAAAAGAAAAAGGAGCAGCTTTGGTTTCCCTTGGAAAGCGAATTCTTCGCACAGAAACCGCCGGTCTTTCGGTAATTTCAAACATAATGTACGAGCTTCAGTTGTAAAAAAATAAATTTCTATTGACTTTATCGGAGTAAAGTGGTATTATTGTTAATGTCAAAAGACAAATAAAATAAGATTAGGAGAATTATTATGAAAAAATTACTTGCAGTATTACTTTCTGCTCTCATGCTCTTCTCACTTTGTGCATGTGGCAACAAAGCTGATGACAAACTCGTTATCGGTTACACAATCTACGAACCAATGAACTACATGGAAGATGGCAAACTTACAGGTTTTGACACAGAATTTGCTGAAGCTGTTTGTGCAAAACTTGGTGTTACACCTGAGTTTAAAGAAATCAACTGGGACACAAAGTTTGTTACTCTTGATGCAAACCAGATTGACTGTATCTGGAACGGTATGACAATTTCTGACGAAGTTAAAGCAAACTGCGCTGTATCAAAAGCTTACGTTAAAAATGCACAGGTTGTTGTAATGGCTAAAGACAAAATTGCAGATTACAAAGATGTTGAAAGCCTTAAAGGCCTTAAATTTGCTGCAGAAGCTGGTTCAGCAGGCGAAGCTGCTATCAAAGACAACGGTCTTGACGGCGCATACACACCAGTTGCAGCTCAGACAGATGCACTTTTAGCTGTAATCGGTGGTCAGGCAGATGCTTGCGTTATCGATATTACAATGGCAAAATCTATGACAGCTGAAGGCACAAGCTACGACAGCCTTACATATTCCCTCGAACTTACTTCAGAAGAATACGGCATCGGCTTCAGAAAAGATTCTGACCTTACTGAAAAAGTAAACGCTATTATCGACGAACTTAAAGCTGACGGCACACTTGATAAACTTGCTGAAAAATACGAGCTCAACCTCGCACTTTAATATTCAGCTGAATAATAACGATTTTATTAAAAAGGCAGAATTTTTTCTGCCTTTTTAAGCACTTTAAAGGATGTTAATATGTCAATGTTTATAACAGTTACCCTAAGCCTTTTAGAAGGCCTTTGGACAACATTTAAAATATTTTCGCTCACACTTTTAATGGCGCTTCCACTGGGGCTTATTATTTCCTTTGGTTCTATGAGCCGCTTTGCCATTATTAAGTGGCCAATCAAATTACTTATATGGGTTATAAGAGGAACTCCTCTTATGCTCCAGCTTATTGTGTTCGGCTTTGGCCCGGGCCTTTTGGGAATTGACGGAATGAATACATTCGTTGCCGTTATGATTGCCTTTGTTTTAAACTATGCCTGCTACTTTTCCGAAATTTTCCGTGGCGGCATTGAAGGTATTCCGAAGGGGCAGTATGAAGCCGGGTTTGTTCTTGGTATGACAAAGTCACAAGTATTTTTCAAGGTTATTTTAATGCAGGTTATAAAACGCATAATTCCGCCTATGAGCAACGAGTTTTTAACACTTGTTAAAGATACTTCCCTTGCAAATACAATTATGATTTACGAAATAACCTGGAACGCAAAACGCTTTATGAACAGCGCCCATATTCTCTGGCCTCTTTTCTATTCCGGCCTGTTTTACCTTGCCTTTAACGGCATTTTAACATTGATTTTCGGATACATAGAAAAGAAAATGGATTATTACAAGAGTTAGAAAAGGGGTTTTTATATGACCATAATCGAAGCTAAAAACGTATGTAAAAGCTTTGGCAAGCTTGACGTACTTAAAAATATTGATTTTAAAATTGATGTAGGCGAAGTTGTTGCAATTATCGGCCCTTCAGGCAGCGGTAAATCAACTTTTCTTCGCTGCCTTAATAAGCTTGAAACCGTTCAAAGCGGAACAATTAAAATTGACGGGGATATTCTGGTTGAAAACGGAAAATATATTCCCGAAAAACAAATTCGCCCTATTATTAAAAAAATGGGTATGGTTTTTCAGAATTTTAACCTTTTCCCGCAAAAATCAGTTCTTAAAAATATAACCGAAGCGCCAGTTCTTGTTAACGGCGAATCCCAGGAAGAAGCCAACAACTATGCAATGGAGCTTTTGGCAGATGTAGGCCTTACTGCAAAGGTAAATGCGTATCCTTGCGAGCTTTCCGGCGGTCAGCAGCAGAGGGTTGCAATAGCCCGTGCCCTTGCAATGCGCCCTAAGGTTATGCTTTTTGACGAGCCAACCTCAGCCCTTGACCCTGAGCTTACCGGCGAGGTTTTAAAGGTTATAAAATCTCTTGCCGCTCAGGATATGACAATGATTATTGTAACTCACGAAATGAGCTTTGCAAAAGAAGTTGCCGACAGGGTTGTTTTTATGGACGACGGCGTTGTTTTAGTAGACGATGTTCCCGAAAAAGTATTCTCCGGAGAAATTGATTCTCCAAGAATCAAAGCATTCTTGAATAAATTTGAGGATTAATATATGGAAAACATTAAAAAAGTTGACTCATTCTGGGGCAACAAAAAACCTCTTGCGCTTATTAACACATTTGGTTGTCAGCAAAACGAAAACGACAGCGAGAAAATAGCTGGTTTGCTTTCAGAAATGGGATACGGCTTTACCGAAAGCCCTTCAAATGCCGATCTGGTTATTTTTAATACCTGCGCCATAAGAGAAAATGCCGAAAAAAAGGTTTATGGTATGCTTGGTGCACTTAAACCGCTTAAAGAAATGCGCCCTTCAATGGTTATTGCTCTTTGCGGATGCATGGCAAATGAGGAACATAACGTAAAACGCCTTAAAAGCACCTTCAGGCAGGTTGATATTGTTTTTGGCACAAACTCTTTGCACAAGTTTCCAACTCTCCTTCTGGGGGTTTTAGAAACGCGACAGAAGGCTTTCTTAACCGAGGAAGACGCCGAAATACACGAAGGCGTTCCCACTTACAGAAAAAGCAGTTTAAAAGTTAATGTACCTATTATGTATGGCTGCAACAACTTTTGTTCGTACTGCATAGTTCCCTATGTTCGCGGCAGAGAGCGAAGCCGAAGTGAAGAAGATATACTAAACGAGGTTATTGCCGCAAAGGGAAACGGCGCAAGAGAAGTTATGCTGCTTGGGCAAAACGTTAACTCTTTTGGCGGTGGCGGCGACAGGTTTGCTTCTCTTCTTGAAAAAGTAAGTGACACGGGTATTGAGCGCATAAGATTTATGACCTCTCACCCGAAAGATATAAAAGACAGCGTTATACGCGTTATGGCAGAGCGTGACAACATTTGCAAAAGCCTTCATCTTCCGCTGCAGGCAGGAAGTAATGCAGTTTTAAAAGCTATGAACCGCAAATATACAAAAGAATGGTTTTTGGAAAAGGCCTTTGCAGTTAAATCGGCAATGCCGGATATTACTTTAACAACCGATATTATTGTTGGCTTTCCCGGCGAAACCACTGAGGATTTTTACGAAACACTCGACGTTTTGCGTAAAGTTCAGTTTGATATGATTTTCTCGTTTATTTTCTCCCCGCGAAAAGGAACTCCTGCCGAAAAAATGGCAGATGTTATAAGCGATGAAGAGAAAAAGAATAATTTTCAAATGCTGCTTGATGTGCAGAATGAAATTTCTCTTAAAAAAAATCAGGCAATGCTTGGAAATATTGAAAAAGTTTTGGTTGAAGGCGAAAGCAAAACAAACAGCCTTGTTTTAACAGGCAGAACAGAGGGTAATAAAATTGTTAATTTTGAAGGCGACAAATCGCTTATTGGTTCTTTCTGCGATGTTAAAATAACCGAGGTTGGAACATTTAATTTAACAGGTGAAACAATCAAAAGCTGAGGAAAAAGGTCCTCAGCTTTTATTTTGTTCTATGATGGCACAGGCAATTTTTATTCCCGGATTGCCTGCAGGTTGTGAATAAAAGTCGTCGCTATCGCTATGAATAACAATAGCTTTCCCTGTTACCTCGTCAAGTGTAAAGCGATTTGTCAAAACGGTCATATATGCCTCGCCGCCATTTGATAAAAGTGGCGGTAAATCGCCTGAGTGTCTTGGATGTGACATATTTAATGGGTTATAATGCCCGCCTGTTTTCGAAAAACCATCATCACAGCTATTTCCCTCATGAATATGAAGTGCAAAAAAATCGGTTACATTTTCAAGCGGCAAACCATGAACATGTATTTTTATCAATACGCCTTTTGGCATCTGAAAAAAATCGGCTTTTCCAAAAACACTTCCATTAAATCTTGCCGAAGCATCGGGATACAAACTTTCCATAATATCACCTCAACTTCATTATATGAGAGGCAATATAAAAGGGTGTTAATCTTCGGGCTAAAATCTGAAATATATAAACGGATTGTATGTTGAGCTTAAAGTATATGTGATACATATCAAAAGCAAAACAATGTAACATACATTTCTGATTATCAACCCTGCTGTACTTTTTGCAGGTTTAATTTTCTGATATACAGGAAGCATAAATATTATTCCCAAAGGCATATATACAAACGCTGTTAAAATATCTGCATTTGCTGCTACAACTGCACCAAAATCTGTTGGTGAAAGCGAGAACATCATACCAAGTGCTGCCGCAAGATCGCCCGAATCTGTAAGATTAAAGAGCACCCAGCCAATAAGCACAAAGAACATGCTATATATCCACTGAATTGCCTTGGGCAGTTTTTCAAGCACTTTTCCAAAAACAAGTTTTTCAAATAGGAGCAATACCCCATAGTACACTCCCCAGATAATAAAGTTCCACTGTGCGCCGTGCCAGAAGCCTGTGAGGGCCCAAACAGTTAAAATATTAAAAATAAATCTGCCTTTTTTAACGCGGTTTCCGCCCATAGGAATATATATGTAATCACGAAACCAAGTTGAAAGGGAAATATGCCATCTTCTCCAGAAATCGGTTATAGAGCGGGCAATATATGGGTAGTTAAAGTTTTCAAGAAAATGAAAACCAAACATTTTGCCAAGGCCTATTGCCATATCGCTGTAACCGGAAAAGTCGAAATATATCTGAAGGGCATAAGCTATTGCCGCAATCCAGTACATAAATGTTCCGTAAACTTCCGGCGAGCCTTCATAAATCATAACTGAAATGCTTGCCACGTTGTTTGCAATTATAACTTTTTTTGCAAGACCTAAAATAAAACGTTTAAGCCCTTCTACAAATTCATTAAATGTTTCTTTTCTTGTTAAAATTTCTTCTTCAACCGTTTTGTATCTAACTATCGGCCCTGCAATAAGCTGAGGGAAAAAGCTTACATAAAGTGTAAGATAAAAATAATTTTTCTGCACCTCAACTTCTTTTTTGTATAAATCAAATACATACGAAAGTATCTGAAAAGTATAAAAACTTATTCCAATAGGCAAAACAATTTGCGGAATAGATATATCTTTTGTTAAAAGCAAATTGATATTATCAACCGCGAAATTCAAATACTTGAATACAAACAAATTTGCAACAAGCAAAATTGTGGTTATAATAAAGCTGATTTTTTTAATAACAGGTTTTTGTTTTTTATCGTAAATGTCAATAAGTATTCCGCCAACATATGCTATCAACGAAGCCAAAAGCATCATAATTACAAATTTTGGCTCCCCCCACGTATAGAAAAACAGCGACGCTATAAGCAAAATCGTATTGCGATATATGTGGTTTTTACATATGTAATACAAAACAACCGTAACAGGTAAGAACAAATATAAAAATGTTAAACTACTGAATACCATTTTTTAATCCTCCGGAGTAAATTCGTCGCTTACATAATAGTCAATATTTCCTATAAGCAATACTTTTTTAATGTTGTTTTTTCTCAAATACTCTGCAAGATGAAACTCTTTTCCCATATATGCAGTGTAAAAACGCAAATCTATTGAATAAGTTTTATTAAAATGTGATGCAATAAGCTTTAAAATTGCATTATCGTAAGATTCGCCTATCAAAAGAATGCTTTCTTTACTGCTATCTCCGGTGTCGAATATTATCTCTCCCATATCGTCGCCGTAATACAAAGCGTAGCTTGGGTTTTCTTCTTTGCCTACTTTATAGTTTTGCTGCTGACCATAATCTTCTGCATCAGCGCCATTTATTTTTATTTTCATTTCAGGAAAATCAAATCTGTTTACCACAAATTCTTCGCTGTAAGCAGCTGTTTTTTCTCCCTGGGTTTTTGAACCTTTGAAAGCTCCGGGCAAAGCTGAACTGTCGATTGGCTCAATTTTTTTACCTGTGCACTCAAGCAGGTTAAAAACTTCACAATATCCCTTGTACGAGCCTGTGGCATTCCAGTGGTGGTCGGTAACATAAAAGTTTTCTTTAAAATCTTTAAAACTGTCAGTTTTAAAACGAGCTTTCTTATTATCAGGAAGATTTATATTTTCGTAAAGATATTCGTATGCTCCAACTTTCTCGTTGGTTTCAAAGTTTATATCTGTATCTTTTTCTATATAATACATATAAAACTCTATATCTTTGTGTCTGTCAAACATTGCGTTAAGATCGTTTGCTTTTTTCTCCAGGGCCGACTCTATAATAGCAAAATCGCTTGGGCTGTAAACAAGATTTTCTCCAAAAAGATTTACATCGCCCAATTTCATATATTTCATTTTTTCGGAAGCTCTAGAAATTGCATTCAGAAAAGGCTGTGTATAGCGTGCGTTCGTGTCGTTATATGCCTTTTTCATTCCTTCGGCAAAAAACACCTGGTCTGCAAGTGCACTTTCAGTGGTATCCTGAAATGTTCCATCCAAAAGATTTACAACTGCAGGCGAAATCATTTTCTTTGCATATCTGTTTTCGTAAGTGTTAAGATCTTTAGGCATAAAAACAGTACGGCAAAGCCCTGCAAGTAAAAAAATGAATATGCATACTATAAAAACTGTGTTAATAATTTTGTTTTTCATAATATCTTTCCTTTTTATTTAGTGCTGATGTCAACCATTTCTTCATCAAGTTTAGAATACACTATTTTCTGGCTTTTGTAAAGCCCAAAATATCCTGAAAGCATATAGCTTACGCCGCAGGCCAGAGCAAAAAGCAAAACTCCTTCCGCTCCGAACACTTCTATTGACAGTATTATTGAAGCTAACGGGCAATTTACAACCGAGCAAAACAGCGCCACAAAACCAATTGCCGCGGCAAAAGCCGGATTCATCCCCAAAAGTGCACCGGCTGCACAGCCAAATGTTGAACCAATAAAAAATGCCGGAACAATTTCTCCACCTTTAAAGCCTGCCGATATGGTAATTGCAGTAAACAGTATTTTTAATATAAATGCTTCATATTTTACTTCTCCGGAAATTGCTTTTCCAACAATATCCATTCCTGCGCCGTTATAATCGCGGCCAACCAAAATTGTCAGCAAAACTATAATTGCACCACCAACAGCGGCTCTTAAATACTTATTTTTCAAGTATTTTTCCATTATGTGTTCACAGTTATGAATTGACAGGCAAAATAAAATACCTACAACCGCACAAAGTGCCGCTAAAATTACAACCTGACCAACAAGCATAGGAGTGATGCCTCCAAACGAGGCAAGTGTAAATTTTACCGGATGAAGCCCGAAGAAAAGCGCTGTTTGTGATGCCACAAGGGCCGAAACCACACATGGCACAAGCGCCACATAATGCCACACGCCAACCGCTACAACTTCAATAGCAAAAAATGCCGCAGTTAAGGGGGTGCCGAAAAGTGCGGCGAAAACTGCACTCATTCCTGCCATAACAATTATGTGCATATTATCTTTTCTAAATCTGAATACTTTACCCACATTGTAGCCAATACTCCCGCCAAGCTGAAGAGCCGCTCCTTCACGTCCTGCTGAGCCACCAAGCAAATGAGTTATCACTGTGCTTACAAAAATGAGTGGCGCCATTACAAGGGGTACTTTTTCATCGCTTTTAACGGCTTCCAAAACACGGTTTGTATCAATTTTACCTTTAGATTTAAAAATGCCATAAAAAGCAGCTATAATAATTCCGCCTAAGGGCAGAAGATATATTATCCAGCCGTTTTCCATGCGGTATTCAGTAGCTATATCTATACTGATATGAAATATACTTCCGATAACTCCGCCTATAATTCCAACAACCGCGGCCACAATTATCCATATTATCAGCGTTTTCAAATAATTAAGTGTTTCTAAAAAAGTTTTTTTCAAAATGATTATCTCCATTCCTTATAAAACCCCCGAATAAAATTCGGGGGTTTACTTTGCGTCTTACTTATCTGATGATTTTTTTGCCATTTCAAGTTTAGTCTGGCGGCGCATTTTAACTTCGTCAGACATAGGTTTAATATCGCCTGCTTT
The DNA here is from genome assembly GCA_045590195.1 of Clostridia bacterium. Classification (GTDB taxonomy): domain Bacteria; phylum Bacillota; class Clostridia; order UMGS1883; family UMGS1540; genus JAZNQN01. The sequence continues at coordinate 13,818 of JAZNQN010000033.1, read as the reverse complement.
TGTAAGCGCCCATCTTGTAAGTATTGGACCAAACAACTCGTATATCAACACTGCAAACAAAGTAATATTTCTTATAAGATTGCCCTGACCCGGCATCTGAGCTGCTGCAATTGAACACATACCAAGAGCAACACCTGCCTGTGGTAAAAGGGTTATACCAAGGTATTTGCAAATTTCAGGTGAGCATTTTGTCATTTTTGCACTTCCATAGGCTCCAAAGTATTTACCAAGTGAACGGAAAATAATGTATATAATACCGATTACTACAATTGCCCAGTCTGCAAATACGCCAAGCTCAAGTTCTGCACCGCTGATTACAAAGAAAAGCGCAAAAAGAGGCGATGTCCATCTGTCGGTTTTCTCCATCAAATCTTCTGATAAAGGACAAATGTTGCAGAAAACTGTTCCAAGCATCATACACACAAGAAGCGAGGAAAAGCTTACGTGAATAGCTCCAACATGGAAATCAATCATAGAAAGTGCCGCTGTAAGGAACACAAACGCAATTGTCATATTAAGACGGTTTGTATTAGAATTGAAAAGCTTTTCAAGCTGTGTTAAAATCCATCCCATAACTGCACCAAGTGCCAAAGAGCAGAAAATTTCTACAATCGGATTTATAAAGATTGATACCATATCAACTGCGCCTTCAAGAAGTGAACGTGCAATACCAAAGGATACTGCGAACACTATAAGACCAACGGCATCATCAAGTGCTACGATAGGAAGAAGCAAATCAGTAAGAGGGCCTTTTGCCTTGTACTGACGAACAACCATAAGTGTTGCCGCAGGAGCAGTTGCTGTTGCAATTGCACCAAGAGTTATTGCCTGTGAAACTGTGAGCTTATCAGGCATTATAATATGTACAACATAAAGTGCAACATCAACTAAAAGTGCCGCAACAAGTGCCTGCAGTATACCAATAACCAAAGCCTGTTTACCTGTTTTTTTAAGCTCGGAAAGCCTGAATTCGCTTCCGATAGAAAAAGCAATAAATCCAAGGGCAACTTCAGAAATCAAGCCAAGGGCTGCAACAGCTTCGCCGCTGGCAAAGCCAAGGCCTTCAATTCCCAGTGCACCAATGCAGTAAGGGCCAATGAGTATGCCCGCAATAAGATATGCAGTTACCGATGGTAACCTGAGTGGTTTAAAAACTCTTGTCATCAAAAGCCCGGCAAGCAAGGCTATTGAAACTGATAATAAAGTACTCATTTTATTCGCTTCCTTTTTAATATATAATTTCATAAAATCCGCAAAAAAACAACGACCAACTGCCGCTGTCAACTTTTTGCACCGAGAGTTATTATAACACACAAAAAACCTTTTGTCAACAAATAAAAAAGAGCGATTCCGCTATTTTGCAAAACCGCTCTTTTTAATAATTTATTCTACATTAACACATTCTCTGCGCATAACATTTTCAACAATTTTCTGGTAGTCTTCATCGCAGTTTCTGAACATCTGTGCACAAAGGGCAACAGGGAAATAAATTCCGCCATCAAATGTACCTGCCATACACATATTTACTTCTCCGAGTTTGTTTTCTTTTATAACTTTGAACATCTCGTGTGCATATTTGCCGCTCTTAAGCCATTCTGCCGAGTAAATTTTCCAGGCTTTTGTTCTTACCGCTCTGTCGTGGTCGGCTATTTCAGACGAGTTTTCACCCATTACGTAAGGGCCGGGCTGATAAATAAAGTTATCCCAGTTAAGCATCATAACGCCTTTAAATGCAAGGCCAACTCCTTTGCCGCCTCTGAGGTTTAAAAGCTTTTTAGTAAACTCAATCGCTTCTGCAAATGTTTCTTCGCTTTCAATAGTTGTTTCGTAGTTGTAAGGGAAATCGCCACAGTCTTCCCACAAAATTTCCATACGTGGATTTACTTTTTCGATTATATCAAGCTCGTTTCTTACAGAACTTGCGTGAAGGCCGAAAATAATTCTCAAATCAGGAGTAATTTCCCAGAGCTTAGCGGCAATATCGTTTACCATATCAGTAACAACTTTTGCAATTTTACCCTGTTCAATAGTATTGTCTTTTCTCTCTGTAAATGACTGGAAGTAAATACCATCACAATTGATAGCTGAGTAGTTATTTACATATTCTGCAATTGAAAGCTCTTTAACCTTTTCAATTTCTTCAGGGGTAATGCTTGTTGCTTTTTTCGCAATTTCTTTCCAGCCCCAGCTGTATCCGAGAACCACTTTAATGCCATATGAATGAGCATAATCAATAATATCTTCAATGTTTACAGGAATATAGTCGTTCCACAAAATAAGCTCGTTAAATTTCTGTCTTGCCATATTGTCAATGTATTCTCTGAAGTTATTTGTTGAGTGTCCCCATGTGAAAATACTTCTTGTTTTATTGTCAGAAATCTCTGTATAGCTGCACTCAGGAAGGGGCTTGTCGTAAAGCCAGTCAGGCATTGGGTTTACCGCAAATCTTGGTGCGTGCTGCGGAACATAATCATCAAGAAAACTTACTGCCGCATAAAAAACTTCTTCTTTTGAATGAGCAGTTAAAATTACAAATCTGCCCTCTTCGTTATCGGGATTTTTTATAACCTTTACAAGATATCCGTTTTCAGGAACCTCGTCAGCTTTAACATAGTTTTTAATTACTTTACTTTCATTATAGCATCCTACAAAAAAGCCATTTACAGGCACCTTGCAACCCTCTTTTTCACAAGGAAGAACATGAAGTCTGTATTCGCCCTTTTCACGAATTAAATTTCTGCCGGTTTCTTTAGACAAAAGATTTACCGCATGTTTTTCTGCTCCTGTATAAGATGTGTATACAATTTTCCAATCTGTTTGTTTCATATCGAAACCTCCTTTTTCTACATAATAACATAAAAATACGATAAATAATATATTTTTTTGCATACAAAAATATCGTTTTTCGAAACTAATTATTGACCTCATATGCAGGAAATGATATAATGTTTATGTATTTTAAGGAGGGTTTTTATGAAAATATGTGCTGCAAATGACCTTGTTAACGAAAAATTTGATGCTGTTTTCTTAAATTCTCTGCGTCAGGTATGGCACAGTACAAAAAGTGTTCAGTTTTTTGGCTCGCCCAAAAAATATCATCTTTTTCTGTATATAAATGGCTATACTTTTACATACACCGATAAAAGCGGCAACCAGTTTGTTGCACACAGCGGAGATGTAGTTTACACTCCCATAAACGCCGAATATAGTGTACAGATAACTGACGAAGAGCCCGGGGCATACACTATTGGCATAAATTTTTATCTATTTGATGAACAAAGAGAGCATATATCTCTTTGTGATACAATACAAATATATCATTCTTTTTCCGATGAATCTGTTCCTATGCTTTTTCAGCAGTGCCTTACCTTCGATGTTCTTCGTCCGCTTGTAAGAAACAAAATTTTACTTCTTGAAATACTTTGTGCTCTGGCTTCACACACCATTAAAAAAAATATTCCAAAACGAATAATTGACTGCATTGAGTATATTTCCGAGCATATATCAGAAAACCCTGCTGTAAGCACTCTGGCAGATTTTTGCGGCGTAAGCGAGGTTTATTTCAGGAAACAGTTTAAACTTTATACCGGCCTTTCCCCCGTTCAGTACCGAAACCGGATTCGCCTTGACAGAGCCCGATCTTATCTTAAATACGGCGATATTTCCGTTCAGGAAATATCAGATATGCTTGGCTACTCAACTGTTTCTCACTTTATAAAAGAATTCAGAGAAGTCTTTGGCACGTCACCTCTTCAATATAGAATACAGAAAAATTCGGTTTAACGGTTTATTCCTCTGCAAAAAAATGTTTCTCAACCTCTGCACAGAGATAATGATAAATTGGCAGATGATATTCCTGTATTTTATAAGTTTCTGTTTCGGGGGCTTTTATAGTTACATCTGCAATTTCAGAAAGGTTACTTTCTTTGGCACCGGTAAACCCTAATACTTTTGCACCTTTTGCCTTTGCAACACGTGCAGAATACACTATATTTTTTGAATTTCCCGATGTTGTAATCGCTATCAACAAGTCGTTTTCGTTTGCATATCCATATACAAGTTGTGCATATACCATATCAGGTTCAACATCGTTAGCAAATGCAGAAAGTATCGCACTTTGACTTGGTAGCGAAATTGCCGGCAATGCACCTTGCAGATTTTTCCTTAAATCTTCGGGTATGCATTCATCCTTTACAGTTCTTTTTAATAAAAATCCCTTCATCAATTCACCAACAATGTGTTCGCAATCCGCTGCGCTTCCTCCGTTTCCGCATACTAAAATCTTTCCACCGTTTTTATAGGTATCCTTAATGATCTTTCCTGCTCTATCAACATCATCTATGCATGCTTCAAGTTCCGGATACCGCTGTAAAAGTTCATTACTACAAGAATTGTTGATTGCAATACTAAGTGCTGCTATATCCCCCAAAGTATCACCAAGCTTTGCAGGAACAATTTCACATACTTTTTTAGAACTGCATATACATTCTTCCTTAAGAACTTCTTCCATACTTTCTGTCATAAGATGTCCACTTCTTTCAAATACACTCCCTATAACTATTTTTTCAAGATTCAGCGTATCTATAAGTATTGCAAGCCCTTTACCAAGCATTTTCCCGCAATTGAAGTATATATAACGGGCATCTTCATCTCCCATCTCAGCTGCCTGAGCTATACTTTTCGCAGTTATGTTGCCATTTTCATCACGATATGACACATTTTTGCTCTGTGCATATATTTCTCCAAACCTACTTATTCCTCCACCTGAACACCAACCTTCAAATGAGCCTGCTTTTCCAAAACCAACAGGTCCGTCATCTGTAAGGCGAATATTTCCTATTTCACCGGCATTCCCGTTAGTTCCGCTATATAGCTTACCGTTTAATATAAGCCCGGCACCTAAACCAGTACCAAAAGTCAAAAAAGCCATATTTTTTGCCCCCTTGCCTGCGCCGAATTTCCACTCAGCAAGAGCACATGCATTTGCGTCGTTTTGCAAAAATACCGGTATTCCAAATTTATCTTCCAGTATTTTCACGATTTCTATATTCTTCCAATCAGGCAAATTAGGCGGAGCCAATATAATTCCTGCATCCGAATCTAATGGTCCTCCGCAACTAATACCTATTGCCGCGCCTTTTTCAATATTTTCAAGTTCTTTTACTATTCTTTCAAAAGTATCTTCGAAAGTAGTGGTTACAAAACTGACCTTACTTAATATTTTACCAATTTCATTTCCGGTTACAACTGAACATTTTGTACCGCCAATATCTATTCCAGTATAAATCATAGTATATCACCTCTATGTTTTATAATATCATACACAAATCTAAATTTGCCTTGCTTTTTTATTGCTTATATTGACTTTTTTTAATATTTTTGATATTATATTCTAGGTGATTATTATGATAAATCGTCTAACAAAACACGATAATATAACAAACGGAAGCTTTTCTGTTGTCAAAAAAGATTTTAATGGAAGTTATGACACCCATTGGCATGAATTTTATGAAATAGAACTAATTATTTCAGGAAAAGGAACTTATACGATAGATGGTATAACATATGATGTAAAACCCGGAATGTTATTTTTCATGACACCCGTCAATTTCCACACACTAGATGTAAAAAATGTTAAAATGTATAACATTATGTTTACCGAAAATATATGTGATTTTAAATATCTTTCAAGAGTAACTTCCGATGTTTTTCCTACAGCATTACAAATCAAAAAAGAAGATATGGTTTTTTTCGAAACACTGCTCGGAGAAATCGCAAAAAGCAGCGACGATACAAATTATGCATCACTGCTTTTAAACAGTATTATTGCAAAAATTTGCAAAGTTACCGAAAAAACTAAAATTACAGATTTAACTCCTATTTCCGTAGCAGAACTTTACATGCTCAATCATTTTCGTGACAATATATCTTTAAATGAAGTGGCAAAATACATAGGGTATTCTTCCCCATATTTTTCATTCTACTTTAAACAAAAAACAGGTATAACTTTCAAAGAACACATAAACAACCTGCGTTTCGAATACGCATGTAATTTACTCAGGTGTTCTGAACTTACAGTTATGCAAATATGTATAGAAAGCGGATTTTTGGAATACACAAATTTTATACGACGATTTAAACAACGCTATGGTATGCCTCCTTTGAAATACAGAATGAATAGCAAAACAAATATGAAGAATAGTTATTACGGTTAAAAGATTGGCTAAAAAAGCCTGCTGAAATGTTCAGCGCACCAAAGCACCACCCTTGCGGATGGTGCTTGCGTGGGAAATGTAAATAATTTAGATGCCACGATATTTTAATGAAATATCAACTTCGTTGATATGAAATAATTTCTATCGAAATTGTGAAATTTGATAATTTGCATCAAGTGAAATGAAATAAATCCTCACACGCCGTAGGCGTATTTCACATTGCGGAGCAATATTTCACGCACGAAGGGTATTTCACAAATCCGCAGGATTTATTTCGTTGATAAAAAAGCACCAATCTTGTATCAAGATTGGTGCTTTTTTCTGGTGGGCCTTCAGGGACACAGGTGCTCTGCACCTTACCTGCTTGACGTCCCAAATGCTTCGCATTTCGGTACCCGCCTACGCACCACTCGCCTGAAAACAATTATCAATTGTTTTCATTATGGCTCGTGCCCTCTCAGGCTTCGAGTCACTCGATTAATTTTCCACCAATAAAAAAAGAACGCAGTTTGCGTTCCTTTTTATTGAAAGAGCCGAAGGGTTTAGATGACAATAGTTTTGCCACAAAACTGATACCATGTTTAATTTGCCTTTTCGCATTTCGCACTCTAAAAATGCAAAAAATCAAGTACTCACTAAAATAAGTACCGCGCTTATCCATTGCGATATAGGCAACTTTAAAAAACTACCACGAATCAAATCACCACGAAAGAATTCTTGTATAAATCGCAGTATGTAATAAAAAAGCAACCTTATAGGTTGCTTTTCTTTACTTTACACGAATCAAATGCTGACAATAAACATAAACATTTTGAATTTTTTTAGCCTCTACGCCGTCATCCGCCTGAATAATCGGTTTCGTTTCCGAAGGCGTGACGTAAAGCTTAAAGACGATAGCATCCTGACCAGGGCGCATGTTGCGAATTCGCTTATACTCAAAATTCCGCTTCGTTGCACCGATGTAATCAAAAATAATCGTTTCAATCTCTGTGTTAGCAAAGCATCTTAACACATTATCCTCGTCATGAATTTCCAGCAAATGTTTCGCCTCTTCAAAGGAAAGATTGACACATTCAAAAGTTCCTTCATTCAGCACTGACATCATACTGCTGTTGTCTAATAACAACAAGGGCAAATTCTTTAAATCTTTCATCATTACGCCTCCTTTTTGTAAGTGCATAGCTCTAATTATTCGTTTTAAACTCGTTTTGCACTTTTGTTACCACAATTATAGCCTATTTTTGCAAGTTTGTCAATAAAAACTTGCAAGTTAAGTGTTTGTTCTTTTAAATAGACTTCTCCTCGATTACGTAAGACACTATCATATATTTATGCAAAGACGGATGTGTTCAAAACTCGCTACTCATCTTTCTCCCATTTCAAGCAAGTTTTATGTCTGCCATTTCCAGAAACAAGCAGTAAAAAACGACTGCGTTCGCAGTCGTTAGTTAGAAATATAAGTTAATAAGTAATAGCAACGATCTTTGGTATACTCTGCCGCAGTTCCAAAATGTACCATCGCTTCGCCAGAGCCACCTGACCACTCGTTTGTGGCATTTTCTATTGCCTCTTCTTTTTCCTTAATCCATTGGATTTGTTCGGATTCCAAAACTTCAAATTCATCCGCAGGGAGGGCTTTCTCCAAATATTGATAAATGTCATTTAAAAGCGTATCCCATTTAATATACGACGTTTGACTGAACGTGTTGAGATCTAATTGAGTCATTGCGTTTTTCTGCCACTCTGCATCATAGGCTTCGATTTCCTGCACCGTTGCAGTAAACGTCTCATACATTTCCTTATCAGCGGATGCACAACCTACAAAAAGCAACGCCATAATCGTGCACAAAGCTAAAATACGTTTCATAAAATCACTCCTTTCAGTTTTATGATAACACAGGAATGTTAAAAAAGTGTATCAAGATATAAAAAAGCACGCCAACCGGTGTGCTTTTCTTTTGGAAGAACTGAATGCTTTAGATGACATATAAAAATAAGCTTTGCATTAGCAAAGCAATATTGACTTCTTCCTTCTTCACTATTACTTATTACTTTCCAAAAATCGACAAGTGCTTTTTAGGGAATAGTGAAGAGTGAATAAGTAATAAGTAAAATCGACATTCCTCTGTCGAAGAATGTCGATTTTTGGAAGAGCCGAACGGTTTAGATGCCACCATTCAAGCTATTATTTTACAAGGATTCCAATTTGAATTTAAATCCCCCCGAATTCGAGGAATTAAGAATAAGCTTTGCGTAAGCAAATCCACATTAACTTCTTCCTTATTTACTATTACCTTACTCACCCAAAATTGACAAGGCCTTTTTAGGGAAATGTGAAGAGTAAAAAGGTAATAAATAAAATCGACATTCCTATGGCAAAGAATGTCGATTTTGGTCCTCGTGCAGGAAATAGATATCCGTTTATTTAGGCGGATATTCTATTTTGTTCAATTCAATATTACATTATTGGAAATTATATGTAAATACTATTCTAATATTTTATGGTCTTCGCAGAAAAACAATTCATTTTTATTATGGAAATAATCATCGTCGTATTTAAATTGATAATTATGTTGATTATGTTTAAATTCAATCACTTTATCAATAGAATTCTTTTCTTCGTTTTTTACTTCGATGCAATGATACATATGTGGTTGTAAAATATATCGAGTGTGTGGTTCAGTTGTATTATCAATCTCATATAACGAAAAACCAATAAGAATGATCAAAGACAAGATCATCATTGTAACAGAATAAGCCATCAACCGCCTTGACTTCCTTAAAGCTTTCTCTACACCCAAATTGGCATTCCACTTGTCCGAAGAAACAACTATTATATTTTCATTTTTTCTGCTAAAAACTATTTCAAGTAGTATCGTAGATGAAACGAGTGTTACAATATTAGGAACTATAATAGCCAATACCGCAAATGCACCTGTTGCATTATTCAACCAGGAGCTAGATGTAATTACCACAGACATTATAATAGTTATTACTGCCGAAAAAACACCCATAATGGTCAAAATGGTCGCAATTATATGTGGCTCGATTTTGTCCTGTGCAGTTTTAATACTTTGATCAATATCATTAGAAAACTCTTTGTATTGATCAGCTATATATTCTTTTGTACTTTGTGTTTTATTTTGAATTTCAATATTGGCATCAGTTTGAAAAAGAAGCATTCTATACATCGAAATTTTACTCTGAACTCTTATGATTTTAAGCATTAAGTAATTTTGTTGACTACTATCATCCTTTATATCAGAATAATCATCGCAAGATATTCTAAATTCAACAGTATCTAACATTTTTGAACAAAATTCGTAGTTTTCTCTCAAATTGCCATTTTTAATATCCAACCAATCAAGAGAATCCATAAAATTCAATATGTTAATCGTTCTCTCTGCAGATAATACCCAAAATTCACTTTCGCCAATAGCATTAATATCTTGTATTGTCACGATAGTTCTTCCTTTAAAGTATATTAGTTTGATGTTCCGTAAGGAACAGGATTACGAGTATAATAATCATATATAGCCTCTTTACTAATAAGCTTATACTCATTTTCATCGTATATACTTTGCCACGGTCCACCATTCTCATGACTTTTTGAGATCAGTTCACTAGTGTCCAAAGTCATTGTATCACTTATAACTCTGTCAAGAACATTTATCATAGTATTATCCAACGGTGTATGAGTTCCATCGAAATTTGGTTTCATCTCACCCTCTTGATATTGAACAAACTCGTCATAAACAGATGGAATTACTGGCCCACTTGGCCAAGCATAGAAATCATCATTAAACATAGTCCTTCCGCTATTTTCAAACATATAAAGGACATCACTAAAAAACAATATCTTTTGTAATCGTTTTGATGTCATCCACACTTTGGTTCTTAGTGTAGGTTGTTTCATATTATATTCATTGACTTTTTCAATAATATAATTAGCTGCAGAAATACACATTTCAGTCACCATATCACCCCTTCTCTGCAACAATATGTTTAATCAAACATTATTATGTCCAAATTGCAGAGAATTTTACGAGGCATTTTTCCTTTCATAATATTCGGTCCAAAGACTTTCCAAATTCCATCAAATTTAAACTATTCAATTTATGTAATTGTATATTATATCACAAATCATCCGATTTGTCAAGAATTTCTTTCACTCATTACTTGGATCCACCTAAATTATACCATACCTTCTATAACAATTCAACTAACATGTTTAAACTTTTTATAAAATTAACATTTTTTCTATACCCCCGATATATTTAATTTTTGCTTTATCTTGGGATATAATACTTATCGACTCAATCACCATTCTAACAATCTTATTGAAATACTCATTCATATTTAAGTCCGTACTATCAATAATTTCTTCTATATGTTTCATTATGGCACCATCAGGTAAAACGGCATATTTGAGTTTTTCATTTAATTCTGTTATTTGAGATTCTACAGTACACATTTTACTTACATAAAATTCTCTGTCTTCGGTTTCCTTTAGAATATTTCTCAGCATATTTAATTCTTTTTCATGTTTTCGTATATTAGCTTTAATAACCTGCATATTATACTCATCATCCTTAAAGATAATAGCCTCAATTTCTCTTTTTACAGTTTCTTTAACATCTTCTGAATTTTTCAAAATATCCATTATGCTATTCAATATAGCATTGTGCAGTGTTTCTTCCAAAAGGGTTGGTGACTGTTTACAGTTACGGGTCCCGTTGTTTAATCTCTCAATGCATCTCCATACTATTTTCTTCTTACCTCTCTTTGATTTCGTTACACGTCTATACTTACTGCCACATTCTCCGCAAATCACCTTACCTGTTAAAGCATATTCAGAACTGTATCTACTTGTACTTATGCTACTATACAAATTCGCACGTCGTTGAATCTCTTCTTGCACCATATCAAATATTTCCCGTGACACAATTCCTTCATGGTTATTTTCAATATAATATTTTGTTACCTCTCCCTTGTTTTTAGCCATTGTTTTTGTGAGATAATCGACCGTATAACTTTTCTGAAGGAGTACATCACCTTTATATTTTTCATTTTTTAATATTCCAGACACAGTTGATTCGCTCCATTCGCCTATACCTTTTGCTGTTTCTATGTTGTTATCGTTAAGCCACTTCTTAATTCTTCCTATGGAATTTCCCTCCAAGTACATATTAAAGATTTTGCGAACGATTGCTGCCTGTTCGGGAATTATAACAGGAGTTATTCCATCACCTCTATCATATCCATATAAGAATGGAGGAAAAGTAAACTTTCCTTCCTTATACCCCATCCTTTTACCTCTGGTTACATTTTGGCTAAGTGACTCACTTTCAGCTTGAGCAAAAGCACTAAACCATGTTAGAAATGTTTCACTAACTGCATCAAGTGTATTTATACCTTCTTTTTCAAAAATGACTCCAATATCGTTCGCTTTTAGTTTTCTCACATGTGTTAGACAATCAACGGTATTTCTTGCAAATCGTGAAATTGACTTTGTTATAATCAAATCTATTTTTCCTTTATTACACATCTCTATCATTCTCTGAAATTCAATTCTGTTTTTATCATTCATTCCACTTATACCGAAATCAGCGAAAATATCAACCAAAGTCCAATTAGGAGTGTTCTCAATTTTGTTTTTGTAATATGTAATTTGATTTTCAAGGCTATTCTCTTGTTCTTCTTTATCTGTACTAACTCTACAGTATGCTGCCACTCTATATTGCTTATGTATGTCTGTTGACTGTTTGAAAATTGTGGCCGGAATTTCAGTTATCTTTCTCATCATTCATTACCTCCAAGTATTTTTCTATGACATTTAACATCATATCTGCGGATAACCAGCACATAAAATGCATTGCTATTTCCTTATGTGCATATGTCCCACCATTCTTTCCCTGTCTTGAAGCAATTCCGATAGAATTGGTTGCTTTAATCCATATTTTTGGTGTTAAAGTATTCAATTCCACCGAAATGGGCAGAAACTTTTCATTATGCTTATTCTCCCACAAAGTTAGAAAATCAACAGTACCGCTATCTCTTAACCACATTTGAATAGTGTAACCAGTTGATTTTTGTGGCTTGCTTCTTGCTAATTCTGTTAAAGAAATATATCCTGGATTCTGCTCTAATAAATCGTTTCTTGCCTCTCTTTTCTTCTTTCTAAATTCAACACTTGGATTTTGAATTCCGCTATATCTCCAGACCTCAAATTCATCATACAGATTTACCAATACTTCGTTATACACCTCTTCAGTTATAATTTCATTTTCCAGTAGCGGCTTCATATACTGTTCTTTGGCAATAATATATCGAAGCTGATTTTGAATTGCTGATTTGTCCATAGTCAATTCTCCTTTCCCTTTAATAATAGAATTATATAACAAATCAGCAATTTTGTCCTTTATCTAACTTCTAGCGTATCTGCAACGAGATTCTTTTTCAATAGATGCATCAACGAAATTTTCTAATGATATAATATAAGTTAAATATTTTTCATTGTTTATAGTCTTATCTATTACATCTCTTGTCCATTTATCTTTACCTGACGGAGATTTAATTCCTTGATTAAACAATTCCGCCTGAATCTTTTGAAGACTATTTCCATTTATGGCCATATCGTAAATCATTCTAACCACATCAGCTTCATTTTCTTTAATGTAAACAAAACCGTTTTCGTCTCTGCCAAACCCATAGCATATTCTTCCGAAAAATTTAGATGTGTACATATCCAATTTTAACATTCTATTTTCCTCCATAAGTTTTATATTATTTTCATTTTTATTTCTGTTAGTTGTCATTTCGTGTTACCGCCTTTCTTCTTTGTAAAATATAAAAAGCACATCTTGATTTCACTCAAAATGCGCTTGCGATTCGTATAATTAAATTTTAAACCTCATTATAGTAATGTTTTATTCATTAAATTTTCTTCTTTTCATTAAATCCACCTAAACAATTCTCACAAACCGAAACTATTCTTTATGTTAATTTTGCATATGAAAAGAGACAAACATCATTATAACTATGTTATAAAAAGTGTTTGTCTCTTTTGGTGGGCCTTCAGGGACTCGAACCCCGGACCGACCGGTTATGAGCCGGTTGCTCTAACCAACTGAGCTAAAAGCCCGAAATTTAAATTTACCCTCACCTTACGGAGAGGGATAACGTACCCAATATATAAACAGAACTACTGCCAAAGGCAGTGAGTTCCGATGTTGTAAAAATTGGTGACCCGTGGGGGAATCGAACCCCCGTTACCGCCGTGAAAGGGCGATGTCTTAACCGCTTGACCAACGGGCCACATAATGGCTCCCCAAGTTGGACTCGAACCAACGACCCTGCGGTTAACAGCCGCATGCTCTACCGACTGAGCTATTGAGGAATATCTAGTTATTAAATATTCTCTACCAAACTTTGAGGAATATTCTTTTGTTTTAAGAACATATTCCGGCAGCGACCTATCTTCCCGGGCAGTCACCCACCAAGTATTTTCGGCGTTACAGAGCTTAACTTCCGTGTTCGGGATGGGAACGGGTGTGACCTCTGCACCATTGCCACCGGATATATTCTTCTTCGAAAGCTTGTG
>JAZNQN010000032.1:0-19232 GCA_045590195.1 Clostridia bacterium | reverse complement strand
AAAAGTAATGTTGCACCAACGCCTTCTACCTGTATTCCCCTATCTGACCAAATTCTTACACTACCCACAGCTTCAATGTCAAAACGCTCTTCGGTTGAAATTTTTTTAATATCAACTCTATCGTTAAATTTTTTTACGCCGTTTATTTCCTCATCGCCAAATGTATGAACATATTCAGTTCCGTCAACCTTCTGTGCACTTTCTTCTGCCCTTAGTGCCGCCGCCTCAGCTGCGCTTTTAGCCGCTTCTGCATCACCTTTTGAAACTACCGCCTCATTCCTGGCCGCCTCGGCATCTGCCTTGTACGCTTCTGCAAGTTCCCTGTTTTCGGCCGCACTGTTTGCATATCCTTCAGCCTCCTCAAGCTTTTGAGTGACACCCTCTAATTTTTCAGCACTTTCCTTTGCATTTGCCGCTGAGTTTTCTTCTGCCACCTCTGCCGCTGCCTGCGCCGCTTCAGCTTTTCCCTGCGCCACCTCTGCCGCATCCTTGGCGTTTTCAGCATCGTTAACAGCCTGTGTTGCTTCATCTCTTGCACTCTTTGCCTCTTTGGCTGCACTTCTTATGGCCGCCTCGTATGTCTCCCATATACTCGGCGTAGGCTCTGCGGGTACTTCCCCTTCACGAAAAGCGCCTTCCTCAATTTCAATACAAACAAGATTGGTTGATATTCTCTTAAAAGTATCCTCTCCCGCTCCCTCTGTCCCGAATAAACCAATATAAAACTCTCCTGCAGTTTCCACAACCTCCTGGGGAATAATACAGCCCTTCTCTTCAAGCGGCAAAGTGTAGGCCGCTTCGCCCTTTGTAAATACCGCAAAGCTTTCAAGTCCTTCCCATTCAGAAGAGAGCAAAAAATTACAGCGATAATTTGCATTACCGCTGTACCCTTCATTTGTGTTAACTCTTCGTAGCTTGTCGCCCCGAACATTAAAATTAAAATTCATATTATTCCTTCACCCTCTCAATTTTGTAATTTTTTTGTGTAGCAAGCGCCGCTCTGATACTGTCTATAACTCTTGACTTGTATGCCGAAACTTTTTGCACTCTCTGCTTGTCGGACATATTTTCCCATGTAGCATAAACCTCGTTGCCGTCAGCATTTTTTACTGTGCCCATTCCTCTTTTCAGCGTGTAATACCCGTCTTTGTAAAGGCTTTCAAGCATCGCATCAGTGTAAGCGTCAACCAGCTGCATTACTCCTACAACCTTTTCGGGCTTAATCTGGAGTCTGTATTCGATTCCTTCATTTGACCACTCGAATAAACTGTCGTAATTTACCTTAAATGGTGCATTGCTCCCTTCATTTGCCGCACTTTTTAAAATTGCATCTTTAGCCACAGAGCTTTTATATTCTTTATTTTTTGTGTATTCGTTTATTTTCTTCGCTCCTTCGGCTGTTAACGCTCCTTGCTTTTTAAGATAGCTCATAAATCCCGATGCGCTTTCGTAGTCGCCCCACTTAAAATGCTTTTCGGTGTCTTCGGGATAGAATGCTAAAATACTGCCAAAGTAGTTCTTTTCGGTGTCAATTTCCATTTTTATACTTTCAACGCCTTTAACCTTGCCCTCTTCAATTGCAAACTTGGCTTTTGCCTTATCTTCCGCTGCATTTTTAAGTTTCTTAAGGGCTTCTGCTTTTTCGCTGTAACTCATCTTTTTGTATGCTTCAGTTTTCATAGCCTCGTCATAAGCCGAATAAAGCATAGTTCCAACTTCTTTTTTATACTTTTCAAAGTCATAACTATATATGTCAGCTTTTATTCCATTACCAAGTGCCGTATCCTTGTTCTTTGTGATGTTTGGCGGCAAAATTTCTCCAACTCCCGTTTCTTTATAAACCTTCTGCACTTCGTCAATAACATCATTAGTGTGATATTTCGAAACTGTTCCCGGATTTACAAAGGCGTTAAAAAAGTCTAAAACTCGGTTTCCTGTTGTGTTGCTCACTTCCGAGCCGAAAGGATTAACCTTTGCAGGCAAAGTGTTTCTAACTCCCGGAATCGAGCTTTTAAATCTTGCAATCCCAACTCCTTTTGCCCCTTCCTCGTCGTAAACATTTCTGTATGTTGTATCAAAAGCCTGTGCCGCCTGAGATATAACTCTTGGAACAAAACTCGTGCCGGCATCAACTGCAAGGGTAATTATTCTTTCACTTAGTGCCGTTTCTTTGTCCAGCATTTTTTCAACCGTGTCAAATCCCGTTGTGTCAATAAGCTGTTCCAAAAATTTAGCTCCCGACAACGCTGCCGTATCAATCACATTGCCACCCTGTGTTTGTGCAATCGCATAACCCACCGCCATATTATTAGATATCGGCTCTAAAAAGTCATATTTTACAAGGGTGTCACCTTCTTTTGCTTTGGCCGCATCGCTTAAAGTTTCTTCGGTAAACGCCGCTTTAATAACTCTGCCAAGGGCCGAAGAATTAAGCTGAAATCCCGAAAGCCCCTGTTCTCCTTCAAGCGCCTGTGCTTTCTTTTCCGTATCTTCGTCATCCCTGCTGCCTGTAACTATGCCAAGCGATGCCAAAAGTGAAAATGCCATTGTAAGGCCTGCTCCCGTTGTAGCTCTGCCAAAGGAAAGCGCTATGTCTCGTTGCATCTTTGGCGTAAGCCCTCCCATTTTTTTAATGTTCGTCAAAGTTTGAATGGCCTTAAAGTATCCAATCGGGCTAAACTCTATGCTTCTTTGAACTATAGCTCCCGGAACCTGAACAAATGGTAATACAAAGTCCCCAAGTCCAAACGCCACTTCGCCCGCTTTAGTTTTAAACGATAATTTGTTTAAAGCTTCTTTTATATCGCCTATAGCTTTTGAAACGCCGTTTCGGTCTTTAAATGTTCTGAAATCCGAAATTTCACTCGCGTATGCTGCTATATCTTCATCGCTTATTTTAAGAAGCCCTTTGTCCCTTAATTTTTCAAGTCCCTTTGTGGTGCTGTAAACTATTCCCCCTTCGCTCATTGCATCGGTAGTACTAAGCATATAGCCCATTCCTCTTTCAAGTGCGGCCATACCCCTGTTTTTAAATACTGCCTTTTTCCCAAGGCCGTATTTGCTTTCGCCCCTTTGCGTGTCAAGGGCTATTTCAATGGCGCCTTCTCTTGCGGCTTTTCCCATAGCTTTTCCGCCGCCTTTGCCAAATCCCCAGTTGTCAAATGCAACGCTTCTCTGCCCTGTTCCTTTGCTCATAACCCAATCGGCTATAAGCCCAACATTGTTTGCTAAAGCATCCATTCCGCTGAAAGCAAAGTTTGAAACAATGTTTCTGTTAAAGGTTCGCATATTCATAAGCATCGCCATAATTCTTGCGGTTTTAATTTTGCTTGCAACGGTGCTTTTCTCAATGTCCTGCGTTTTTCTTATAACCTGATGCCACGCCGTATCCTTTAAAAACGCAATATCCGTCTTTTCAAGCTGTTTTTTAAGCCACCAAGGGTTTGTTCTGCCTCTGTCGTGGTTTTGCTTTAATATAAGGTTTATAAAGTCCTCTTTTGTTTCAAGCCCGTCAAGTGTTTTTAAAGTGTCGCTTATATATTCCCTGTCGGCCTTGCTTAAATAGTCAATGCCATATTTTTTATAAACCTTTTCTACCTCTCGCGGCTTTTTACCGTTTTTCTTAGGCTCCATAAGCTCCACAAGCATTTCGCCCTTTTCCGCTTCTTCCAAAAGCTTTTTGTCTGCATCTTCTGCAATTTTGTCTTTTCTTTTTGCCTCGGCCAATTCCTTTTCAAAGTTCTTCTTTTTTTCTCCTTTTAGCCTGCTTACCTGTTTTTCGGTTTTTCTCTCTGCCTGCCTTACCGCATATAAATACTTTCCTTCAGGTGTAAGCCTGTCAAGTATCTGAAGGGCCTGCAAAGCTCTTGCTCCTTCCGTAACCGAACGGTTCCATCTTTCCGCAAATAAAACGCTCTCGCTGGTTTTTCCTTCGCTTTGTAATCGGGTAAAAATATATTCCGCCCTGCCAACTTCTTCGCTGGTAAGCGGAATACTTTCATCAAATTTAAGCTCAAGCTCTGCCTTTGCATTATCAAAGCCTGCCACCTCAACGTAGGCTCTTGCATTTTTGTATGTTTCTTCGTTGCTTATGGGTTTGTATTTGTGCCGCTCTGGCGCATCCTCTGCCTTTACTGCGGGCGTTATAACTTCCTTCTGTAAACTGTTCTTGTAAAACTCCGAAACTTTGTCCCCACTCTCCTCGGCCTTCTTAATTGCCTCAACCTGTTCAGGAGAAAGGTTTTCTATGGAATACTTCATATTCGGGTTGCTTGTAGGTGCTTCGTTGGTAACATATTTTATCTGATTTTGGTTAAAAGCAATAAAAGATACACCATCTCTTTCAAACCTATTATTATACATTATGCCGTCATAGCCTTTTGTCTCAAGAATATTTCTCAATTCCTTTGATGCCTCTGCGTCATACCCTCCTAAAACTGCACCTTTCTTTTTTAATATTTCTTCAAGTTCTGCTTCATTTATTATTTTTCTTTCAAAAAGCTGATGTGCCGTTGCAAGTGCATCCCATTGCATTCTGTCTTTGGGTAAATATACAGGGTTTGTTATATTTATGTACGCTTCAATTATTCTTTCTCTTCCCTTTTTTCCATCTTTTTTTAACTGCTCAATTCTCTTTTGAGCTTGTTCTAATGTACCTAAATGAAAACCAATATCGCCATACAAAAATACATCAAACTCTGATAATGTTCCATGAAAAAACGGCACCAAATAACCTTCATCGTTTTTGGTAACCGTATTCTTGAAATATTCTTTTACTTTACTTGTTAATCTTCTGTCATCAACATCAGTTTCACGAAGTCCTAACCTTGATAAATTTCGTGAAACACTTTCGCCAAATCTCGAAATGGATTGCTGCAAATTTCGAGCGAAATCATCAGTTCTTTTTCCTTGTTGTTCTTCTTTGCGTATTCCCAACGTTGCCTCTGACCTTCCCAACCCTCCAAATAAGCTTTGGGTATCATCACCTTGTGCCCGTATGCCGTCACCGCTTCTGTAAGTTCCATCTGCTCCCAGTCCTTCGGTGTTACTATTTTCATACTCTAATCCTCCTCGCTCTTGGCCTTCTTCACTACTTCTTACCGCCTCAACCTGTTCAGGCGTAAGGTTTTCTATTGAATAGCTTACATCTTCTCTACTTCCAATATCAATCTCGCCGCTAACAGTTCTCTCTCCTCCTGTGATTTTCCTTCCATAGGTTTCACTATCTGAAGAATTTGTTTGTGTGACAAATTTTTCTCCATACATAATTTCAATAATTTCAATCGCATCTTGAAGGTTAAATCCTTGCTGTTCGTAATCATATATACACTCCCTTGCAAAATCAATCAAGTTTTCGTTTTCAGTATTAAAGGTAATTACTTTCGATATGTTTGGGTTGTCATAATCTGCATCGCTGTAAATAAGCTTATTGCCTACTGAAAATATGTATTCTCCCTCGTTTGACATCTTATAGTTAACATATTTGTTATTCTTCATTTCAGATATTTTGCCGCTAAAAGCACTAACTTCGTTTTTTGTTAATGCCCCCGCTCCAATTGTCCATGTCATACCATACTGTTCATAATTACCCTTACTTATATTATACTGCACCGCAGCTGCACTTGTCAACGGATTTGTATTCCTCATTCCAACTGCTCTTTCAAGCAGTCTTATGGTTTCTTCTACGCCTTTCTTGGTATCCGCTCCGAAAAAGCTTTCAACCTTGCCGTAAATATCCTTTGCCTTGTCAACTATAAGCCTTGCTGTGCCGTAGTCCCTCTTTGCCATTCTCTCTGCAAGAGAGTTATCTTTTATAACCCTTCCTATATAGTCGGCAATAACTTCAGCCTCTGCCGCGCTTTTTGTTATCTTTTCTCCTGCATCGGCATACTTTTTTGCCTTTTCTCTTACAATGTCGTCAAAGGTTTTGCCGTTTGGCTCATTTTCGGCGTTTATGTCCTCAATTGCTTTTGCCTTAAATGCCTCATAATATTTACTGCCCTCTATACTGTGGCCAACCTCGTGCCCTGCAGTTATTTCAAATATATCTGCAGCTGTAGCTCTGTAATCTATAACAACCGTATTTGTGCCCGGTACAAAATATCCTGCTCTGTATCCTTCGCCATCATCACTTATTTCCTGCTCAACCTCAGTATATAAAATGTTAATGTTGTCAGCCTTCGATAAAGCATTTAAAAAGCCTCTGTTCCCTTCGCTTATTTCGTGAGTTGCCATAACCTTCGGCACTCCGTTAAATTCACTTGCAACCGCCATAGCCTTGCCGGCGCTCATAATCTTTCCAAGCTTTGTACTGCTGTTTTCAAAATCGGTTTTGTACTTCTGCAGCTGTTCCTGAAGTGCTGCGGCTTTTCCCTTGTAGTCCGAAACATCAGCCCCTAGTATGCTTTTTGTTAAATCATCAAAACTCTTAATGCTCTTGCCATCGCTCATAACCTCCGCTCCGGTATTAAAAGTAGAAAGCTGTAAGCTTCCTTCCCCCATTAATCCACCTGCCAAAAATCCCATTCCGAAGTTTTTAAGTGGCGTAACAATAAAACCATCTATATTAGCTTTTTGCCTTGCTTCTTCAGGCGAAAGCCCCTGTTTAATATAGTTGTCAACACTTTTTTGCCACTGCCCTTTGTCTGCATAATAATACTTATTTACAAGCGCATCAATTTCGGCTTCTGCAAATTCTTCGGCTCCTTCGGGTATTCCCACCTTTAACACTCTCTTTATAATTCCATCTGTATATTTTCCTGAAAACATTTTTTCAAGTGGTACCTTTTCAAGTGCATATGTAGCACTCGCACTAAGTAAAGAACCAAGTAACGCTTTATCTGTAGAAACGCCATTTTTTATCGCTTCGTTATAGTTGCCGGAAAACACCTGCGATGCCATTACTCCTCTTGTAAATTTTGATGCAGCCTTTGCAGTTTTAGCGGCTTCTGCCGTTGATAATCCAAGTGAGCCGCCTGCAAGTGCATTCCCCATCCAAATGGCCACTGCCATATCTCCCATTGTTATTGCAAGCTGTGTTGCTATTTTCCCGAATGCGCCTTTGTTTTCAAGCATTGATTCCTCGAGCAAATTCACATATTCCGAAAGTCCATACTTGTCAGGAATATTAAGTTTAGTATCTTCAATTGCATTGGTAAGGTCAGTTAAGCTGTAATTTGATATTATAACAGGTGCTAATTCCGGATCTTTAAAAAAACCATCATCGCCATATAAAAGATGTTTTCCTACTGTGTTCGGTGCAGCATCGATTTCACTTCCTCTTATTAACGGTGTATTCCTTGTAAAATCTTTGCTTTCTCTAAAACCTTCAACAAAGTTTTCTAAACTAATGCTTCCATCTTTAATTCCATATAATAAATCTTCACTAGCTCTCCCTATCCCCTCTACTGATGCCATAGGTTGTATGGCAAGCCTTTGGAAAAATCTAACTCCTGGTATCATCGTCTTTTTTAAAATTTTTTCTTTTTCAGAATAAACAGCATTTACTTTTGAATTTATAAGCTTGTTTGCATAGTCGGTAGCTTGTTCTTCTCCATATTCTGCTAAAGTATAATAGAATAGGTCTTTTTCTTCCTGGCTTATATTTTCAAAAGCTTCTTCTCTAAAAAAATCCGCCAGGTCTTCTTTTCCTGTTTTTAGAAGTGAGCTCTTTTGATTTTTAAAAACATCAATGCCTAATTCTTGTGCTAAGTTTTTGCCTTCGTTCACTTTCCAGAAGGTTCCATCTTCTCCCGGTATCTTGTAACCCTCTTTAAGTTTTGGTATCATTTGGTTGATATATAGCTGGAGTTGTCCTTCTTCACTTCCAAGCATTGCCACTCTGTTTTTTGTTATCTGCGTTTTGTATTCATCATAAGCCGCATTAAAGTTTTCTTCAATCAATGGTGATACTTCAATATACTTGTTGTAGGTTGCCATTAAATTGTCATATGATGCCCGAAATTTATTATCAGTATTATATTTTTTCTGAAACTCTGCCATATACGAAGGGTTTTCTGCGTTTTTCCATATTTCCTCAAGGGGTTTAAGCTGCCTTGCAAAATATTCGCTTTGCATCTGCGCCCTTGTTACCCTTCCGCTTGCGCTTTTGTCAAACACACCCGAATATAACATATTGTCAAAATATTTGTTGCCTGTTTCAACCTTTTTTTCTTTTCTCATAAGAGAAGAGAGCAAGTCATCTGTGCTCTCTCCCTTTTTCTTGCTTTCAGCATATTTGCCGTACACACTATTTTTAACCACAGGCAATTCTGCCGCATCAATCTTTGGCGTATTTTTAGGTGCAGGGGTATATGCTTTTTCTTCTCTGTAGGTTATTTTTGGCGTTTGCACCTTACTTGTATTGTTTTTTGCATAAACTCCTATGCCGTTTTCTTTTATTTCCTCGGTGTTTTTTTCTTTTGAGGTGCCGTTAGTCCTGCGCCTTTGTTGCCCTTGTTCTCTGGCAGCGTTTATGTCATATTTCCATTTTTTATCTTCTTTTGCCATTTAAAGCCTCCTTATATGTCGTAACCACCAAGGTTAATGCTAATTCCACCCGGAAGCACGCTGCTGGAAGAAGTATTACTTCCGCCTGTTTTATATTTTCCGCTCGGTATTGCTGTCCATCCTCTGAATGCATCCTCGCCTGCAAGTGTGTTCTCTCCTGCAGGTATGCCGAGTAAATCACTTCCCCACTGAGGAACATATCCCATAACCTGCGCAACATCAAGTGCAAGCCCTCTTAAATACTGCATAGCTTCAAGTGTTGTTGTGCCGGCAGGCAGGCCAAGTGTCGGTGCATCCTCAGCGCTTACAACTCCCGTCAGGGCAACTCTCTGCATAGCCTCGTTTATTTTCTGGGCTTTTGCATATTCCGCTCTTTCGTAATCGGTCTGTTCTTTGTTAATTGCCATATTATCTTCAATATTTTGCTGGTTTGCTGCATAATCTCTGTCAGCAATTCTGTTCTGATTATTAACGCTGTATTCATTCAGCTCATAATTTGATGCATTGTCAACATAGCCCATAAGCTGGCCCAAAAAATCTCTTTCCCCTAAATATCTTTGATACGCCTTATCCTCATACTGCGGAATTAAATTATTTGCCGCACTTGCAGCTGCATATTCTGCAATTGAACTTCCTCCAACTCCCCTGTCAACTGCGTTTCTCATAGCTGCGCGCCTTGCCAGTTCCATAGCATTTTGCAAATTCTCGTCATTGCTGGGATTGTAGCTGAACTTTTCATAATTTAAAAGGCGGTCAAGAATGGTGTCTCTCGTTCCCTTGTACGGATCCTCGTATTTATTTGTTACTGCCTTTACCGCATCCTGCAAATAATTGCCGTTGCCATACCACCTTCCGCCTACATTTACCATTCCCGTAGTATCAAGCGTCTGGCCATTATATGTAGGGTTGTTATTCTGGTCATATCCAACAAAAACTCCGTTATCAAATCCCGTCTGCCTTACCTGAGTTAAAGGGTTTTGAATAACCGCATTTACCTGTTCCTTCGTTCCCACCAATGTGCCGTTTTTGTTTTCAAACCCCGAACCGTCGTAAAAAACCTTTTGCCCGTTTACCGTAGCAGTAACTCCCTTCGTTCCGTCATCATAAGCTATGTCTTTTGCTCCCATACCTTCTAAAGTTTTTCTAAATCCTACATCATTTTTCGCAGGAACAAGCCCCGAAACATCAAAACCCTTGTCTCTGCCCGCCATTGGATCTTTTACAATTGTTTTCATATCTTTCCCCCTATTCTTTAATTACTAAATTTCCGTACTCATCAGTTGTTAAAACAGCCTCTCCGTATATGTTATAAAGCGTAAAGTGGAAGTCATTCCCTTTTCTGCCTATTTTAAGGCGCTCTCTTTTGTTGCTGTCACGCATAATAAGCATCGGACCCGAAAATTCCATCAAACTGTCACTACTTTTTATTTTCGTTCTGTCGGTTTCAATGCTTTTAATGTTGTCACTCGACAGTCTGTTTAAAATTTCGTTTAAATTGTGCATTATGCCGCCAAGTATTTCTATAATTTCTTCCTGGCTTGCCCCTTTATTTATATATCCGCTCCTGTAAACGCCCATCAGTAGCTCCTTCCCTTTACGCGCATATAAACGTCTATGCCGTAAACTTCACACTCGCCCTTGCCCGATATCTTAAGACGAAAATATTTTAAATCCCTAACTTCTCTGCAAGGCGCAATTTTAATGTCAAGCTTTTCTCTCTTATCTACAGGGAAACTCTTTCTGAAAAGTGTTTTAAAACTGTCCCCGTCAGCCTCGCCCGATATCGAAACCTCTATTCTCGCTCCCGCTTTCCCAAAAACATTTAAGAAAAGTCTGTAAATATTGCTGCCTCTTGAAGCTCCGCCAACATCAAATGGCTTGCTTATAAATTTCCACTCGCTCTCATTTGCCTTCTGAAAAAGAGTGTATATTTTGTTGTCGCACAGGCCTAAAATCTTTCCGTCTTTGCCGTGTAAAAGCTGAGTGTACCCTGGGTTGTCCCAAACGTGCCAAACTCCTCTTTCGCTGTCAAACATTAGCATTATATACTCTCCGCTTTTCTGCTTTATGGAAAGATAATATTTGCTCCCGTCGCTTGTAGCACAGGCGCTTTCTTCATCTTCAATGTTGTCAATGTATTTCTGAACCTTCTGGCTTATCTTGTAAGGTCTTGTAGTTGCGCTGTATGCATATATCCCGTCACTTCCAAGCCATATAAGCGCACCGTTTGCCTCTGCAATACTTCTCCCTGCAACACAACCAACGCTTCTCGAAAGCGTGTCAAGGTAATATGAATCAGGTGTTTTTCCGTATAATATGTAAGTGGCATTTCTTTTAAAATATAAAATAGTGTCATTAAATATAGCGAGCCCCGTACAGTTTTCCCCTTTTTCTGTGGGTGTTTCAAAAACAGCTATGTCGTCCACATTATCGTAACGATACTTTCCATACTCTGAAACTGCCATATTCGGCAAACTTTCGCTTCCTGTTATAAGCCTGTTGTCTTTTACTTGCATATAATTTATAGTTCCGGCTAATTCTGTTGCATCGTTTGTATCAAAGTTATATTGATTAATCTGTTCATTAATCCAGTACTTAGTTACTATATTACCCTCGCTGTTTTTCTCTTCGTTGAACCCTATAACATAGAAAACGCACTTGACTGTCATAGTACTAATGCCTTCTACTTCTCTTTCCCATATAACCCCGGGCGAAATTACGGTTCTGTTTCCATTCCAGTTTGCCGCACATATCTTTTTATTGCCAATCTTAATCCCTTCAGAGGTTGATTGGTTGTTTCCGCGCGCATCTGTAAATTTACTGATAAATTTCTTCCAGACTCCGTCTTTGTATTTGTAAATGTAGCAATGTCCTTCTTTTGCAATCCCAACATCTTCAACCTTTGTTCCAATGCAAAAAATGTCCCCGTCAAACAAATAGCCTATATATAAAATCTCCTTAAATTCATCGTTTCCCGGAAACTCTTCCGCCTCTTTCCATTGCGAAATCGAAGGGTAATTGTCGCTTCCTAAATTTCTCTCGTCTGTGCTTTCATTGTCGCCAATGTTAAAAGGTGCCGCTCCCGTGTTTATTCCGCCAAACTCTGTTATTTGCGGATAAACCTTTGAATTTACATCTACCATTTTTAACGCCTCCTGATTTGTAAGTTTCTTTCTTTTTTTATATCCTCAAGCTCGCCCTTGGTGTAATTTCCTTTAATCGTATTTAAAGCCTTGCTTCTCATCGGGCGCGACATCAGCCCATAACGAAAGCTTTCCGGTGCGTGAGTTATATCGTGCGGCTCTCCTGCGCAGTCCTCGCCGTTATGTTTGTCATGAACAAGTAAAGGAATGCATCTTATAAGCTCTCTGCAGGTGTTAAATATTTTTATTTTGCAGCTTCGCCCGCTCTCGTTTTCCTCTATTTTTAAATACTCCCTCATATTTCGCCAACCTTCAACCCTTCTGTCATCGGCTTTTGTAAGTCCCACAAGGCCCGCTCCTGCCATAATTTCCATGCCGCTTCTGCCGGTGTCCTGCCTTCTGTTCCAAAGGTCGGGCGATGCTACCGTGTACTGTATCTTTTCCCCTTTCCCTATTTCTGTTATCTTCTTTGCCGCCTCTGATAAAATAAGCCCGCTTTCGCAAAACTCCCTGTAAACATAAATATTTTCCTCTGTGTCAACTGCATACCAAAGGCAGGCACACATATCAAGCCCATAGTCCATACTTCGGAATTTTCTCCAGTATGAAGGTATTTCAAAAGGCTCAATCACATGTACTTCTCTGTTAAATTCGGGAAAATACTGTCCTTCAAATATATCCCAGTCGCCAAATTTAAGTGCTCGCCTCTCGTTTTCCGGAAGGGCATCAAGCCTTTTTAAGTAATCAGGATCGCTTTCCATAAGAAAATTGTTATCCTGAACCTTTGCCGGAATAAAAACTCTTTCTCTTCCGCCATCTTCAAAAACTGTTTCTGGTGGCATAGGTTCAATAAATCTTGCCTTAACCCAGCCATGCCCCTTCGAGCCGGGGTTTGTTGAAGATTTAATCTGCTTTGGAAAAGGGTTAACACCTCTTATTCGGCTTTGCATATATGTATATTGAAACTCCGTAAAGTGCGTAAGCTCGTCAAAGCGTATTATGTCATACTCTGCCGATTGATACATTGTAAGCGCACTGTCCGAAGATAAATATCCAAACTCAATAATCGAACCGTTTTTAAAGGTCATCTTGTGCTTTGTGGAATTATAATGGTAAAGCGCTCTGGGTATAACCTTAAGCGCCGTCATTATAAGCGACCTTTCAAGCTCCGGAAAACTTGTTCTCAGTATAAGCTGTTTTATTCCCGGATATTTTATACTGCATAAAAAAGCATCAATAATCTGCCCGTAGCTTTTTCCTCCGCCTGCCGCTCCTCCATATAAAACTTCGTCTTCCGTAGCATTTATAAACTTCTGTTGTTTTTTTGTTATCGTTAATTTTATATCTATATCAATCATCCTTCCTCTTAGTCTCTGCCTTCTGAGGAATTATTTTTATTATTTCAAAAATAAGGGGAGAGCCCGAAAACTCTCCCCATCTGCACGAATACTTTTATATTATAAATTAAGCTGTTACGCCTGTTGAACCTACAAGTCCTCTCCAGTCAACATAACCGCAATCAAAACGGCAGTAACCGTAAAAACGATAGTCCATTTTGTTCGCAATTTTTTCGCTGTCGAAAATTGGTTTCTCTCTCCAGAGAAACTTAAGGTTGTCAATGCTGTCATCCTGAATGTACCATGGTTTTATACCTTCAGCATTGTCTGCAAGGTAATCCCAAACAACAATATCAAGGCCGGGAACAGTGTTTTTGTCGTTAAAGTTTGTTCCTGCCTGAAGTGTTGAGCCTACAATTGCTCTTGCTGTAAATTCCCAGTCAGGGTGAACAATAAGCTTCTTAGCGTGTGCCGCAATTAAAACGCCTGCTTCGTCTTTCTGAAGTCTCATTTTTGTAAGTGCTTCTTTTAAAGTTGCATCAGAAAGCGCACCTGCAACAATATTTGAACAGGTTTCATTTGAATTTATAAGAGGATGCGCCTCTGAGAAAAGTTTAACTCCATCATACCCGGGGTTGTCATTTTCATCACCTTCGGCATAATTCACATCTGAAAAACCATATCTGATAATTTTTGCCGCCTCTGTTTCCTCTGTTGCCGCAAGGCCGCGTGCTAAACCTTTTGCGCTTCCGCCCTTGCCCGAGCCTTTAAATACATTGTACTGATCATCCTGCATAAGCTCCCAGGTAACTTCGTAGCTTTTGTCAAATCTTCTTGCCACAAAGGTTGCATTATCGCCCTGTTCAAAATTATCAAGTCCAAAGTCCTTGCCTTCCTGATTTTCAGCCCAGGTTCCAAGCGCACCTATGTGTGGGAAGGTTTCCTGTTTCTTATCCATGTTGTCAATTCCAAAGGTATTTACATATGTTTTCGATTTTTCTGCGTAAGCCTCAAAAAACACCTTTTTGTGTACAGGTGTTAAAAGTTCTCCAAAATTTTCTCTGCTCATTATTTCTGCCATTAAATATCAACTCCTATTCTTTCTTTTTGTACGCGGCATATTCCTTCGGTGTCATTCCGGTCGCCCTGCATACTGCAAGCTCGCTGGCCGATAAATTGTATGTATTACCGTCAACCGATGTACCGTTACCCCTCTGCGATAAACCGCGAATTTTCTTGCTGTCCTTTATTTTCTGCTGCTCAATTGCAGCTTTTTTGGCCGCTTCGCTCATTTTTGCGGCCCTTGCCTCGCCGTATAAAGCATTGTAAGCTTCTCTTGGCGTAAGCCCCTTCTGCAGTGCGTATTCTTCAACTTCATCTCTTACGTCAAGAATATCGTCATACATAGGGTTCCCTGAAAGTTCTGATATCTCGGTATCAAAATTTCTTCTGTCGCTCTGCCTTTTAAGGTCTCTGTTTTCCCTCATAGTGTCCATAATCAGTTTTGCGGTACCTTCGTCAACTCCGTGAGCATTCATATACTGGGCAAGCTCAATGTTATCCATTCTGCCTAAAAGTTCCTCGGGGCTTCCTGCTCCTGTGCTCTGATAAAGGCGTGAAATAACGCTTTCCATTTTTCGGTTAGCCTCTTTTAAGTCCCTTACCTTTTTGCGCTCCTGCTGAAGTGCCGCAAGCGGAACAGTTTTCTCTTCTGTCTGGCTCACTTCGCCGGCAGGAACATCTTCGGGAACTTCGTCCTCTTCTGCTCCTTCGGGCGGTAATTCTTCGCCCTCTTCCAGGGCAAATAAATCGTCATCAAGCTCTATAACATTTTCTTCCGGGATAATCAAATCTTTTTCTTCCATGTCTAAACTCCTTATTTAACGCATAATTGCGAATTCTCCTCATTAACGCAGAGTGAAACGGCGTTTTTTCCAAAGTGCGCCTCTTCGAAAAATTGTTATTTTACCGGCATAACTACCGAGTGCCAAAGGCAATTAGTGACGGCGCAGGCCGTCAATTCCGTACATCATTCTTTCTTCGTTTTCTTCTTCACTTTGTCCTCACCCACTTCCATATCCAAAACCTCATATGTGCCCCTGATAGGCTTTAAGTATAATGTGTATTTCTTGTTACATTCGGGACATACCGTGTCGCTCAAACGCTTAACCCTGCCCCCATAAAAACCATGTGTTGCGCTTCTAAGAGGGGGTCTTATGTCCTTCGCCCCAAACTCATAACCACACTCGCATACGGTAGTTCTTAAATTTTTTGCCATAGCTATTCTCCTTTACTTGTATAATTTTCTTTTCGCGTATTCATTTAAAGTAACTTCCATCTTTCCTCTGAATCCGCAAGCCGGGCATTGCCCTATTTTGTTTTCCGAATATCCAATATCACGAAGGGCAACCCTTTCGCATCTGGGACACATAGGATTCTCCCCAAGTTCTTCAAAATCAAGGCTTTTTAAATACTTGTGTATTTTAATTCTGTTTGCAACATTTTGTGGTAAAATTATCACATTGCCACCCCGCCTTCAGCTGTCGGCCTCATAACCTGCCCGTTTGCATTTATTCCCTCAATGTTTGCATTTTGGTTTATGGGTACCGCTCCCCCACCCTGTGCTCCTGCCAGTACATTGCCTTGCGGGGCCTGCTGCGCCGGTGCAGGCGCAATAGAAAGTCCAAAACTCTTACAAAGCCATGCTCTTAGTTCCTCGGGCGATATAATTTTCAGTTGGTAAAGTTCGCGCATCATGTTGTACTGAAATGCCTTGTTTGTGGGTAGCCCAGCCCCAACAGAAACATTTATATCAAACTCAGCATTCTTCTTGCCGTCAGCGATAAGCTCCCCTTCTTTGTAAACCAAACGGTCAATCCCTATAAACTCCTGCGGATTCATCGAAACAAACTCGTTTTCGTCTTCAGAAATTCGCATCATAACAGGCTCGTCCCAAAACTCTCTCACAAGCTCCAGCGCATAAGCAAAAACCTTCGCAAGCGTGTCCTGTAGCTGAGATTTTTTGTATGCTATTCCGTTTGAACCACTCTGCTGAAGCGCAAGGCTTTCTGTTGCCGTATCAACGCCGCTCTGCTTTGCTCCAATCATCTGGTCTGAAAAACGTGAAACCTTCTGCCCTTCATACTGAAGCGCCAATTTTCTTCTCTCAACCACATACGAAGGTATTTCCTTCGGCTGAAGGTCGCGCACAGAGTTTATGCTATTAACCGGAATGTTAAGCCCCGGCTCGTTGGTAAGCGCATCAAGGTCTAATCCGCTACCTATCTCAACAAGTCTCTGCGGATTTGCCGTAAGTCTTGCATTAAGCCTTATTTGGTCGTCAAGGTCATTTATAATGTCCTGCACCGGAGCCGTAAGTTCAACATCTCCCATCCCGAAAATGCTTCCCTCAAGCTCATATAAAGGCGTAAAAAAGTACGGGTACCTTCCACAGCTGTAAAAACTGCTTTTTGTATCCGCACTATCTGAAAGAATAACTCCGCAACCGCTCATTTCTGTAAGCCTTAATTCCCCGCCGTCAATTGTCCAAACTAAAAGGTGTAAATATTTTGCATTGTCGCCGTCTGCTTCTTCCTCGTCAAAAACATCACCCTCACCAAACGGAAAATAATTTTCGTCTATTTGCGCCGCAATCTCTTCTCCGTAATTTTCCTTTGCCCAGTAAATCGATTTTACCACTTTTTCAATTATAAATTCCGCTTCGTTTATTTTCTCTGCATCAGTAATGCAAGGATCAACGCAAATGTTCTGAAGAGGAACATTTTCAATTACCGGCAATCCCGCTCCCGATAATTTGTCAGGATCATATATAACCCTGAGTATTCCGCTCCCATATTTTTCGCGGCCTCTCTCGTGCCTTTCAATAACCCTTTGAATACTGTTTCTCGATTTTATAAACTCAAGTATTCCCGTTGCCTTTTCTGCATAGGCAATGTCTCCCGGTGTAACAGGCATAGCGCTTACTGAAATGTTTTGCTCAACAAGTAGTGCAACCTGCCCTTCAACCATCGGGTGAATAATGTTTATGTTGCTGCAAGGGTCGTTGTCGCTTTTAGGCTTTCTCTGCTCGCCCTTCCAATACTGATGGCATTTTTTTATTTTCTCAAATATTCCGTTTTTCTGCATATTTTCAACGCCTCTGCGATAATATTCAAGAAATCTTAGCGCCAGCTCCTTTTTTTCTTCACTTTGCTCTTTTTTCAAAACCCTGGCTTTTTCTGCTTTTCTCACTTACGCCTCACCCCCTCGTAAAGTCCCGTTGTTCTTTTGTATTTATCGTATTTCTGCCTTTCCTCGCGTTTTGCTTTTTCGCCTTTAAAAACAAGGCATAAACCCGCTCCCGCCAAGGCTCCACATAAAAATATTAAAATCTCTGCCACTTGCCACTCTTCCCCCTTACAACAGGATATTTCCCGTGCTTTAAATATCTGCCCTGGCGCGCAAAACTTATAAGCTCGCTCATTCTCTCTTTGTAGTTTGCGGCCGCGTTTATATCCTCGTCGGCATCGGCTAATTGATAAAGTGCGCCGTAAACTAAAATATCTGCAAAACTGTCATAAACTCCGCAATCAGCCTCAAGATAATCGTCACCATCAAACCCTTTAAATTCCTTGCACTCGTTGTAAATTATTTTTACTTTTTTTCCGGCCGCTACGCCGTTTAAAATAATAAATCCTGCGGGCTCTAACTTGTATGTGCCATCCCGCATTTCCTCGTCGTATCTTATAGGCTCAAGCCTTTCCCCTCCAGCCTCAACCGCTTTTATGCCATCGCCTTCAACTCCTTCCGGCAAAGGATATCTGAAAACTCCTTCTTCGGCAACAAACTCTTCCTCTTGGCTTTTCCCTATAATGTGCCCCCATTGTCTTATAATGCTGTTTATAAAACATATCTTCGTCTCTTCCGGGAACGCATTCGGTCGCCTCAAATCAATGCTTTTTAATATTTCTCCTAATTTCATGTCGTCGAAATCAACTCCTTATAAAACGTCAATTTTAACGTTTATATCCTTGTCAGATTCATCTTCTGTAAACACTTTATCTTTCCAGTTACACCAGTTCTTAAGCGCAAATATCGCCGCCGCTCCCGCATACGCTCCAACCATAGCTCCTTCCGCTATTGTGTCGCCCTGCATCTCGCACACGCGTTTTTTTATATCGGGAAAATATTTGTGCAAATAATTGTAGATAGTCCTTTTTGTAACGTCTACATATCTCTCACTAACCCATCTTGCAAAAGCCGTCTGCGAAGGTATTGTCTTAAAACCCTCAGCCGCAATCTCTTCGCAAAACTCTATGTAAAGCTCTATAAACTGGTCTTTGTTAAATTTTAAAGGTTTTCCCATATCGTCGCAAACTCCTTTCTTCGTCGCAATTCTCGCTAAAGTCGGTTGCTTTTTATATCACTGCTCCCACCTCTGCTTTAAATGTGATATTACCCTCAGGCACTAAAGGAGAAAAGTGCCTGCTCTCCAAACAAAAAAGAGAATCCTTTTCGGATCCTCTCGAAACTTTTTGATATTAATATCATAACACACTTTTTATAAAAAATCTTATCTTCTTTTTATCATGTTTTTAGTAGTCAATAAGCCCATACATCGCAATCGTAAATTTATAAAGGGCTTTGTCTTTCATTCTGTACACTTGAGCCTGTTCCAAATGTAGCCTCTCTGTGCATCTTTCAATATGCTTTTTCTGTCTGCTTATATAAAATGCATCAAGAATAAACCTCTCATCTTCCTCAAGATTTGAAAGGCCTCTTTCCACTATTTCAACTAAATGTTTTGTGGCTCTGTATGTATGCCGCAGTCGCTCTCTTTCAACTATGTTGTCAAGTAGCCTGTCCTCAACTCTGTTGCCACCTCCCTTTATAGGCGCCGCCGAAGTACTGCTGCTCTTTATAACAACGCTTTTTTCTTTAAGCGCCTTTATCCTCTCTGCAATATTTCTAAGGCTTTCCTCTCTCGCCCTGTGCTTTTTAAGATCCTCAATTGCCGCCTGTTCCCAGTTCATAACTCATCAACTCCTTCCCGCTCCATTACAATTTAACTCTTTGTACTTTTCTCCTCAGCTTCAGGTATATACTCCATCCCGTAAATTCGTTATACTCTACCTGATATGCATCATCGCAGCTTATAAGTGTCCACCCCGGGTATTTCCGCTCCCAAAAATCTATATCAACCGGAGCTTTGGCAATTCTTTCAATCTGCCTTGCGGTATATTTC
>JAZNQN010000031.1:0-1857 GCA_045590195.1 Clostridia bacterium | reverse complement strand
AAAGCAAAGCCGCAGATTCTCCAATAATTTTTCCAACCGAAAGAATTATTCCCGTTACAATTCCGTCAATACATTGGGGAAGTCGGATCGTAGCCATGTCGTTCTGTGAGCCAAGGAGTTGATCATTTGGTTTGTCTTCCTAAGACCGCTTGGCCTCCGACTTGAATGAGCAAAACCTGCTGTAAAAAGCAAAGCCGCAGATTCTCCAATAATTTTTCCAACCGAAAGAATTATTCCCGTTACAATTCCGTCAATACATTGCGGAATTACAACAGTTTTTATAACACGCCATTTTCCAGCACCCAGCCCAAAAGCACCTTCTCTGTATCTTTGGGGAACAGTTTTTAAACTTTCTTGAATTGTTCTCATCATTGTGGGAAGATTCATCACAACTAAAGTCATTGAACCTGCCAAAAGGGATGTTTTCATTTCTAAAAACTGACAGAAAAACAACATTCCCACCAAGCCATATATAATAGAAGGAATTCCAGAAAGACATTCTGATGCAAACTCAATGGCCGAAACTAGCTTTTTATTTTTTGCATATTCGTTCAAATAAATTGCCGCTCCCAATCCAATTGGCAAAACAAAAATCAGTGTTGTAAAAATCACACATATAAGGCCAAATAAGTCAATAGATTTTTCCCAAAATATGACTATTCATGCTTTCTTTTGAAGAAAACTTTCTTTAGAGAAAAAAATATTGATTTACAATTTTTCTAAATAAACAAAACTGAATCGTATTCAAAGGAAAATTCAGTAAACAAGACTGAATCATACACATATAGTCGGTCACAGAAAAATGTGCCGAAGAATTTCATCGGTACCTGAAAAAGCCTAATGCAAGGATATGGCTAGTTTTTTCAATAAAAACTGCAGTGGTTTTGTAGGTCAAAAACAGGACAGTCTGTTTATTTAGTAAAATCAAAATCTATAAAAAAGGACCAGTAAAGTATCTATTCACGGATTGGTGAATTATTTTCTGTTTTTCAGAAAATGTTTCAGTGGCGATTTAAGCTTACTTTACTGTCCTGTATAAAACTTAATTGCATCAAATTGCTCTTTTCTTTTTAGCATATAAAAAACAGTTCTTCCAAGTTTTTGAGCAATTATACTCATAGCTTTTGCTTTTCCATATCTTGAAACAAGTCTTTCATGCCATTTTTGAGCTTCTGGATTTCCAGACAGAATCCTTACAGCAGCCTCGCTGAATGCCCATTTTAAATGTACATTACCAATTTTGTTGTGACCTCCACTTTCTTTTTTATCAGCTGAGTTATGCGTACATTTCACAAGTCTTGCATATGATAAAAAATCTCCCACATTCTTAAATCGTGAAATATCACCTATTTCATAAAGTATTGTTAGTGGAATAACAAAACCAAAACCAGGAATTGTCTGAAGAATCTTAAACTCCTGTGGAAGTTGCAATTTTACAAGTTCATCAATCTGTTTTTCAATTTTTGAAATTATCAGATGATACTGATCATAAAGATATAAATCAGCATCAACCATATCAACAATTGCTGGATTTGAAAATTTTTCTCCAATTGTGTCACGATATTTTTTTGTAGCTATTTTGGAAGCAATTAATGGTTCGTTAATATTGTATTGATGATTTGTATTTTGAAGATGAACAGATAATTCTGCTTTCTGTCGTACATAATATAATCGTCTTCTTAGCAAATCTCGAACTGCTCGATTTTCTTTTGGATATGCGTAAGCTAATGGAAAAAATCCTCCTCGAAGCATATTTGCTATTTTTTCTGAATCAATTTTGTCTGATTTTGTTTTTCCTTTATAAATTGCTGCCATGTAAAGTGCATGTCCTAATGCAAAGTTTATATTCCTTTCTGC
>JAZNQN010000030.1:0-26091 GCA_045590195.1 Clostridia bacterium | reverse complement strand
TGCCAAGGCCGCCCTGGCTTCGGGGTACTATGTGAACATTCGGCATTGCCTCGTGTCGCCCACAAAAAATACACCTCTCGCCATCCCTCTCCCATACTGCCTTCTTTACCTTCGCGCTTATGTCAAGCGCCTTTGTTCTTTTACTTTTTGCCATAACAACCTCCTCAGCTCAGCCAACTTGCAAAAGCTACAATTGGCACATAATACATTCTACCTATCTTTTTAGTGGGAAAATTTTTATCATTTTTCAAAGTTCTCGAGTCAACTCTTAAATATCCCGATGCCTGCTTTAATGTTAAAAATTCATTATCCCCAAATATTTCCTTAAGTCGCATCAAATTGTCCCTGTAAAGTTCCTTCTCTCTTGCCATTTTAATTTCTCCTTTCCTCACGGCCATAACAGGCGGCGGCATTTTATTACAATCTTTGGACTAAATTTAATTCATAGGAAGGTTTTTCATTCTCATGGCAAAAAATGATTTTTTCTCGTAGGCCGAGTTTGTTTGTCGTACTTTTCTTATTTTCTGCCGCCGCCTGTTATAGCCGTGAATATTTAATTGTTTCTTTTAAATCACTTCATACGCATCAACCATTCTCTTCATTTCACTTTCATTTAAGTTTTCATTGTACATTTTGTGTAAAACAATTTCTCCATTTTTGAAAATTGATATTTTGCAATTCGGGTTCGGGAATGATATTGTCCATATGCGATGAAATGTCTGAACTATCGTATAACCTTTATAATCAATTGCCGTTATTTTCTTTTGCCAAAAATCCTTCCCCCTCTTTCTTCTCAAACTCTCTCCCTCTTTCTCAAAATATTATCGACAACTGCCTTCGAATATGGTAGAATAAAAGTGCTCGAATTTAAAGCGCGTTTTAAACGAGCCGAAAGGAGTGATGTCTCTTGGATAAAATATTGACATCTTCCCTGTGCCAAAAGTAAATTTCCCGACAGCTCCGTGATGGCACGGAGTCACAGCAAAGCGGGAAAGCCACACGGGAACATCATCCACTAATGACGGTATCTTGCCCGTCTAGTCGGTATATCTTCCTCTGTACAAAAGGAAGGGAAAGTGTCCACCAATATACCCGATGTGTGGTTTTGGCTTCTGCGGGAGAGTGAGTGAAAATAGTGGTTTTCATTCACTCTCATTTTTTTCGAGCACTTTTGCTCCACCATATTCCTCGTTTTTATTATGACAGTTAATTTGTCAGCTTTTTTAATTCCGTTTCTACCGATTCATCCCATATCTTGTTATACTCTTCTACTATAAATTTCCAATGTTTTATTAGTGCTTCATGCTTTTTTCTCTTTTTTCTTTTATCTCTCCACAAAATAAACATTATGTATGCATTCACAAAACAAAACGCCCATAAAATACTTTTTGCATATAAGTTCCACATACCTAATATCATATTAAGTATCGCTAAGAATAAACACATGGTTCTTCATCACCCCTTCAAAAGCTCGTCTACACTACATTCAAATATCTCTGCGAGTTTTAAAAGTTTGTCCGCTCTCGGCATCGCCGCTCCAGTTTCCCACTTTGCAACAGTGCTTCGGTCAATGCCCATTTCTTTTGCAAGCTCATCCTGCAAAATTCCTTTTTCTTTTCTTTTCGTTGCTATGTTACTCAATTTATCCCTCCTTAAAGTGCATTTTCTTCACTTCTTGCTTTATATTATAAGTGATGTTTCTTCACTTGTCAATAGTTTTTTGAAAAATATGTGAAATTTTTGCACTTCTATTGAAATGTGATTGTTTTTCACTTATAATGTATTTGAGGTGATTAAATGGAACATTTGAAAAAACTCCGTGAAAAAAAAGGCTTACTACAAAAAGATGTAGCAGCCGTATTAGGTGTAGATAGAACCACTTATGTTAAATATGAACGTGGTGATTCTGACCCGGGCAAGGAAAATATTGTTAAACTTGCAAACTTTTTTAATGTTTCTACTGATTATATTTTAGAAAATACCGACGAACCTACTCCTGTAGATTCTGTTGCTTCACTCGATGAACAGCTTTCAGGCCTCGACTTTGCTCTCTATGGC
Source organism: Clostridia bacterium (assembly GCA_045590195.1). Classification (GTDB taxonomy): domain Bacteria; phylum Bacillota; class Clostridia; order UMGS1883; family UMGS1540; genus JAZNQN01. The sequence continues at coordinate 24,033 of JAZNQN010000030.1, read as the reverse complement.
GAAACAAAAGATTTAACTGATGAAGAAAAAGAAAGAATACTTGAGTTTATAAAATTTACTAAATCTCAAAGGAAGCAAGATAAATGACACTTTATGATTTGTACGATATTGCTGACAACAATAATATAGAAGTTTACCCCTACCCCCTAAGCCCTGTTCTCTCTATGTCAACGCCGGGCTTTATTGGTATGGATATTGATAATATGGAAAACACCGCAAAAGAAAAAGCGTGCCTCGCTCATGAGCTTGGCCACTGTATGCAGGGTGCTTTTTATAATATTAATACTTTGGAGACAAGAGGCAGAATGGAATATAAAGCAAATAAGTGGGCCATAACCCACCTTGTTCCCTATAACGAATTTACCCTTGCCCTTACAAACGGCATAACAACCCCCTGGGAACTCGCCGATTATTTTAATGTCCCCGAAAGCTTCATAACAAAAGCTTTCGCCTACTATAAAACTAAACAATTTTAAATTAAGGGGTTATTTTATGATTTTAATTTTTATTTTTTTACTAAACAAAAAATGGCATAAAGAATTTGAAAAAGATTTTTTATCCTCGTTTGACGTTAATATTTTTCAAATGTCTGCAGCATTTTTTCCCATTCTTAAATGTACTTCTCGTTTTGGGAACATCAAACAAACTCTAATTGCAAAGCTGTTGTGGACAGTTATTTATATCATTGTACGAATTATATTAATCTTGCTTCGCGTTCCGACAATTATCGATTGTATTCCATTATACTTACAAATAATAAATTGTTTTGCTGAAAAATCAGCACAGCGAGAACGAAAAAATCAACTTGCACATGCCACCAAAAATGAATACAAATATTTGCATATTTCCTTTACCGCATACAGATATGTTTCGTTGTATCAAATTTGGGTTACTATACTAACTTTTATAATACCTGTATTTTTTTACAATTAGATAGTAGCATTCAAAAAATTCAAAAAGCTTTTGAATTTTATAATAGGAGTAATCTAATATGACTTTTGGAAATATTATTTGCACATTTATCCTTATTACTTGTGTTGGTTTATGGTTCATATCAACTTTAAAATTAAAGTTACTTTTTCTTTCTTTAATTACAGTATTTAATATTATTACTCTCTGTTTTTCGGTTTTTTGGCTTTCAGAACTTGATGTACCGGAATATATAATCAATTTAATATTTGTATGCTTTTATTTGTGGAATTTCGGGTTAGTTTGCTTATTTTCAATTTTCGAAGAAACTATAACTAAAGACCTTGAAACTTATTATAATATCACTCGAAGACTCGCCGTTTTAGTTACAATGTCAGAAGAATATGCAGACCTTATAAAAAAATCATCATCCGATTTAACCTTTGATGAAAGTGTTATCGTATATACAATTTGCAATTTGTTACAGAATTACGATAAGCTGCGCCGTGAAGCTTCTAATTTTCATTCAAAGTGCAATGGTTTCTTCCGTGTAAAATGGTTATCCTGCCGATTTGCCGACAAAAATCGTTTCGATTTACTTTGTCGAGCAAATTATTGGTATGAAGAATACGGAAATCAAAAACCAAACATACCAGATTTAGATAAATATTATGTTCCCAGCATTAACGAAAAAATATATAATGCACACGATATGTTTTAACTTGCCTGTAACTTGCCAACCTGAATATTTAAAGAAAGGAGCCTTGTAATGAATATTTTTGAAAAAATTCGAGCAAAAAAGAACACTTCTCGACTGCTAAATATTTGTTCCTGTTTAATTGATAAGTATGAGAAAGAAAACAAAAAAGTTGTTCCATCATGTAAAAAGGATTTAATAACTCTATTAAAAAAAAGATTTGATAAAGCCCAAGAAGAAATCGCCGATTGGAAGGATTACGATACTGATTACATCATAATCGCACATTCTATGTTAGCGCATGCTACTTTTGATTTGTTGACAAGTGGGAGTTACCACATCTACGCTGGAACGCTTAATCCTATGAGTTGTGCACCTAACCTAATGACAGTCTATTCCTGTACTATGGAACATGCAGTAAAAACCGGCGAAATTACAGAAGACGTTAGACAGGATCAATTTGAACATCTACGCAATTGCATCACAGAAGTAGGCTAAATACAAAATAGAAAAAATTATTGAATACTATAAAACAAAATGATTATAAAAAACTCCCCGAGTTCGAAGCCTCCCTTATGTTGGGAAATCTACTATCGGGGAATACAACAATAGTTGCAATAACATTGTATCACAGCAACTCGCCGTTGTAAAGCATTTATCATTTTGCCTGTGTATGCAAAATGATGTTTCTAATTTAACTTGCCAACCTGAATATTTAAAGAAAGGAGCCTTTAAATGAAAAGAAGAAAAGACGGCCGCTTTGTAGTTGTCCGCATAATAGACGGCGAAAAAATTTATTTTTACTCAAAAGCTGAAACTGCTGAGAAAGCAAAACGAGATATAGAAAAGCAAATGCTTTCATATAAGAAGAAGCTTGCAACCGGTCCCCGCTTTCACGAAGTGGCAACACAGTGGCAACTGCTTCACGAAGAAGAAGTATCTCAAAGCACCTCCAAAAGATACCGCCCGTGTATCGAGCGTGCAGTCGAACATTTCGGTAATAAATTTATAAAAGAAATAACCGCAGAAGATATAAACCGCTTCGTAACTGATTTTTCAAAAAAATATACAGCTTTAAAAACCGTAAAAATGCAACGCAGTGTAATTAACCTTATTTTTAACTTTGCTGCTCTCAAAGGATATATCTCTTCAAATCCTTGTTTGTATGTTCCCTTGCCTAAAAATTTAACCAAAAGCCAACGCGTTCTTCCGGAAGTTGACGAAGTTGAAAAAATAAAAAAAAGCATAAAATGTACCTTCGGCCTTTATGCATATTTGCTTTTGTGTACCGGTATGCGCCGAGGCGAAGCTCTTGCTCTGACCTCTGACGACATTGACTTTAATAATAATGTTATTCATATAAATAAATCTGTTATTCATATTAGCAATAAACCGGAAGTTGTTTTACCTAAAACTGCAGCAGGTATTCGCGATGTGATTCTGCCCGACTGCCTCAAAACAGTTTTGCCAAAAACAAAAGGCATTCTCTTTTCAAACGAAAACGGAGAATACCTTCATCAGTCAAATTTTAATAGATTATGGAAAAAATATAAAGAGGAAAGTGGCGTTTCTATAACTCCTCATCAGCTCCGTCATGCATACGCAACTATGCTGTACGATGCCGGAATAGAAGATAAAGATGCTCAAACCTTGCTTGGTCATACCAATATTACCTTAACAAGAGATATATATACTCATATAAGTACAAGAAGATTTCAGTCTACTATTAATAAGCTTAATAGCTTCATTAATCAAAACAGTTCCGTAGTATAAATTTTATACACTTGGTCAAATCTTGGTCAAACTTTCTACACATTCGGTAATTATAGTGTTTTTATGGAGTTCAAGTCTCCCCACTCAGACCAAAAAATAACCATTCTATCGCAAGATAGGATGGTTGTTTTTTTATTTGAAAGAGACTTGGCCAGAGTAATTAAGTAATATTGACTTTTTCCGGGCACAATGTTATAATAATCTAAATTAAAAGTTGGAGTGATTTTATGCAAAGTTTTATTAAAAAACTTTCAAATTACGAGGAAGTAGCATGGATAAACCCATTAAGGCTTCCTTTTGATATTACAAATTCTCTTTATCAGCTTATTGTAAGCGACGAAGATATTGAAGATGCAGAAAAAAGGCTTTTACGCTTTGCGCCGTTTATTAAAAAATGTTTTCCTGAAACGAGCGACCGTGGTGGGCTTATTGAATCGCCCCTTAAAGAAATTTTTAATATGCAGGAAAAGCTTGAAGAGGAATATGGTGCAAAAATCCCCGGAAAGCTTTATCTTAAAATGGACAGTCACCTTGCAATTGCAGGCTCGGTTAAGGCAAGAGGCGGCATTTACGAGGTTTTAAAACACGCCGAGGATTTAGCTTTGGCGGCAGGAAAAATAAGCCTTGATGAAAATTACGAAAAATTTGCAACTGATGAAATGCGCGAATTTTTAGGCCAATACACAATGCAGGTGGGCTCTACTGGAAACCTTGGAATGTCAATAGGCATTATGAGCGCAGCCCTTGGCTTTAAAGTAAAAATTCATATGTCGGCCGATGCTAAGCAGTGGAAAAAAGATTTGCTTCGCAGCCGCGGAGCTGAAGTTCTCGAATACAAAGATGATTATTCAAAAGCTGTTGCCGAGGGCAGAAAATGCTCCGACGCAGATGAAACCAGCTATTTTGTTGACGATGAAAAATCGGTTGATTTATTTTTAGGCTACGCCACAGCCGCAAAGAGGCTTAAAGCTCAGCTTACAGAAAAAAATATTGTAGTTGACAGCGAGCATCCTTTAATTGTTTACATTCCTGCAGGAGTTGGCGGTGCACCGGGCGGAATCGCCTATGGCCTTCACCGCATTTTTGGCGACAATGTTCACCCATTCTTTGTTGAAACTACAACCTGCCCCTCTGTACTTCTTGGCATTATGACAGGAAAGGGAGAAAAAGCAAATGTCCGCGACTATGGAATTTCGGGCATTACAGAGGCTGACGGCCTTGCCTGCGCTTCCCCGTCAGGTTTTGTTACAAGAATTATGACCAATATTGTTTCGGGCGAATTCACTGTTTCCGACAAAAAGCTTTACGATTATTTAAGGCTTTTATATTCCTCGGAAAGCATTAAAATTGAGCCTTCAAGCTGCGCTGCTTTTCAGGGGCCCTGTTCACTTTTATGCTTTGAAAATTCAAAGGACTACTGCAAAAACATAAACCTTGAAAATGCAACCCAGATTGTTTGGGCAACAGGCGGCAGAATGATTCCAGAAGAAAATTATGAAGAGTATTTAAACACATATCTTTAAAATGTATTGACAAATTTGTCGCAATATGTTAAAATATTTAAAAAGCTGTGAACGGAGACAGTAAGCGGGGAATAAATCGAGAGATACGGCGGTTGGTGTGAGCCGGAATTTTGAAGCTGTCTGAATACACTCCGGGAGCTGTAAGGGAGAAATTTTAGTAGACCTTACCGGGTGCGCCCGTTAAAGCGCAGAGTAGCACGGAAGTACGGTTTTTTTGTAGTTACTCAACGAGGCAGGCGGCCGTGAGGGGCCTGTAAACTGAGGTGGTAACGCGGATTTTATGTCCGTCCTCTGATTTTTAATTGGGGGACGGTTTTTTTATTGCCTCTGTTCCCTTGAAAATTTTATATTATGGAAGGATGGTAGAAATGGCAGTAAAAATTATTATGCTTATTTTGTTCTTCGGAACAATGATCGGTGTGGGCTTTTATTGCAGAAAGCACGCAACCGATGTGTCGGGATTTGTTTTGGGTGGCAGAAGCGTTGGCCCCTGGCTTACAGCCTTTGCTTACGGAACATCTTACTTCTCGGCAGTTATTTTTGTAGGTTATGCAGGACAGTTTGGTTGGAAGTTTGGTGTTGCCTCAACCTGGATAGGCCTTGGCAACGCATTTATCGGTTCTCTTCTCGCCTGGGTAATTCTTGGCAGAAGAACCCGCCTTCAAACTCAGCACCTCGACACAGCAACTATGCCTGAATATTTCGGCAAAAGATATAATAGCGATGCTCTTAAAATAGTTGCTTCACTTATTGTTTTTGTATTTTTAATTCCTTACACAGCTTCGCTGTATAACGGCCTTTCACGTCTTTTCGAAATGGCGTTCCCGGGCGTTTCTTATAATGTTTGTGTTATAGTTATGGCTCTTCTAACAGGCGTTTATGTTATTGCAGGCGGATATATGGCAACTGCTATTAACGATTTTATTCAGGGCGTTATTATGATTGTTGGTATTATTGCAGTTATAGCCTCTGTTCTCAGTGGTCACGGCGGATTTATGGCTTCGCTTACTAAGCTTGCCGAAGTTCCTCACGAAGTACCCGGCGTTTACGCATCTTTCTTCGGTCCTGACCCTATTGGCCTTTTAAGCGTTGTTATTTTAACTTCTCTTGGCACATGGGGCCTTCCTCAGATGGTGCAGAAATTTTACGCTATCAAAAGCGAAAAAAGCATTGCAAAAGGAACAATAATTTCAACAATTTTTGCAGTTATTGTTGCAGGCGGATGTTATTTCCTTGGCGGATTTGCAAGAATTTCGGGCGTTTTGGTTGAAGGCGGAAATCCTGTTGGCGGATTTGATGCAGTTATTCCTGCAATGCTTCAAAATCTTCCCGACATTCTTATCGGTATTGTTATTGTTTTGGTGCTTTCGGCTTCTATGTCAACCCTTTCATCCCTCGTTATGGCATCAAGCTCAACTTTAACTCTCGATATGATTCGCGGCCACATTGTTAAAAATATGAGCGAAAAGAAACAGGTTTTCATTATGAGAATATTTATTGTAATATTTATTGCTGTTTCCGCTTTTATTGCTATAAACAAAGACAAACTCGGCTACATTGCAGATATGATGGGCATTTCCTGGGGTGCTCTGGCTGGTGCTTTTCTTGCTCCTTTCCTCTTTGGCCTTTACAGCAAAAAAACATCGAAGGCTGCAGTTTGGGTAAGCTTTATTTTCGGCTCGGGCATCATGATTTTAAATATGCTTTTCAGAAGCTCGTTCCCAACCCTTTTACAGTCGCCCATTAACTGTGGCGCATTTGCAATGATTATGGGCCTTATTCTGGTTCCACTTGTAAGCCTTATTACAAAATCACCTGAAAAAGCAGCAGTTGACGAAATGTTTTCATGCTATGAAACTCAAGTTGTAGTTTCAGCTAAAAAATCTTTAAACGAATAATTTAAAAAGGAAGGTATAGCTATGCCAATTACAGATTTTCTTGAAAAAAATGCCAGGCTTTATCCAAACGAGGTAAGCCTTGTTGAAGTTAACCCCGAGCATCAGCCCGAGAGCCATGTTTCCTGGCGCGAATACAGCCTTATTGAATCTACAATAGGCGAAAAATATCGTCGCGAAATTACATGGAAAGAGTTTGACACAGCAGCAAACCGCTTTGCAAATCTTCTTTTAAGCCGTGGCGTTAAAAAAGGTGACAAGGTTGCCATTTTAATGATGAACTGTATTGACTGGCTTCCTATATATTTCGGAATTTTAAAATCGGGAGCACTTGCTGTTCCTATGAATTTCCGCTTTTCGGCTGACGAAATTGAATACTGCTCCGACCTTGCAGATATTTCCGTTTTGGTTTTCGGCCCTGAATTTGTTGAAAGAATTGAAAATATTCTTCCCAAGCTTCGCATTAAGCATTATTTCTTTGTTGGCGACGAAACACCCGCCTTCGCCGACAATTATACTACTATGATTTCATACTGCTCGTCAATTGCTCCTGCAGTTGAAATTTGCGACGAAGATGACGGTGCTATTTACTTTTCATCGGGTACAACAGGCTTTCCAAAAGCTATTTTGCACAGACATAAAGCGCTTGTTACTTCCTGTGAGGTTGAACAGAAACACCACGGCCAAACAAAAGACGATGTATTTTTGTGTATTCCTCCCCTTTACCACACGGGCGCTAAAATGCACTGGTTCGGCTCGCTTATTGCAGGCTCGAAAGCCGTTATTTTAAAAGGCATTAAGCCCGAATGGATTATGCAAACTGTTTCTGCCGAAAAAGCAACAATTGTTTGGCTTTTGGTGCCATGGGCGCAGGATATTTTAGATGCAATTGAAAGAGGCGACATAAATCTTTCCGATTACCGCCTTTCACAGTGGCGCCTTATGCACATTGGTGCACAGCCTGTTCCCCCATCACTTATAAAAAGATGGAAAGAAGTTTTCCCAAATCACGATTACGACACAAACTATGGCCTCAGCGAATCAATTGGCCCCGGTGCCGTACATCTTGGTGTTGAAAACATACATAAAGTTGGCGCAATTGGTATACCAGGTTACAAGTGGGAAGTTAAAATTGTAAACGATGAAGGCAACGAATGCAAGCAGGGCGAGGTTGGCGAGTTATGCCTTAAGGGTGACGGCGTTATGAAATGCTACTACAAAAACCCACAGGCCACACGCGATGTTTTAACTCCTGACGGCTGGCTTTACACAGGCGACGTTGCAAAGCAGGACGAGGACGGATTTATTTATCTTGTTGACCGCAAAAAGGACGTTATTATAACAGGTGGCGAAAACATTTACCCCGTTCAGATTGAAGACTTTTTGAGAGCTAACGACAAAGTAAATGATGTTGGCGTTATCGGCCTTCCCGATGAACGCCTTGGCGAAATAACAGCAGCTATTATCCAGCTTAAAGAAGGCGTTACTGCTACTGAAGAAGAATTCCGCCAGTACTGCGAGGCTCTTCCACGTTACAAACGCCCTAAACAAATTGTTTTTTCGGAAATTCCAAGAAATGCCACAGGCAAAATTCAGAAAAATGCTCTCAGGGAAAAATTTGGCGCTTCACGTCTTGTTGAAGCGGCTACAACAAATTAAAGGAGTTTTATTATGAAAAAAATAGTTTCTTTACTTATAATTACTGCAATTTTAATTTCGGGCTTTACCATGGCTTTCGCAAGCGAGGCTGAAGTTCGCGAAGATATGGCTATGTCTTATGGTGCTGCCGCTTATATAAGCAGTAGCCCAAAGCTTGCTGAAATCTGCCAAAAAACAGGTCTTGCTAATTTTTCTTATGGCTATATTGTTGCTTACACAGGTGGATTTGGCGGTGGTGGTGCAGATGCTTCTTTGCCTGTTGAAAATGCCGCAGGGTATTCAAAACTCTCGTTTGATGCAAGAATAATTGCTGACGATATGTGTTCGGCATCTGAAATGTACGACATTATGTATCCAGAAGACGCACCACACGATTCCACTACAAGCTTTCCTGAAAATCAAACCGCTCAGGTTTTTTTAAATCCTTCATGGGACGATGAATATTATGAAATAAACTGTGTTGCCGACCTTTCAACTTCATGGCAGCATTTTGAATTCGACTTAACCCCTTACAATGCAAACAGTTTCCGTGTTTATATAAATCCTCTTGGAGCTGTTTCCGGTCAGAACGAAGCTTGTGCCGCAATTGTAGCTAATTTAAAACTTGAAGGTGGCTCTGCTCCGGTTGAAAATGTTCCTTCAACTGATATTTCAACAAATGTTACTGCTCCGAGCGCATGGGCACAGCCGTACATTTCTGCAGCTATCGGCTATGGTATTATTGACAACACTCCAAGAAATTATCAGTTTAACATTTCAAGAAGAGAGTTTGCTTACATAATTACCGACGCGATTTATGCTTCTCTTGATTTTGCAGGCGTAAATACACCTTACATAGATACTACGCCTGTTTTTACCGATGTACCGGCTGATGATTACCTTTACGATGCTTATTCAATGGGAATTATAAAAGGTATCAGCGAAACTTTATTTGCCCCTGACAACTTTATTACAAGACAGGAAATTGCCGTTATGATGCACAGGGCAATAAATTATCTTGAAAATGCAATCGGAAAAGATTTTGTTTCTGAAAGCACTTCTCTTGAAGCTTTCAGCGACGCAAACCTTGTTGCCGACTGGGCAAAACCTTCTGTTGGCGCTCTTGCTGCTTCGGGAATTATGAAAGGTACCAGTGACACTACCCTTTCTCCTCTTGACAATACAACATTTGAACAGGCAACTATTCTTGCAATAAGAGTTGTTGATTTAACAAAATAAAAAGAATAAAAATTTTTAAACAGAGCACAATAATCTTTGTAGCCGAGAGGTTACTTGAGATAGTGCTCTGTTTTTATGGAGCCGGGGAACGTGCCGCTTTTCAGCGACACGTTTTTGGTTTTCAGGGCATATATTAAACCGGGGTGAAATTATGAAATGTCAAAAACAATGCAAAAAACCGTGTTGCCCGTATCCAAGATGTTTACTGTGTCCTGTTCAAAAACAAAAGCCGGCAGAAGGCGAAAGATTAAAAAAATACTTGGCATTACCTTTTCCTGAAGATGATGTATAAATTGTAAACTTTTATTTTTATATTGTAAACTATGGCATTTTGTGATAAACTTGTTATATAAACAAATGACAGGTGATTTAATGAACAAAAGATTTATTTCTATATTTATTATTGTCGCCATACTCTTTTCTTTAAGTGTTTCGGCGGCAGAAATCAGAGGACAAGGCATCGTTACGGCTGATGTTTTGAATATCAGAAAAACTCCCGACATGGACGGCGAGGTAATCTCACGCCTCAAAACGGGAGAAAAGGTTGATATTATTACAAAAACCGGCGAATGGTATGAAATTTTATTTGAAGATGAGCTTTCTTATGTTCATTCCGATTACATAATTGCATCAAGAAACGAAATGATGATTGCAGCCGGCGATGAAGACGAAATTGAAATTACTGTTCAAAGCTTTGAGGGAATGGAAAAAGGCGAAGCAGTTGTAGAATTTGCAAAATCGTTTTTGGGAACACCTTATCAGTGGGGCGGCGAAACCCCCGAAGAAGGCTTTGACTGCAGCGGACTTGTATTTTACGTTTACGGGCAGTTTGGCGTTGATTTATACCGCGTTGCCTGCGATCAGGCCAAAAACGGTACTGCGGTTAATTTAGAAGCCCTTATGCCCGGCGACATTGTTCTTTTCTGGAACAGGGCAAGCTATTCCGAAATAAACCATGTTGGCATTTATGTTGGCGATGGCTCTTTTATTCACGCACCTCAGACAGGCGATGTTGTTAAAATTACAACCCTTGAAAGCGGATATTATGCTAAAAATCTTGTTGAGGCAAGAAGAATTTTTGAATAAATACTGTTGACTTTTGGCTCGGCAGGATTTATAATATTATTTAGTAAAAGCCTTTTGGCAGAAAGGAGTAGATTTATATGGCAAAAGTAACTAAAGATACAATTATTGCAGAGGTTTTGGAAATGGACGAAGGAACAGCTCCTTTCTTCTTTGAAATTGGAATGCACTGCCTCGGCTGCCCTTCAGCACGTGGCGAAAGCGTTGCTGATGCTTGCGCTGTTCACGGCGTTGATGCTGATGCTCTTATTGCAAAGCTTAATGCTTACCTCGAAAGCAAATAATTTAAACCTGAAAAGCCAATGCTATGTGCATTGGCTTTTTTATTTGCTTGACACCATATTTTCAATATGATAAAATATTATTATCAATTAAGGAGGTTTTTCTATGAAAAAAATATTATCGCTTATTATGGCTATTGCCGTTTTACTGCTATCTACAACTGTATGTTTTGCCGCTTTTGAAGAACACCCGGAATTTGGTATAACATACACCCTGCCTGACGGCTGGAATTTTCTTGAAAAAGATTTAATTGGCGTTACATACGTATATGATAGTTCTATATATGAAGCTCTTTTCTTCTATGTAATTCCGTTTGACGGCGAATTTATTGATTTTACTGACAAAGAAGCTTTATTGTCATTTTGCAATACACGCTATTCCGACGAAAACCTTGCACAGGAGCTTGCAGAAAGCAACGATGCTACTATAAACATTGTAGCAAATGTTGTTACCGACAGTTACGAAACTCACAACGGTGTAAACTACTTCAAATATCACAAGCAATACACCGCCAGCGCAAACGGTTTTTATGATGCAGGATTCAGCATTACTGCTTATGTAGCGCAGCCAAACGATAATATGTATCTCATAGTTCACGACCGCAGTACAAGTGCTTCTGACCACGCTACAGACGTTACTTCTGTTCTTGACAGTATAAGTTATGCACCTGCCGAAATTAAAATTGTTATAAACGGCCAGCGAATTTACCCTGATTCTGCCCCTATGATTGTAAACGACCGCACTATGGTTCCTATTCGTGCCGTTGCAGAAAAAATGGGATTTGAAGTTTCATGGGATGCTGCAAGCTACACCGCAAGCGTTAAAAACCCTGCCGATAGCTCTGTTGTAAATTACAAAATAGATTCAAACATTGCCATAAAAAGCACAGGCGAACAGATAGCTATGGACGTTGCACCATTTATAAACTCTGACAGAACTTATCTCCCACTCCGTGCTGTTGCCGAGTCGCTTGGTGCAAAAGTTGAATGGATTGCGGAAAGCAGAACTGTAAATATTACTTACTAAAATATTATGCCCAAAATAAAAGTTTTGGGCTTCGTTTTTTGTTGACTTTTCTTTTGCGTTATGTTAAAATTATCCTGTTTGAAACTATCTTAATGAGGTGATTTTTTGGGATTTGTTGATATAATCAGTTTAATTAACTCAAAAATAAACGCAATTGTGTGGGGGCCGATAATGCTTACGCTTCTTATCGGCGCAGGTTTGTTTTTGTCATACAAAACAGGCTTTCTGCAATTTCGTAAATTTTTCTACACTATGAAAAACACCATTGGCAGTGTTTTCAAAAAAAGCCAGCACACCAAAGACAGTTCCGGTGTTTCGCCATTTCAGGCCGTTGCAACGGCTATGGCTGGCACCATTGGAACGGGCAGTATTGCCGGCCTTGCTACCGCTATTACTGCAGGTGGCCCGGGTGCAGTATTCTGGATGTGGATAAGCGCACTGCTTGGTATGGTTACCAAATATTCCGAAATTGTTTTATCCCTTCATTTCAGAGAAAAAAGCTCTGAAGGCAGCTATATAGGCGGCCCTATGTACTACATTCAAAACGGGCTTGGGCATGGCTTTAAATGGCTTGCTGCATTGTTTGCATTTTTCGCAATGATTGCCTGCCTTGGTACGGGAAACGCCACACAGTCAAACTCTATTGCAGTTGCCCTTCAGTCAACAATAGGAATATCGCCTATTATTACCGGTGCTGTTTTAACAGTAATTGTTGCTTGCGTAATACTTGGCGGAATGAAACGAATTGCATCAGTTAACGAAAAATTGGTTCCTTGTATGGCTGTATTTTACGTTTTATGTTCGGTTATCGTTTTGATAATTAACGCTGCTAAAATTCCTGCTGCGTTTGAACTTATTTTCAGAGAAGCGTTTAATTTCAAAGCGGCTGCAGGCGGCGTTGGCGGATACGGAATTATGGCCGCTATGCACTACGGTTTTTCAAGAGGCGTTTTCTCAAATGAGGCCGGCCTTGGAAGTGCACCAATTGCTCACGCCGCATCAAGCGCTAAAGACCCTGTAAAACAAGGCCTTTGGGGTATGTTTGAGGTTTTCTTTACAACAATTATTATTTGTACCTGCTCTGCACTTGTTCTTTTAACAACTGGGCTCTGGAACACAGGCCAGTATGATGGCGCTGCCCTTAGCATTGCATCGTTTAATGCAGTTATTCCGGGCATTGGCGGCATTGGCGTTACTCTTTCAACAATTTTCTTTGCCCTTTCAACTATTCTTGGCTGGGCATATTACGGCGAGGTTTCTGCCCTTTATCTTTCAAACAAAAACTTTAAAGCAGTAATTGCTTACCGAATTTTGTATGTTATTATTGTATTTGTTGGTGCTGTTGGTAGTTTAGACCTTATATGGAGCATTTCAGAAACTATGAACGGCCTTATGGCTATTCCAAACCTTATCGGTTTGCTTGGCCTTTGCGGCGTAGTTAAAAAGCTTACAAAAGAGCATTTTAATAAACTTTAGAATATATGTAAAAAAGCCCGCTTCATTCGGCGGTGCTTCTTAGGGATAAATCGGTTTTGGCTTGATATTTTCCGCTTATAGTGCGTAAAAAAATGCAGACATACGACAGTATGCCTGCATTTTTTATAACTTCTCTAAGACAAAAAATCTCTAACCCAAAACTGCTTTGCACCATAAAAATCTTGCTTTTGAGTGCAGAACAAGGCAAAAATTTGAGTAATCCTTGACGGATTGTGAAAATTTTTAACGCAGTTATGTGCCAAAAACATGGTTTTTAGGCGGTTAATCCCTAAGAAACGCCGCCGAAAGATGTGTTTTTTAGTGTAAACACCCCGCCCACTTCCGCATATAATATTTGTGTAGGAATATATATGAAAGGAAGATATTATGCAAAACGATTTTCAAAATCTTTTAAAAAATTTAGACCCTCAAACTCTTTCTGCGGCAATGAAAAAAATTCAGGAATTTTCAAAAACCGACAAAGGCAAAGAGATAATTGAAAACCTGAAAAACGGCGGAAGTGTTGGCGGTTTAAATCGCGAAGAGCTTGTTAAAACCTTAAGCCAGAACCCCGAGGCCCTTAAAAAAATAAGCGAAATAATGAATAAAAAATGAGGTGTTAAAAATGGCGCAGTCCCCCGAGGAAATGATACAAAGCTTTTTAGAAGATCCCGATGCTTTAAATAAACTTGGCGATATTCTCGGGGCAGCAGGCAGCAACAACGAGCAGCCGAAGGCCGACAATCAGTCGCCCTTTGATAACCCCGAAATATTTTTTAAAATAACCAAAGTGCTTGGCGCTCTTTCTGATAGTGACGATAACGAAACCCGCCTTATTGAGGCGCTTAAACCCTATTTAAGCGAAAAGAGAAGCGAAAGTGCCGATAAAGCCATAAAATTTATGAAGCTTTCAAAAATGGCGCCTCTTTTTGGCGATTTGAATATTTTTTAGGAGATAATATGAATCAGATATCAACAAAGGGCACCACTCCCGCCTTAAAGTCAGAAGACATTTTGCTTCTTCTTATAATTTTTGTAATTTTAAAGGAAGGAAAAGGCAATAATATGCTGCTTATGGCGCTGATTTTTATTTTTTTAAGCGGATTTTAAAAAAGGCTTGATTTTGAAAAGCGGCTATGTTACAATCTCCTTGTAAAAAATTAAAATGGAGATGTTTTTATGGCTTCGCAAACCCCCAGTACAAACGATACATTTTCTTTCGTATCCTATGCGGAAAAGAATCCTTCTCTTTCCCATCAGGTGCGAAATTATATATTTACCCTGCTTTTGGCATTTTTAATGGCGGCAAATTACGAGCTTTTTATTCTGCCAAACTCTTTTGCCCCTGCAGGCATAAACGGCGTAGCCACAATGATTCAGTATAAAATGGGCTTTAGCATAGGTTATATGAATCTGCTTATAAATATACCGCTTTGTTTTATTGCCTTTTTCTTTTTAAACCGCGATTACTCGGTTAAAACTCTTCTTTTCTGCCTTGCGTTTTCGGGCTTTTTGCTTTTATTTAAGTATAAAATAAACATTTCTTCTTATGTTTTTGCCCCTGAAAACAGCGCAAACCAAACCCTTGCGGCAGTTTGTGCAGGTGTTGTAAACGGCTTTATTTACGGCTGCCTTATGAGAATAAATTCTTCTTCGGGCGGAACTGATATTGTGTCGGCGCTTGTTCGCTGCGTAAAGCCGCACATAAGCCTTTCGTGGATTATTTTTACTCTTAATACTTTAGTTGCCCTTGCATCTTTCTTTGTTTACGATTTTAAATACGAACCTGTTATTTTGTGTATTATATATTCCTTTTTAACAAGCCACGTAAGCGATGGAATACTGCGAGGTATAAGAGAGCAGATAAAGTTTGAAATTATAACTGAACACGAAAAAGAAATTTCGGCAGAAATTATAAATACCCTTCGCCATAGCGCAACGGTAATTCCTGCAAAGGGAATGTATTCGGGAAAAGAAACAAAACTTCTTATTTGTATTATAAATAAACATCAGATATTTGATTTGCAGCAAATTCTTCGTAAATATCCAAATACCTTTGCGTACATAAGTGGAGTAAATGAAACTGTAGGGAACTTTAAAAAAATATCATAGGTGACGGCTCGATAAAATGCACAGACCGCAAAAAGCATTCGATACTATATTGATTTTATTTGTGCTACATTTTAATTTAATATTCTTAATGAAACCATTCGTTAATGACGAATGGTTTTTTGTTTCATTACTTTTTGCTACGAACAAACTTCACCTCTCGCTGTGCACTCGCACAGCTTCGGGTTCAGTTTGTCCGTTCTGCACTATTTTCTCTTCGCCTTTTCTTAACGGCTTGATAAATGGCGCCACAACCACATACAAAAAGACGGTGTTTTCACACCGTCTTTTATAATTGCTGTAATTTGGGAAAGGTGCAGGAAAAAGGATGCAGAATGAACGAATTTTTCCCGAAGGTGTATGAGATACTCCGAGAGGGAAAATTCGTTTATAACATAAAGCAAATATTTTCTGAAATTCACACCGTGAATTTCTACCCGTATTACTACACTGTAGTTATCCGCAAATATAAGTTTTTACTAAATCATCATTTGCTTTATGTGGTCGGCGCCTTTTTACAAACCGAGAAACTCTCTCATAATTTCGCAGCATTCTTTAGCCTTTTCAATATTTTCCATTTCACAGAAAATACGGATAAGAGGCTCTGTACCTGAAAATCTTGCAATAATCCAGCCGCCGTTTTTAAAGTAAATTTTAAGTCCGTCGCGGTAGCTTATTTCAGCAATTTCCAAATCGTACTGCGGAATTTTCTTCTCCTCAAACAAAAGCTTCATAAGCTCTTCTTTTTTCTCTGCGGAGAATTTGTAATCGGTTTCGTGCATTTCGCACATTCCGTATGTATCGTAAATTTCTCTTAAAAGCTCAGAGAGCTTTTTGCCTGTTTTGCAAACAAGCTCAACAAGTAGTGCCGAGGCAAAAATACCGTCTTTACCTTTAATGTGGCCGCGGATTGTAAGGCCGCCGCTGCTTTCGCCACCGATAAGCGCGTCAACTTCTTCCATTTTGGAGCTGATGTGCTTAAATCCAACGGGAACTTCGTGGCATTTCTGGCCGAAGGAGTCAGCAATTCTGTCAAGAATGTGGCTTGTTGCAATATTTCTTACAATGTCGCCCTTCCAGCCCTTGTATTTAACAAGATAGTAGTAAAGAAGCGCCATAATCTGGTTTGGATGAATAAAGTTGCCCTCGTCATCAATAATACCAATTCTGTCGGCGTCGCCGTCGGTTGCAATACCCATATCGTATCCTTCTTCAACAACCATTGAGCGAAGGCGTGTTAATGTTTTGGCAGAAGGCGATGGAAGCCTTCCACCAAAAAGTGTATCGTGACGGTCGTTTATAGTGTCAACATCGCATCTTGCAGTCATAAGAATTGTCTGAAGTGATGTTTTTGAAACACCAAACATAGGGTCGAGCAAAATTTTAAGGTGTTTTTCCTTAATTGTTTCCATATCAATCATGGAAATAATGCTGTCGATATATTCGTTTGAAAGGCGTGTAATTTTAATTTTGCCCTCTTCCACACCCTTTTCAAAAGGCATACTTTTAACATTAACCCCTTTTTCAATTCGCTCTTCAAAAAGGCGTGTCCAAGTTACATCGGCATCTCTACCGCCTTTTGTGAAAACTTTAATGCCGTTGTAGTCGGCAGGGTTGTGGCTTGCAGTAACCGCAATACCAAACTCCGTCTGCAGTGTTTTAACACCAAACATAATAAGGGGTGTTGGAGCTGCTTTTTTTATGTAGTAAACAGTAATATCGTTTGCAGCAAAAACTTCTGATGCCCACACTGCCGCAGTGTCAGATAAAAATCTCTTGTCAAAACCTATTACTATTTCTTTTGCACCTCTTGAATGCATTTCATCGGAAATAGCCTGAGCTAAAAGGCAAACGTTAGCTTTTGTAAACTCGTCGCCAATAATGGCTCTCCATCCGCCTGTACCAAATTTAACCATTTATATCAATCCTCTCTATCTGTGATTTTTAAGTACATCTTCGCAGAAGGCCAAATCTTCTAAAGTGTTAACGCCAACAATTTCAGTTAAATCGAAAATAGTGTGGCTTTCAACCTTTTCGCCTTCGCTTATGAGTACCTTTGAAATATCTGTAAGATAATACTCGCCCTGAGCATTGTTGTTGCCAATTTTCTTAAGGGTAGCGAAAAGCTTTTTGCTGTCAACAACATAAACGCCAACGTTAAGCTCGGTAATTTTTTTCTGCTCGGGAGTACAGTCTTTATCTTCAACGCTGTCAACTATTCTGCCGTTCTCGTCTCTTATAATTCTGCCGTAAGCAGGAGGATTTTCAACATCGGCTGTTAAAATTGTAATAGCCGCTCCGCTTTCCTGATGCTTTTTAATAATATCTTTGTAAGTTTCCTCTTTGAAAAGTGGCATATCGCCGTAAACGATTAAAACGTCGCCATCATAATCTTTTAACCCGTCTTCACACATCATAACTGCGTGACCTGTGCCCTTTTGTTCTGCCTGAAGGGCAAAATTGTATGGCGCACCAACATAATTTTCAACAGCTTCTGCCATATACCCTACAACAACCCATATATCCTCTTTTGGGATAAAGCCAATGTTTTCGAGAACATAGCTTATAAGCGGTCTGCCAAGAGCCTCTCTTAAAACTTTAGGTTTTTTGTTTTCTTCCGACATAAGGCGAGTTCCTTTTCCGCCTGCCAAAACGATAGCTTTCATAGTTTTTTCACCCTTTCAGCATCTTTTCAAAATAAGACTATTGATTTTTCTGCTATTTTATTATATTATAATAATAACAGATATTTCGGCGAATTTCTTTAGAAATTAAGACTTTGTTTTTATAAAATAGGACACAAGGGGGAAATCTATGGAATATTTACCCGTTAAAAACGACACAATTTTAGAGGTTGACAAGATATATACCGTTCACTATTTTCAGTACGCCCGCGACTATGTTTTCTATGGCGAAAGACACGATTTTTGGGAAATGGTTTATATCGACCGCGGCGAAACGGGCATAATAGGCGACACAAAGGCTTATAATTTAAGCCGCGGATACGCCGCCTTTCATAAGCCGGGCGAATATCACAGTATCTGGGCGAGAGAAGGCTTTGCAAACTCGGTAATTATAACCTTTTCTTCTGAAAGCGAAAGTATGAACTTTTTCAAAAATAAAATTATCCCCTTTGACGAAGAGTGTAAAAGATTGCTTTCTAAAATATTAAACGAGGCACAAAACTATTTTGAAGAGCCACTTAATATTGTAGATTTAAAAGAAATGACCAAAAGAAAAAACGCCCCCATAGGCGGCGAACAGCTTATAAGGGGATATATTGAACAGCTTCTTATTTACCTTATCCGAAAAGGCAGCCAGGTAAGCCCTGCCCCATCGCCCATAGCCGCGGAAGACGGAAAACAAAAAATAGTTGCGGCAGTTATTTCTTATTTAAAGGATAATATTTCAAACCCCGTAACCCTTGACAGCGTTGTTGAAAACATTCGTTTCAGCAAAACATATTTAAAAGAAATTTTCCGCAAGGTTACAGGCACTACAATTATGAAATATTTAACCTCACTCCGAATAGATTTGGCCAAAGAGCTTTTAAGCGAAGGCGGCCATACTGTAAGCGAAATTTCGGTAAAATGCGGATATCAGACAGTTCACTACTTTTCAAACGCATTTAAAAAAGAAACAGGAATGACGCCATCTGAATATGCAAAAACAGTTGGTAAACGAGGTATTTTATAGCAAAAAGGCTTAAAATATTAGAAAGACCGCATCAAAATGCGGTCTTTTTTCAATATTACTAACCAATCACAAATCAGTACAATTTGATTTATTAACTTCTCGCCTTTTTGCGGTCTGGACTTTTTTTACATCCCCTTATTTGCTACTAAGTATATAAGTTATCATTCTCTTAATCATTACAACCGCCTCTGCTCTTGTTGCAGTTTGCTGCGGTTTAAAGGTTCCATCGTCAAAGCCCTGTATAATTCCTGCTCTAACGCCGTCTGAAACAAATTTTTCTGCAAAACCGCTTATTTTGTCGCTATCTGTGAAAGAAATCTCTTTTTCCCCTTCGATTTCTTTTCCCGAAATAGCAAGTGCCCTTATAACCATTGCGGCAATCTGTTCTCTTGTAATAGGCTCGTCGGGCATAAATCTGCGATAACCAACGCCGTTTGCAATCCCATATTTCGATATAATTTCAACCGCTCCCGAATACCAGTGATGAGCCTTAACATCGTCAAACGTTCCTGAATATTCAAGTGATTCAAGCCCAAATGCCCTTGCAATAAAGGCCGCAAATTCGGCACGTGTAACCTGATCATCAGGCATAAAAAGCTGGTTTTTCTTGCCGTTTACTATGGCCGCGGCACTTAAAATGTTAATATCATCTTTCGCCCAGTGGTTTTCAATATCGAAAAATGGTTTCAGCCTGCTAATATCTGCCGAATAAATATCAATAACCGCGGGCCCGTTGTCAGAAGGCTTATCTTCTGTTTCAAAAGGCTCTTCTTCCTCGTAAAACTCATCTGAATTTCCGCCGTCCGAATGAGGCATATGCGTAATCAAAACAGGCTCCGATGTAACGCTTTCGCCGAAAACAGGGCCATTTAAGGTAACAGGTGTAACCTCAAGCTTTATATATGAATTTACCATATCCTCAAGTAAGGTAATGCTCTTGTCGTTGTAGCCTTCAATTGGCAGGTAAATTCCGTTTTTCTCTTTTGAAATGAGCCATCTGTAAGTTGAAATATCAACGGCATCAAAATTTGCGTGTAAATTGTGCCTTCCTGTAAGAATTTTATCAACATAAGGGTAGCCTGTAAGAGAAACCCCGTCACAGTAAACTGCGGCTTTTTCAAGATATAAATCGTCAAATAAAAGTGTTTGTCCGCCGCTCTCGTCAGTAAAGCCAAGCATAAGCTTTGCGGCCATATCACGCGGTGGTGTGAAAACGGCTTTAATTTTTCCGCCTTCAATGGTAGTTTGCAACACGGCAATAGTTTGTGTAAAGTTTACATCTTCTGCATCGCAAAGCAAAAGCGACAGCGTTAACGGATTTCCTGTCAGTGGCATAAAATTGCCGCCAAAAACATAAACCTGGCCGCCTTTAAAATTGTAAACCGAGTCAGACAAAACCGCCGAAACCGGCCCACCCATAGTAAGCCTTGCGGCTTTTTCGCCGCTGCCGTCAAAGCCGTAGTTTTTGTAATCTACAAAATGAAGGCTTGAAGGCTCTGCCGTTGAAATCCACTCGCCGGGGGAATATTTTTCAAATCCGCCATCGCCAACCGACTCGGCCGACACTTCAACATAAGCCCTTTTCAAAGCTTTTTCGCTTTCGGCAATAAGCGTATATACCCCTGCCTTTGCCCCTGCCAGAACGTAAAGGTAACCGCCTTCAAGATAAACCTTGTCGTTTCCGTTTACAATTTCCATAGTTATTCCGGGCATATTGGGTATAACGTTGCCCTCCTGGTCCCTTGCGGCGTAAAGCAGAGGAACTTTCATATCCCTGTCAGACAAAGAAATGTGTGCCGGTGCTTTTATAAGAATTTCCGAAGCCTCGGCTTGTTCTTCAAAAAGGCCGATATCGTAAATAAAAACATTTCTCGTATCAGAGTTTGTGAAATTAAGGCGTATTTTGTAAATACCTTCGCTTAAAACCCTGATAACGCTTACAATTTCAGTTTCCTCCTCGCCCAGATTTGAAATATTTATGTCAATAAACCCGTCAGGGGAAAACTGCCCTTTCGAAACCTCGGTGTATCTTGAAGTAAACCCTGCTTCAGAATAGGCCTTTGCCCTTAAAACATACATTTTCCCGGGGGTTAAAGCATAAGTTTTTTCAACAAGAATACTTGCTTTGTATTCGTAATCGCTTTCAACCGATGAAATTTTTGCAATGTTTCTGCTGAAATCCGAAACAATTTCCATGTTGCCCACTTCCGCCTCAAAACCGCGGTTTTTTGGGTAATCTTCAAAATTTCCATTTTCTATGTAGTTGTTTACAAGCTTTACTTCAATTTCTTTTTGCGGCAGAGCGGCACTTCCCGCATTTGCAACAGTTTTAACAAGAAAAGTTTCTCCTGCCACAGCTTTGTTTGTAACAGTAATCTTTCCGTCTGCCGAAATAACTCCTTCGGGCAGAAAATCAAACTCAATTCCGCCATATATTCCGGAAATTATATTTCCGCTCTCATCAACGGCAACGGCAGAATATTCGTATGTTTCGTTGTCGTAAGGCGGAACAAAGGCATTTCTTGTTCCTATAATTTCCATTCCTGCCGGCTCTCTGTCCGATTGTTTTATGGAGATATTGTCAATTAAAAGCCCAAGTCGGCTTTTTGTTTCTGCCGAAATTTCAAGCGACACCTCTCCGCTTGAAGAAGCAACAAATGCGGCCGAAATTTTAGTTAATGTACTTCCTGCATCTGTAACCTTTAATTTAAGCCTGCCCTCGCCAAAGGAACATTCGGCATCAAGTGCTCCGCGGCCATCTCCGCTATCTTCAGCAACCTCCATTGTTACCTCGTACATTTTTCCTTCAACTAAAGTTATTGTATGTAAATATTCAGAAATATGAATAAATTTTCCGTTTTCGTCAGGTACGGTTTCGCTTTTTAAAACCCCTGAAAAAGTTCCGTCAGCATTTTGCACAGCAGAAATATTTGTAAAAGAAACCTCTTCTCTTTCAAAATCGCCGTTTATAATCATTTCTTCGCCGGCAAAAACAGGAACACAGCAAAAAATCAATAGCGCAGTAATAATTGCCATTATCTTTTTTAACATATGCCGCCTCCTTTCGGTTATACTTAAATTATATCAGCCGCAGGCTCTAAAATCAAGAACAATTATATTTTTGTCACATTTTACCTTTGATGATTGACATATTTTTTTAAAAGTGCTATTATTATATGGGTGATTGTTATGACAAAAGCAGAGCTTGCTAAAAGTTACTTTGAAGAAGGATATAACTGCTGCCAGGCAGTAGTTTTAGCCTTTATTGATGAAATGGGAATAGAAAAAGAGGCGGCTTTAAAAATCGCTTCGTCGTTTGGCGGCGGCGTTGGAAGGCTAAGAGAGGTATGCGGCGCAGTAAGCGGCGCGTGTATTGTAGCCGGAGCTCTTTTCGGATATTCCGATGCATCTGCCAAAGAGGAAAAGGCCGAGCACTATAAGCTTATTCAGCACTTTGCCAAAGAATTTGAAACCCGCAATGGCTCAATTGTTTGCAAAGTTCTTACAGGCATAGAAAAAGGCTCGCATATTCCAACCGAGCGAACAGCTCAGTTTTATAAAAAAAGACCCTGCAGCTCACTTGTTTTTGACGCGGCAGAGATTTTAGAAACAATTATTAAGGAAAGGAATGAATAAAATGAGTGAATGTACACATAACTGCGAAACCTGCAGTTCAAATTGTGGCGGCAACAGTGAAAAACAAAGCTTTCTTGAATCGCCACACAAAATGTCAAATATTAAAAAGGTTATCGGTGTTGTAAGCGGAAAGGGTGGCGTTGGTAAATCAATGGTTACCTCTCTTCTTGCAGTAACTGCTAAAAGAAAAGGCTTTTCAACCGCTATTATGGATGCCGACATTACAGGCCCTTCAATTCCTAAAATGTTCGGCCTTAAGGAAAAACCCCTTGCAAACGAGCTTGGTCTTTTCCCATGCAGAACAAAATCAGGCATCGATGTTATGAGCCTTAATTTGCTTCTTGAAAACGAGAGCGACCCTGTTGTATGGCGTGGCCCTGTAATCGGCGGAACAGTTAAACAGTTCTGGACAGAGGTTATCTGGGAAGACGCGGAATATATGTTTATTGATATGCCTCCGGGAACAGGCGATGTTGCCCTTACAGTTTTCCAGAGCATTCCTGTTGACGGAATTATAGTTGTAACATCTCCTCAGGAGCTTGTTTCAATGATTGTTGAAAAAGCCCTTAAAATGGCAAATATGATGGAAATTCCTGTTTTGGGCCTTGTAGAAAATTACAGCTACATCAAATGCCCCGACTGCGATAAGAAAATCGAAGTTTTCGGCAAAAGCAATATTGAATCAATTGCCTGGGCACATAATATTCCCGTACTTGGCAAACTTCCAATTGACCCCGCCCTTGCAGCTTTGGCTGATAAAGGCGATATTGAAAGCTTTGAAGGCGAATATTTTGAAAATCTCGATAAATTATTTTAATATAAGAGGGGATGTAAAAAATTGAATTTTTTACATCCCCTTGTTCGTGGGAATAGGAAAAAATGTTTCAGAACGGACAAACTGAACCCGCAGGGGGTACCCGAAGGCGTATGGCGTCAAAGCAAAGTCCACGCGCTCCATTTTGCTCTATGGCAAAATATCCGCTTTCTACCTTGCTTTTCCTTCTCCCCAAAAAGCCTGGTGGACTTTTCGGGGTCCCCTGAAGTCGCAAGA
>JAZNQN010000029.1:0-2674 GCA_045590195.1 Clostridia bacterium | reverse complement strand
CCGGGGCTTTTGCCGTGGTATTATAAAAATGTTTCAATTGAGGTTGTAGATGGTGTCACAAAGCTTATTCGTGATTACGGACCAATGCACATACTCTATTACATATATCTATTCTGGTACTTCGCTTTAATGTTGGTTGTAATTATATACGCCACAGTAAAAAAGAAAATCACATCCACGCTTCACACAACATTTTTGTTGTGCGCTGTGCTTTGCAGTATTATTATATGGCTTGCAGAGCGATTTCTGCCTCGCGGATTTGAAATTTTAACCGTGTCTTATGTAATATCCGAGCTTTTCGTTTTGCTTTTGTATGGTATCCTGCAAGAGTACGGCATCCGGGGTGAAAACGGAAGCATCATAATCGCAAACACTTCAAAGAAAGCAGAAGAATATCTGTCGGGAGCGATTCAATCTGACGATGATAGCACAGCACTTTTTAGTGAAAAAGATATTGACTGCATATTAGCATGCGAGAAAATCGTCAGTCGGATTACCGAAAGAGAAAAAGAGGTTTTGATAAAACTGCTTGCCAACAAACAACGAAAAGAAATTGCAGACGAGTTGTTTGTAACCGAGAGCACTATCAAAAAACATACAAGCTCCATTTATGCAAAGTTCAATGTAGCAAACCGATTTGAACTATATGCTAAATTAAAAAAATATATCTGAAACTGACAAATTTGCCGTCCATTGAAAAATGGGCGGTTTTTTTACTGTATATGAAACTTTGTTCCTATACAGTAAAAACTTTGATTATATTGCCGTGCAAATTTTTTTGAAAAGCGATATTGCTCCGCACTTCCGCCGCAGGCGGTGCGGCGAAGCCGCTTTTCTTGGCGTAAAATCAGGCATGGTAGCCCTGGGTCTACCCCCTAAAATTCCACAAAGTAGCCCTAAGTCCACCCCTCAAATCAGCAAAAGTAGCCATAGGGCTAATATACAAGATTAATATTTTTAAGTAAAATTATTTTATAGATAAAGGAGGTAGTACGATGCTGAGTCCAATCACAAAAAAATACACAGACGAATCGTCAATGAAACAGTTTAAGTTTGTTTTCTATTGCGACTGTTGTGGTAAGGCAATCCAAACACAGGCTTATGACTTCAACAGTGCTTTTGCACAAAAAACTTTTCTGTCCAATGATGAAAAAGAAGCTCGTGCAATCATTTATGCAAATGAACATGCGGCAGCATATGAGCGCGCAAACAACGAAGTAAGGCTAAACTTAAACCGTTGCGAAATATGTGGGGATATGATTTGCGAGGATTGCTCCGTATATTCAGACGAGCTTGGTGGCGGAGTTTGCTGCACAAAATGTGCTGAGGCAAACAATGAGATAAAAATCGCAAAATAAGTACTCTACCATTATGAAGGGAGGTAAATTTTATGGATGTGGTACAAAATTATAAATGTCCTTGTTGTACGGCACCTTTAGTGTTTGATGCCGAAACGCAGAACTTAACATGTGAATCTTGCGACAATACATTCCCACTTGAAACGATGCAGCAAATAACAGAAGGCGCTGCCGATTCCGGTGGCACATCAAAATATGATTGGGAAAGCTATACACCGAGAAGCTACGAGGATACAAACGAAGTTAAACTTTCAAATTATTCATGCCCCTCCTGCGGAGCAGAAATTTCAGGTGACGACACACTTGGCTCTACTGTCTGTCCTTATTGCGGTAACTCCACCATCGTCAAAGGACAATTTGAAGGAACACTAAAGCCTGATTACATAATTCCGTTTAAGCTAAATAAAAAAGCTGCCATAGAGGCTTTTGAGGGTGATTTCAAAAATGCACCCTTTTTGCCTGATGAATTTAAGAATAAAAGAAAAATTGAAGAGATGGCTGGTGTGTATGTTCCATTTTGGATGTTCGACTGCGACTGTGATGCGGCAGTAAGCTACAATGCAGAAAGGGTAACTGCATGGAGCGATTCAAATTATAACTACACTAAAACTGATTATTTTAAGTTGTTCAGAAGTGGTACTATTGGCTTTGCCAATATCCCTGTGGATGCATCAAAAAAGGCAGAAGACAGCTATATGGAAGCGGTGGAACCTTTTAACTATGAGGATGCCGTTGAATTCAGCGGAGCTTATCTTTCTGGATACTTAGCCGACAAATATGATGTCAGTGCCGAGGAAAGTATCGAACGAGCAAATGAGCGAGTTGAAAATTCAACCATTGAGGCATTTAATGACACTACCAACCGTTACACCGCAGTGATTCCCGAAAGTTCAAGAGTAGGCTTTTCAAACGGTAAGATAAGGTACTCTCTCCTTCCTGTATGGATGCTCAACATTAAGTATATGGACAAAATGTATAAGTTCGCAATCAATGGTCAGACCGGAAAAGTAGTTGGCGAATATCCTGTTGACAACAGCAAAAAGTGGAAATACTTTGCGAAAGTGGCAGGAATCGCATATGTGGCGGCAGTGGCTATCGGCTGGATGCTTCTGCATTAAGGGGGTGATGATGTATGAAAAAAATATTTTCGTGTATGTTACTTCTTTTCATCACGATGATTTTGCTCTTACCGGCTTATGCGGCATTTGAAAATCCGCCGATTATTGACGATGCCGGATACCTTATGCAGAGTGAGCAAGAGAAGAGTAAGTAAAATACAAGAAAATATTTTTTTCATATACCGACCACCCCCTTAA
>JAZNQN010000028.1:0-2229 GCA_045590195.1 Clostridia bacterium | reverse complement strand
ATAAAAATTCAGAGGCGGTAAAGCCTTTCTCCTTACCGTCTCTGATACATAAATATTCTTTTTCGGTTTTTCTCTGCCAAGTACCGTCAGGGTTTAACGGTCTGACAGTTGCCATAATGTGAGCGTGAGGATTGCCTTCGCCCGTATCGTGAATACAGACATCAACACACATGCCGTCATCTACGAGAGCCTTTGCAAACTCTTCTGCTTCTGCAATCTGCCTTTCACGGCTGACTTCAACGGGCAGAGCAACAATGAACTCTCTTGCCAAACGGCTGTCCCTCGTTTTCTCTGCTTCTTCAACTGCGTTCCATAGCTTACTTCTGTTGTACCATTCGGGCGGAGCGTGTGACGGGAGAAAAATTTTCTCATAGACAAGACCGCCTTTCCTAGTGTAATCGTGTTTTACGCCGTCATACTCGTTAGTAATTTCGCTACAGCTCATATATGCACTTGCGGCTACGGCTGAGCGACCAACACCACGGGTTATGACTTTGGTTTCAAGGTGATAAATTGCGGGTATCACCGTCCTTTCGGTTTGTTTTTATTTGAAATTAGTGCTAAAATGTTTATATAATTTTAGAATTCTCATTTTATGTCGTGTACTTTATCCTTTATCCGAACTACACTTTTACTGAAGGGAGGGCTATCAATGGATATGAAAAAAATAGGTAGCTTTTTAAAAGCCTTGCGAAAGGAAAAAGGTCTTACGCAAGAACAGCTTGCTGAAAAACTTGGTGTAGCAGGGAGAACTGTATCGAGATGGGAAACTGCCTCAAATATGCCTGATTTAAGCGTACTTATTCAGCTTGCTGAATTTTATGACATTGAAGTTGGTGAAATTCTTGATGGAGAAAGGAAAGATAAAGTTATGGACAAAGAGGCAAAAGAAACATTGAAAAAAATTGCAGATTACAGCAATGATGAAAAACAAAAGGCAGTTAATGTTTATAAATTTTCACTTATGGCGATGTTTTTTATCGGTTTTATAATTGCACTGACAGAATTTGCTTTGCTTGTAGATTTCAGATATATTATTGCAGAAAGTTTACCCTTATTGATAGGCGGTTGCACTTGCATAATTTTGACAATAAAAAATGGTTTGTGGGACACTTTCTCAAAGAAGAAAATCACCCCTGCAAGGGATGCTTTTACAAGTTTTATTATCACTTCGATTGCTTCAATATTTTGCTATATTATGCTTTTAAACAGAACCGAAGATTTAAAGCGTTCAATTACAGTATCATTATGCTTTTTTGTCGCAACTTTTTTGGTCGGTTTTGTTGTTCTCAGGATCTTAGCCATATTAAGCAAGAATAAAGACAGTAAAAACAAGCAATAAGATTATATCTAAAAACATCTATATATGAATTCTACGATTCATAGGTTGATAAATTCAGCGTTTTTGTGATATTCTTTTGTAAAAGGTGGTGTTAATATGACCTCAAAAGAATGTGGTAATTTTATTTCTGAACTACGCAAAGAAAAGGAACTTACACAAAAAGAACTCGCAGAGAAAATCAATGTTTCTGATAAGGCTATTTCAAGATGGGAAACAGGTAAGGGGTATCCTGATGTTACTTCTCTTGTATCTTTAAGTGAATACTTTGATGTCAGTGTAAATGAACTTTTAGCAGGTAAAAGATTGACTGCTGAGGATATAAAAGAAACTGCGGATGAAAATCTGATTTCTGTTTTTGAACAAGTGCAAAAGAACAAAAAGCAACAGAATCTTCAGGTCGCTATATATACATCTGTTCTTATCGTTGTTTTACTTCCTGTATTGATAATAATAGGTAAAGAATTGTTTGTTTCAATGGCAACACAAATACAAACCGAAAATATAATCTCTGCAGTCATTTCAACAGTTGTCGGTATTGTATTATCGATTGTCGGAATTTTAATAAGAAAAGGTAATGTGTCTATTCTGCATTCATATCACTATAAAAATGTTACTGATATAGACGCTTACTCAAAAGAAATGGGTAGTGCTGTTATGTTTATGAGTATTCCTGCTTGTATAAACGGATTTATGACTTTGTTTGCACATATAAAAATTGTGTCTGTAATTAGTGCGGTATTACTTTTTATAGGTATGATTATCTGTGTTATACACATCTTTAAGGTGCAAACAAACCATAATGGCAGTCTATTTTAAAACAAGTTTCGTCTACCCCTCGGAGAGCGCACTACACCACCTTTACGGTGGTGAGTAAGTGCGCCCTTAAG
>JAZNQN010000027.1:0-2679 GCA_045590195.1 Clostridia bacterium | reverse complement strand
AGTTCATAACATTGACTATAAAAAGCTATATATAAGTTGCGGTATAAGTCTTGGTGTTGGTGGGTTATCCGCATTAATTTCTATGATGGGACAAAAATCTTTTGAGGCTGCACAAAAACCGCCTCTGCCTCCACCGGGATGGCTGTTTGCTGTAGTGTGGACTATACTATATATTCTTATGGGAATTTCAGCTTATCTAATCCATCAAACAAAAACAGAAATTCCTGAAACAAAAACAAGTGCATTAACCATATATATTGTGCAACTGATTGTAAATTTCTTCTGGTCTATAATTTTTTTCAACCTTAAAGCCTACTTTTTTGCTTTTGTTTGGATACTATTATTACTATTTTTAATAATTGTTATGATAAAAATGTTTTATAATATCAACAAATTAGCTGCAATATTGCAAATTCCTTATCTACTGTGGGTTACATTTGCAACATATCTATCATTCGGCGTATTTATTCTCAATTAATAGTATTAAATAATCCTTATAAAACACAGAAATATATTTTAAATTCTTACACAAAATTACATTATTGCATCAAAAAGGGGCTGTCGCAAAAAGAAAAATTTGCGGCAGCCCTGATTGAATTTGAAAGAGTATTTAATTTTTTCAAAGGAACATAAGATAATTGTTGAAAACTTAGGAAAAAACAGCGAATTCAAGCAGAGGTTGTGGAAAACTCCGCAGCCTCTGCGTATTTTTGATATAAATTTGTTAGGTCAAGCTACTTCCTTTTTAAACAAATTCATATTAAATCGTCCGGATTTTGTACGGTTCCAGAGTTTTTGGATGTTGAAAGCAAAAGCAATGAGGAAAAATTGTGTTTCTGTTTTAGTTTTTCCTCTTGTTAAGAAACGCCTGAAAGCGAAATCTTGCTTGATAACACCAAATGCACCTTCGACCTGAATTGAACGATTCATACGAAGAATATTACCTTCATCTGTGGTAATACGCTGAGTAGCTTCAGCTTTTTGTCTTGCCATTGTTTTTGAAAAAGCAATTTTACGATTAGCGTAATTACCCTTAAAACATTCTTCACGATAAGGACATCCCTCACAACTTTCGCATACGTAATTAGCTTTAGTTACTTCATAACCATTCTGGGATTTTCTTTTGCTATCGTAAGCATATATCAACTTCTTGTTGTTTGGACAAATAAAATAATCACCATCTTCATCGTATGCAAGATTTTCAATACGATATGGATTGTTTTTGAATTTGCGCTTCTTTCGTGTTTCGTAATCAGTAGGTTTGATATACGCTTTTTGATTACGTTGTTCAAGATATGTGTAGTTTTCTTCACTGGCATACCCTGCATCCGCAACGATGTTTTTGTATTTTCTGCCTGTGTTTTCACGCAATCGTTCAAGAAATGGTATGAGTGTAGTCGTATCTGTTGGATTTGAAAAAATACCCAATCCCACAATATACTCACTTTCTACGCCAATCTGAATATTGTATGCTGGTTTTAGCTGACCATTTTTCATATGGTCCTCTTTCATTCGCATAAAAGTTGCATCAATATCAGTTTTGGCATAACTTTTTCGTGAGCCGAGAATGTCAAGGTTTCTGTAATATCCCATCAGTCGTTCTAAATAATCATAAATTCTGTCATAATCACGCTGTAATTCAGTTTTACGTTTGCCTCTACCATAGACAAATTCAATCCCACACAGATTTTTTGTCGCAATCAATACTTCAACTACATCCTGCAAAGTTGCTGTCGGTGACAAACCGTATTTTTTACACAGCTCCGGTAATTCCTGATTGATTTTTGCATTTAGTTTATGCAAGTTTTTCTCAACCGATTTCGCCCAAACAAAAGTGTATCGGTTAGCATTTGCCTCTATTTTGGTACCATCAACAAAAATATTTTTAAATTCAATTTCTCCTGATTCATATAACTTCTCTATAAACTGGTAGAATAAGTCTTCAATAACACCAACTAATCGCTCGTTCTGAAATCTTGCAAAGGTTGAATGATCAGGAGCTTCTTCACCTTGTAACAACCACATAAAACGAATGTCATTTTTACAGGCTTTTTCCATATCTCTGGTGGAATATATACCATTCATATATGCAAATACCATAACCTCAAACAGTATGGCTGGGTCGTTTTTTCGCCAATGTCGAAGATATGTATCATAGAGCTTTGTGTAGTCCAAATCGTCACATATTTCTACTAATTTCCAGACTGAATCGTTTTCATCTATCTTTGCTTCAAAATTTAATGGTAAAAACAGTTGATTTCTTAATGTTTTCATAGTATAATTAGCCTGCTTTCTGTGTGGTTTTTCGTCAATTAAATTATACTACGAAAGCACTAACCGGGTAACCCTTTTTTCGGGTTGCCCGGTTATTTTTTTTGGAGCTTAATGCGACAGCCCCTTTTCTTTTTACCAAAATTTCTGCGAAGAAAACTGGGCTCGAAAGGCGGAAAAAGAAAAAGGGCCAGTGTGACCTTTTTCCCGCCGTTGGGTTTGATATGTAACCTTACCGATATATTAAACGCAACAAGCGAGCAGGAAGTTTTGAACAGATGAAAACAAGTTGGGGGAGCTATAGGAATAAAATAGATATGCATACCTTCTTTCAATGCTGTTAATCCGAATTCTAATCTTTCCTGGTTACAGTTTTCTTCCTCTGTGATATCATAAATACTTATATTT
>JAZNQN010000026.1:0-39079 GCA_045590195.1 Clostridia bacterium | reverse complement strand
CGGCTTTTTCGGGAATGATAAAAAATTGGCTAATTACGCTAATTGTCGTTTTAATAGGCTATTTGGCTCCGCTTTTTGGTATTCCTCTTGGAAGCTTTGACGTGGTATTTTATTCAGCCCTTGCCTTTGGAGTTGGTACGTTTGTAAATTTTAAAATCATTACAAAAATCCCCAATTGGACCAAATGGTTAATTGTGTTACTGCATATAATAACAGGTGTCGTGCTTGTTTTACTAAAAAAAATAGAAGCTCCGTTCATAAAGGAAATAATGATACTGTTTGGAATATATTCCAGTATTATGTTCATTTCTATACTCCAGAACTGTAAGGCAATGGCTCGTTTTCTCGATTTTGTAAACAAGTATTCTTTTCAGATTTATTTGTTACACACCATATTTACGGCAGGAACAAGAATAATCCTGCTTCGCTTGAATATAACCCAGTGGTGGATTCATATTCTTTTGGGAACTGCTTGCGGATTGGTGTTTTCGGTGTTAGCGGCAGTAATTTCAAAGAAAGTAAAATTTTTGAATTTCTTCTTTTTTCCTGCTAAAGCATATGCATTGAAGAAAGAATTGCATAGAAATAGCAAATCGCAATAAAAGATTATTACTAAAATACAAGAACTTTTTCTTTCATATTAACAGAAGGCATTTAGAAGAACAGATTATTAAAAAAACAATTAACACAGAAGGGAACGATGAGATGAAAGGGAATTTTTAAAAGTGAATATAGACTTTGATAGGGGGGAAGTTTACTCGTGTCAAGTCCTCAAATTTTAAACATTGGTTTGCCGATTTTGATATTTACATATACTATCGGGTGCGAGAAATCCAGTATTCTCGCGGGTTCTAATTGATTTTGTTCAAGAAAAAACAGTGAAAAATTTAAGGGAAAAATAGTAGGTCCATATTATGCTTTAGCATAACAAGGTTCTCGGGTACCCAACAGAAATCTGTGATTTCGTGTTGGGTGATGGTTCTTATTACGGAGTAACAAGGTTCTCCGAAATATAGAAATATTTGATTTCGTTATATTTCGTGAGGTTCTTATTATTCACTGTTCTCCTGACTTAACACGAACTTTGTCGAATTTTGCGAAAGGAGCACATTATGAAACGAACTATTAAAATTGCTTCTATAATTTTAGTTATCAGTGTAATTGTATATGGTGTAGGTTGGTTATTTGATGATCCAAACAAACGCCCCATACGTCCAACCGTAAGCGAACCAAATAAAATACTGATAACTTCAAATGCATGTTGCTCAATGACCTATGATTTAAAACTAACATTGCATAATAAGCAAACTGAAGAGGAAAGTGTGCTTTGTTCTGCTGAAGGGGTTTCGGAATTTGATGTGCTAAAATATAAGATGCCTAAAGTAGATGTTGATGATTTTGAAATAATACTTTCTTGCTATGTTTTTTATGGAGAAAATTATTTGTTTGATAAAAGCATTGTAATTGGATCTGACTTTGATGAATTTAAAAAGTCAGGACTGTTAATCTATTTTCAAGAGGCAGACGGAATGTATGTAAATGTTGTCACTGCCAATCAGCATGATACATATAAACTTATGGAAGATAGCGAAGACATGTGGAATTTAAGAGACGAACCAAACCAGGTTTATGCAGAAGGTTGATTTTTTAGTTCTAACTAAACACGAACTTCAATTTAAAACTAGTTGCATCTAAACCTTATGTATCGCAATATAAAAATATAAATACTAAAAAACTGCTATAAAGCTTGGCTTTGTGGCAGTTTTTTTAAAAGTCAGAAAAAGTCAGAAAATATTTTTTAAAAACTATTGACAAAGTAAAAAAATGGTGTTATACTAGCCTTACAAAGACAAAGTCAAAGAAAGTCAAAGTCAAAAAACGACAAATTTCATTTTAATAAAAAGGGGGAATTAAAAATGAAACTAAGCGACGGTATAGAAAAATTTATTATAAAAATGCTTGAAGATAAAAGCGGCGAGGTTGAAATTGGCAGAAACGATTTGGCGCAGTATTTCGGCTGTGTTCCATCGCAGATAAATTACGTTATTTCAACAAGGTTTACAACCGAGCGCGGCTATATTGTTGAAAGCAGGCGTGGGGGCGGAGGCTTTGTAAGAATTTCAAAAATTTCTGTTCCCGAAAACGAATATATAATGCACGTTATAAACAGCATTGGCGATTTGCTCGACTTTCAGTCGGCCAAGGCGATTGCATCAAATATGTATGAATACGGCCATATGACAGAAAGAGAACTTAAAATAATTTTAGCGGCTGTTTCAAATAAATCGCTGCCGTTTCAAAGGCCCGTATGTGACAATGTGAGGGCGATTATATTCAAAAATATGCTTGCCAACCTTATATAGAAAGGAAGATTTAAATGATTTGTGAAAAATGTAAAAAGAACACAGCTACTGTTCACTTAAAACAAAATATAAACGGAAGTATTAAAGAAACTTTTCTTTGCCCTGTATGCGCACAGGAAGAAGGAATTGTTGCAGGCAACTTTTTCTCGCTTTTCTCCTATCCGGCAAAAAGCACCCAGAAGGCACAGTGCCCTTCCTGTAAAAACACCTTTGACTTTTACAAAAAAACAGGCCGATTTGCCTGCCCCGATTGCTACAGCGCTTTTTCTGATTCCGTTGAAGGAATTTTGAAAAAAATTCACAAAACCTCGGAGCACAAGGGCGATATGTCATCGGTTCCAACAAAGCTTGATAAATTAAAAATAGAGCTTCGCGATGCAATTGAGTGTGAAAACTTTGAAAAAGCTGCACAGCTTCGTGATGAAATAC
Organism: Clostridia bacterium; assembly: GCA_045590195.1. Taxonomy (GTDB): domain Bacteria; phylum Bacillota; class Clostridia; order UMGS1883; family UMGS1540; genus JAZNQN01. The sequence continues at coordinate 36,287 of JAZNQN010000026.1, read as the reverse complement.
GAGAAATTGAAGGAGGGGCAAAATGAGCTGGTATACTGAAAGCGGAAACAAAGAAGAATATGTTTTTTCAACAAGAGCACGCCTTGCAAGAAACCTTGCAGGAATAAATTTCCCCGCCTCAATGAACAGAGAGCAAAGTGAAGAGGTTATAAAAAAAGTGCTCGATGCAATGGAGCCTGTAATTTCAAATTACAATGTTTACGACCTTGACTCTATCAGCGAAAACGAAGCAGGGGAGCTTATTGAAAAACATCTGATTTCTCCGGGATTTAAAAAATCAAACCTTAAAAGGGTTGCAATTATTTCAAAAGATATGTCAATATCAATTATGGTAAACGAAGAGGACCATATAAGAATTCAGTGCTTTGCACCGGGGCTTGACAGCGACTCTGTTTTGGACACCGCAGGGAAAATAGACGATTTACTTCGAGAAAGGCTTAAATATGCTTATCACGATAAATATGGCTACTTAACCTCCTGCCCTACAAACTGCGGAACTGCTCTCAGGCTTTCGGCAATGCTTCATTTACCTGCCCTTGCAATGTCGGGTGCGGTAAGTCAGCTTGTAAGAGAATGTGCAAACGAGGGAATGGTAGTTCGCGGGGTTTACGGCGAAGGGAGTGAAGCGCCGGGAAATATTTATCAGATTTCAAATCAGATAACTCTTGGTGTAAATGCAAAAGATATTCTTGATAAGTTTTCCCAGATTATGGATATGATAATAAATGCAGAGGAAACTTTAAGAGAAAAAATAAAGAAAAGTATTTCGCCACAGCTTAAAGACAAAATTATGCGAAGCGAAGGAACTTTTAAAAGCGCATATATGATAAGCGGCAGTGAATACTTAAGCCTTTTATCCCTTGTAAGAATGGGAACATACCTTGGCATATGCAGCGGCGACATTTTAAAGCTTAAAAAGCTTTGGATTGAAACCTCGCCCTGCCATTTAAAAGAGGCATCTGCCCAGAAAAGAGATATAAAAAGGGCAGAAATTATTAAAAATTCGTTATAGAACGGAGTGATTTTATGAATAACTTTGAAGAAAGATTTACCGATAAAGCCGCAACTGCACTGCGCCTTGCACAGGCGGCGGCAATGGAAATGGGGCATAATTATATAGGAACCGAGCATCTTCTTTTGGGCCTTATAAGAGAAGGCAGCGGCGTTGCAAGCGACATTCTTTCAGGCTTTGGAGTTACGGAGGAAAAGGTTCTTTCAAAAATACGTGACCTTATCGAAGTAAACGAAGGAGCACAGGTAACCTTAACCGGTTTTACACCAAGAAGCAAAAAAATTCTCGAAATTGCGCTTGTTGAAGCAGGCAAAGCCGGCAGCAAGCTTATTGGAACAGAACATCTTTTACTTGCAATTGTAAAAGAGGGCAGTTCTGTTGCGGTTGCAGTTTTGTCAGAGCTTGGGGTAAACGGTCAGGCACTTTACAATGAAATTATAAAAAGCTTTTCAGGTAAAAGCGAAACTGCAAAAAAAGCTGAAGGCGGAAAGGATACACCAACTTTAAATCAGTTTGGCCGCGACCTTACCATTTTGGCAAAAGAAGGCAAGTTTGACCCCGTTATAGGCAGAGATAAGGAAATTGAAAGAGTAGTACAAATTCTGTCACGAAGAACAAAAAACAACCCCTGCCTTATAGGCGAGCCGGGTGTTGGTAAAACTGCGGTTGTAGAAGGGCTGGCACAAAGAATTGTTGCAGGCGATATTCCAGAAGTTTTGAAAAACAAAAGAGTTTTTGCTTTAGACCTTTCTTCGATGGTTGCAGGGGCAAAATACCGCGGCGAATTTGAAGACAGGCTTAAAAAAGCTATGGAAGAAGTTACTGCATCGGGAAATGTTATTTTGTTTATTGACGAAATGCACACAATTGTCGGCGCCGGAGCGGCAGAGGGTGCAATTGATGCATCAAATATTTTAAAACCATCTCTTGCCAGAGGCGAAATGCAGGTAATTGGCGCTACAACAATTTCTGAATATAGAAAATATATTGAAAAAGATGCGGCTCTTGAGAGAAGGTTTCAGCCTGTTAACGTAAACGAGCCAACCGAAGAAGAAACAATTGAAATTTTAAAAGGAATACGCGATAAATACGAGGCGCATCACGGAATTAAAATAACCGATACTGCTATAGAAGCTGCGGTAAAGCTTTCTCAGCGCTATATTACCGATAGGTTTTTGCCCGATAAAGCTATTGATTTAATTGACGAAGCATCATCCAGAACAAGGCTTACAACCCTTACCGCACCTTCAGAAATAAAAGAAACTGAAGACAAAATTGCTTCGCTGAAAAAAGAAAAAGACGATGCTGTTGTAAATCAGGAATTTGAAAAAGCGGCAACTCTTCGCGATGAAGAGAAAGAGCTTTCCAAAAAGCTTGAAGAAATGAAAGATGCATGGCAGAAAGACAGAGCGGTTACAAAATCTGAAATCGGCGAAGAAGATATTGCGTCAATAGTTTCTTCCTGGACAGGTATTCCAGCCCAGCGCCTTTGTCAGGAAGAGGGCGAGCGCCTTTTAAACCTCGAAAAAACACTTCACGAAAGAGTTATCGGCCAGCACGAGGCGGTTGAAGCTGTTTCAAAGGCAATAAGAAGAGGCAGAGTGGGCCTTCGTGACCCGAAACGCCCAATAGGCTCATTTATTTTCCTTGGCCCTACAGGTGTTGGTAAAACCGAGCTTTCCAAAGCAATTGCTGAGGCTCTTTTTGGCGATGATGACGCAATGGTTAGAATAGATATGTCGGAATATATGGAGAAACATTCTGTTTCACGCCTTGTTGGCTCGCCTCCGGGATACGTAGGCTTTGATGAAGGCGGTCAGCTTACCGAAAAAGTTAGAAGAAAACCATACTCCGTTTTGTTGTTCGATGAAATTGAAAAAGCGCATCCTGATGTGTTTAACATTCTTCTTCAAATTCTTGACGATGGTATTTTAACCGATTCGCAGGGCAGAAGGGTAGATTTCAGAAATACTATTATAATTATGACATCAAACGTTGGCGCACGCGACATTACTAGCCGCAAGCATTTAGGCTTTGGCGAAAGCGCACAAAGTGAAGATGATAAGGCTATAAAAGAAAATGTTCTTTCAGAACTTAAACGCACATTCCGCCCTGAGTTTTTAAACAGAATTGATGATATTATAGTATTTTCACGCCTTACAAAAGACGAAATTAAAGAAATTGCGGCACTTATGCTTAATTCTCTTAAAAAACGTCTTTCGCAAAACGGAATTGAAGCTGAGTTTGACGATAGTGCACTTGAAAAAATTGCCGATGAAGGCTTTGATATAACTTACGGCGCAAGACCGCTCAGAAGAGCGATTTCTTCTAAAATTGAAGATATGCTGGCAAACGAAATGCTTGAAGGAAAAGTTTTAGAAGGCGATAAAATAACAGTTGTTTATAAAGACGATAAATGGCAAATAGAAAAATAATTAAAAGGGGATGCAGTAGCATCCCCTTAATGCATTTTACCAATAATTTTGTCGCCATATTTTGAACGTATTTCATCAATACAGTTTTCAAGTTTTAAAAGCTTTTCGGTTTCTTCGGTGTTTTCAAAAAGTGAAAGCTGCATACAGCTATCCGTATGAATTAGGTTTATAGCGGTAACTGTTATTGAGCGGATATCATTTTCCCATTTATACTTTTGATCAAAAAGTTTATAAGCTTCTTTGGCTATAATCGAAGAGCTTTGAGTTGGCGTTTGCAAAATAGTCTGAAAATCGGAAATATTAAAAAAACAGTCTTTAACAGTTACCGAAACGCCAGACGCCATAAGGTTTTCGTGTTTCAGCTTACATGAAATTTCTTCGGTAAGATATGACATTACCTTAAAAACTTCGTCGCAGTTTTTAAGGTCTTCAGGTGTGGTTGTGCCGTGGCCAACGCTTTTAACCTTTTCCTGTTTTTCATTTGGTACAACTGGAGAAGTGTCAAGTCCGTTTGCGTATGTCCAAAGCATTTTGCCTGCCTTTCCAAGCCAGCTTTGAAGGCAGGTAATATCTGCCCGGGCAATATCGCCAATAGTTAAAATATTGTGCTTTCTAAGTGTTTCGCCCGTTCTTCTTCCAACGCCAAGTAAATCTCCTGCGGGCAAATCCCAGATTTTTTTGAAATCTTCTTTTGGAATAACAGTTACGGCGTCAGGCTTTTTCATATCAGATGCCAGCTTTGCAAAAATTTTGTTAAAGGAAACGCCAACTGAAACAGTAAGCCCGGTTTCCCTTTTAACCTGGTTTCGTATTTTTTCTGCAATTTCACGCCCTGAGCCGAAAAGGGCGGTACTGCCCGTAACATCAAGCCAACATTCATCAATGCCGAAAGGCTCAATAATATCAGTGTATGAATAGTAAATTTTTCTTACAATTTCAGAATATTTGCGATAGCTTTCAAAATCGGGCTGAACTATAACAAGTTCAGGACATTTTCTTTGTGCCTGCCAAATAACCTCGCCGGTTTTTACGCCAAATTTTTTCGCATTTTGATTTTTGGCCAGAACAATACCGTGGCGAAGAGCAGAAGAGCCGCAAACTGCAACGCACTTATCACGAAGGCCGGGATTTTTAACACATTCAACGCTTGCATAAAAATTATTCAAATCGCTGTGAAGCACTATTTTGTCCATTTTTTTCCTTTCTTTCAAAAAAGTGTTGACAAATTCTGAAATTTAATGTAATATAAAAAGCGAAAGATATTTTCCACTTTTTTATTATAATGCAATTTTGTTTCGTTGTCAATAAAAATTTAAAAGGAGAAGAATTATGAAATTCAGCGAAAAAGTTAAAACTATGAGAAAAGAAAAAGGTTTAAGCCAGGAGGCTTTGGCGGAAATAATAAATGTTTCAAAAAGAACCGTTCAAAATTATGAAACTGCTGATATGTATCCCAAAAGCCGCGAAATTTATGGAAAGCTTGCCTCGGTTTTCGGGGTTGATGTAAATTACCTTTTAACAGAAGAAGAAATATTTGTTTATGAGGCTTCTGAGCGTTATGGTAAATCAGGCGAAATGGATGCAAAGGAGCTTATTGGCAATATTTCTGCGCTTTTTGCAGGCGGCGAACTTCCTGAAGAAGATAAAGATGCCGTAATGCGCGCAATTTCCGATGCATATTGGGAAGCAAAGGAGAATAACAAAAAATACGCAGCAAAGAGAAAATAGCCATAGGAAAGATGGTGACAGGATGAACTGTGAAAGTATAAAAAAGATGGCGGACAAGCTTGTTAAAAAAGCCGGCAGCCGCAATCCTTTTGTTATTGCAGACGATAATTCAATAAACATTAAATATATAACCGACTTTAAAAAGCTTAAAGGAATGTATACGGTAATTAAGCGTAATAAGTTTATTTTTATAAATGCGCTTCTTCCAGAGGAACTTCAAAAAGTAGTTTGTGCTCATGAAATCGGTCACGATGCAATGCACTCTTTTATGGCAGAAATGGGTGCAGTTTCTGATACTGCTATGTTTGATACCAAAAATTCATTCGAATTTGAGGCAAATGTTTTTGCAGCTGAGCTTTTAATTGACGACAATATTGCTCTTGCAATGGCGAAAGAAGGAATGTCGCTCTCAGACATTGCATCATCTCTGTGCCTCGATAAGAATATTGTTGAAATTAAGTTTTTATCACTTAGCCGAAGAGGAAATAAAATAAATATTCCGTTTAGTTTCAAATCGTCGTTTTTGGCGTAATGGAGGAATTGATGTTCAGTAAAAAAATTATAAATTTTATTAAACTCGGCTTTTGGAGTTTGATAATAGGGATGACTATTACTACCTGTGATTATGCAGATGTTGAAAATAGTGGCAGTTTATCTTTTGTGCTTGATGTGCAAATTATAGATGTGGGTCAGGCGGATTGTACACTTATTAAAATGCCGGATGGGCAAAATATGCTTATAGACGCAGGTAATAATTCTGATGGCGGATATCTTGTAGATTATCTTGAAAACGAAGGCGTAGAAAAAATTGATTATATTATAGGAACACATCCTCATGCTGACCATATCGGCGGAATGGATGATATAATAGAAAATTTTGAAATTGGAACAATTTATATGCCTCGTGCCACGGCGAATACTAAAACCTTTGAAGAAGTTTTAATTGCTATAAAAAAGAAAGGGCTTAAAATAGAAACGGCAACTGCCGGCAAAACTGTTTTAGAAGGCGAAGTTTCTGCGGTGTTTTTGTCGCCGTCAGGTGAATATTACGAAGAACTTAACGATTATTCGGCAGTTTTAAAACTTACATACGGCGACAAATCGTTTTTGTTTATGGGCGATGCCGAGGCTTTGGCAGAAAAAGAAATACTTCAGAAATTTGATGTGAAAAGCGATGTTTTAAAGGTTGGCCATCATGGCTCGAGGACATCATCGCATAATGCTTTTCTAAAAGCCGTAAATCCTGAAATTGCAGTAATTTCCGTAAGGGAAGGCAACGATTATGGCCACCCCCATAAATCAGTTTTAAATAGATTTGAAAAAATTGGTACAAGACTTTACAGAACAGATTTAAACGGTACTGTAAAAATTTATTGTGACGGAAAGAGCATTGAGGTTAAATGTGAAAAAGGAGAATAGATATGAAATTTATTATAGACCGTTTTGAAGGCGATAAGGCAATAATTGAAGATGAAAATAAAAATATATACGAAATATCAAAATCGGCTCTTGCGGGTTTTTGCGAGGGCGATGTAATTATAATTTCAAAAGACGAGGATGAAACCAATGAACGCAAAAATAGAATAGAAAATCTTGCAAATGAATTGTTCAATTAAATTTTTTGGGAGAATTCAATAAAAATCTCCCAAAAATTTTTTTATTTATTTCTTCATATGCTCTTGAACTTTTTTCGATTTGGTGTTATAATATATTGAAGATTTATGTGAGATATTATACAAAGGAGAGATAGTTTTGAAAAAAACAGCATATTTGGTGCTTGAAAACGGTAAAACTTTTAAGGGCAAGCTTTTTGGTAATGATAAAAGCGTGCTTGGTGAAGTTGTTTTTAATACATCTATGAACGGCTATATCGAAACTCTTACCGACCCTACTAACTATGGTCAGATTGTTGTTCAAACATTTCCGCTTATCGGTAACTATGGCGTAATGTTTTCTGATTTTGAAAGTAATGGTGTTAAAGTTTCGGGTTATATTGTTAAAAGTTTGTGTGAAGTCCCCTCTAATTTCAGGAGCGAGGGTGATCTTGACACTTTTTTTAAGGAAAAAAACGTTACATGCCTTACAGGAATTGATACAAGAGCGCTTACAAAACTGCTTCGTGAAAACGGCAGTATGAATGGTATGATTGTTGAAAATGTTGAAGATGCAGATCTTAATAAAATTAAATCATACAAAGTTGAAAATGCTGTAGAGAATACAACCTGCGCCGAAAAGTATGAAATGGGCGAAGGCGATAAAACTGTAGTAATATATGACCTTGGAATGAAAAATAGCCTTGCGAATAAGTTTGTTAAAAAAGGCGCAAAGGTAGTAGTTGTTCCTGCAAATACTTCTGCAGAAGAAGTGATCTCTTACAAGCCTTGCGGAATTGTGTTTTCAAATGGCGGCGGTGCACCTGAGAATAACAGCGCCGTTATTGAAACTGCCAAAAAACTTTTTGAAAGCGGAACTCCAATGCTTGGCATCGGCCTTGGCCACCAGATTATGGCTCTTGCAAACGGCTTTAAATGTGAAAAACTTAAAAGTGGTCACCGTGGTGCAAATATTCCTGTTAAAAGCACAGAAACAGGCAGAGTTTATATTACTGCTCAAAATCACGGTTATGCAGTTTCCTGCGACAGTATTGATAAAAGTAAAGCAGAAATTCTTTTTTACAATATTAACGATAAATCCTGTGAAGGTATTGAGTATAAAAATGCTCCTGCATTTTCTCTTCAGTTTTATCCTGATGCAGAGGGTGGACTTTGCGATACAACCTTCCTGGTTGAAAAATTCTTTAAAATGATGGAGGGTGAAAGATAATGCCACTTAATAAAAATATTAAAAAAGTTTTGGTAATCGGTAGTGGCCCAATTGTTATCGGCCAGGCGGCAGAGTTTGACTATGCCGGAACTCAGGCGTGCCGTGCCCTTCGTGAAGACGGAATTGAGATAGTTTTGGTAAACTCAAATCCGGCTACCATTATGACAGATAAGGCTATGGCTGATAAAATTTATATCGAGCCTATGACTCTTAAAACTGTTAAACGTATAATTAAGAAAGAAAAACCTGATAGCATTTTGTCAGGTCTTGGCGGCCAGACAGGCTTAAATCTTTGTATGCAGCTTGCAAAAGAAGGCTTTCTTGAAGAAAACGGAGTTCAGCTTCTTGGTGTTTCTCCTGAAACTATTGATAAAGCTGAAGACCGTCAGCTTTTTAAAGACACAATGGAGAGCATAAATCAGCCATGTATTCCTTCAAAGGTTGTTACAGAGGTTGAAGCTGCCCTTGAATTTGCTGAAGAAATCGGCTATCCGGTAATTGTTCGCCCTGCATTTACCCTTGGCGGCAGCGGCGGCGGTATTGCAGAAAATGCAGAACGCCTTTCCGAAATTGCAAGTGTTGGTCTTTCACTTTCGCCAATTACTCAGGTTCTTATTGAAAAATGTATTTCCGGCTGGAAAGAAATTGAATTTGAAGTTATGCGTGACAGCGCGGGTAACGCAATTACAGTTTGCTCAATGGAAAACTTTGACCCTGTTGGCATTCACACAGGTGACAGTATAGTTGTAGCTCCTGCGGTAACTCTTTCGCCCAAAGAATATAGTATGCTTCGTACAGCAGCACTTGATATAGTTTCGGCTCTCGGCGTTCAGGGCGGATGTAACTGTCAGTTTGCACTTAAACCTGATTCTTTTGAATATGCAGTTATCGAGGTTAACCCAAGGGTTTCCCGTTCATCGGCCCTTGCTTCAAAAGCAACAGGTTATCCTATTGCTAAGGTTACAACAAAGGTTGCAATCGGCTACACCCTCGATGAAATTATAAACTCCGTTACAGGAACTACATATGCGGCATTTGAGCCTACTATCGACTATATTGCCGTTAAGTTCCCCAAATGGCCTTTCGATAAGTTCGTTTATGCGAAAAAAGAACTCGGTACTCAAATGAAAGCTACCGGCGAGGTTATGTCTATCGACGATAATTTCGAGGCAGCCCTTATGAAGGCCGTTCGCGGTTGCGAAATTGGTATTGATACTCTTAATTTTAAGGGTATGAACAAAAAAACAGAGGAAAAACTTTTCTCTATGATAAAATCGCCAACTGATTTAAGACTTTTTGCAGTTTACGAAGCTCTTAAAAGAGGCATTACACCTGAAAAAATAAATGAAATCAGCAAGATTGACCTTTGGTTCCTCTACAAGCTTTTAAATATTGTAAACTACGAAAAAAGGCTTGAAAGCGGCGAAGAAGTTACAAAAGAGATGTACCTTGAAGGTAAAAAACTTGGTTTCCTTGATAAAACAATCGGCAAAACTTATGATTGGAAACCGCTTTACAAAATGGTTGATACCTGTGCCTGCGAATATGCGGCTACAACTCCGTATTTCTACGCAAGCTATGACAGTGAAGAGGCCGGCGGCATAAACGAGGCAGTTGATTTTAAAGATAAAAATGGAAAGAAAACAATTTTGGTACTTGGCTCAGGGCCTATCAGAATTGGCCAGGGTATCGAGTTTGACTATGCTTCGGTTCATTGTATCGAGTCGCTTCAGCGCCTTGGTTATGAGGTTGCAATAATCAATAACAACCCTGAAACCGTTTCAACCGACTTTGATACAGCCGACCGCCTTTACTTTGAGCCACTTTGCGGCGAAGATGTAATGAACATTATTAACTTTGAAAAGCCTGAAGGCGTTGTTGTTGCTTTTGGTGGCGGTACTGCAATTAAGCTTACAAAACTTTTAAGTAAAGAAAATATTCCGATAATAGGTACATCTGCCGACAGTATTGATGCCGCAGAAGACAGAGACCGTTTTGAACAGCTTCTTGAAAGCCTTAACGTAAAAAGACCAAAAGGTTTTTCTGTTATGACAACCGAGGAAGCACTTGAAACTGCTCATAAAATTGAATATCCTGTTTTAATGCGTCCTTCATATGTGCTTGGCGGACAGAATATGATTATCGCATTTGACGATAATGATATTAAAGAATATATGGAAATTATTTTAAGGCAAAAACAGGAAAACCCGATACTTATTGATAAATACATCAACGGTATTGAAATTGAAGTTGACGCAATTTGTGACGGCGATGATATTTTAATTCCCGGTATTATGGAACATATTGAAAGAACTGGTATCCACTCCGGTGACTCAATTGCCGTTTACCCTCCGCAGAGTATTGACGATGCAATTTCTGAAGAAATTTACGATACCACAAAAAGAATTTGTATGGGCCTTGGCGGAATTGGTCTTGTAAATATTCAGTACATCGTTAAAGATGGCGAAATTTATGTTATTGAGGTTAATCCCCGTGCTTCAAGAACAGTTCCTTATATGAGCAAAATCACAGGTATTCCTATGTGTGATATTGCAATGCTCGTTTCCCTTGGAACAAAGCTTCGTGATACACAGTATGGCACCGGTCTTTACAAAACTTCTGCATATACAGCAGTTAAAGTTCCTGTTTTCTCATTTGAAAAACTTACCGATGTTGATACTCAGCTGGGCCCTGAAATGAAATCTACAGGCGAGGTTCTGGGTATAGGTAAAAACCTTGAAGAAGCTCTTTATAAAGGCTTACTTGGAGCCGGATATAAAATGGCAAAAACAGGTGGCGTGTTCTTAACTGTTCGCGATAGCGATAAAAACGAAATCGGCGATATTGCTGAAAAATTCAGCGAAATGGGATTCCTTCTTTATGCTACTGCAGGAACTGCAAAAGTTTTAGAGGGACTTGGACTTCGTGTTAAAGTTGTAAACAAAATTCACGAAAGTGAAGATAATACTATGACACTTCTTGATAGTGGAAGTATTAAATATATCGTTTCAACTTCCAAAAAGGGAAGAGACCCTGTTCGTGACAGTGTTAAAATCAGAAGAAAAGCTAGCCTTCTCGGTATTCCTTGTCTTACTTCTATTGATACAGCTAATGCTCTTGCAAATACTCTTATGAGTAAATACAGCGAAATTAATACAGAGCTTGTTGACATTACAAACCTCCGTGCAGAAAAAATGGAAATTGAGTTTACAAAAATGCAGGGCTGCGGCAACGATTACATTTATATCGATTGCTTTAAACAAAGTGTTCCTGCTCCTGAAAACCTTTCTGTTTTCCTTTGTGACCGCCATTATGGTATCGGAGGCGATGGTGTAGTTTTAATTTGCCCATCCGATGTTGCTGATGCTAAAATGAGAATATTTAATATCGATGGCAGCGAAGGCGAAATGTCAGGTACAGCTATCCGCTGTGTTGCAAAATATATTTATGATAATGGCATTATTCCACATAAAGATACAGCAACTGTTGAAACATTGAGCGGCATTAAAACCCTTAAACTTAAAACAATTGGCGGCCTTGTTTCGAAAGTAAGAGTTGATATGGGCAAGGCTCAGCTTTCTCCAAAGAGCATTCCTATGAATGTTGAAGGGGAAAAAGTTGTAAATTATAAAATAGATGTTGATGGCAAAGAATATATGGTAACAGGCGTTTCTATGGGTAACCCTCATGCGGTTGTGTTCTGCCAGAATACTGAACATATTGATGTTTCAAAAATCGGTCCATTATTTGAAAATCACGAGCTTTTCCCTGAGAGAGTTAATGCTGAATTTGTTCAGGTGTTTGACAGTAAAACGTTAAGGGTTAAAGCCTGGGAGAGAGGCAACGGCGAAACCCTTTGCTGCGGAACAGGCGCTTGTGCGGCAGCAGTTGCGGCAGTTTTAAACGGATACTGTGAGAAAAACACAGATATTAAAGTAATTTTGCCCGGTGGCGAGCTTACTGTTTGCTATACTGATGATGCAGTTTATATGACAGGTAACTGTCAGAAAGTTTTTGATGGCGTAGTAACTATATAAATAATTTATCAGGCTTCCGCTTTTGCGGGAGCCTGTAAAGCAGGAGAAAATTATGCGTGACTATAAAATTGAAACTGAAAACAGAGTAAAATTTATAAAAGACGTTTTAAATAGCGCCCATGCAACCGGTATTGTTTTCGGCAATAGCGGCGGGAAAGACTGTGCTTTGGTTGGTATTTTATGCAAAATGGCATGCGATGATACAGTTGGCGTTATAATGCCATGCTCTTCAAAGCGAAATTATGGCGAAGATATGGTAGACGGCAGAGAAGTTGCCGATAAATTCGGAATTGAAACAAGAGTTGTAGATATAACCGGAATTAAAGAAAAATTCAGGGATGTATTAAAAGATGCAACAACTTTAAACGAAATGGGCGATACAAATATAAATCCCCGCCTTCGTATGATAACTCTTTATGCTATTGGAGCCTCGGAAAACCGCCTCGTTGCAGGAACAGGTAACCGAAGCGAGAGATATATGGGCTATTTTACAAAATGGGGCGACGGCGCTTGTGATTTTAATCCAATTGCCGATTTAACTGTAAAAGAAGTTTACGAATTTCTTGCATACCTGGGTGCGCCTGAGGCTATTATGACAAAAGCCCCATCTGCGGCGCTTTTCGAAGGGCAGAGCGATGAAGAAGATATGGGCATAAAATATGCTGATATTGATAAATTTTTATTAACAGGCGAAATTTCAGAAGAAAATCGCAAAATTGTTGACCGCTATCATGGCAGAAGTGGGCATAAAAGAGTTATGCCACCTGTTTATGAAATTGTTGACAGTGAGTAGAAAGGAAGACTTGTATGGCAGAATTTAAAGCAACCGAAACTCATGTACCATTCAGAAACCGCGATAATTCCATTACTATGCTCGAAATTCCCGATTGGTGGCGTGGTAGTGCACAGGATGTTTGCGATACTGTAAAACTCGTAAAAAAGGGAGAGGTTACTGAGCTTTGTAAAACACCTGGTGGGTGGCCCATGTATATGGTTTTCTACGGCAAGAAAAACGACCTTAAGAGAACTGCAAACTTAAGCTCAGCTCAGGGCGCAGGCAACCTTAAATGCTATGCTGATAAAACGGGCGATGATTACATACCAACTGTTTGCCTTATCGGCGCTGAACATGGCGGCGAATTCGAAGGCGCAGTTGCACTTAATAACCTTATTAAAGAAATTGAAACAGGGGAAGATTACAGGAGAGAAAAACATCCCGAGCTTATGGCCGCTCTTGAGGGGATTAACCTTTTGATAATTCCAATTGCCAATATGGATGGCAGAGCAAGAATTCCGCTTAAAACCTTTGTTGGCCAAAGCTTTGAAGATTTTCGTTATTACAGCCAGGGTACATGGAAAGACGGAACACTTTGTATGCACCCGAAATGTAAAGAAGTACATCCTATTAAAGATAGCAGTGAATTTATTGGCGGATACTTTAACGATAATGGTGTAAATATAGTTCATGATAACTTCTTCTTCCCAAAGGCTGAAGAAACAAAGGCACTTTTGAAAGTTGCCGATGAATTTGTTCCTGATATTTCCCTTCATCTTCACGGTGGCGGAAACTGCAGAAACACATTTTATCAGTTTGATTATATGCCAAGAATTGTTAAAGATAAAATTGCCGCTTTGAATAGCCGCGTTAAAAAATCGCTGGAGGCAATCGGCGAAGGCGACAGATATACCGAAAGAGAAGTAGTTGGTAATGAAAATAATACTGAGTTGAAATCACCACCTTCGTTTAACATTCAGTCTGCCTGGACAGCCATCTGCGGCGAGCCTGCAATTGTTTACGAAACAAATCAGGGCCTTTTATACGAAGAGGGCAGACCGGGCTGGAAAGATGTATACTCTTTCGAAGAAATTTATTTTCATCACAGACTTTTGTTTACAGAAACATTTAATTTTGTAAAAGAATATAAACCTGAAAGGAAGGAAGATTTGTATGGCAGAATTTAAAGCAACTGAAACTCATGTACCTTTTCGTGATGCAAACGGAGTAACACAGATGATTGAAATTCCCGATTGGTGGAAAGGTAGTGCACAGGATGTTTGTGACACAGTGAAACTTGTTAAAAAAGGCGAAGTTATTGAACTTTGCAAAACTCCCGGTGGTTGGCCAATGTATATGGTTCAGTACGGCAAGAAAAATGACCTTAAGAGAACTGCAAACTTAAGCTCGGCTCAGGGTGCAGGTAATCTTAAATGCTATGCCGACAAAACAGGAGACGATTATGTTCCAACTGTTTGTATCGTAGGTGCTTGCCACGGTGGCGAATTTGAAGGTAGCGTTGCAGTTAATAACCTTATTAAAGAAATTGAAACAGGGGAAGATTATAAAGGCGAAAAACACCCCGAACTTATGGCCGCTCTTGAAGGCATTAACCTTTTGCTTATTCCTATTGCAAATATGGATGGCAGAGCAAGAATTCCGCTTAAAACCTTTGTTGGCCAGAGCTTTGAGTCTTTCCGTTATTACAGCCAGGGTACATGGAACGATGGTACACTTTGTATGCATCCAAAATGTAAAGAAATTCATCCTCTTAAAGATGCCTGCGAATATATTGGCGGATATTTTAATGATGATGGCGTAAATATTGTTCACGATAACTTCTTCTTCCCAATGGCAGAAGAAACAAAAGCGCTTTTGAAAGTTGCCGATGAATATGTTCCCGATGTTACACTTCATCTTCACGGCGGCGGAAACGGCAGCCAGAACTTCTACCTCTTTAACTATATGCCAAAAATTGTTCTTGATAAAATCGAGGCTCTTTCTCATAAGGTTAAAGAAGCTACCGTTAAAGCAGGCTATGGCGACCACTTCTTTGACAGACCTGCCGTAAGCGATGACCAGAGAGATGTACCGGGTTCATTTAACATTAACTCCGCCTGGGTTACAATTTGCGGCGAGCCTTGCATTATTTACGAATCAAATCAGGGCCTTTACTTTGAAGAAGGTCAGTCGGGCTGGAAAACTTGTTACGATTTTGAAGAACTTTATCTCCACCACAGAATTTTGTTTGAAGAATCATTTAAATTTGTAAAAGAAGGCAGATAATTTTACATAGCGGACACGCACAAATTAAAATCCCTCTCATATAATTGACTATATGGGAGGGTGTTTTTATGCTTTTTGAAATAATATCGTTTAT
The DNA here is from genome assembly GCA_045590195.1 of Clostridia bacterium. Lineage (GTDB taxonomy): Bacteria > Bacillota > Clostridia > UMGS1883 > UMGS1540 > JAZNQN01. The sequence continues at coordinate 21,097 of JAZNQN010000026.1, read as the reverse complement.
TTTCCAGAATATTTTTATGGTATCTTTTGTAAGTGGCGGAAATTCTTTTCCACCGCAGCTCTCTACCGAGGAAGAAGAAAAATATTTAAGGCTTTATGAAGCGGGCGATGAAGATGCAAAAAATATTTTAATTGAACGAAATTTGCGCCTTGTTGCCCATGTTGTAAAAAAATATAGTGGCTGTGGCATAGAAAACGACGATTTGATTTCTATTGGCACCATAGGCCTTATAAAAGCCATAACTACATATAAATCAGATAAGAAAATAAGAATTGCAACTTACGCCGCGAGATGCATTGAAAACGAGGTTTTAATGGTGCTCCGTTCAAGTAAAAAGCTGCAAAACGAAGTTTCGCTCAGCGAGCCTATTGGCTTTGATAAAGAGGGAAACGAGGTAAGCTTTCTCGACATTTTGTGGTGCGAGGATGATGATGTTACCGAAAAAATAGAAATTAAAAACAAAATTGAAAAACTTTATGAGGGAATAAAAAACTGCCTCAAAAAAAGAGAGGCAGAAATTATAAAAAAAAGATATGGTATTTGCGGATATCAGGAAAAAACTCAGCGTGAAATAGCTAAAGAAATGGGGATTTCCCGTTCTTATGTAAGCCGGATTGAGAAAAAAGCACTTGGCAAATTAAAAGAATGTTTTGAAAATAAATAAAGGGTGCAAGTGCACCCTTTAAATTTTTATTAAAACCTCAGGTGAATTTTTGAATAGCTATTGACAATGGCGTAAATTGGTGTATAATAGTAATGTATCTCGTTGAAACTTTCAGAATCATTTGAAACTGAAAGTGAAGGGAACTCCGGAGAATCTCGTATCGAGTGCCGAAGGTGCAAGGCTTTTTTGGCCGAATCTCTCAGGCAAAAGGACGGAGCAGAATTATACTTTTATTTTCTGCGTGATTATTCGGAGTCGCCTTTAAAATAGGGCGGCTGTTTTGTTGCAAAAATATATTTTTAGGAGGCAAAAATATGGAAATGTTTTTGGCAATGGTTGAAAAAATTAACGGTATTGTTAACGGCTGGGTGTGGGGCCCTGTAATGCTTGTGTTCTTGGTTGGTACAGGCATATTCCTCACATGCGGACTTAAGTTTTTCCAGGTTGGAAAAATTGGTTTGTGGATGAAAAACACATTTGGCACTTTCTTTAAAAAGAGAGAAAAAGTCGACAGTGACGGAAAAACTATTTCGTCTTTCCAGGCCCTTTGTGCGGCTTTGGGCGGCACAGTAGGCGTAGGTAATGTTGTTGGTGTGGCAACAGCTATTGCAGCCGGTGGCCCGGGCGCTGTTTTCTGGATGTGGGTTGCAGCATTTTTCGGTATGGTAACAAAGTATGCTGAAATCGTACTTGGTGTTTTCTATCGTAAAAGAAATGCCGAAGGCGAATGGCTTGGCGGCGCAATGGTTTATCTTAAAGAAGGCTTCTCCGTCAAAAAAGGCCTTAAAACTATTGGTAGCATACTGGGCGTTCTTTTTGCAGTATTCTGCATTATGGCATCATTCGGTATCGGTAATATGAGCCAGATAAATACAATTGCTGCAAACTTTGAGCAGACATTTAGTATTCCTGTTATTGTCACAGGTATCGTTCTTTTGGTAATTATGGCAATTATTGCCCTTGGCGGACTTAAAAGACTTGCTTCAGTTACAGAAAAACTTGTTCCTTTTATGTCAGCTTTTTACATAATTGGTGCGTTAATTATTATTGCTACAAAATTTACTGTTTTAGATGATGTTTTCGTTGCAATTTTCAAAGGTGCATTCGGATTTGATGCTATTGCCGGCGGTGCAATGGGTGTTGTAATTTCAAAAGTAGCCAAAAGCGGTATTGCCAGAGGCGTATTTTCAAACGAAGCAGGTATGGGTTCTTCGGCCCTGGTTCACTCTCAGGCCGATGTAAAAGAACCTGCTAAACAGGGTATGTGGGGCGTTTTTGAAGTTTTTGTAGACACAATTGTTATTTGCAGCCTTTCTGCATTGGTTATTCTTTCTTCAGGTGTTATCGACTTGTCAACAGGCTTGGTAGCTACAGGCTTTACAGCAGACAAAGCATCTGTACTTGTAACAGAAGCTTTTGTTAAATCTTTTGGCAATATTGGCGGATACTTTGCAACAATTGCAATATTCTTCTTTGCTCTTTCAACTGTTTTTGGTTGGTTTGTTTATGGAACAAAATCATGCGAATTTTTGTTTGGTAAAAAATCAACCGCAGTATACAAAGTGATTTTCGTATGCTTTATTTTAGTAGGTGCAACAATGGATCTTTCCCTCGCTTGGGATATTTCAGATACATTCAACGGCCTTATGGCAATTCCTAACTTGATTGGTTTGCTTGTTCTTTCAGGTACAATATTTAAAATTACCAAAAATTACCTTGCAAGATTAAAAGGCGAAGATGTTAAACCCATGCTTTCGGCTTATGATGATATTCAGGCAGAAATGGAAAGATAACAGTAAAAAATTTCAAACGATAATCCCGAGGAAATTCCTCGGGATTTTTTGTTTTTAACAATAAAATATTGTTTTTTCCGGTACAAAGTGGTATAATTGACACATACAGAATTTAAATATAAAACTTAGGTGATATTAATGAAAACGATTGTTTGTATTCTTGCTGTTTTATTACTGTTTTTGGCAGGCTGCACAGAAACTGCTGTAAAACAAGCAGAGTATGCAGAAAGCTTGAAAACCAAAGTAAATGATTATTTGTCGGAAGAGGATGCTGCCGGTAGCCCTGAGGCAAGCAGCAACAGTTCAGAAGCGCTCAAAGAAGATATTATTGAAATACCTATTGAAAGCGTGAAAGGTATAACACCTGAGGAAGCAACACAGCTTTGCTACAGCGTTATGGGCGAAAAAGATAAAGAAACAGGCTTTGCGTTTTCCTTTGGTGTATCAGGGGCCGTAGAAACAAAAGGCAAACAGTACTATGTAATACGCGGAAGCTGGCTGGTAAACAACAGCCACTTATCATATATCGGAGATTTTTTCGTTTCAGCAGACGGAAAAGAGATATATAGCGGTACATATTTTCAAGGTGAATACACAATGGATAATGTAATATGGAGTGAATAAGGAGAATTTTTACTATGAACGAATACAGGCAGCTTGAGATGCTGGCAAAAACAAATAGTCTGAAAGAAGAATATAAGTATTTTGTTGGCACAACACTTAAAAATCCACTTGAGTATAAAATTTCGGAAAAAGTTGTATTTAAAATCCGTGTAAAGTATATGGATGATTATCTTGACGTTCCTTATATCTGGTACTTGCTGACAGGCGATGACGGCAAAAATGAAGAGGGATATATGGAAAAATCTGATGATGGTTGGTTTTATGTTGAAACTTCTGTATCAAAGAGCGGATTTGTACATCTTCAGGCAAAAGCCTGTGATGCTAATAAACAAATCATTGATGGAATAGCCACGTATAACGGTGGTGCAGGAGCGGACATAGAAAACATTTTATGCGCTACAAAAGAGCCTGGTAACTATAATGAATTTTGGGATAGACTTAAAACTGAGGTTGAAGCAACAACACCTGATGTTTTGTTATGCGATAAAAAGCCAGACGAAAATTATCCTGATTTTGAAATGTACGATATGCGTATAAAAGCGCCGGGAAGTGATTATGTTTCGGTATCTGTGGCATATCCGAAAGGAGCCGCTGAAAACAGCCTTAAATTTGCAATGCTTTTTCAGGGCTATGGTGTTACTCCTGCAACGCCGTATCCACTTGACGGCTATTTTACTGTGCATGTAAATGCGCACTGCAATCCAAATTATGAAACGGATGAATTTTACGCAGAGGTGCGCGACAATAAACTTAAAGGTTATGGCTATGATGCGGATGAAAATAAAAATCCCGAAACAACATATTGGGCAAAAATGTTTTTAAGAGATTTACAGGCTTTGCGTTTTTTTGAAAATCACAAGCTTATAAACAAAAAGGATTACTATTTTGTAGGAAGTAGCCAGGGCGGTATGCAGGCGTGTAACATTGCGGCGCATTTTGATAAAGCTACTGCAGTTATTATGAATGTGCCGTGGCTTTCAGATATATATGGCCCTGAAATTTGTGGAAGACGAGCAAACAAAATGCCAAAGGGCGAGGGCGTAACTTATTTTGATACTGCTATTGCGGCAAAGTATTTAAAATGCCCTGCATATATTATTTCGGGCCTTGGAGATACCACTTGCAGTGCAAGTACACAAATGGCACTTTTTAATGCTATAAAATCTCCCAAATATCTTGAATTTTATCAGAACAAGGTACATTCTTTTACAATTCCGTGGGATAATTGCAAATATACTTTAGGCGACTTAAGCCTTTCTGAAAAATACAAAGAACACACAATTATGTATCATGAGTTTGATTGATTGTTGCTTTAAACGATGGTTTCAACGATTATATTTATAACAGAGATTTGTAAAATTTAAAATAATTGATTATAGGCGGTAAAAATGCTTCAGGATTTGTCTTTTGGAAAACTAAGAAATGAATTTAAAAACAAAAAACCCCATGAAAATGACAGTGTTTTTGTATTTTCAAATGGCGGAATTTTGATTTGCAGAGATGGGGATGATTTGCTTTCTCTGCCAAGTTATAGCGAACTTGGCAGCCTTGATGAGAAAAGATTTCAATATGTTTTTTCTCTTCAGGATGTAGATTATTTTCTGTATATGGGCGAGAGTGAAATTAAAACAGACAAGTATTTATTTGAGCCCGTTCGAACACTTCGACAGTTAAAATCGAAAGAAATTTGCTTTGCTGTAATGACAGGATGGCATTTGTTTTCGTGGTACAAAAGTAATAAATTTTGCGGACGCTGCGGAGCGGAAACTGTTCATGACGAAAAGGAAAGAATGTTAAAATGCCCTGATTGCGGCAATATGATTTATCCTAAAATTTCGCCTGCGGTAATTATTGCGGTAACAGACGGCGAAAGGCTTTTGCTTAGTAAATATGCAGGAAGAACTTATACCCGCTTTGCCCTTTTGGCAGGCTATACAGAAATTGGCGAAACTCTTGAAGAAACCGTTAAAAGAGAAGTTATGGAAGAGGTTGGGCTTAAAGTTAAAAATATCCGATACTATAAAAGTCAGCCTTGGGGAGTTGACGGAAATGTTTTAATGGGCTTTTATTGTGACCTTGACGGTGACGATAAAATTTCTATCGATGAAAGCGAGCTTTCAATGGCTGCATGGTACGAGAGAGGAAATATCCCTGCTGAAGATGACGGAATAAGCCTTACAAGAGAAATGATTAGAATTTTCAATGAGGGAAAACAGCCATAAAATTTAATTCTTTTTGATACCTGGAGTGGAAAATTGAAGATAAAAGATATAAAATGGAAAATTATTTTAACGCTGGTGCTGATTTTATATGCAGTATTAGCATATATAATACCTTTGCAGTGTCCTTTCTACAGTTTGTTTAAGGTAAAGTGTCCAGGCTGCGGAATGACACGTGCACTTATTTCAGCTATTCGCTTAAACTTTGGCCAGGCATTTTCTTATCATATTATGTTCTGGTCGATTCCACTTCTTTATTTGTGTTTTATGCGTGATGGCAGGCTTTTTAAAAATAAATATTTAAATCTCTCTTTTTATATATTAGTATTAGTGGGATTTATGGTTAATTGGATTATTATATGAAAGAAAGTTTTGTCGAAACCACAGGAGATGTAGCGAATTTTGTTGACACCTTAATGCTTGTATGATAAAATAAAACCAAACTTTAAGGGGGTATATATATGTACTGTAAAAACTGTGGCGAAAATATGAACGACAACCAGGCTATCTGCCTTAAATGCGGCGTGAAAACCGGCAATGGAGTAAGCTTTTGTTCAAACTGTGGAAATGCTGTTTCTCCGAATGCTGATGTTTGTATGAACTGCGGTGTGGCAATTAAGAAAAACGGTGGCGACTTAAATGGCCAGGACAAGGTTGTAATGCTTTTAGTTTGCTTTTTCCTTGGCGGACTTGGTATTCATAACTTTATGATGGGCGAAACCAAAAAAGGCGTGTTCAGAATTGTTATGTCGTGCCTTTGCGGCATTGGCAGCATTCTTGCACTTATCGATTTAATTAAAATTGCTATGGGCAAATACGAAGTTAACCCTGAAAAACTTGTTTAATTTAGTAATAACACGGATAATAAACTGAAAACAACCGCTGAATAGGTTGTTTTTTTTGCCAACTATTTAGAGAAAAATCTAAATAGTTATTGACAACGTGAAAATGATATGTTATAATCTATTTAGAAATATTTCTAAATGCTTTTTTTAAGAGGTGATAAAATGGGAATGAATGAAACCCTGAAAGCTATTTCTGACCCTGTTAGGCGTGATATTCTTTCAATGCTTAAGGGAGGAAAAAAATCGGCAGGGGAGATAGCGGAAAAATTTAATTTAACAGGTGCAACTGTTTCATATCATTTGGCTAAACTTAAAAGCGCCGATTTAATTGCCGAAGAAAAATATAAAAATTATATCTATTATGAACTTAATACTTCGGTTTTTGAAGAAGTTTTAAAATGGATTTATATGCTGGGAGGGAATAAATAATGAAATTTATTAAATGGAAAACATTAGTTGTAACTTGTCTTGTTTGTCTTTTGCCAATTTTACTTGGATTGTATCTTTGGAATCAGCTGCCCGAAATGATTGCAATTCATTTTGATATTAACAATAATCCTGATAACTATGCCCCAAAAGCATTTGCGGTTTTCGGGTTGCCCGTTTTGATGGCTGCGTTGCAGATAATTTGTTGCCTCATAAATGATTTCAACGCCATGAAGCACGGCGAAAGAAAAAAGTTTGAAATGGTTACTAAGTGGATAATTCCTGTGCTTTCAATTGTTCTGGAAATATTAACTTTTGCCTATGCACTTGGCTATGCTGTAGACATAAGGAAATGCGTAATAATAATTGTTGGAATAATGTTTATCGTTCTTGGCAATTATATGCCTAAATTTGATTATATAAAAAATTATGATTTAAGCAAAGATAAAGCCAGAAAAATTAACCGTTTTATCGGTTTTGAAACTGTTGTAATGGGTGTACTTGGAATTTTAACAATATTTTTGCCGCCGATTTTTTCGCTCTGTTGGCTTATTCTTTTAATTCCATATGCGTTAATTGCGGTTGTTTATGGCATTGTGGTTGGAAAAAGTAAATAAATTTAAAAGGCAGGTAATTTACCTGCCTTTATATTCGCTTTCGAGTATTTTTACCATTTCTTCTGGCGTTTCTTTGCATCCGCCCGAAAGCCACAGCTTTATTATTGCATTAAGCCCGTTTCTGAAAAATTCTATGTGATAGTCTATATATTCGCCATTAAAATCTTTTTCGGCTCTGAAAGTGTCGTAAATTTTGATTTGGTTTTTGTCATAGCCAAGCTTAAAATAAGTTTTGTAAAAAAGTTGATTTTCATAAATATGACGGAACATTGTAAGAGCACTTTGATTTTCTTTTGTACTGAACTGACTGCCGAAATCTGATTCAAGCTTTTCTTTAAGCTTGTCAGCAAGGTCATAAATATCTAAAAAATTTGTATAAAATGTGCTTCGGTTAAGGCCGGTTTCCTTGCAAATATCTGTAACAGAAATTTCGCTTATTTCTTTGGTTATAAGCATATTTATAAATGCTTTTTCAATTTTTTCAACCGATTCTCTTCTTCTTTTATTGTTTTTAACATTCATAAAATTACCTCATTATTCCAACACTTGTTGATAAATTGACGATTGAATTTTTAATTTAACTTTATTATACTATAGTTGTAATAACAAAACAAGTGTTGTTTTAATAAAAGGAGAATTTTTATGAAAAAAAGTAGTTTTGCAGCAATGATGCTTGGAACAGTATCGGGAGTTTTGTTTTCTCTTGGAATGTGTATGGCGCTGCTTCCTGAGTGGAATTTATTTAAACCCGGCATAATTTTCGGCGTTGTGGGCATTATACTTGGTATCATCACTTTAATGGTATGGAGAAAAATGGAAAACAAAGCACCAATAAAAATCAATGGAAAAATGTTGTTTGTAACACTTCTTGGTATTTTCGGCGCACTTATTCTTGGCGTTGGAATGTGCTTTTGTTTGGTATGGGGAAATATTGTTTTGGGAACAGTAATCGGTTTGGTTGGAATACTTATACTTCTTTTAATTATTCCGGCTACAAAAGGGCTGAAATAAAATGAATTTGCGGCAAAAAACGCTTTTAAAGTTTATTTTAAATATTATTTTTGCAATATATAACTGCGTTTTAGGTTTTGCATCACAATCTTTGTGGTTTGTTTTTTCGGGTGCATATTATGTAATGCTAAGCGTTATGCGGATTGCGGTTATATTTTACTCGCTTAAAAACAGAAAAAACGAACATTTCATTATGAAATTTACAGGTATTATGATATTTGTAATGTCTTTGATACTGGGTGGAATGGTTTATTTAACTGTAACTAAAGATACCTCGGCAAAATATCACGAAATAGCAATGATAACTATAGCGCTTTATGCATTTGTGAAAATTACCCTGGCTATTATAAATTCGGTTAAAACGCGAAAAGGCGCAAGGCCTTACGTTAAAACCCTTCGAAGTATTGCCCTTACTGATGCGGTTGTGTCAATTTATTCGCTTCAGCGGTCAATGCTTGTGTCGTTTGAGGGTATGAGTTCTAAAGATGTTATCCTTTTTAATATTTTAACCGGAACAGGAATGTGTATTATAGTGATACTTACAGGAATTTATTTAATTAAGGAGGACAGAAAAATGGCAAAATCAAAAATTGTAAAAGGTATTGAAAAAATATCTGATGGTGTAGTAGAGGGCTACAAAAAAATTGAAAAGGGAGTTGTAGATGGTTATACAAAAATTGAAGACAAATTTGTTGACCGATATTTAACCCGTGAAGGCGAAAGCGTTGAAGAAGCAAAAAAACGCCTTAAAAATCAATAAAATATTTACTTTTTAAATTAAAACTGATATAATCTTCGTATAGAAATATGCGAAGATTTTTTCGGGGGAATTTATGGAAGAAAGATTTAAAAAGATAGTTGATTTTATTCTGGAGATAGATAAAGAAAAAAACATTTTAAGGCAAACCCATATTTCGGGCTATAAAAGGCAGGAAAACGATGCGGAACACGCCTGGCATATGGCCGTTATGATTTATCTTTTAAAGGAATATGCAAACGAAGAATTTGATGTGGCAAAATCTATGATGATGGCTTTAATTCATGATGTTGTTGAAATTGATGCAGGGGATACCTATGCATATAATGAAGAAGCAAAGAAAACCCAGAAAGAACGAGAAAACAAAGCGGCAGAACGCATTTTTGGCTTGCTTCCCGATGATTTTAAAGAAGAAATGAAATCTCTTTTTGAGGAATACGAAATTTGCGAAAGTGCCGAGGCAAAATTTGTAAGAGTTATGGATAATTTTCAGCCGCTTTTATTAAACGATATCAATAACGGAGGCGACTGGAGAGCCCATAACGTTAAAAAATCTCAGGTAATTGAAAGGCAGAAAAAAAGCAAACCAGGCTCTGAAGTAATTTGGGAATATTCCAGAAAGCTTATTGAAAATAATGCTGAAAAAGGGAATTTAATTAATGAATAAAAAGTCAGTGGTTATACCACTGACTTTTTTAAAAACTGTCGTAAAAAATAACTTCATCCATAGGGCGGAATTTTGTGTGCATTTCAATAGGTGCGGCATCCTTATGCGGATAACCCATAACAAGAAGTGCCAAAGGCTCATATTCATCGGGAATATTAAAGCTTTCCCTCATAGCCTCAGGATTAAAGTGCATAACCCAGCAAGTGCCAACGCCTATGTTTTGCGCCTCGAGCATCATATGAGTTGTAACAATTGCCGCATCAACAGGGGCGGAAGTTGCCCCGTCATAAGGCCTTTCCCATGTTTCGTTTTTATTAAAGCATACAAGCATTGCACATGGTGCATCAAAATGGCATTTGGTGCAGTTTTTTAATTTTTCTGTTGATTCATCAGTATTAAGAACTAAAATGCGCTGTGGCTGAAAATTACAGCCCGTGGGGGCTAAGTGTCCTGCCCTAAGTATTTTATCTATATCGCTTTTTTCAAGATGTTTTTGCTCAAATTTTCTTACAGAATAACGCTCCTGTATAACTTTTTCAAAATCCATTTTAAAACCTCCCTTATTAAAGAATGATATCACAATTACCTTAAAAAGTCAACGAAGTCATTTTGTGCTTGCAAATGTGTTAAAATAATGATACTATAAACAAAACACTTAATGAAACGAGGGCAAAAATGTCGCTTACAGAAAGAGATAATATATACTTTATGTCCGATTCTGCCTTTGTGCAGAAAAATATTAACGATGCGCCAATGACATTTAAAAAACATAAACACGATTTTGTTGAAATGGTTTATGTTATGCGTGGTAAATATACCCATACTATTGATGGCAAGGAATATATAGCCCGCCACGGCGATATGGTTATAATAAATTATAATCAAACCCACGAAATTAAGGGCGAAGGCGTTTATGTTAATATTTTAATGAAGCCTGAATATATAAACGTAAGTCTTGCAAATTATGAAAATGCATTTGCACTTTTAAATCTTTCCGAGTTTGAAGATTTTAAGAAAACCCTTGACAAGAGTAAAACACTTATAACTTTTTCAAAAAACGAGCAGGGCGAAATTGAAAACATAATTGAAGGAATAATAAAAGAAAAAAACGATTGTACACCTGGATATGAACTTGCCGTAAGGTCAAGGTTTAATTTGCTTTTAATTATGATTTTCCGCAAAATGTCATTAAATTTTGATAATGGGTTTGACGGTGTTTCGGAAAAACTGCTTCACTATATAACCCTTCATTGCGGCGAAAATATAACGCTTTCGTCAGTTGCAAAAATGTGTTCATATAATACATCTTATTTCAGCCGTATATTTAAAGAATATACGAGCAAAACCTTTACCTCATTCCTTAAAGAGGCACGTATAGAAAAAGCAGCAAACCTTATTTTGTCTACAAATCTTAAAATTGATGAAATAGCTTTTCAGGTGGGTTACAGCGATAAAACAAAGTTTTTTGCCCACTTTAAAGAATTTAAGGGAACAACACCTCTTAAACTTAGAAAAAGTAAAAATTAAATACTTTTTTATGTCAAAAAAGCCACTTTTTATAAGGTGGCTTTTGTTGTAAAATGGTTTTAAGGAGGTGCTTTATATGTCACTTAAAATGAAACTTAACAAAGAAGAACTTAAAAATAAAATTTACGGTTGCTGGATAGGCAAAAATATTGGCGGAACTATTGGTACACCTTATGAAGGTGCGCAGCAGCTTAACGATATTTCAGGCTTTGCATCTGAAAAGGGCGAACCCTTGCCAAATGATGACCTTGACCTTCAGCTCGTATGGCTTCGTGCAATGGAGGAGGTAGGGCCTAAAAACTTGAGCGCAAATGTTTTAGCTGATTACTGGCTCTCTTATATTACTCCCGACTGGAACGAATACGGAATAGGAAAAAGTAATCTTCGTATGGGTCTTTTGCCACCTGCATCGGGCGAATTTAATAATATATGGAAACACTCAAACGGTGCGTGGATTCGTTCTGAAATTTGGGCTTGTCTGGCGCCGGGTATTCCTAATCTTGCCGTAAAATATGCAATTATGGATGCCCAGATTGACCACGGTATGGGCGAGGGTACATGGGCTGAAATTTTTACTGCCGCCCTTGAAAGCCTTGCATTTTTTGAAAACGATGTAAGAAAGCTTATTGAAACGGCCCTTACATTTATTCCAAAGGACTGCCGCGTTGCAAGAAGCGTAAATATAGTTCTTAAAGCATATGATGATAAACTGGACTGGAAGAAAGCCCGTGAAATGGTTTTGGAAGACAGCGCAGATTTAGGCTGGTTTCAGGCTCCGGGGAATATTGCGTTTACTGTTTTGGGCCTTATTTATGGCGAAGGCGACTTTAAAAAGAGTATTATTTTGGCTGTTAACTGTGGCGATGATACAGATTGTACCGGTGCAACAGTTGGTGCACTTTTGGGTATTGTTTATGGAGAGAGTAACCTCCCGCAGGACTGGAAGGAATATATTGGCGACTCTATAAGAACAGTTTGTGTAAATGCAAATTACAGGCTGCAGGTTGCGCAAACTTGCAGTCAGCTTACCGATAAAGTTATGTATACTTTAGTAGATGTACTTCGTGCTCACGATATTGATTTTGAATATGCTGATGGCGAAAACGAAATAGAAGAAGTTTTAAAGGCTGATATTTTGCCTGATGTTTCAAAAGATTTTTTCAGAAGAAGCCCATATTCGTTTGAAGTTCCATCGCTTATTCATAGCGATACTTTTGTTGAATATGAAAAAGCACCTCAGGTAAAAGCGGGCGACGACTTTAAAGTTAAAATTACAATCAAAAATAAAAGGTGGAATCCTATGCACTGCGAATATACCGTTTCTCTTCCTGAAGGCTGGAGTGCGGATTATAGCAGCACAGGCTATGTTTACCATAAAGGCCTTTTAACAAAGGGAGAAAACTCCTGGGAAATGACAATTCATGTTGGCGAGTGCGTACTTCCGAAAAATAATATTCAGATAATGATTGAGCCTAAAGATAGAGTAATGCCAATTATGGTGCCAATTGTTTTAATGGGCTAAAAAGGAGAATAACTATGTTTACATATTCAAAATTTGAACACGATTATAATTTATCACCATTTAAGTATATCGAGCCAATTTCAAATGAATATACAGTAGAGGTAAACGGGGTAGAAGTGCCTGTTTACACCTGCCGTGTTTCGAAAATATCGTTTAACCGCATGTGGCCAGGCCATCAGCGAAGCTGTGACCAGACAACGATAGTATCTTTCGTAAATATTATAAGTGACGAGCCACTTTCTTTCAAAGTAAAACCTCTTTTTGACTATGAAAGAGTTTTAATAAAACCTTTTTCAAAAAACATTGCATTTGATAATAAAAATGGTGAAATCAGCTTTAAATTAGGCGAAAATGGTCAGTATGTTTTAACTTGCGATGATTTTACTCACGCACTTTATATATTTAATTCGCCCGAGATTGCGGCACCCGAAAAAGAAGAAGTAACATACTATTTCGGCCCCGGTGTTCATATGCCCGGCAAAATTACTCTTTACGATAACGAGAGCATTTATGTTGACAAAGATGCACTTGTATTTGGTAACATTTATGGCGAAAACGCAAAAAACATACACATTTTCGGTAACGGACTTTTTGACGACAGCGGCGAGGGAAGAATTTCAAGCAGGTGCTACGAAAACTTTACCGTTGGCAATCTTAAATTTTACGACTGTGAAAATGTTAAAATTGAAGGGGTACTGTTCCGCGATTCGGCTATATGGTGCATAAATTTGTTCCATTGCTTCAATGTTGAAATTGATAATATAAAGGTTTTTGGCCAATGGAGATATAATACCGATGGTATTGATATTGTAAATAGCCAAAATATTACCGTTAAAAACGCTTTTGTGCACTCATTTGACGACACGCTTGTAATTAAAGGAATTGACCGCTACGGCGACACAGATTGTAAAAACATACTCTTTGAAAACTGCACAGTATGGTGCGACTGGGGCAACACTCTTGAAATTGGCCTTGAAACACTTTGCAGAGAGTATAAAAACATTACTTTCAGAAATATTGATATTTTGAGAGCGTGCAACAATGCCCTTGATATTGCAAACGGTGACAGTGCAGAGGTAAATAACATTTTGTATGAAAATATAAATGTTGAGTATAACGTGTTCGACTCACCAACTGTTCATCAGGTAACAGAGGATACACCATACGCCCCTGACAGAGAAACTCAAATTGCCAATATAATAAACTTTCGTAATTACTTTTTCTGTCAGCCGGGTATGTATGGCCATATTCCGCCAATGCCCGAAAAATACGCAAAAGGTAATTGGGATGTTGGTATGATAAGAGATGTAGTAGTTCGCGGTGTAAATGTTTATTACGATGAGAAAATTTTAGAAAAAGACGGCAAGTGCTGTGCAAAGGTAATTGTAAAATCTGTAAGAGATAATATTACTCTCAAAAACATATCAATTTCAGGCGTTAAAATAAACGGAGAGAGCATTGACAAAGATTATCCTTTCCTTGAAATAGCAAACGCCGAAAATGTTACTTTTGAAAAGTAGGGAGAAATTATGAAAGATATAAGATATTACGCAATAGGACACTCGTATCTTTATCATGGCCCTTTTGACGGATGGCAAACCGATGGCTTTTGGGGAATGGCGGCAACTACCCCCGAAAACGACTATTTTCATAAATTTACCAAATTTATTGAAAAAGGCTTTGATGCAAATGTGCAGGCAGTAGCCGAAAACCATGCCGATTTTGAAAGGTGCTGTACATCATCTGCCACAAGAGAGAGCCTTTTATCTTCGCCAAACCTTGATAGAATGAAAGAGGTTATAAAAAACTTCAAACCAAATGTTATAACAATTTTGTTTGGCGAAAATGCAGTTTCTAAAGACGAAAAGTCGTTAACACTTTTTTTCGAAGTGCTGTATGAAATGATAAATACCTGTAAAAGAAGTGATACGGTTGTAATTTGTGGCTTTGCAAACAAAATGGTGGCTGTTGGCAGCTCTGTTGCAAAGAAATATGGATTTGTAGTTTGCGACTGTAGCATAATTCACGAAAGCGAGGGCGATAAGTACCCTTATTACGCTTTTACAGATTATCCCGAATACGATAAAAAAGCACAGATGGGTGGGGTGGAATTTCGTACCCATCCGGGCGATGCCGGCCACGAAAAAATAGCTTCTATCTTTTATGAAAACGCAAAAGATATGATAGCAAAAATACCTGATGGTAAGTTTTTGGAAGAATATACTTTTGAAAAATATGCAAAAAAAGAAAAAATTGAAAAATTCAGCATTAAAACCGAGCCCGGGTTTTTTGTAAGCTTTGGTGGTTTTAATATAAGGCAGCAACAAGATAAGGTTTGCTTTAGCTCTGCACCGGGGACGGGAGCATCGCTGTCAAGTTACGGAATTTGTATAGAACCCGGTTATAAAAAGTTTTGTGCCGAAATGGCAGTAGCGGGAGCGGCCGGTGGAGAAATTCTTTGCCTTACCCTAAACACTTTGGGACAAAAATACGAGTTTAAAACTGAAATTTTCGACGAGCAAATGAGAACATACGAATTTGATATTTCTGAAATTGACAAAAGTATAATCAGATTTTTCCTCTCACCGCAAATGGACGAGTGTATGGTAACCGTAAAATCTGTTAAGTTTTTAAAATAAAGGTGTATTATGGATTTTGAAAAAGTAATTAAAATTGTAAAAGAAACAGATAATATATTTTTCAGCGAAACCCTTAAAAGCCGAGTAATGCCAATTATGGTGCCAATAGTTCTTTTGGGGTAGTAAAAAATTTATATCAAATAATAAAAGCAGTGGATTTCCACTGCTTTTATTATTTGATTTTAAGCATATTTGCAGGATTTTCACCTGTATTAAATGTTACTTTTCCGTTTTCTGTTTTATACATTTTTCCCGAGAAAATTTCTTCAAACTCGCCGTCAAAGCCGAGGGTTAGGCTTGTAATTTCGCTTTTTGTGTTGTATACGCCAATAAAGGCAGAATCAGAATAAATTGCCACACCGTTTTCTGTATAAATGTGAACGCCGGCAGCACGGGCTATTTCCCGCAGAGCATTGTGAGAGAGATTTCCTAAACCGCTGAAATACATTGTATAATCGTTAAATTCTTTTTTAGCCAGAGCACAAAGGCGGCTTTGTGAGTATCTGCCCAAAGTCTGGGCCTTTTCATCGTTTACATAAAATGTTGGCTTTTTTGCTTCCTTGTAGCCGTACATTGAGTCAAAAGCACAAATAGTTGTTTCGTCTGTATAAGTTTCTGAAAGTTTAAAGCCTGTCATTTTATCTGCATTTCCTGAAATGTTGTCAGCAGTACCGATAAACAAGATACTTCTGCCGTTTTTCTTAATAGTTTCCTGTATATATTTTCTCTGGCTGTCAGTCATATAAAAAGCATTTAAAAAAATAAAAAGTTTGTATTTATCGGCATCGAATTTATCAATATCATTAAAAGAATAAATATCGTAGGGAGCACCCATTCTTGCAAGGGCATCGCGCTGGTTTAAAATAAGCTCTGTATTCATATCTGAACACTTATTTACATAGTACATAGACTCTGCACTTACAATAACGGCAATTTCGCTGTTTGAAGTACGTTGTATGCCAACATAGCCTTCTGATTTTTTTGTAAGGGCGGCTATTTCTTCCATAAGTTCATCGTCGTAGTACCAGCCTTCCAGCATGTCAAACCACCACATACCTGTACGTTTTGACATTCTTATCATAAATTCACGCCTTATGGCATCAATAGTCTGCTTTCTTGTTGTGAGAGTGTCACGGTTTCCGCCTCTCATTTTTGTTAAGTAGTCAAGCCCTTCCGAAGCATCTTCTGTGTTTGTCAGGCGGCGAGGCTCTTTTTCTAAAGTAGCAATTTTAAATGTATAATGGTCAAATGAGCCAAAGTACATTTTGCCGTTTAAGTCAATGGTATCAGAAAGAAGCATATATGCACCTGCGTCGTTATAGTTTCTGAACTGGTAGGAAGAAGGTGTTGCAATAAGGTCAATATCGTCACTTCTGTAAATTTTGTCAAACTCAATGTGACCTGCGTTCCATAGCCTTGCGCCCCAAAGCTCCATAATGTATCCGAAAAACAAACCAACAATTTTTTTGTGGTTTAATTCTTCTTGTGCCGCATGTGCAAAGTATAAAACAGTATCTGCAATAAGATTGTTGTGAAATTTTCTGTATTCAATTACATCGGCATCTTTTTCTGAATCGAGGAAAATCCGGTCTGATGGTTTTTCAAGCAGTTCTTTTGCAGGGATAACGGCTTTTTCGTTGCCCAGATATTTTCTGTATGCCTCCAGTTTTACAGGGTGACTCTCTTCATAGTCAAAATCGCTGAACCACTCTGTTGTGTAACCGCCCAAAAGAAAATACCCCAAAACAAAATCATCATATTTTTCTTCAGTGTGTTTTATAAGTGCCTTTAAGTAGTCGGCAGTATCGCGTCGCCATTTTTCGTTTGCGGCAATTTGTGAAAGATGGGTAAAAGAGTTTGCGTTGCCGGGGTTTTCGTTGTGCCACCACTGTCTTGAATCAAGATGAATATTTATAAAAACATAAGAATCGGGAGCAGTTTCTTTGAAAAAATCAATCTGCCTGTCAAGGTTTTCAAAACGGTAATCTTTATTGCCAAACCAGGTTTCGCCAAAAGTTGAATAGGGGATTTTTATGCCCGATTTAAGCCCTGAACAGTATACGTGAAAAATTTTAACGCCGGCTTTGTAAAAATCGCCAACGTTGTTTTTTGTAGGTCTGAACGATTTCATTGCAAGATGGTCAATAATTTTTCCGTCAACTGCAATGTAGTTTACTCCGTTTTTTCTTATAATTTCGCTTTTCATAATACCACCCCAAATACATAGTAGCATATTAACTTTATAATTGCAAGTTAATGATAATTTTTCGCCGAAATGTGTAATTTGTTTTGCTGAAATATATAATAAATCAAAATTATAGACATATTATCTATAAAACGGATACTTTTTTTGTTATATAGTGTACTTTTTTTTGCAAAAAAAATGTGTTAGAATTATTATGGTGATGTTATGGCAGATATGTTTGAAAAGAAAAGTAACAGAGAGTATATTTTAAATACCGGCTGCTGGGTAAACAGCACTTTCATTGAAAGAAATACAGAGGAGCACACCCACGATTTTGTAGAACTTACATATATAACTCACGGAAATGGTATTCACGTAATAAATGGGCAGAGATATCCGGTTAAAAAAGGCGATTTGCTTTTTTTAAACTATAACTGTACTCACGCTATTGAATGCAGTGGCCGCCTTGAATATACCGATATAATGTTTAAGCTTGACTATATTGATGCCAACCTTAAAAATTCAGGAAATGCCTTTTCGCTTCTTGGCAGGGGCAATTTTAAAGAATTTGAAAGTATGATTTATGAGAACAACTGCAAAATTCATTTTTATTCCGATGAAAGGCAGGAGTTTGAACAGCTTATAAAAAGGGTAATAACAGAGCAGGATAACACAAAACCCGGAAGCGATTTTTTAATAAGCGCAATTTTAAATCAGATTCTTATATTCGTTTTCAGGAAAATGGAGTTTAATTTAAGCGACAGATTTTTAATAAATGACGAAATGCTTCAGTTTATTAAAAATAACTGCGCAAGCCAACTAAGACTTCGCGATATAGCGGTTGAAAAGTTTTACAGCCCTTCGTATATAGGCGCTCTTTTTAAAGAATATACCGGTATGAGCTTTACCGAATATATAATGAAATGCAGGGTTGAAAAAGCAATGCAGCTGCTTGAAAGCACACATAAATCAATCGAAAATATTATGATTGAATGTGGCTTTTCAAACAGAACAAGATTTTTTAGTCACTTTAAAGAAAAAACCGGCACAACGCCGCTAAAATACAGAAATATGAATAAGGAGAAATAAAATGAACAGAGAAGTATTTAATTTTTACCCTGATGCCACATATAAATATAGTGGTGTTGTAGAAAACGCTTATAATTTTACTAAGGAAAAACAGCTTATGCGTGCTGACTTGTGGGAAAGGTTTGTAAAACAGTACGAAATTCATTCCGATGATGCTGATTTAGGCTGGAAAGGCGAATTTTGGGGCAAAATGATGCGCGGTGCAGCCCTTGTTTATTCCTACTCTCAGGATGAAAAGCTTTATAAAGTTTTGGAAGATGCAGTCAAAAATCTTTTAAACACTCAGGTTGAACTAGGCAGAATTGCAACTTACAGCGTTGAATGTGAATTTCAGAACTGGGATTTGTGGTGCAGAAAATATGTTATGCTCGGTATGGAGTATTTTCTTGAAGTTTGCAAAGATGATGCCCTTAAAGAGAGGATTATCGACGCTATTAGTAAACAAGCAGATTATATAATTTCAAAAATTGGCGATGGGGAAGGCAAAATCAGCATAAACGCCACCTCTACATATTGGAGAGGCCTTAACTCTTCATCAATTTTAGAGCCGATTGTAAGGCTTTATTCTCTCACGGAGAAGAAAAAATATCTCGACTTTGCTGAGTATATAATAGGCGAGGGCGGCTGCCAGATAGGTAACCTTTTTGAGCTTGCGTTTGAAGATGGCTTATATCCTTATCAGTACCCAATTACAAAAGCATATGAAATGACATCGTGCTTTGAAGGTATTTTGGAATACTATAAAATTACAGGTAACGAAAAATACAAAGAAACAGTAATTAAATTTGCTGAGAAAATTTTAGAAAGCGACTTTACTGTTATTGGCAGCTGCGGATGTACTCACGAGCTTTTTGACCATTCAAAAGTTCGTCAGGCTAATACAACTAACGAGTGGATTATGCAGGAAACCTGCGTAACAGTAACCCTTATGAAATTTTTCAGCCGCGTTCATCTTTTAACAGGCGACCCTAAATATATCGATGCCTTTGAAATTTCGTTCTTTAACGATTACCTCGGCTCTTTTAATACTAAAGACCAATTGGAGCCTGAAATGGTTCGTGATTTTTCCCACTGGAAGCTGGAGCCAATGCCGTTTGATAGCTACGCTCCCCTTACAAAAGGCTCAAGGGGCGGAAGAATAGGTGGCAAACAGGTTATGCCTGATATGCACTATTATGGCTGCTGCGCTTGTATTGCATCTGCCGGAATTGGTGCAGTACATAAGGTTCAGTACCTCAGCAAAGATGGCGGCATTGTTTTAAACCTCTTTATAAATGGCGAAAGCAATATTTTGTCGCCTGCAGGGGAAAAAATTAAATTTGTTACTGAAACAGACTATCCGAAAAGCGGCGAAGTAGCAATTACTCTCGAAAGCGAAAAAGCAGAAGAATTTGAGCTTCTTATAAGAAACCCATACTGGAGCGAAAATACAAAAATTTCAGTAAACGGCGAAGCGGTAGAGGCGTCAGCAGGTTATGTTTCAATAAAAAGAACCTGGAAAAGTGGCGATAAAATTGAAATTTCTCTTGATATGACCTGTCGTGCAATTTATCCGATTTCTTACGGCGAACAGGTTATTATGACAGATGTTCACTGGGAAGAAAACTATGTAACACCTAAATATGATAAAGAAGACCCGATTGCCCATAAACATATTGCCCTTCAGAGAGGCCCTGTGATGCTCGCTCAGGAAGAAGGCCTTGGCTACAGCCTTGATGAGCCGATTGATGTGGCGGTAGAAAAAGACGGAGCGGTTAAAATTAAAGAAAGCGAAAAGAATGTTCCTTATGAATGTATTGTAAAATATGATGTACCCCTTAAAAACGGTAAATTCATTACTCTTACTGATTACGCATCAGCGGGAAAAACATTTGGAGAAGGAACTCAGATGGCAGTTTGGATGCTTACAGAATAATTAAAAAGCGAAAATCACGCGATAGTCGAGTGGTTCAGTAAAGGTTAACCGATGAACAAAAATCATCCAATGTGTTATAATAAAAATTAACTGCCAGTCAAAATAAAAAACACATTGAGGATTTATCTATGAAAAAAGAAGCTATGCTCATTTGGATATAAGTTCAAAGACTACATCACTTGCAGCGATTGCAGGGGTTGTAAGCATATGAGAGTTTCCAAAAAGTTTCCAAAGAAAAAGCGAGGTTTCTGTTAACACATAAACCTCGCCGATGGCGGAGAAGGTGGGATTAGAACCTACGTGTCCGTGAAGGCAAACGCATTTCGAGCTGTTAGAGAGTCTTTTTAGATAGAGTAAATTAGCGGAAGTTAAAGGAACTTAAAAAGCGATAAAAACCGCATAAAATCAAGGCTTTGAGGGGTTGAAAACCTTCAAAGCCTTTGCTGTTCTCTAAAATTTCGTATTGCCACTTTTTGATGCTTTTTTTGGGTTTTCGCTAGAAAAGTGCTAGAAAAATGTTAGATAAAAATATATGAAATGATAAAACAGTTTGACAGAATAACCATACCTTAAAAAGAAACAATAAATAAGGGTAAA
>JAZNQN010000025.1:0-15564 GCA_045590195.1 Clostridia bacterium | reverse complement strand
GTTGCAACGTATTTCGTAATAACCGAATTTGTGCATAAATTTAGGCTCTTTAAACTGGCCGAAAGACCATACTCCATCAGTATCTTTTGGAATATCGTAGGTAAGTGAGCCCGTCTGAAGATGAGCCGATTTATAATCTTTGCCGTCAAAAACCAAAGGAAGGCGTAAATATCCGTCGCCTTTTAAAACTGCATCTTCGGAAAACGTTGGCGAATGTTTTCCCCAGAAATCAAGGCGAAAATCCCATTTTGTTCTGTCAAGCTCCATGCCGTCAAATTCATCTGCCCAGACAAGCTTCCACTCCCCGTCAGGAAGGTAACTTGGTTCGTGATCTTTAACTTCGTATTTTTTCATAGTCTGTCTCTCCTTAAAAATAAAATTCTGTTTTTGCCGGTCTTATATCAGTTAAAGCACCTGTATAATGCCTTAATGTGTGCGACTTATACGGATGTTTTAAACATTCTTCCTCGTTAATTTCTATACCAAGTCCGGGCTTATCAGGAATTTTTATATAGCCATCTTTGTATTCAAGGCTTTCATCAGTTACATCCTTGCGCCACTGAACATCGCTGTACATAATTTCAAGAATTGAAAAATTAGGACAACAAGCCGCAAGATTAAGTGTTGCCGCATTGGCCACAGGACCGGAAGGGTTGTGCGGTGCAAAAGGTATGTAATAGGCCTCTGCAACTGCAGCAATCTTTTTAAGCTCCATAATTCCGCCTGCATGTGAAATATCGGGCTGAATATAATCTGCCGCACGCATTTCAAACAAATCTTTGTACGATTTTAATGTATAAAGCCTTTCTCCTGCCGAAATTGCTACAGGCGATTTATCTCTTACCGCCTTCAGCGCCTCAAGATTGTCAGGCGGTGTAGGCTCTTCGAAAAACATAGGCTTAAACTGCTCAAGCTCTTTTGCAATTTTAATGCTTGTTGGTACATTAAATCTTCCATGGCCTTCAATAAGCAGGTCAACATCTTTGCCCACTGCATCTCTTACTGCCGCTATACACTCAAGAGCCGTATTAAGATCTTTGTTTGATATTTCCAGATAGGATTTACCAAACGGGTCCCATTTCATAGCGGTAACACCACGCCCTGCGGCAATTTTTGCCTTTTCGCCAAATTCTGCAGGCGTTTTTGCTCCTGCAAACCAGCCGTTTACGTATATTCTTACTTTGTCGTTTACTCTGCCGCCCAAAAGCTGATAAACAGGCACACCTAAATGCTTGCCCAAAATATCCCAAAGCGCCATTTCAACTGCAGATAAAGCCGACATTAAAACAGCTCCGCCACGCCAGTAAGCATCTCTGTAAATATCGTGAAAATGCTTTTCTATTTCTAAAGGATTTTTGCCAACAAGATATTCTTTTATATGTTCCACCGCACCTATAAGGGCTTTTTCTTTGTATTCAAGCGTTGCTTCGCCAACACCCGAAAGGCCCTCGTCTGTATAAACTTTAACAAACACCCAGTTTGTTCTGAAACAATCAACAACAAAGGTTTTTACATCTGTTACTTTCATAGTTTAATCTCCTCATATATTTTAGCAATAACTTTGTTATCACAATCAAAATCATCAGCTCTCAGCTTATCAAACATACCAATATGCATCGGCACTGTTTTTTTGGCATTTATTTTTTTTGCAAAGCGAGCGGCATCGGTTTTATTCATATTATTGCCTACGCCGTTTACAGGCAAAAACAAAGCATAAATATCTTCCGGTACATCCTCAAAAATTTCTTCGTTATAAAGAGTATCGCCTGTTATGTAATATTTCTTTTCCCCGTCATCAATAATTATTCCGATTGGAGTTATATCGCTGTGCTCCGCTTTTACCGCAGTAAATTTTATCCCGTTTTCTGTCCAGGTAGTATGGCGGTTGAATAAAACATAATTATTGTTGCCACCGATTTTTCGAACATCTTCCAAAACAGATTTCGGTGCTAAAACAGTAATTCTACTGTTTGGTGTAATAAATCGATTTACTGTTTCGGGATCATAATGGTCGAGATGATTGTGAGTAAATATCATCACATCAGGTTTTATTTCAAAAAAACTTTCATCAACTGCTACCCTGCGGTAATTTTCAGGATTAATTTTTTCAACACTGTTTGATAAATATGGGTCTATCATTATTTTAAAAGCATTTTTTTCAAAAAGAAATCCAGCCTGGCCTAAATATGTTATTTTCATTTTCATCACCATTGACTTTATTTTGATTTTATAGTATCATAGATTTAACTGAAAAAATATAATTTTTTTACTGTATTTATTAGAAATCTTATTATTAAAGGGGATATATCATGATTTTGCCCGAAATAGTTACAGCGGGAATTTATAATTCACAGCTTGCCGCAAAAAACACCAAAATAAGTAAAAACAGAAAAACTTCTATGTTCGAAATAGAATTGCCAATGGAAGAAGGCGGCATTTCGTACATCGATTCAAATTCGAAAAAAATTACCACTAATATGATTATCTGTGCAAAACCGGGGCAGATGAGACATACAAAATTTCCTTTTAAGTGTTATTATGTACATATAATAATTCATAGCGGTGCTTTATATGATATTCTAATGAATGTGCCTGATTTTTTTGAAACCGGCAAAAGTGAAACATATAAAAAAATTTTTACAAAATTAATTAAGTACTATAACAATTTGTCCGGAAGTGAAGAAATTATTTTGCAAAGCCTGATGTTGGAACTGATTTATACAATAAATAATGATTCAGCTAAGCGAATTAAAAAAGGTAATTCAAATAATAATTACACAACAATAGAAATGGCATTGAAATACATTAAGGAACATTTAACCGAAGATTTAAGTCTTGAAAAGGTAGCAAAATCAGCATCTTTAAGCCCTATTTATTTCCACAACAGCTTTAAAACCGCAGTAGGTAAAACTTTGCGTGAGTATATAGAAGAACAACGTATAAAAAAAGCCACAAATTTACTGCTGACAACAAACTATTCATTAACCCGAATTGCTTTCGAATGCGGTTTTTCTTCTCAAAGTTATTTTAGTTATGTGTTTAAACGTAAAATGAAAAAAACACCTCGGGAATATGTTAAAGAAATTTATAATAAATATGAAATTTAAAAACAGTGTCTAACACGTTTGTGTGTTAGACACTGTTTTAAGATGCTTTATTTAATTATTGTTCTGCAATACCTTGCGCTGTTTTAATCATATTTTCAATAAATATCCCATATCCACGAGTTGGATCATTAACAAATACGTGTGTCACAGCTCCCACAATTCGGCCATTTTGCAGGATGGGTGAACCCGACACCACTGTTGTCAATAGGGGACAACACAAACTGATTTGCCAAAAGTATGTCAAATACACTCTTTGTGCCCTATTAAAAAATATATATCTCCGCTTATATGCTCGCCCTTCAGATAGGTGCCGTTTGCCTCATCATAGACAGAGGTGAAACGAGGGTCAAATTCGGGAGTTTGGCCTGTACTTTTTGCAACTGATACCGCAGCCTCACAGCCGGTTTCGGGAAATAAGCATACTGTTGCATTTTTAAGACCGATTATGCGAATTGCCCGTCTGTATCTTGCGTTGGCGGGGGGAGCTTCTCTGCAGGAAATCACGCCGTCCGATTGATTGGCGAATACCCTGCATTCTCTATGTTCTCCACGACTGAAGCGATAGGTTGAGCATCCGTCAACTATCTCTGTTTCCGCTCCGCACAATATTGGTGCACCGATGGGGAATTTCAAATGCGTGTCTGTTGTGGTATTTGCATTATAGACCGAGAAAAACATACCGTTGTCATGTCGCACTATTCCAATTGTGGGTGGTTTGGTGCACTCATCCTTTTTGGTAAATGATATCTCATATCCAAAGGCAGACAGGATTTCGCGTATGCTGCCTGCGCTCTTTTTAACATCAAGTTTAACAAGATATTCTAAGCTTGGAACAGTTTGAAGCTTTTCTTGTGTTCCATACATCAATATACCAATCCCTTGCTTTGCAAAGTGTACTAATTTATCGAGAATATCGGGATTTTCTGGAACGGGCGATACCAAGATACTTTTTTGGTAGATACTTTCGTCATGATGCAGGAAATTATCCGTTGAAGTAACACAACACAATGGAAATCCGTCATTGATTGCATCACATATAAAGTTATCCCCAAGATTCATTTCCAAAAGCAAGTCTTCGTCAGCAGATGTTGTATATTCACGCAAAGGGTATACCCAGACAAACGGGGATGGCTCGTCTGCTGCATCTTTTTCGGCTTTGAGCAAGTGAGGAATTGGCTCATTTACACATTGATCAGGCATATTTCCGTACGAGTTGTCAATGCTAAGAATATTCAAAGAATTTGCCGTTTCAACGTTTCCATCTGAATTGATACGCGAGATAGCCATAGGCAGATAAATATCACAGGGTGAACCGTCGTAACGGTCATACCAGGGTGAATTTACCCACCAGGGGTCGTGGATATAGTACCTGAATGGAAACCTGTCGTTTGGAAGCTCGCAGATTCTTGTCATATGTCCCATTATTTCCAAGCCGTAGTTGTCGTTCAAAGCCGCCCATGGAGAGTTTGGAGGTGCAACAATATCAAATCCGGCGTTATAGATATCATAAAGAGGAACACCATCGCTTGCATAGTCTATACCTACTGAATTGTTGGTTCCTCTTGTTTCAAGAGGAAAGGTACATTCAGCTCGAAACAATCTCCAGAAATCAAATACTTTTTGCTTTGTATCTGCAAGTTTTTCGGGATAATATTTCTCACCGTCAAATATTTTTCCTGTCTTATCCCAAGGATCAGCACTGAAACCAAGACCGTTGGATAACCATAGATAGTCAAATCCCATATCCTTCAAAAAGCACTCGGATTGTTTTCCAAGAAATGTACCTAAAGGGGTGCCTTCAGGGATTCCGTTTGGATATGCGGCATAAGAACGGCTATCGCCATGAAGAAGTGCTGTTGCATCAACGAAGCCAAATTTATCACGGATTGAGCCGGAACAGATTTCGGGATGACGATTATACTTGAAATCGGAAATAGCAAATTCAGGGCCAATATCGAAGGTTTCGCCTACCCGTATAACAGCATGGGGAAACGCTCGTTTTCCTTCCTCTTTAAGACAATCAATAATACTTTTGAGTATACCATATGTCATTTTAGGAGGATTTTTTATGTAGTCTTGTTTTCTTTCATGCAAAGAGGTTTCAAGTGGAGCATCCTTTTCCAGGTATGGCAGATTAGCTGTACCAATAAACCTGCACCACTCAAATCTGTCATTCCGGTTACCTAAATAATCAAGTATTTCACTTCCGTCTCCAACCCAAAGCATAACCGAGATTTTTTTCCTGTTTTTCAGGAGCGGTTTCCACTGTTCAAA
Source organism: Clostridia bacterium (assembly GCA_045590195.1). Taxonomy (GTDB): domain Bacteria; phylum Bacillota; class Clostridia; order UMGS1883; family UMGS1540; genus JAZNQN01. The sequence continues at coordinate 10,183 of JAZNQN010000025.1, read as the reverse complement.
TATCTTGTTGCAAACATGTTTGATATATCTTTCATCAGTCTGTTTGAAGGGTTTCAGACTCATTTCTAATGTAACATTTTCAAACATAATTTCGTACCTCCTTTAATTTTCAGTTATTAATTATTAAATCGAGTTGTTTTTATACATTGTACTTTCAGGTTCAGCAAAAGTATTATCAATATCTTCAAATATAACTTTATACAGTTCGTCAGCGAACAGTTTATGCATTTCTTGTGTCGGATGATTTATACGATTTGCAAGAAGATAAGTTATATCCTGTGTTTCACTGAGTTTCTTCCATTTTTTATAACAATCGCAAACCTTAACATTTTTTTGTTCGGCAAGTTTGACAACAGCATCCATATACAAATCCATTTTGCCACTATTTTGCATCTCTGCCGTTTTTATTGCATATTCATAATGTTCCTTTGGAGTATCTTCCGCAACAGATGTGTTAAGCATGTTGGGTGTCATAAGAACAATCTCTGCACCATTTTTTTGACATCTGTCAAATATTGTTTCCATTGCGTTAATATATTCATCCAACGGACCATTTACGTCATTTAGCCCGAAACAAACAATAACCAAGTCAGGATTGTGCGATAATACTTGTTTATCTATTCTTTTTAATGACCCTTTTGCCGTAATTCCGCCAATACCTGCGTTTATGACATTTACAGGCACATAATTTCTCAGATTATTTATTTTTTTCTTCAACCTGTTCCAATAAACCGTTTCATAATTAAACTCTCCCGGTGCAACAGCCCCATGTGTAATGCTGTCGCCAAAAGCCACAATGGTTATAGGGCCTTCTTTTTCAAGCATTTCGCGATTCATAAAAATCTTATCTTTTATATACATTTTCCCACCTGCACGTTTCCTCATTTTACTTCGGTTAGTTCAATTCCGCTAATTTTTGAAAATTTTCTCAGAGTTTCCATATGGTGACCAGTTCCGAGTGCCAAATGATGTGTCGGGCCTGCCTCACACCAATGTTTAAGAAATTCGCATACGGGGCAACCGAAGTTTACTCTCGTATTGGTATTCCCCGTTTGAGGAATATCGCCCGGCAAAGCTTCGCCTTCAGCCGCAATCATACGGAATTTCCCGTTGTGGTCAACATTTATGCTGAGTAAAGTCATAGGTCCCGATTTCAACGAAAATTCAACACCTATTCCACTTCCTGATTTGCCATGGTACTTTTTAAGCTTGCGCAAGCGCGGTTTACCCTCGGCAATTGCAATATTATGAGGCCCGTCATGACCTATAAGAACAACATCGCTTTCCACATCAAAAGGATGTATTTCGGCAAATGAGCCGCCACCGCCAATGTTTTTCATAATAAGCATAGCCGCCGCGGTCTTTAAATCTGCTTCACCTGCAAGAGGAATGCCGGAGGATGTTAAAAGTGTGTTGCCGATAATTAAGTTTGCAGCTAACTGCTCATAAGAGTTTTGCTGCTCGCTTTTGTAATAATAAGCCAATGCAGTCAGTTTGTTGTTATTCACCATTTTTTTGAGTGCGACTGCCTGTCTTGCGGAATATGCAAGATCATCTTCTTTTACAAAGTCAGTCAGAGGATCAATCGAAGGGTCGCAGATCTTAAAGATGTTTTTAATTTCTTCTATCTGCTCGGCTATCTCATTTTGGGTAACAGACTCAGAAAGTCTTGCCAACTCGCACATTTCAAGCATTTTTACATGAGAACCAAATGTTGCAGTAAAAGCTGTAGGGTCAGTGTGCATATCGTACATTCCCTCGTAAGTGTGACCAAGATAGCCGAATGTTTCGTATTTAAATCCTGCCATAGCTGCAGCTGCTCTTATCCACTCATCCACCTCTTTTTTTATGTAATCCTTTTGAGATGATGAAGCAACAATACACGTAGGAATTTTCTTGCCCAGGCGCTCATAAACACCTGCTACTTCAGGCATGGCACAAATATCGTCGTTTACCAGCTGGGTGTAAGTAGTGGTGTTGGTATAGTCAAGGCGATCAAGAGGCTGAATGCCAACCAATACCTGAGGAATGTCAAGATAACGGGCAAATGGCGCACATACCGCGGACGGAACATATGTTGACATAAGAACGAAGAGCATATCCACATCTTCTTTTTTTAGTGATTTAACTGCTTCAAAAGCGTCAACCACGCAATCAATATATCCACCGTCTACAACATTGCACATTTCCGGGTTAAGATATTTCTTAAATTGCTCACCCTTCTGTATCAACTTTTCGCGCAACCCCTCGAATTGTTCAAAGTATATATAATGTCCGAGTGTAACTATGGCTATTTTTGCTTTTTTCATACTTATACCCTCCTTGTTTTATTTAAGTTTAGCACATAAAATATAAAAAAAACAATGGACAGACCGCGTATAAATAGCACAATATGTCCATTTTTCTCTTGTCAATTCCCATATAGTATGATACAATATTTAACTAAAGGAGGAATGCAATATGTTACTTTCCAATTCTCTATGTATTGATATAAGCAGAATCAATGTGGCACACGAATTCGTTCTAAACAAAAATATCAAATGCGCATACCCAAACGGCAGAAAATATTATGGTATAGTTTACTGTATTGAAGGAGAGGCGGAATACAGATTTTCCTCCGGGGATTGCTGTAATGTACACGCAGGAGAGATTATTTTCCTTTCTCCAAAGGCATCGTATTCAATCACTACAAAAAAAGATTTCAAACATTATACTGTTAATTTTGAAATTCATAATAAATTTTCCAATATGGATTTTTTGACCGATAATTATTATTTGTTTCAGCCCGAAAATTCTCAGTTATACCGTCGTATTTTCAAGGAAATGTCAACACATTGGATGTCAAGAAAAAGCTGTTTTGAAATGCAGGCAACAGCCCGCCTTTATGAGTTACTCGCACTTTTGGGTTCCGAGATGCTCGAAAAAGAATATGGTACAAGTACGTATTTACGCTTAGCTCCCGCTAAAGAGTATATAGAACAAAACTTCAATACCGGAATCACTCTTGATATTCTTGCAAATTATTCCAATATGAGTGTAACTCATTTCAGGAGAGAATGGTCAAAATTGTACGGTGAATCCGCACTTCAATACCGTGACAGAATACGATTATCTTATGCAAAAGAATACTTGATGAGCGGATATTACACTGTGACCGAAGTAGCTGAAAAATGCGGTTTTAGTGATGTGAACTATTTTATTCGTTTTTTTAAAAAACACACAGGAATATCACCCGGCAAATTTGAAAAGATTTTATGATAAAAGTACCCATTGGTAAAAACAAATGGGTACTTTTATCTACTCATTTTCTCCGCTTCCGCCAGCATATTCTCTATAAAAATCCCATATCCACGAGTTGGATCATTTACAAAAACGTGTGTTACAGCGCCGATAAGCTTTCCGTTTTGTATTATGGGTGAACCCGACACCACTGTTGTCAATAGGTGACAACAAATCACTGAAATTCAGATGGTTATTTTGTTTAATCTTTTACTCTTTCTGCCTGTTGCTTTTTGTAAAGCTTCTGTACATTTTTAAATGCATTCACCACACACCACATATTGTAAGCAGTAAATATTACATAGGGTATATGGCTTGGGTCATTTAATGTGACCTGAATATTTAATATAATATTTAAACTTGTTGAAACCAGCCATAAATAAGAATACTCAACATAAGCCATCATTGTAAGAACAGAAACCAGTACCCCAAGCAGTGATGCTGTGTTGTCTAAAACAGCATATCCTGAACCTGCAAGCTGCAGTATTTTTAATACACCAAGCCATACCGCAACAAATCCTATACAGATACAAACTCTGGCTTTGACTGATAGTTTCTTAAATCTGGTTGTTTTTTCATATGAATGTTTATTCCAGCTAATAAAAGTCAGAATTTGTATTGGAAATGAGAAAAACAAGGCACTTGCAGCAGATGCATACAACCCCACTTGAAAATAAACATAAGTATAAAACAGAGCGTTGGCTCCTCCGGCTATAAACGAATAACGGTTTGCTTCTGCCTGAAAAAGCACAATAAACAGTGAAATCAACAGAGGCAACATTCGTATAAAAGGTTGTTTAAAAACTATTCCTGCAACAACAATTAATACAAAAGTTGTCCAAAGCACAACATTTTTTATTGTTTTGTTATTCATTCCTATTTACTCCTTTAAAAAACGTATTGCGTAAAGATCAGCATCACACATACGAACAGTCATAACCACCTCTTTTCCTGCAAATGCGGACAAATCCTTTTCAAAGCCTATTAGTTTATCGGTGCTGTTACCGAACATTTCGCAGCTTGAAGCAAGATTACCCTCTTTGTCCGCTATTTCAAAATGCATATATCCGCAGGCAGATGTAGCCATATTGGCAAAAAGCCTGTTACCTTCAAATATAAATGCTTTAGTCACAAGAACCTTTTCTGTGGCTCCAGCGTGAACAGATGTAAAGCCGTCCATTCTTAAGGTGTAACGTCTTAACACTTCACAAGTGCTCGTGTACTCACGATTCAACATAGAAAGTTCATCGTCAGCACCGTCAAATTTTGACTTGGTTGTAAGAAAACCTTTTGCAGGATAACAGTCGCCATAAACCCAGTTGTAGCCATATTCCGGACCTGCTTTGAAAAAGGCTTCGTCATAACGCTTAAAGTTCCTACCGTCTCTCGAGCACATAAATGCACAATCTGTAATTGCAAGTCCTTCTCGTTTTGAAAGAGTTTTCATTCTTTTAATGCGTTCTTCTCTGCCGCTTAAAACATCAAAAGATTTTGTCCATTCTTTTCTCTCCATATACCTTGTCGGAAAGCCTATGTACATATGAGGCGCTCTCTCATATTTTGACACACAGTTTGTATAAAGGGGTATATCTTCGCTTTCTCCAAAATTTATTCTTTCAGGCTTTGTCCAGTTTACAAAATCTTCTGATTCTATGTAGCGTATATCCCTTTTGCCAAGATTTAAAACACCTGCCCCTATTTTTTTAATATCGTCGGTATCAAAACCGGGAGCAAACTCAAGCTTTTCGCCATTTACAAAGTACGAGCGGTAGTCAAGATAATCACCATCCCCTCTTTTAACGGGAATATCGTGAAAACTGCGAATATATCCTCTGTACTTATTTATGCTCTCGTCCCAGAACACAACATTCATAGTATCAAAAGCGCCCTGATCGGTTATAAAACGACCCGGTCTGAAATTTACGCCATCGGCGCTGAAATACGATGTAAGGCCGTGTCTTTCAAAATAGTTGTCTTTAACTATCGCTTTATATTTTTCCTCAGATGGGCAGGCAGGGTTTGTATCCTTAAAAACATAAAAATTATCAAGCCAGTCTGCCATAAAGATAATGTTGTTTTTCTTGTTGCCATGGAACTCATATATACCAAGGTCAGGCTTTGTCCAGTTCAATCCGTCTTTACTTTCTGCGTAACAGCAACGAAGCTTTTTGTCATCTGCATCTGATGTTTGTGAGATAAATTTCTCCTTGTCCCACGCAATATAATACATTCTGTAAATGCCGTCATCCTCAAAGAAATGCACATAACTGGAGTTAACCTCCCACTCTTTGTCAAACAACATTACAATATCCTCAGGAACGGGCTTGTGTAGTAATATATCGGCTGTGCTTTTATCTTCGTTAATAAGATAATCATCAAAAAAGACTTCTCTTCTTGTACCTAAATTTATCATCTTTTATACTCCTTCATTTTTTTACAGTTTATCATATGTATTATGCACAGGCAATACAAAAACGCAACATTTTAACACAGTTAATGTTATATAATGGTAGTTTCTTCTTGCACATCAGCCTTTGTTTTGATATAATATATACGAAAGGAGGTGTTGTAATTGAAAGAAAACAGCAGGTCTTTATACGACGAATTCCGCGTTACAGTATCGGACACAGAATTCATTTTCTTTATAGATAATGGTTTTAAACAAAGGAATAATTATCGCTCTGAAAATCATTCGCATAAATTCAATGAAATAATATATTGCTTCAAGGGTTCTGTAGAAATTGCATACGAAAAAGAGACTCAAAAAATCACAGCAGGTGAGATGGTTCTGATTCCAGAAAAAACAGCACACTCTCTTTCTGCCGATGACGACACCTACTGTATGTTTTTGTCCTTTTGGAATGATGATAAATGGCAAACCAAAAAGAATATAATGGTTTTCAAAAACTTTCCGGCTGTCAATGCTTTTGAACGGATTTTAGAGTATTATTATAATAATTATACATACAAGAAAGAACTTATAGCTGCCTGCTTGCACGAGCTTGCCGCAATGCTTGCAGAAATTTACTTGTCACAGGATATTGATGCAAAAAAAACCGTTACTTTAGAGAACAACAATTACAGGATATATATTATTGAGCAGTATTTTCAGTCAGAATATGACAAGGCACCAAGGATAACCGAATTGGCGGATTTGCTTCACCTTAGTGTTGGGCAAACACAAAGAATAATTGCAAAACTTTACAGCCAGACCTTTCGTGAACGGATTTTATTATTAAGAATGAACAAAGCAAAAAATCTACTGACAGATACAAATAAATCTGTCGAAGAAATTTCTGTAGCTACCGGCTACAAAACTGTCCATAACTTTTATTCTGCATTTAGAGTCTATAACGGAAAGACTCCAAAACAGTATAGAAAAAATGCCCGTTTCTAAACGGGCATTTTTTATTTAATTTTCTCCGCTTCCGCCAGCATGTTTTCTATAAAAATCCCATAACCACGAGTCGGATCGTTTACAAAAACATGAGTTACAGCGCCAACCAATTTGTCGTTCTGAACGATAGGACTACCGCTCATCCCCTGAACAATTCCCCCTGTTTTTTCTATAAGGGCGCTATCGCAGATTTTTATAACCATATTTTTACCGTCGCTGCCGCCAAAGGGCAATGTTTTTTCAATTTCAATGTCAAACGGTTCAACCTTTTGCCCTTCAACATTAGTCAGTATTACGGCTTTTCCTACCTGAACTTCGTCAGATGACGCAATTTCAACCTCTTTACCTGCAAGTGCATTTTTTGAAAGCACGCCAAAAATCCCGTTTGGTGTGTTTTTATAAACTGTTCCTGCAAAATTCATATCAAATGTTCCCCTGAGGTCACCCGGGGCGCCGGCCTCTCCTTTTAAAACCGAATTTATTCTGCTGCCAAGAACATCGCCTTCTTTTACTGTAACCAAATCCTTGGTATCAATATCAGAAATTCCGTGGCCAAGGGCAGCAAAAGAGCCGTCGCTAAGCACATAGGTTATAGTGCCAATGCCGGCTGTACTGTCGCGCACCCAAAGGCCTATTTTGTATTCGCCCGTATCGTTGTAGTACACAGGCGTAACCCTTTTTTCGCAAAGATTATTGCTTTGCACAACCTCTAGAACCAGTTCCTTGCTACCGTTTTCCTGAATTTTATTACAAAATTCTACTGCATCAGATATTTCTTCTCCATTAATTTTTGTTATTCTGTCACCCTTTTGAATACCTGCGTTTTTTCCGGGACAACTTTTCACACTGCCCGATAAAATATCACTCTCCCCAACAACCAAAAGCCCGTCAAGATACAGCCTCAGCCCTATAGAAGAGCCGCCAACCATAACCTTCGTTGCCGCTGCTTCACTTTTTTGAGTGTCTTCTGCCGACAAAAAACAAAGCGAAAAAACTGCGGCAAACGCTATCAGTCCTTTTGAAAGTTTGTTCATTTGTCAACACTCCCCAAGTTTAATTTGCCCCGGCGAATGTTATCATATCCTGTTTTTATTTGTATTCATCAAGTGATTTAAACTCAAAACCCATTTTGCGGGCATATGTAATAATTTCTTCCATTGCTTCGGCATTGTCTTTCGAAACTGCGTGTAATAAAATAACCGCTCCGCCGTGTAAAAACCTTTTTATCTGGCTTAAAGTGTTTTCTTTTCCTTTCTGGTTGTCAACTTCCCAGTCTTTGTATGCAAAACTCCAGAAAACATTTGTATACCCCAGATTTTTCGTGATTTCCAAACTTTTTTCACTGTATTCTCCCATAGGCGGACGAACATATTTCATTTTAATTCCAAATTTTTTATAAAATTTATCATTAAGGCCTTCTGTTTCTCTTTGAATTTCTTCAGCACTTTTGTCAGGCAAAGAAGGATGATTTAAAGTGTGATTTCCAACTATGTGCCCTTCATCAAGCATTCTTTTAATTAAATCTTCATTTTTTTCAAAATAATCCCCTGTTATAAAAAACGCCGCAGGTACACCATGTTTTTTTAAAACATCAAGTATTGGAGCTGTATAGCCGTTTTCATAGCCTTCGTCAAATGTTAAATAAATGTTTTTTTCGTCTTTTCCAAGATAAATGCAGTTATATTTTTCCATTGTTTCTATCTGTTCTTTTGTAAATTGAGGGCTTTTCCCCTCAATCTTTTTAAAACCCCAGCCCTGCTTTTTGTCATATAAATTTTGTGTACTCACATTCATTATTGCATTTTCATTTGTGCTTATATTGCTGCATCCTGTTAAAATAAAAAAAGAAAAAATAAAACAAAAAAGTTTTTTCATATACCCTCCTTTTTTGTTTTATTTTATGTTTTAAGCCCTATTCTTATTACTGCAAAATACACCATTTCCCGTGTCCAGGACAAACCAGATATCCCTTGAAATTTTTCATAAATTCGTTGCGGTAGGAAAGTGCTTTTTTCGAATCTATATTAACGCTTGTAGTAAGGTATGGTGCGTAAGAGTTAAACTCTGCCTGCTCTGCAGAAAACCCTGCAGAATTTACAAATATATCTCCGCAAAAAACAATTTTTTCTTCTTCCCATATAAGTAAACTCTCTCCCGGAACATGGCCGCCACTGCCCTCAGTTATTTTAAACTCAGCATCGGCAAATTTTATTTTTTCTGTTACAAACATATTGTCTGTTTCAGGCGTTTTGTATCTGCTTATTATTTTTGTTATAGCGTGATATGCCTCGTGATGCTCGCATTGCTCCCTGAAATTTTTTTCTCCCTTTTTTTCCAGAATAAAGTTTTCATAAGTTTTTTCGCTTACAAAAATTTTGTCGAAAATATGGCAAAGCCCCACGTGATCTATGTCGCAATGAGTTAAAAACAGGTATTTTTTCCGTCTTTTAAAATCTTCAAACAACTCACAAAATATTCTATCCATTTCTTCTTCAAAACAAGAAAATCCGCAATCAACAAACAAAAGTTCATCCTGAGCCTCTATTATAAAACTGTTACTGCCGCAAGGCGGCTCAATCATATAAAAATTTATTTTTTCGTTTACTTTTTTCGAAAAAATCTTTGCTTCAAAATTTTTCCCTTTGTGGTTTTCAATAAACTGTGCTACTTTTTTAATATATTCAAATGTTTTAAGCGGATTTTCCCCGGCCTCTTCAAGGCGCTGCATAATTTTATTGGAATTTATAATAATAGTATTGGTATCAGCCTGACTCAGCGACAAAATTTTTCTCATATCGTGGGCAAAGCTTATATAAAAAACCGTATTGTCAAGATTTTTTTCGGTAATGTCATTTTTTAGTATTTTAACGTCGCCAACTGTACTCAGCTCGTTTAAAAAGCTAATTGTATCAGAAATATTTTCCACCAGAAGACCGAGTTTAAGGCAAATTCCATCTCCCTTTTCTGCTCCGTTTATATACGATATATTCATTTGGTATTTTTCTATAATATTCAATGGCTCTGTTATGCTTGAAATAGTATATGAAATTTTCATTGAAATAAGTAACACTTTGCCATATCCCGCATAATTTAAATATCCTTTTGAATATAGTTTTTCTTCAATTTTGCCAATGTTCTCCTCTTCTGCACTTATATCAACAAAAAGAGTGTGTGCATCAACTGCTTTGTTGTAGCTTACTCTTTTAATTTGTCCGCCATTTTCTGTTATTATCCGGCTGGCATTTAAAAACTCGCCCGCTTTATCCGGCATTTTTGTTATAAATGTTTTTAAAATTTTTACCACCCCATAATAATTTATGTTTATATTATTTTACAGGTAAAAATTTTTATACATAAAAAAGCCGCTTTAGCCGCTCACTCATAAGGAAGAATCGGTTTTAAAGCCATCTTTTTGGTTTATACTTTGTCAAAAAAGTCCGAAATACGAAAGTATTACGGACTTTTTGTTTCGCGTCTAAACACAAAAATCTGATATTTAAAACTGCT
>JAZNQN010000024.1:0-32718 GCA_045590195.1 Clostridia bacterium | reverse complement strand
GTGGATTTTCATTATACCACGCCTTTAAAGCTTTTGTCAAGAACTTTTTTCAAAAAATTTAAAAAACTTTCCAAAACAACGCTTCTCAAACGCAACTTCTTTATATTAGCACATCTTTCCTCTTTTGTCAACAACTTTTTTCAAAAAAATGCAATTTTTTATTTTTTAGTTGTAATAGCCTTTAAAACGCCCGGAATTACTGCTCCCAGCGGCAAAATTATATATGCGCCGTATTTTCTAAACCAATCCATCGCCTCCGCTCCCGACTGAAAAATTAAAAGTGAAACCACAAATATTATTACTCCGCCAAGTAAAGTTGGTATATAATTTTTATTTATGTTTGTTATTTTTTTAACTCCTTCTGCCCCCGCACACAATGTAAGACAAACTTTAAAAAACATTATAGCTACCATTACAAACACCGACGAAGTTTCTACCCTTGCCAAAGTGTTGCCTGAATTTATTATTCGAAGTGCTTCGTGGGTTGGCCATGTGTATATTGAAATAACACTTCCAAGCACCCCTATATTGCACAAAATTGTTGCCAACAAAAATACTGTTCCTGAAATAAAACCTAAAACTGTATTTTTTCTGCTTCTTGCAAAACAGAGAAACACACTTGCATCAAGCACCAATAATGTTGCAGCCGTTATGGTGCCTTTAAAACCCATGCCCGAAAGCGGCAAAAAATTAGTAAAATTAAATTTATCACGCAGAAGAAAAACATTTATTGTATTTGAAACCAATGCCACTGCGAAAAAAACAAACGAAAGCCTCAGCAAATTATCATATCCATTTTTTGCCCCGTAAATACACAAAACTGTAAACAAAATTGCAAAAGCCGCCCTTGGCGTTTCCCTCAAAACATAGCCTGAAACAAAAGATGACAAAAGATTTATATTATAAGATGCCGCCAGAAGAAAATATACCGCATATACTATTGAAAGAATTTTTCCAAATCGGTTTCCCAGCTTTTTGCTTGCCAGAGTGTAAATATCTTCATTCCCCATATAATATAGAAGAAAAACAGAAATTACCGCCGCAACCAGAAATGCAATCCATGCCTCGTGGCGCAAATCCTGAAGCAGAATATTCAAAAGCAATGCAGAGCCTTGCAAGAAAACTGCCGCTGCCGCAAAATAACTTTTAGGGCTGATTTTCATTTTAGTTTACCTCCCAGCGCTTCTTAAAATATTCCCAACCTCATCTATTTCTGAATCCACGGCAATATCAAGCTTTATTTTTTGGAAAATATTTTCCGACCAATTTTTTGCATTTTTCTTGTATACCATATCAGAAAAACCGTAAACATCTGCATCAATGATCTGCATTTTATCAAAAGCGGCCAAAATTTCACTTTTTATTTGAGCACTGATTTGTTCTTCGGCCCGCTTTGTACCAAAAGCATTTAAAACGCCCTTATCATCACGAAGCAGTGAAGCTTTGCATTTTATTTCAGCCTTGATAATTTCATTTTCGTAAACGGGCTTGATTTTTGCATTTGCGCTTTTAATTTTTATATCAAATGTTGCACCATCAAGCGAAACAGTTATAATGGCGTTTTCCATTTTATTTAAAAGCCACAGTATTCCTCTTGCCTCTGTGTTTGAAATTTTTTCAATCATTTTTCCGTTTTTGAATACTGCGCTGCCACTTACTCCGTTTTCAGAAATTATTGGCACAATTGTTGCACAGTCTTTTTTAAGCATATCGGAAACAAAATCAAATACAGTTGGCGAAATGCCAAGTGAGGTTTCTCTGAAACGCCTTTTAAGGCTTGCAACACCTGAAAGCGGAACTTTTAAAAGCTTACTCTCGGTATTCATAACCTTATTTATGTTGCCAGAAACTGCAATTGCAAGGTTGCTTCTAAGCTCGTTATCACGCATAAAATAATCAAGTATTTCGTATATTCCGTTTTTTGCGATTTTTTCATCTATCACAAGTGCTGTGGCGTGGGACAAATACATATATTTTTCGCAACTGAGCGTTGCTTTTTCTATACACTCCCCTATGTGTTCCCCTTCGCCTGAATAGTTTTCAAAAGTATCTCCGCCGCCATCTTTTGAAAGGCCACCGGGCAAAACAACCTGGGTTATGGTGTTATAGGTTTCATTTTTTCCCGCTTCAACTCCCATTCCCATTACAATTGCAACATCCTTAACGTCGCGGCTGTCAAAACAGCCTTGCAGAAGAAACAGCGGCAGCAGTGCACAAATAAACTTTATTTTTTTCATACATCCTCCCCATAATAAGTTTGGCGCCTGGGATTTTTGCGTGTGGTTTCATAAGGCCTTGTAAGCATGGCTTTTATTGGTGCTCTTACAAAAGTATCTTTCATATCGGCAAGATGAAACGGCGCAATAGGTTCAAGATAATATACCCCAAAGGATTTAAGATTGGAAAGATAAATTAAAAGCCCAACTCCTCCTGCCACAAGCCCGACACCGCCCATTATGGTTGCAAGCGAAAGCATAATATACCTTAAAATTACAACTGCATTTGTTTGCGTTGGAACTACAAAAGCAGTAAGGGCAGTAATGGCAACCGCTATAACCATAGGCGCACCTATAATTCCTGCCGAAACTGCAGTTTCGCCTATTACCAGCGCCCCAACTATGCTAACCGCCTGCCCAACGGGCTTTGGCATTCTTACCCCTGCCTCTTTAAGTATTTCAAAAACAATTATCATAACAAATGCTTCGGTGGGGGTTGAAAAAGGTGTTCCTTCTTCTGCTGCCGCAATGGACAAAAGCATTGACATTGGAATAATCTCGTAATGATATGAAACAATTGCAACATATATCGGCAGGGCAAAAACACTTATAAAAAAAGAAAGATATCTTACAATGCGCATAAAGCTTGCATATATGGGGTTTACATAGTAATCTTCGGGCGACTGAAAGCTTTCGGCAAAAAGAGTGGGCGCAGTTAATACAAAAGGCGAGCCGTCTACAATTATGCAAACTCTGCCCTCAAGTATTTTTGCCGCCGCAATATCAGGCTTTTCGGTATATCCCATTGTTTGAAAAATTGAATTTGGATGGTCGGAAATAAAAGCCTCTATATAGCCCGAATCGAAAATTGCATCGATATCTATTTTCGAAATTCTCTTTTTTATTTCTTTTACAAGCTCAGGCGGCGTTACATCAAAAAGATATGCTAAAGTTATATCTGTTTTGGTGCTTCTTCCACACTTTACACTTTCCATAACAAAGTTTGTAGTTCTTATTCTTCGGCGCAAAAGGGCTGTGTTGCTTCGCATACTTTCAACAAATGCCTCTCTTGGCCCACGCACAACTGAATCTGTTTGCGGGTCCTGAATGCTTCGCCTTTCAAAGCCTTTTGTGTTAATTACAAGCGCCTCATCAAAACCATCTATAAAAAGGGCAAGGTCAGCTTTTAAAAAGCCGTCGATTGCATCTTTAATTGTTGTAGCCTTTGAAACCTCGCCACAAACCAGAACATAGTCTAAAATACTGTCCATATTTTTAAAGTTTTTATCGTCCTCGTTTCCGTCCATAAGTCCACGCATTATAAAATCGCTTATGGTATCGCGGGAGGCAAGGCCGTCAACATAATATAAAACTGCTTTTCTGTTGCCTGCCTTAAATTCTCTTTCAACAATATCGTTATTGTTCTTAATAAGCGGCCTTATAATTTCCATATTTCTTTTAAGGCTTTTGCTGACAGAAATATTTTCAGGTACACTGCGGCTTTCGGCAGTGCTGTCGTGTCGCTTATCGTATCTGTTGAGTTTTTTGATAAGTTTTTCAAACATAAAATCAGCTCCGAGGATATTTTTCCCATAAAAAAATTTTTTATCCCAGTAATGGACAAAAGCGGAAATGTATGTTATAATTTAGTAACAATTAAGATTAAGAGAGGCGAAAAAAATGAGAGCAATTATAACAGTACTTGGCGATGACAAGGTTGGCATTATCGCAAAGGTAAGTAATTATCTTGCTGAAAACAGTGTAAATATTTTAGATATTTCACAAACCATTATGCAGAATGTGTTTACAATGATTATGCTTGTAGACCTCGCAAAAAGCCCTAAAAAGGTTGCCGAAATTTCAGAAGAGCTTGACAATTGCGGAAAAGAGATGGGAGTATCAATTTCCATAAAGCATGAGGATTTATTCAATTCCATGCACCGCATATAAGAGGTGGCATTATGGCAATAAAAAATGTAAATCCATTTGAAATAATGGAAACCATAAATATGATTAAGGAAGAAAACCTTGATATAAGAACAATAACTATGGGTATTTCTCTTATGGACTGTATTGGAGAAGACCCCGACATTTGTTCCGAAAAGGTTTACGATAAAATAACAAAAAGAGCAGAAAAGCTTGTTTCAACAGGCGAAGATATTGAAAAAGAATTTGGTATTCCAATTATCAATAAACGAATTTCTGTTACCCCTATTTCAATTGTTGCGCAAAGCAGCGGCGGATATTTAAAATTTGCCCGTGCGCTTGACCGTGCGGCAAAAGAAACAGGCGTAAACTTTATAGGCGGCTACAGCGCCTTAGTTCAGAAAGGCTATACAAAAGGCGACAGGGAATTTATCGAAACTATTCCCGAAGCACTTTCTACAACTGAGCGCGTATGCAGCAGCGTAAATATCGGCTCTACAAAAGCGGGTATCAATATGGATGCCGTAGCGCAGATGGGGCAAATTATAAAAGCTGCGGCTGCGGCTTCAGAAAAAGATGCAGGATTTGCCTGTGCAAAGCTTGTTGTATTTGCAAATGCAGTTGAAGATAACCCATTTATGGCGGGTGCTTTTCACGGCGTTGGCGAGGGCGAAAGCGTTATAAATGTTGGCGTTAGCGGCCCGGGCGTTGTAAAATGTGCTCTTGAAAAAGTTCGTGGCAAAGATTTTGGCACAGTTGCCGAAACCATAAAGAAAACTGCCTTTAAAATTACAAGAATGGGCCAGCTTGTTGCAAACGAGGCTTCAAAAAGGCTTGGTGTTCCGTTTGGTATTGTTGACCTTTCGCTTGCCCCAACTCCTGCAGTTGGCGACAGTGTTGCATACATTCTTGAAGAAATGGGCCTTGAAAAATGTGGTGCTCCCGGCACAACAGCGGCTTTAGCGCTACTCAACGATGCCGTTAAAAAAGGCGGCGTTATGGCGTCTTCCTATGTTGGCGGCCTCAGCGGTGCATTTATTCCTGTAAGCGAAGATGCAGGTATGATTGAAGCCGTAAAATGCGGTGCACTTTCACTTGAAAAGCTTGAAGCTATGACATGCGTTTGCTCAGTTGGTATTGATATGGTTGTAGTACCGGGCGACACCAGTGCCGAAACAATTTCGGGCCTTATTGCCGATGAAGCGGCAATTGGTATGGTAAACACCAAAACAACCGCAGTAAGAATAATTCCTGCCCCAGGCAAAAAAGTGGGCGATGTGGTTGAATTTGGCGGTCTGCTTGGAAGCGGCCCTGTAATGCCGATTAACTCATATAGTTGCAGCGAATTTATAAAACGCGGTGGAAGAATTCCTGCCCCCATACATTCGCTTAAGAATTAATAAAAAGCCATTCGTAACGGCGGTGCTTCTTAGGGATTAACCGCCTAAAAACCATGTTTTTGGCACATAACTGCGTTAAAAATTTTCACAATCCGTCAAGGATTACTCAAATTTTTGCCTTGTTCTGCACTCAAAAACAAGATTTTTATGGTGCAAAGCAGTTTTGGGCTAGAGATTTTTTGTCTTAGAGAAGTTATAAAAAATGAAGACATACTGTCGTATGTCTGCATTTTTTTACGCACTATAAGCGGAAAATATCAAGCCAAAACCGATTTATCCCTAAGAAGCACCGCCGTTGCGAGAGGTTTTTTTATTATTCAGTTTCAATTAAACCATAGTTTCCATCTTTTCTTTTATATACTATATTGTTTTCCTCAGTTTCAGCATTTTTGAAAAGATAAAATGTATGGCCGATTAAGTTCATCTGAAGTATTGCCTCTTCAGGGCTCATAGGTTTTACAAGATATTTTTTTGTTTTAACAATTTTAAATTCTTCTTCCAAAACCTCATCGCCGCTTTCAAAATTAAAAGCATCAAAGGCGTTTTCCCTAAGCTTTTTCTCAAGGCGTGTTTTATTTTTTCTTATCTGGCGTTCGATTACATCAATTGTTTTATCGAGAGCCACAAACTTATCTTCGCTTATCTCTTCTCCGCGATAAATCATTCCGCCATGGAAAATGGTTACTTCAACAGCTGCCTTGTCCCTTGCGGCCGAATAAGTTACATTTACCGTTGTTTCATCATCAAAGAATTTTGAAAGCTTTAAAAGTTTTTTCTCTGTTAATTCTTTAATTTTCTCCGTAAGTTCGATTTTTCTTCCTGTGATAATAACCTTCATACTAACACTCCTTTTCTATATGTTAACAGGCTTAAAGCCTGCCGAAAGCTTTATATTTGCTTCTACTTAATAAATTCGGCGTGTTATTATAAAAATCCTTTAATTTTAGCAAAATACCCAGCTTGGGAACCAGAGAAGAAATGTGCGAACATATTCCTCGCTTACAAGCATGCCCGACAAAACGGGGTAAAACATTACGAAAAGCCCTGCGCTTACGGCCAAAAATGCTATTGGCAGTATAAAGCCTTTTTTGTATTTTTCCATAAAATATTTAAAAGCAAAGGTAAGTGCCAAAATTATAAACGGAGTGCTTGCAAAGTAGTGATAAATAAACACTATTCTGCCTATAAATACCCACGGCAGATACTGGGAAAGATATCCTATAATTACAAACCACTGGGCAGGCGTTTTTTTCTTTTTAAATATAAGCGCCACAGCCGCCGCAGTTGCCGCCCACCATATAAGCGGATTTCCAAAACTTACAATACTTGAAACCATTCCCTCGGGAATACCCGGTACTGCGCCGAAAAACCATATTGGCCTTACAACCAGCGGCCAGTGGTACCAAGGGGTTTGGAAAGGATGGGTTGCCTCCAGCTTGCCGTGATAGGAAAGCATATATTCCTGATTGCCGAAGAAAATTTCAAAAGCACTTCTGCCGTAAGGATCGGAAGAGAAATATGGCGCATAAGAGAAAAAGTAAATTGCAAAGGGAATTACTATAAAGAACAAAACGCACCAAAGGCAAACTTTAAACCACGGCATACCGCGTTTTGCTTTTTTTACTGTTGCCATTGCAAACAAAACAGCAAGCCCCGCTCCCGCATAAACACAAATCCATTTTGTTGCAATTCCAAGGCCGAAAGCCACGCCACAGGCAAAAAGCATGGGCAAAAGCTTTTTAAGGTCGGTTTCATCGCTATCGTAATACATATACATAATGTAGTACATCAGCATTATAAAGAAAACTGAAAACGAATCGATTGTTGCAATTCTTGTTTGCGAGAAGTGCATAAAATCGAAACACATTAAAAGCATAGAAATAGTTGCACAGGCAGAGTTTTTGAAAATTCTTTTAGCAAAAAGATACATAAGCGGCAACATCATAATACCGAAAATGTTGCCCATAAATCTCCAGCCAAAGGGGTTCATACCGAAAATTCTTATGCCAACGCCAATTAAAATTTTGCCAAGGGGCGGATGGGTTATTTCGTAAGGGTCAATATTTTCTATGTGTTCCCAGGCAGTTCTTGCGTGATAAATTTCGTCAAAATACGTGCCGTTTTTGTAGTTTGCATATTCGGGAATGGTTTCCTGCTCGTCAAAAGCCTCGTTTGTGCCAGAGAATTCGGCGTTTATTATTTTTCCATCTTTGTCAAGCAGGCAAAGCTCGTAAAACTCGAAAACATCATCTCCGTTTGCGGTTATGCGTATATAAGGAGCCGAAATTTCTGCATTTATTTTTTTCCATGTGTAACAGTTTTGAATTTCTTCTGTTGTTACAATTTCCCATATTCGGTTATCAGGGGAAGAATAAACCGAAATCTCGCCTTTTCCAAGGCCCTGATAAAACATAATGTCAGAGGTTTTAATATCTCCGCCCTCTGCCATAGCAATTACATCAATTTTTTCCGCCTTTGTTTTCGGCACATTGATATCGCCAAGATTTACAAAGGAAAGCACAGCATACAAAAGGGTTACTGTTGCCATTATAATTATGTCAAGCCTTGTAATTTTTTTGTTTTGTTTCATTTTTACTCTCCCTTTTCCGCTTTCAAAATATGTAGAAACGGCGCAATACACTGCATAAATTATTACCCCAACAGTAAAAATACTGCCTATTATTAAAACTTTATCATCGGGTGGCATATGGTAAACTTCGTCAAGGCTCATATTGTAAAGATAACCCACATTTACCGCCTGTGAAAGCGAAAGCAAAACCGAAACCGCCGCCCACTTTTTGTTGTTTTCATAAACTGCCGCAATTAAGAAAAGAATAATTGCAGGGAACAGATACCGCTCGTGCATATCAGAGGAAAAGGCGTAAATCAGCGAAATTAAAAGGCCGCTGCAGGAAAAAAGCTTTCCTTCGCCTTTGCCCTTTATGTATATTATTCCCACCAGAAGAACAGAAATTACAATACTTATATTCCCCCAGGCTTTAAAATTTAAAAGCATAAAGGGCGTAGTGTTATCGTAAGTATTTGCGCCTATTGCCGAGAAAAGGTTAAAGGCGTTTAAAGAGGCATAAGGATATTGCCCCGTTGTATTTTTAAAAAGCTCAAAAATATAAAAAATCCCTTTTTTCGCCGTAAAGGGCAGAAAAACAATAAGTATTGTTCCAATTCCCACCAAAACGGAAATTATAAATTTTTTCAAAACCGATTTGTCTTTTATAAATTTTTCTATAAAAACATAAAGGTAAATTGGCGCAAACATTATGCCCTGAAGCTTAAAGGTTATGCAAAGGCCGAATATTGCCGCACTTTTATAATATTTTTCACTTATCAAAAAGTAAAGCGAGGTTATAAGAAGCAGAGTATAAACGCTGTCAACCTGGCCCCAAAGGGCGCTGTTTACTATTGTAGCAGGGCTGAAAAGGTAAATTGCAGCCGCAGCTAAAGAAAGCTCCTCGCCTATTTTTTCTTTGCCCATTTTGTAAATCATAACCGCCGATAAAATATCGCAAAGGCAGGCAGGCAGTTTTATAAGCGCATTAAAAACTTCGGTGTTAATTCCAATATTTCCAATAAGGCCAAGAGGCGCTAAAATATAAAGGTAACCTGCAGGATAATCACACCAGATACTGTCGTAAAAATCCCATGGCAAAACCGATGCCGCCTGCATCCCCCAGCTTTTAAAACAGTTTAAATCTGTTTCGTATCCGAAAGATACATAAGAGATTATAACCCTTAATATTAAAGCCGCCGCAGATAGAAAAACTAAAACATTTCTCCCGTTTTTTAAAGTTTTTTCTTTTGTTGAAAACTTTAAAAAAAATATAAATGCTATGTATAGAATAAGTGAAAAAATTTGAATGGTCATATAATTTACCAATTCCTTTAACGTTTTTGTTTATTTTATCATATAGGCCAAAAAAATGCAAACCTTTGTATATAATTTAACCTATTTGGTAAAACTTTTAATTGCGAGAGGTGAATATTTTGAAAAAAATACTTATTTTATCAATTATTTCGGGAATTTTATTAACAAGTGGCGTGGTTTATTCGCAGAAGGTTCAAAGGGGAATTTCATCAGAAATTATAAGGCTTCACGTTCTGGCAAACAGCAACTCTCCTTCTGACCAGGCGCTTAAACTAAAAGTGCGCGACCGCATTTTAAAAGAAGGCGAACATCTTTTTGAAAACGCCTCATCAAAGGCGGAATGCAGCCGTATTTTAAATGAAAATATGCCGCTTTTGCAGGCGGCGGCCGAAGATGAAATTTTAAAGGGCGGATACTCTTATAATGCCAAGCTTTCCCGAGGGAACTATTTTTTCCCAATGAAAACATACGAAAACTTTGCCCTTCCCGCAGGGGAATACGATGCCTTGAAAATAGAAATAGGCAATGGCGAGGGGGAAAACTGGTGGTGTGTTATGTTTCCGCCCCTTTGCTTTGTTGATGCCGCGGTAGATGAAGGCTTTGGTACTCTTTTATCAGAAGAAGAAATGGCCTTAATTTCATCGGGCGATGGCGTTAACATTAAATTTAAAATAGTAGATTTTTTTCAAACTTCAATAAATCAAGTTAAAACCGCCCTTAAAAAGTAAAATTTTTCTTGACAAAAGCCTTTCTTTTATGTAAAATATAACTACGGTTGGACGGGGTAACCCGTTTTCAAGAATTGGCTTTTTGGGTGGAAAGCGACTATATCGCTTTCTGCCCTATTTTTGTTTTCAGGAGGTTTTTTTTATGAAAAAAGATGCTATTACAACTCTTATTTTCTTTGGCGTTGCACTTGTGGCACTTATCGTTTTGGCAATAGTTAAATAATTTGCTATTGATGTTTTCAGACTAATATGATAAAATTACCATAAAGTATTAAATTGTGAGGTTTTGAAATGAAAAACATTCAAAGCAGCTATATTAAAACGTTTCTTCTGGGACTTTGCCTCATAGTGGCGTGGAAAATAATCGATTTAGGCTCTATATGGGGTTTTATCGTATCGGCATTTCGTATTCTGCTGCCGTTTATTTTTGGCGCAGTTATTGCCTTTTTCACCTACAAACCTGCCATTAAATTTGAAAGGCTTTTAAGAGCAAAATTTAAAAAAATGAAGGGCTCAACCGCAAGAAATTTAAGCGTTTTATTCGTTTATGCGGCTTTAATTGCAATTTTAACCGTAATTTTGCAATTTTTAATTCCTGCCCTTTACAAAAACATTCAGGATTTTGCTCAGAATGTTCCATCGTATTACACTACGGTTGAAAAGTTTTTAAAAGATTTTGAGCTTTTCTCAAACCTTAATATTACTGGCAAAATTGCCGAAACCGTAAACAGCTATTTGAATTTCGATATGATGGGCCGCTTTGTGGGCGTTGTGGGAAATATTGCAAACTCTATGCTAAATGTATTGCTTGGAATTATTCTCTCGGCTTACATTCTTATTGAAAGGGCTTCTCTTTCAGATTTGTTTAAAACACTTGCAGGCTTTATTTTTAAAGACAAGAAAAACCAAACCCTGGCAACTTATGCAGGAAGGCTTATGGATATTTTTAACTCATATTTTGTAAGCCTTTTAATGGATGCCCTTATTATTGGTGCAGTTTCATCGGTGTTTTTCTATTTTTATGGTGCGCCATACCCGTGGCTTTTAGGCGTTTTGGTTGCAGTCGGTAATATGATTCCGTTCTTCGGCCCCATTGCGGCTGCGGTTATAGTATTCGTTGTGTGTGCAATTGTTATGGGCCCTTTGCCTGCACTTTGGGCGCTTGTTTTCCAGATTATTGCAGGGCAGATTGATTCAAACTTTATTCAGCCGCGCCTGGTTGGCGGAAGCGTTGGCATAAGCCCCTTGTGGGTAATTTTCGCCGTAACATTCTTTGGCGGCTTTTTCGGCCCTGTGGGAATGATAGTTGGCGTACCAATAGTTGCCTCTATCCGCCTTTTGTATCTCGACTATAAAAAAGACGGCAAGCTCGATGGCAATATTTAAAAAAATTTGGTTTTTTTGAAAAAAATGCTTGCAATTAAGCAAAATATGTGTTAGAATACTCTTTAGTCATTATGTGTGTTGGAGGTGAAATAAATGCCAAATATTAAATCCGCTAAGAAAAGAGTTAAAGTTATCGAAAAGAAAACTCTTAGAAATCAGATGGTTAAATCAGCTCTCAAAACTGCTATTAAGAGATTTGATGCCGCTGTTGAAGCTAAAGATGGCGCAGTAGCTAAAGATAATTTCCGTTTTGCAGTTAAGAAAATAGATCAGGCTGTTGCCAAAGGTGTTTTAGCAAAGAACACAGCTTCCAGAAAGAAAAGCCAGCTTGCTAAAAAACTTAACACTCTTGCGTAATTACTTAAACACGAAAACCTGCTCATTCGGGCAGGTTTTTTTGTATATAAATTCCTTTTCTGCAAATAATAGCAGAGGAGGTTTTTTTATGATTGGTACTATTTTCAGCATTATAGCAGGTGCGGCAATGAGTTTTCAGGGGGTTTTAAACACTGCCCTTTCCAAAAAAATAGGCCTTTTTGAATCGAACACTTTTGTTCAGGGAACGGCTTTTCTTATTTCGTTTATTGTTATGCTTTTCTTTGGAAACGGCTCTTTTAAAGAAATTGCCTCATCTCCCAAGGTTAATCTTTTGGGCGGCGCAATTGGCGTTTTAATTACCATAATGGTTATGCTTTCCATAAAAGATTTATCGCCAACGGTTGCAATTTCAATTATTTTGATTTCACAGCTTGTTACTGCCGCCGCAATCGACTTTTTCGGCCTTTTCGGCGCAGAAAAAATTACTTTCCATTTCACAAATTATTTAGGCGTTGCCCTGATGATTGCCGGGGTTATTCTGTTTAAGCTTAAAATGTGATAAACTCCGCCTCTCCGGCATAAATTATACGGGAGGCGTTTTTATGTGGAACAGCAGTGCTTTTTTGGTTTTTATGTATTCGGCCGTTTTGTTTTTGGCAATAGTTTTAATAAAGCTTTTTCAAAAACCTTTTAAATTTTTGTTAAAGCTTATATTAAACTGCGCCATGGGCTGCGCAGCAATTTTATTTGTAAACACATTCTGCTCTTCCTTGGGTTTTCAAATTGCATTAAATGCCGTAACGGGGGTTTTGTGTGCTTTTTTAGGCCTCGCGTCGCCAATTTTTCTTGCGGCATTTAATTTATTTTTCTGAAAAATAATTTTTTTGAAAATAACACTTGATTTTTGAAGAAAATTATGTTAAAATATACTTCGTTCACATGCCGGTGTGATGGAATTGGCAGACGTGCCGGACTCAAAATCCGGTGGTAGCGATACCGTGTCGGTTCGACCCCGACCACCGGTACCACTTTGCCAGAGCTTACTTTTTGTAAGCTTTGGCAAAAAAAGCATAAAACACTTGACAAGTGCGCTGTTTTGTGCTAAAATCAGTTTGTTGCGATGCGGAGAGGTGTCCGAGCGGTTTAAGGAGCTGGTCTTGAAAACCAGTGACTCGAAAGAGCCGTGGGTTCGAATCCCACCTTCTCCGCCAACTTAATTTTCAGCCTAAAAGGGATTTAAGCCCTGAGAGGGCTGAAGTTATCGCATTGTCAGCTCGGATTTAATTTAATAACTTTTTGGAGAAGTACCCAAGTAGGTCGAAGGGGCTCCCCTGCTAAGGGAGTAGGCTGGGAAACTGGTGCGAGAGTTCGAATCTCTCCTTCTCCGCCATTCGTATGCACAATCATACGAAACAAAAGTACAGTGACTTTTTTACTGTACTTTTTTCTTTTGTATGGTATTTTATTACACAAAAACAGACACCCCAAATAAAAGCGGAGTGCCTGTCTTGGCATTATTACATTAGCTATTTACATTCAAATATTCTTTAAGCGCATTTTGTAATACATTAGAAAAATTCACATTGTTTTGTTCTGCCAAATTATTAAGCCATGATGGGATAGTTAACGTTTTCTTAACTGCTTTATCACTTGTGTTTTTTAAGTACTCAATAAGATTAAATTCAACAAGTACTAAAAACTCATCTTCTTCCAATGTGATATCATTTGGCGCACTAGCCTGTGGAAAAACAAAATTGCCGTCCTCGTTTTGTGCATATAATCCAATTGCAGAAGTAGTCATTTTATAAGCTTCTTCAATGGTATCTCCCTGGGTAAAACAACCCGGAAGGTCAGGAAAACTAACAGAAAAACCAACATCTTCTTTAGTAAATATTGCAGGATAATAATAAGTTCTATTCATTTTTCACCTCTCCAATCTTATTTTATTTCATACATATTTGGTCTAAGTGTAAAGCAATTCATTAAAAACAATCTAAAAAATTGCACAACAAATAAACATATATATCTAATATGTTTTAGGTTATGCGGTTTGCAAACGAATTATCACAAACCGCTCCTAAAACCATTTGTTCTCTAAATCCTTCTTAATTCTAATTCAATTTTTAATTTAATCCCGCTTGCTTTAATATTGCTTTTTCAGTTCCCTTTTTAAGTTCTTTGCTATGTATCGGCACAATAATTGTAGTGTTAGTTTTTTCCCTGAACATCTTTTTATGAGAACCATTTTGCGATACTTCAATAAAGCCGTTATCTTGCAATAGCTTTATCATTTCCCGGGGTTTCATTGGCATAGGCAACACTTTCCTTTCCTAAAATATTATAATACGTTGTATGCCACTTCCGTATTATAATTATATATTAACACGTATTAACACGTATGTCAATACTATTTTTAAAAAAATTTATTACTATATATTCACAATCTTTATTATGTTTTTGCTACAATAGCTCAAAAGCTATTGTCGCTCTATTTCTTCTGTGATGGTGTATGTATCGGTTACATTAAACTCTATCACTATTTTATCTCTGTGCAATGTAATCTGCTTTACATAGCGGTCAATGATTGCTTTTTTGTTGGACAGTGTTCCTGATTCAAGCATTTTCTTAGCCTTTTTGAAGGCTTGTTTCAACACTTTTTCATCAACGGTCATTTCAGATAATGCTTGCTCTTTTTCATGTAATGTCTGCTCAAAATTTGCTTTATCACATTCTAATTCTTTTAGTTTATCCGACAAAGCCACAGAACCCGTTTGCATAATTACATTTACTATATTTGCAATACCTTTTTCTGTTTCAGCAATTTTATCCTTAATCATGGTAATGGACGAGATTAGTTCAGTATTTTTTGAAGCAGCAAATTCATTATATTTGCTGATAACCTCTGGTAACACCCTTTCGTCAAAAACTTTGTCTGCCAACCTCTTTTGAACTATCGATTCAATCAAATCCCTATTAATTTCAGGATTTTTGCATTTTATTTTACCATTTCTTTTAGTGCAGCGATATGATATATAAAGAGGATGGGTTGAATTTGCCTTTCTCGAATTCCAGGCATAGGTACAACCACACTCGTTACATACAATTTTACCCGACAATAAATATTCTTGCTTTGCCTTAAACGCAGCGGTTTTTCTTTGTCTTGCTTTCATTATCATTTGAACTTTCTGAAAATCATCGGTTGTTATTATCTGAGGAACACCGCCCTCAATTCGTATTACTTCATCATCAGGTTTGCTTTTATGTCTGTTAAATTTACCCTCTGCATTTTTTGATGCCGACAGATTATATACATATACTCCTGAATACTTTTCATTTCGAAGGATTTCATACAAACTATTCCTGCCAAAAGATGCTCCCCTTTTCGTTTTATAGCCTTTTTTGTTAAGCTGACCTATAATATATGTATAACCATAACCTTCAAGATATAGTTTGAAAATCAGTTTAACCGCTTCCGCTTCCCACTCGTTAATAACAAGCTTCATTGTACTTTTATCTACATCATAACCAAGACAAGGTGTGCCCCCTGTGTGTCGACAGGAAAGAGCGTTTTCTTTTAATCCTTTCCGTACTTCACGCGCAAGATTAACTACGTAATACTCTGACATGGATTCCAATAATCCTTCTAAAATAATCATTTCGGGGGAATCTCCAAAATTCTCAACTACCGAAATCAATTTTACATTATGCTTGTCTAACTCTTTTCGATAGATTGCAGAATCATATCTGCTACGGGCAAAACGGTCAAACTTATGCACAATAACAACATCAAATTTACCGTTTTTCGCATCGTCTATCATGTGTTGAAACTCAGGTCGCTTATCTGTAGTTCCACTAATACCACGGTCTGCATAAACTTTTTGCAGAGCATAGCCGTTTTTCTCTGCAAATTCCTTTATTGCACGAACTTGTGCCTCTATGCTTTCTTCTCTTTGCAAGTCACTTGAAAATCTTGCGTATGCAACTGCTTTAAGCACATCAGCCATGCTCTGCACCTCCCTTCAGAATTTAAAAGTTAATAAGTACTATTTAGAATTCAATATACTATATATTGCTTCAAGTATCAGGTCTATATTTTTCATCATATCACCTCGTCCGTATTTTCTTTAATGTAATACATATTGTCTTCTCTGACAATTTCCAGGTTTACTCCCAATTCCGAAAGCCTATTATTTATTGACCTGGATGCGGGTGTTTTACGACCTGCTCCTAAATTGTCAGCCTTGCACAAGCCAAACAGCCTTAATCTTTCCTCCATAAAATCTTCACAAAACTCTTTGAACTCACTGGGGGTAAGTGGAAAACCGTAGCCTTTAACAAAGGCTTCCAATTCTTCTGTTTTGCTTGCAGTTGAACGAAAAAGCATACTTTCTTCAAACTGCTTATCAAACAGATTAGCGATAATTTCACAGTATGCCCCTGAACCCTTTTCTTCAAGCAAATCACAAAGAAACTCAAGATAATGCTGTTGCGCATATAGTGTGTCTTCGCAAAGATAATTAATTTCATACTTCTTTTTTGAAGAATTATAATAAAAAACATGACGAATAGTCTCAGCATCTTTGTCATGACCATCTTTTATCAAACGCATCAAATAATCTTCGTTTTTTTTACACTTTTGAATTCTTTCCTGCAAGGCATAGACTAAATGAAGCTTTTGCTTGATTTTTCCGATTTTAGGAATTCTTATATATAGTGTAAATCCGTCATTCGGGTCGTTGTGGTCAATACGCCGACGTCCTGCCATTTGTAAAATTTCTGTCTGGTCTAATAATGTAATTACAACATCACGGACGTCTTTTTGTTTGATATTGTTACCGTTTGAGAAAACACTTGTTGTAGCAAGACATTTTTCTGCAAAACCTTCATTTTTTACCAGACTTTCCAAAACATCCGGATGATTCTTAAGAAATTCAGAATTAATTTCAAGCCCGCCTTCCATCAAAGATACAAATTCAGTGCATTCTTTTATGGTATCACAGAAAGCCAAAACTTTACCTGGTTTGTCACGAAGCTGTTGGGTTAAAAGATTAGTGTCTTCAAAAAACTTTAAACTGATTTTACTGTAGTCTGAATCCATCTTGTATACCACTGGAAGCAAAGATTGTCCATTACGAGTTTGTGCAGGAGCTCCATTTTTCCAATATGTGTTTCCGTATGTATCTATATTGCAATTATATAGCTCCGCTCTGGTTATATAAGGGAGAACTGATTCTATAGTAGCGCTGATATAAATTCGAACCGCAGATGCAAACTCTTTTGGAATCATATCAAGTACGGGACCGGTACAGTCACTAAAAGTGCTGTCGTTTATAAAATAGTGACATTCATCACATATGACGTACGAAAACTTGATATGTCTGTGTTTTGCCAGAAACACCTCTAAACCTTGGTAATTGACAATATAAGCATTGTCAAAAGCTTGAGTTTCTTGCAATCCTTCGGTTGTATAATGATTCTTTATTCCTGTAATTTCGGCGATTTCCTTTTTGTACACCAAATTAAGCGGGTTTCGGTTTGTGATAATCAAAACATATTGGTTGCATCGTTTGGCAAATGGTAAAACGTTATGAATCACAGTCCAAGTTTTGCCCGTACCAGTTGGCGACTTAACAGCAATCGCCCTTTCGGGATACTGATTCATAATACAATAATCAAGCTGATCTCCGATGTACGGTCGCATAAGGGTTCTCTCTTCGTATTGAATTTCAAGAAAATCCCTAATGCTGTTGGGGTGCATTAATGGTTTAACCAATGGATTTAGAAAAAGGTCTAACGAATCCATATTAAAACCTCCTTTAACATTTTTTTGATATTAGACATCGACGAGATTGAATTCGTTTGTCTACATGCATATTTTAGTGCAAAAAAACGCACCTGTCAACAACTTATAAATTGTTGACAAAGCGTTTACGCATATGTTATAATGACTACAGGAGGCGAACACAATGGAACAAAACATTGAAAAAGGAAATTCAAACAAAAAGCTACAAAAAGACATAACGGAAGAAGAAATTCAATTGCTAAACGAACTGGAAGAAGCACTGTCGGGCTATTTGCCGAATTGGCAAAACATTATTCGTGCGAATCAGTTCCATAAGAAAATTAGTGATGATAAAGCATATGCCTATAAGATAAAAGTTTTTTGCCGAAAGATAGCAGAGTATCAACAGCGCAGAGGTTTATCGTATCGCGCTTTAGGGGAAATTGCTGGTGTTTCACATACACAAATTCAAAAAATTGTAAAAGAAAAAATCAAAAACATATCTTATACCCAAGTAGAGAAATTTGCTGAAGTTTTTGGCGTGTCTGCCGCTTATCTCATCGGTTTAACAAACAAAGAGTCTTATGTACCTAGTATAGTGAGAATGTATTTTTGGGAGCACCCAAAATGTAAATACATCAAAGTTAAAAAACTAGCAGAATCTCAGCTTGTATACTACGGTCGCAAACCAATGATAGAAACGTATTCAAGATCCCATGAAGATATGCAAAAGCATCTATGCGAAATGATAATATCAAATGCAAAATTGGCTGATTTGATTTGCGACCTGTTAGATGCTCCCGAACCCAAACGCAGCAGATATATAAAGATTTTAGAAGAATTAAAAAAAATTTAAAAATATTTTATTTACAGACAGTTTACAACAAAAGATTATTTTCCGCTAATATTTACACCACCTATAAAATACACTCTTACTCATGCCAAGCATCGTATATGCTTGGCGTGCTGTTATTTTGTCTTGTTTTCATTCTGCTATGACCTCATCCCAATTAGCGGGCTTTACTGCCTGCGGTCTGCCAATATGTTTCCCTTTTGCCTTTGCTGCATCAATGCCTTCCCGTTGTCTTTTACGGATAGTCTGTCGCTCCTGTTCTGCAATTGTTCCTAAGACTTCAATCAGAATATTATTAACCATATCAAACACCCATTCCTGACCTTCGGGTAAGTCCATCATTGTTGTTGGAAGGTCAATAACCTTTAAGCGAATATTATTATCCTTGAAATATTGAAGTTCATTCTTAATATCGCTCTTATTCCTTGAAAGTCGGTCAAGCGATTTTACAATCAATGTATCGCCACTGCGGAGCATTGTATTTTTAAGAGCCTGATAACCGCTACGGTTAAAATCCTTTCCGCTTTCTATATCACATATTATTTCACGTTCATCTGCACCAAGCTTTTTAAATGCTTCAATCTGTCTATCAAGATTTTGCTCTCGGCTTGAAACACGTGCATAGTAAAAAATCTTATTATTCATATCTTCCTCCAAAAACAAAAGTGTCTATAAAAGCCAAAGCATTTTGGGATATGTCCCCAAATTACATTGAAACCTTTACAGACACTTTTTTGTCTTATTTTTATTAAATTTTCGCTGTTTCTAAAGGTGTACCTTTAAAGACTTAATTAGCAACAGTCGTTATAACAGCATTTTTAACTATCCAGGAGCATCCGGTGTAAGAACGTGCACTTGCTCCTGCAAATATCCCTGTAAACATTACATTCTGGTCTTTCTTTAAGCTTTGTAATGTATCTGTTGAAGCATATACATTACAGAAAGTGCCTATAGCAGAGTCGGTCGACAGACTATCAATGCACTCTATATAAGCATAATCAGAATATACATCAATGACTTTCCCTGACCATGTTATAGGTTTATTCAAACCGCTATTTACATAACTGTCTATATTTGCAGTAGTCATTGAATTTATCTCTGCATAAAAAGAATCAAAACTATCACTGAATAATGTTGAAGTTAAAGGAACTTCTTCGGAATCCTCTGTTACTTTGTCAACTTGATTCGCATTTTGTATATTATCTGTTACCAAGGTTTCAGATTGCACTTCATCTTCTGTGGATGGAATCTCCTGCATTGATTCTGTATCCACGAAAGCTCCGCCAATAATCCACACAACAAATCCGATTAAAATCAACAAAATAGCAGTTTTCTTTTTTGTTTTTTTCACAAACGAGATAAACAGCATTATAAATCCCACTATAAATAATATTAAGCCTAATCCAATAAGTAAATTGTCCATAGTTGTTCTCCTTCTAATATAAAATTAAATTTCCCCAAACAAACGTGCAAAATCTGTTATTGAAGCAGTATAAGCAATAACTGCTATAACTGCTATAATGATTATTCCAATGATAATTTTCTTTTTCATTTTATTTAACCTCTCTTTACTAATTCTTTTATCCAACGTTCTGAATAACCGTAGGTTCTTGCTAGCTTTTTAGCATTTGTTCCGTCATATTGCTTTTTAATCATTTCGCTTACACATTCGGGTTTAAAAAGCTTTATGGGGAATGTGACTTGCTGACCTTTGTAATATGTATAAAGTATCATAGTATTGTCATAGCCTATGAGGTCAACCATCTCCTTATATACTTCATTCAAAGCATGAATCTCATCTACACCAATTGCACTCACCCCCTGCGTTTTTAGACAATTATATACATTTTTCTATGTATCGTAAAATGCATAATTCATTGTATTCTTCCTTATAAAATTCCGATTATTCTATACAATACAGATATTCCTCGACTTCTTCGGGAGTAAATCCGCTATTTATCAGCTCGTCCACATCATCAGGTGAATATCCCTGATAAGCAGCAACAGACTTTAAATCATCAATGTAACTATTTTTTGATATATTATAGTTCCACCATTGACAATGTCCGAAATAGCTGAAATCCGTATACTCAAACTTGTCATAAACAATAGTTCCGTCAGGTAATATATTTAATATATCGCCGGAATTAATTTCGATTTCCTCAAAAGCTCCTTTTTTTATTTCTGCAAAAAGCTTTGTTTCGACCAATGCTTTATACAGAATTTCCTCCGTCGAAGCATATACATACAGTTTATATTTTGGAATATGTATAAGAGACAACGGACTGTCACCACGAACAAGCCATAAGGTGTTGTTGCTATCAAGAATTGAAAACGCAAAACTGCCGTTTATTTTTTCAGACATAAATTTTATACTTTTGCTGTTGAGCATCTTTTTCTTTTCGATAAGCTGAACTGCAATAAAACTGTCGGTTTCTATTTTTGTATTAGGTAATCGCAGTTCCTTTCTTAATTTCAAATCATTTGTCAAAACGCCATTATGTGCAAGTGCAAAATTTACATTTTTACAGTGTCCTGAAAATGGATGATTATTATAATTCTTATTTTTGTTTCCTTGCGTAGAATGCCTTGTATGTCCTGTAACTGAAATAATATCATCAGGATGCTTAAAATTAACCTGAAAAGCAGATTTCGGCTCTTTATGTATGACGAGTTTATCCTTATGATTATAAGCAATTCCCGTTGCATCTGTACCTCTTACTGTTGCTTCCTCTGCGAGAGCATTTGTTAAATGACTTAAATTCTTAATAGGTTGACCGCTGTAATTATAAAATCCAAATAAGCAACACATTTACATTTCCTCGCTTTCTGATATGACTTCATTCACATAAAGCCTTTTTGATTTTAAATATTCGATTAGTTCAAACTTTTTCGGCAGTATTTTTGATACAAAATCAGACCAAGACAATTCTTCCATTTCCTTATCCGACAGGTTAATCGCTTGGTAGCATATTTCATCAACCAACTGTAAAGTTGCAATAAATGTTTTATAGCGGAGTGTTCCTCTGAATAGTCGGAACTCTATCGTATTATAATTTTCAAGATTAACTGCTACATATCTTCCCATACGCTTGTCCTTTGCCTTTTTATAGGTTTCTTCTGTTGTGCTTGAAATGGTCGCATATTTAGCTGCCCAGTGGTTGAGGTTTTCAGGTGTACGTCTTGAAAACTTAACAAGCTCATTCCAATGTTTTTCAACAAAAAATATCAACCTGCCGATTGTCTTTTCCTGCTCCTCATAATCTTTCCCAAAGGCGGAGCGGGAACAATGAATATGCAGACCACAAGTAGATGTATTATGGGAGCGGTAATCCATTTGGGTAGCCTTTTCAAATATATCAAGCCAATTCATACTGTTAATGTGATAATCAAGTGTCATAGGATGCGAAACTATTTCAAATCCGTCATTTATAGAACCATCATGTTTGCAATAGATTTTTTCACCATTACTATTTGCAATATCAAGTAATTTTTGTGCATTTAAGTTATCTTCACCTCCTTTATCTATTTCCAATTCAACCCCATAAAATAAATTGCCTGAACCGTAAAAAATCGGTTCAGGCTTGTAACTGTAATTTTTTATTGAGTTGTCATTCAGTTTTTCAAAGCAATCTCTGCAATAGGGATAGTCCTCACCATCCTCATACAAAGCATCTTCGTTATGTATGAGCCTTCCACAATCCTCACATGTAGTATAGCTATACTCGTAACAATGAGAGCATAAAGTATAATTTGAGTCACCTTCTGCATTATCTCTCCAAATTCTTTCTCCGCAGTTATTACAAATTGTTGTCCGCTCGTCAAAACAATGCTGACACATTATCTGACCTTCAAAGCTTTTGGTTGTTTCCTCTGTTAAAATGGTTCTGCATACAGAGCATACTATTTTTTCGTTTGTTTTCATTAAAAAATCCTCACTTTCATTTTTCTATGTGCCGGTTAAGCCGGGAATATGTTATATACATACTCAGGATAATAATATGTAATTGAAAGTTTGTATCTTGTCAACTCATAATATTAAAAAGCGCGACAAAATACAAAACAACACAAAAAAATTTAATATAACATAAAAGTAAAAATATGTCCGTACACGACATATTCTTGTCAAACACTGTAAAGTGTTTATATATGGAATTCTTAATTTCCGTACAAGAAAGGAGTAATGAAATAATGGAAAAAACAAAAAGAATTGAAATAAGATTATCGGACAACGAATTTAAGGAACTACAAATTCAGTCTAAAAGAGCAAATATCAGCAAATCAGATTACATAAGAAAAACTCTGTTTAATACAAACACTTTTATCATTGACAAAAAAGGAATGGCTGCATCTATTGTTAAAATGCAGTTCGCTGTAAACAGGATTGTACAACTTGGTTTCAGCGAAGAAGTCCTTAATGAACTAACAAAGGAGATGGACTTATTATGGCAGTACTTAAATTAATACGAGACGCATATAGAAATACAACCGCGCCTAAAAATGTCATTGACTATTGTTTGAATCCACAAAAAATGCCAAGCAACTGCTATGGTGGGAGCGGAATATCCTTGTCCGACCCTTGCGGTAGCATGCAAAAGATTAAAGACATCTTTTGTCATAACTACGGAAAGCAACTTGAACACTTTGTATTGTCTTTTGACAAAGACGAAATCCAAAATCTTTCTATATCAAAAATATTGCATCTATCATATGCTATCTGTGAATTCTTTGAAGGTAATCAAATTTTGTTTGCTTTGCACGAAACCAACATTGATGAGTATTATGACTCAAGGGAATTTCATCCCCATATTCATTTTGTACTGAACACCACTAATATAAATACGGGAAATAAAACAAGGATAGATTTCTGCAACGAATATGCTCTGAAACGGTATGTAGGTGCATTGCTTTCAGAATTTGGTATTACGGAAAAACTTATTATGGGTTTTTATTAACAATTTCGTGATTAATCAGTTCTATAATCTCCAACAAATTAAATTGTGATAATACAACAAACTCTGTCACATTATGTTGCAAAAAACGGAAAAATATGTTATAATTTTTGTAACATTACTTTACGAGGTGATTCGATGAATGCTATCATAACAAAGCTAAAAAACTTTTTGGTTGAAAAAATGCTAAAATATTCCCAAATTATTCTTAATCGTTTTACTGTCAAAGACATTAGTTCAACTTACTCGACTCTTATGCCAAAAAATGACGCGGATATTTCTAGTTATGAACCTGCTCTCGATTACTCTTTTAATTGTTCAGAGAAAATAACAAACATTGCTTTATCTGGTAGTTACGGTTCAGGAAAAAGTAGTATTATTGGTACATATGAGAAAAAACACCCGGAACTTAAGTTTATACACATATCACTAGCTCATTTTAACAACAAAGATATATCACGACCTATAGATATCGGCAAATTAGAAACCACAGAAGAAAACGAACAATCAGATAGTAATGTGCAACCCAATAAAAAAATCAATAAAAAAGAGCTTTCCAATATTCTTGAAGGGAAAATCTTAAATCAACTTATTCATCAAGTTAACCCTTCAAACATTCCTGAATCCAATTTTAACATTAAACATTCCGTTTCCCACTACAAAAAAATTCAGATAGTTCTTTCGGTTTTTATACTTTTGCTATCAATTATGTATATTAGCTTCTATAAAAATTGGGTGTGGACTCTACAAAGCACCAAATGGAGCTTTTTTAACTTTACATTAACTTCAGAATTCAAAATTATTTTGTCGTTATTATGCATATCTATAATATTTTGTGCAGTTTCCTCTTTTGTCAACAAAACCGGTCTTTTTAGGCAATTAAAAAAAATTGATATTAAAAATTTAGTTGGTATAGAAATTTTTGATTCATCAACAGATTCTTCATTTGATAGATACTTAAACGAGGTTGTTTATTTGTTTGAAAAAAGTGCTGCTGATGCCATCATTTTTGAAGATCTTGACCGCTACGATACATTATTAATTTTTGAAAAACTCAGAGAAATCAATTACCTTGTAAATATTCATACTAAAAAACCGCTACGTTTTTTCTATTTAATAAAAGATGATATTTTTACATCTAACGACAGAAGTAAGTTTTTTGATTTTATTATTCCAGTTGTCCCAGTTGTAGATGTGACAAACTCATCAGATATGCTTTCTAAATTGTTGGTTAGCACAGGCCTAAACACCGAAGTAAATCAACAGCTTATAAATGATTTAGCTTTTTACTTAAATGATATGAGACTATTAACAAACATTGTTAATGAGTATCAGATCTATAAAAAAGCTATTAAAGTTGTGCCTGATCGTGATAATTTCACCAATCAATTTGCTATGATCGTTTATAAAAACCTTTTTCCAGAAGATTTCCATGCTTTGCAATCTGGTAGCGGCTATGTTTACACGGTTTTCGAACAAAAAAAGAGGTTTTGTGAAGAAAAGGAAAAGGAACTCATTGAGAGAAAAAACAAAATTACTAATGATCTGAGATTATCAGAGGCGTCTATGCTTAAAAATATAGACGAGCTAAATGCATTGTATTTCCCTTTGAATGAAAAAGTACTGCAGATTGACGATGAAGTAATTAGTGAGGACATTGAAAGAGTGGACTTAATTAAAATGATCATAAACTGTACAAAAAGTGTACAGTTTGCTCACTTAAATGGCATAAAAATATTAGATGTTCAAGCAGCCTTATTGACTATGAATGAAAATCCTGAATATCAATCTCGGCTTAACAAAATCAAACTATTTTCTTCCGAATCAGAAGAATTGTCTAAAAAAGCATTGGCTGATATTTCTAACGAAATTAATCTGCTATCAACCACAAGATTAAGGGACCTTATTTCATCTGACAAAGAATCATCTGAATTTTGGGGAAGCGTTGATAAACAGTATAGAAATGAATGCCGTGCAACTACGTCAATCCTAAATGACAGAAATCACAAATTGATCAAATACCTAATATTCAATGGGTATATTAACGAAAATTACGAGGCATATTGTAGTTATTTTTATTCTGAAGATCTATCCTTGCAAGATCGTAATTTCATCATGTCTGTATATAACGGCAAAAAAACAGCTCCTGATTATAAATTGCAAAATGCAGAAAAAGTTTTAGAAAAAATTAATCCTTCGTCATTTATGTTGGAATATGTTAACAACTACGACCTGTTGGATTGTGTTATTAAAACTAAAAAATATAATTTACTTGAAATTTGGTTTTCAACATTAGAAAATAATGTTGCTGGATATGAATTTATCATTAATTTTTGGAGAAATAATAAAAATAACAAGGACTTAATTAACTACTTAACAAAAAATTTCTCCAGTTGGATAAAAACATGGTATATATCCAAGGCAATTACTGACGATGAATTTTATGAACTAATCTTTTCGATTGTGGATTATTGCCCAAAAGGTACACTATCACAAATAAACATAGACAATTGGCTAACTACAAGAATATCTAACGACACCCGATTTTTATCTTATCATGCAGATGACATTGATAAATATTGCGATGAATTAAAAAACATAACCGTACTATTTACAACATTAGAATGTAGTGCACCAAATGAAGATATTCTAAAATTTGTTTATGACCATAATATGTATGCCATTAATATGCAGAATATATCTATAATTGTAAAGAGATATACTAAGTTTGACTTAATCAGAAATACTCACAGATTTTGCACATTTTTATGTAAAAACAACGATAAGCCGGTGTCGAAATATTTATTTGAAAATATAAATTTATTCATTCCATTAATAGTTAATTTTTCAAAAAAGAAATTTAAAGATGAACAAACTGCCATTTTGTTTGTCATTAATAACCCTTTATTACATGACGAAAACAAAACCCTCTATATGAAAAATTCACTAATAAAGGTCCGAACGCTATCTGAAATTCAAGATAAAACACTTTGGCCTGAACTTTTGAAGTTAAATGCATTTTTAAATTCCTGGAAAAATCTTGCGACATATTATTGTGCTATTGAATTAGAAGAAGGTGTTATTTCAGAAACTTTGGCATCTCGCATGAAAAATGCAACAGGCTTATCATCTTTACAGTATAAAAACTTAAGGAAGTTAGTAAGTACTGAATGTGCAAACGCTTTGATACTTAATTTGATAAAATCAACTTTCTTTGATGAAATTAGTTATGAAAAATTAATTAAAGGTATGTATGTTACCTACAATTCTTTTTTTGCACAAAGTTTACTGTCATGGCAATTGTTTATATTATTTAAAACTAACACTATTGCAAAAACAAAAGATAATTTTGATTTTATCAAACAAAACTATTCTAAAAACCTTTTAGATTTTATTCTTTTGGGTGATAGTAAAAAACTTTTTAAGCTAATACAAGATAGTACAATTATACTTGAAAAAGCAGAAATACTTGAACTATTATCTGATTCCAGAATAACTAACGAATTTTCGCTAATCTTGCTAAACTTATATACAGGAACTATTACTATTGAAAACAAAAGTTATTCAGATGCCGTCTGTGAAGTAATAATACAAAATCATTTTAATGTTGATGATTTACCATGGCTTTTGTTGCACTATGACTCACTTGGAAATAAAACAAAAACAGCTTTGATAGAATACGCCACAAAAAACATATCCCGCATCACGAGTGCTGCAAAAACCGTAAAAACTTTACCAACAGAGATTTTTGCTGCACTTCTGATTCTGGAGTCAATTGACACCAAAACAATTTTAGACTTTAGAAAGATATTAAGTGATGATCGTTTTGAATTAGTATGCTCTTCCTCTAAAAGTCCATCTTTCGAAGACAATGAACATAACAGAGTTATTTTGGAATATTTCAAAGTCCACGGTTGGATTTCTAGCTATTCAATTATTAACGATAAAATGCGTGCATATCCAAAACGAAAAATATCGTAAGATTTAATTTCCTTCTATCAACACTCGAGATTTATTAGACGTACAAAAACTTATATTTCCCATATTTTAAGGTTTTGAGACATATTGTGTATATGACAGGCAGAGCTCCTTCTCCGCCAAAATAAAGAATGTCCACTTTAGGTGGGTAGTGATAAGGAAGTATGGAAAATATCACTATCTACCGACAAGCAGGGTGTAAAAGAAATCAAGGCACATCACATTTATAGTGTGGTGTGCCTGTTTTCGTTTTATGGGCAAATTGTGGAACAATAGGCATATCAAAAAGGCTTATTTCCCCATGTTCTCGACCTCAAAACTTGCAGAGTAATGATAATATATTAAAATCCTCAAAAACGGCTTCTATCGTTCCACTCAACGTTGGCATTTCACCCCTCACAAAAGTAACGCAATAAGGCTTGAACAATCCCTGTTTTATGGAGTTAAAATTGACTAAAACATACAAGGTAATGATTTTATATTCAAAAC
Organism: Clostridia bacterium; assembly: GCA_045590195.1. Taxonomy (GTDB): domain Bacteria; phylum Bacillota; class Clostridia; order UMGS1883; family UMGS1540; genus JAZNQN01. The sequence continues at coordinate 4,807 of JAZNQN010000024.1, read as the reverse complement.
CTCAAAAAAGAGTTTCTATTGCGTGACAAAAATTTGAAAATCAACACTTTTAGAAAAAGGGGATTTAAGTCCGTTTTTCGGCTTAAATCCCCTTAACTGACATACTTCAAAAAAGAACAGGTTTGTCAAGGGCGAGCATAGCTCGTGCATTTACCCTTGATTTACCTGTTCTTTTTTGCTAATACAGCGACTCTCTGTAATGTTTTCATTTTAACGTTCAATTTCCACATCATAGCTTTTACTTGTTACAAATGCAACAAAATCACCTAAAACCGTTGTAGCTTCAAAGCGTCCTCCATGATAACCATATATAGCACCTACAACTTCTTTACATAACCCTGATTTTTCAGCTGATTTCAGCACAGATATTAATTCTTCCTCTGTTAAATTAAAACTATTGCAAGCATCTTCCTTGTATAAAATCCATCTTTTAAATTCTATTTCTTTTTCATTTTCACACATAATATCTTTTTTGCTGTAGGTATGTAATAACGCTAATAAAGCCAACTGCCTATGCGAAAGTAAATTTATAGCATTGAAGTACTCTTCAAATTTATCAATATAAATTTTGTTTGTATTGAAGTATCCATTTTTTAATAGATTACCGAAATATGCTATTTTATCATTTGAGGCTAATCGATCTATTGCTTCCACAGTTTTAAGAAAATTCATAATAAATTCCACATCATTTACCATTTCTGTAGTAATGTTTTTTGAATCACTCAATATTATGTTCAAAAGTTCATTTCTTTTTCCAACTTGATATTTTGCTAAAACCTCATCAAAAACTCCATCAATCAATTCGCCTAATATCGGTATTGATTTCAACAAACACATCATAGTTGATTTTACAACAGGATTATGTTTTATTTTTTCTAATTCTCCGGAATTATAGAGCGAAAGCTTGGCATTTTCAAGTTTTTCATCAATCATAGTTGGTCTCCTTTGTGATTTATTGATTAGATGTATTGTTATTCATAGGTAACCTTTATACACTAAATTCATCGTCGTCTGCATTTCTTAAAATATATTTGCGCATTAGTGTTTTTTGCTTTCTGTTACACACATTTGAGATAGCACCATTCATTCTTTTATAATCTAAATTTAGAAATTCGCATACAGCTCTAACACTATCAAAAGTTCCTAAAAGTGCTAAATCCTCAACAGCATACAGATTGATTTTTCTTAACCCTTTTTCAGTCCTATAACATATTGGACACCCTCGTCCATTAGATCTATTATTTACAGTAGTTTCCCACTCATGTCCTTTGTCACATATCCACCAATATTTCTTATTACTATGTTCAGTAATCTGCGATGGAAGAACATTTCCGTTTTTCGCATAATTCCATGTGCTTGCAATATCAGGTCGTAAAGTTTGCAAATCATTAAAGCCCGGCAAAACCTTTTTACCAGAGCAGATAGGACAACCTTCTCCACGAATATGTTTTAGAATAGATTTAGTATAGCTATGTCCTTTTTCACATTTCCAATACACAATTCTTTCGCCACCACCATATATTTCTGATGGCTCTATATCGTTTTTATCGTAGTCCCAATATTTTAACAATTCTGGATGCTTTGTTGCTAAATCATTTCCTTCTCTTTTTAATAGATTGCGATGTTTAGAACAAACACTCCCTTCTGCAATTCTACTTGGATAATTTAAGTAAGACTGACTACAGATGCGACACTTCCAATAAAATCTTTGTCCAGTTCCAAGCGTAACCATTTCAGGTGTTATAGAACCATTTTTTTCATAATCCCAAAATTCAACTAAATCTGGTCGAATAGAAGCAATGCTATTTTCTTTTCGTGTAGTAACATATTGATTTTTGATGGTAATTGCATCTCTCTCACAATTAATATCAACAATATCTTGAACATCAAGCAATTCAACAAGTTTTTTTATTAACATTGACAATTCTTTAAAAGGAGTTCTTTCATGAATATATAAATCAGCATGTTCTTTTTCTGAGTCAAATTTATATTCTTTTATAACAATCAATTTAATGCCAACAGACTCGAGAAATGCCTTTTTTGCAGCATCTTTTTTTGATTTTGTTTTATGTGAAAAGTAACCGTTGTATTCAATTCCAATATTTTTCGATGGAATAAAGATGTCAATTTCACGCTTTTCATAAATATATCTATTTAGCACATCAGGAAAAATCTGATTTAAGTAGTAATAAATTGCTTGTTCAGGAAAAGATGTTTGACTCTGCCTTGCACAAATTGGACATCCTTGTCTATTTGCTCTTTGCTTAACTGACATTAAATAATCTTCATGTCCTAACGGACACTTCCAGTAGACTTTCTTATTTGAATGAGCTGTTACTTCAGTTGGTAAAATAACATTTTTATCACTCCATTCAAAAGCCAACTCTGGCAATTTTGTTTGTAAATCGTTGTATCCTTTCAATACTTTTTGGCCTGCACAATAAGGACACCCTACTCCTTTAAGAGCACGGTTACTTACATATGATTCATATTCACCGCCACAATCTTTACATTTCCATTTTGCCTTTATATTTGAACCCGCAACGCATGTGTTAGGTGTAAATTTGGGATTATCACAACCAATCCATTCTTCTGCTAATTGTGGATGCGTTTCTGCAAGAACTCTTTTACCCTTGATATATCGTTCGCGGCTATTTGAAAATTTCCATTCATCAATACACTTTTGACAAACTCGCACCTCATTAGCTCTATTCCTTATTTCCTGCTCGAATTTTGTCTTGTGTTTTGAACAAATCCAAAATGCGGTCTTGTGAGAACCTATACTTATTTTTTGAGGATCTAATCCTATAGCATTGTTTTTTTCAAAATCCCATTCTGACATAAGTCGAGCATTATCATTGACAAATTTTCTCTCTTTACTCTTATTTATAATGCTCACCACCAATCTATTTATTAATTAAATTATACTATAAAATCGTTTTAATTTCAATGTATATAAGTGAATTTGTAATTTTTTGAAAGAATTTTATTAAAAGTTTAGCATTTGACAATTTTTAAGCGTATTAGTTTATGAGAAGTAAAATTTTTATTTTAACTGTGTAAAAATTCAATTTTGAGTGTTACCTATGTGAAAGAAAAAATAATAAATGTTTTTCATAAAAGTTGCTATTTTGAAATTTTACATGTTACTTATATGAGGACAAAAATTTTTCTCCTGCGGTTGTATTTTTACAGCTTCTATCGTTTATTAAATGAGAACGAAAAGAAAGGCGGAATTTTTATGGCAAACAGAAAAAGAAACAAACAAATTATTGTAAGAGTTACAGAGGAAGAAAGGGAGCTTATAGAATTAAAAATGGCACAGCTTCCTACTGCACAGTTAGGGGCTTATATGCGAAAAATGGCAATAGACGGATATATCATTCTTCTTGATGTTCCTGAAATTAAAAAGCATACCGCAGAGCTTTCTGCAATAGGCAGAAACATAAATATAATAGCAAAGCGAATTTGTCAGAACGTTATCTATGAACAGGACATCAAAGACATTAAAAGTTTAGTGGACGAGATATGGAAATCGGAACGGAAACTATTATCTCATTTCCTTAACATAGAGAAATGAAAAAGGGCTTGGGAATACCCAAAAATAAAATCAAATTTTCGTAAGTGGATAACCACTTACTGTGCTTGCTATTTAGTTAAAAATAGCAGGCGGGAAAATTTGATTTTGTGTCAATGGATATCCATTGGCTATGCTTGCTATTATATAGTTTTTAATTACTTAATGGAAAGGATTGGATAGGAATGAATAAGCAACAAAAAGACTACGGCTATATTACAAAATATAAAATGGGCGGTACAACATACGAGATTGAAACAACTTTTTCAGGGACGGAAACATTGAATAACAAAATCATTCGTTTAATGCTCAATGAAAAAATAAAATCGAAAACGGCTGACAATTCAAAAAAAGCGCGGTATAATTCAAATATACACTCTGTTTTGTCGGGCGACAAAAAGGAGGATTTTAATAATGAATAAGCCCGGCACAATTACTGCTCTCTATTGCAGACTTTCGCAAGAGGACGCATTGGACGGCGACAGCAACAGTATCATAAATCAAAAAGCAATTTTGAGTAAATATGCAGACGATAATAATTATCCATCACCTCAATTTTATATTGATGACGGTTGGAGTGGTACGAATTTTGAAAGACCATCTTTCAAAGAAATGATAAAGGATATTGAGGACGGAAAGGTCAAAACAGTTATTGTAAAGGATATGTCAAGACTTGGGCGAGATTATCTCAAAGTCGGTTATTTCTCGGAGATATTTTTCCCTGATAACGATGTGCGTTTAATTGCAATCAATGACGGAGTTGATAGTTCCAAAGGCGACAATGATTTTACACCATTCCGCAATTTATTCAATGACTTTTACGCAAAGGACACAAGCAAGAAAATCCGTGCAGTGTTTAAGTCAAAGGGAATGTCCGGTGAACATTTAGGACAACCCATATTTGGATATATGAAAAATCCCGATAATAAAAAGCAATGGATAATTGACGAGCCTGCAGCTGAAGTTGTAAGAAAAATTTATAATTTATGTACCGACGGAAAAGGACCAATGCAGATAGCAAAAATTTTGAAAGAAGAAAAGATTTTGACAACAACATCATACCACTTGCAAAAGGCAGGAAAGTCCTTGCCTGACAATCCTTATGATTGGGCATCTCAATCTGTTATACAGATTTTAGGTAAAATGGAATACATAGGCTGTACTGCAAATTTCAAAACATATACAAAGTCATACAAACTCAAAAAGAAATTAGACAATCCAAAGGAAAAT
>JAZNQN010000023.1:0-4738 GCA_045590195.1 Clostridia bacterium | reverse complement strand
GAACTTCATTCAAAAATTTCAATTTTAGGATGCAATGCAGTTTTGAATATCAGATTTTTATATTTAGACAAAGAACAAAAAGTCCGTAATACTGTCGTATTTCGGACTTTTTTGATGCAGTATAAATGAAAAATATGGCTTCAAAACCAAAACTTCCTTATCTGGTTGTGGCCTTTGAAACAAGCAGTTTTTTATGATGTGTTTATTTTTTATGGCAACCGCAGTTGCACGAACCACTATCGGGACAACCAATACATTTCTTACCGCTCTTTTTGGCTTTATATACATAAAACCCTGCTGCGGCAACAATTATTACCAAAACTAAAATTACAATAATATCAGTCACGCTATCACCTCAATTATTTTAATGCGGCTTTTTTTCCTTTAATCTCATATTCAGCTTTAAGCCTTTTTTCGGCAGTTATGCAAAGGTAAACTATAACTGCCACTATTGCCAAAACTGCAATAAGACCGGGGATAAAGCCAGCGCCAAGTGTTCCAAGTGTAATAAGTGTACCAATCTGATATACTAAAAAGCCAACTGTAAAGCCTGTGGCCAGTTGAAGCGCTATTCCACCGAAGAGCCACTTTGAGCTTTTCATTTCAGAGTTCATAGCGCCTATGGCCGCAAAACATGGAGGAGTAAAAAGGTTAAACATAAGGTAAGCAAGGGCCGCAACTTTTGTAATAGCAAAAACTGTTGCAACTTCTGCCCCTGCGCCTTCCATAAGGGCAAGTTCTTCAGTATCGATAAGGTTTTCAAGGCCTACAAAGCAAACAGCAAGTGTTCCAACAACGTTTTCTTTTGCTATAAAGCCTGTAACTGCCGCCGCCGCAAGCTGCCATGAAAGAACGCCAACAACCGGCACAAGCACATATGCAAAAGGATGTGCAATTAATGCTAAAATTGAAGCATCGGCAGTTTCTGCAACAGTAAAGTTCCATGTAAATGTTTGCATAATCTGAACGGCTGTGTTACAAAGCAGAATAATTGTAGCCGCTTTAACTATGTACGCCCAGCCACGTGAGCACATTGAGAAAAATGCTCTCTTAAGGCTTGGAAATTTATATTCAGGAAGTTCTATGATAAAGTATGATTTTCTTGCTTTATAAGCTGTAATTTTATTTATGAGAAGTGCGCCGAAGAAGATAATTACAATACCTGCAAAATACATAAGTGTTCCAACCCAGGATGCATCGCCGAAAAATGCGCCTGCAAAAAGGGCAATTACAGGAAGTTTAGCGCCGCATGGCATAAATGGAGCCAGCATTGCAGTTGCTCTTCTTTCTCTTTCGTTTCTTATTGTACGGCATGCCATAACGCCCGGAATTGCGCAGCCTGTTCCAATAACAAACGGAATAACCGATTTACCTGAAAGGCCAACCTTTTTAAATATTGGATCGAGCACAACCGAAACTCTTGCCATATAGCCGCAGTCTTCCAAAATAGCAATAAGGAAGTACATAACCATAACAAGTGGCAAAAAGCCGATAACCGCTATTGCGCCGCCGATTACGCCGTCAACCAAAAGGGCGTAAAGAAGTGGATTTGCGCCTTCCATAAGCGAGCCGACAAAGCCCTGAAATACTTCAAGCCAGGCAACAAGTGTATCTGCAAGAAACGGCCCGAATGATGCCTGAGAAATATCAAACACCAAAAACATAATAAGGGCAAAAATAGGAATACCAAGCCATTTATTTGTTAAAACGGCATCAATTTTATCGCCGAAGTTCTTTTCGCTTGTTAAAACTTTTCTTTTTTCAACTTCGCGAACTATTTTGTTTACAAAGTCGAAACGTTTTCTGTCGGCGGCTTCTACTGCTTTTTTGCTCGAAAGGTCAACTTCGCCCTGGCTATAGGGTGCAGCTTGTTCCCTGCCTTTAAGGGCTACGGCCGCCTTTACAACCTCTGAAAGGCCTTCTGCCGAGGTTGAAACTGTGTCAAACACGGGGCAGCCAAGCTTTTTTGAAAGCAACTCGGTATTTATTTCTGTTTTCTTTTTCTCGTTAATATCGGCCTTGTTTAAAGCTACAACCACAGGAATTCCAAGCTCTAAAAGCTGAGTTGTAAAGAAAAGGCTACGGCTTAAGTTTGTAGCATCAACAATGTTTATAATAGCATCAGGATTTTCCTCTTTAACATAGGCGCTTGTAATGCTTTCCTCTGATGTAAACGGCGACATGGAATATGCGCCCGGAAGGTCAACCGCTACAAGTTCTTCGCCTTCGTAAAAGCTTTTTTTAATCGGGTGCTGTTTTTTTTCAACTGTAACACCTGCCCAGTTGCCCACTTTTTCGTTTTGGCCGGTTAAGGCGTTGTACATAGTGGTTTTACCGCTGTTGGGGTTTCCCGCCAATGCAATTCTCATAAATAACACTCCTTTATATCTGAAACGAGTTAGATGCCGCTAACTGCTATGCAAAAAGTAATCAGCGGATTACTTTTTGTTTTTACAAAACTTCAATAGCCTCTGCCAGGGCTGTGTCAAAATTATAGCGGCCGTCTTTAATTGCAACTGTACAGCCGCCCTTGCGGTGTGCCACAACAACTATAGGCTCGCCTACGTAACAGCCAAGGGAAAACAAAAAAGCCTCAAGCTCTTCATCATCAGTTTCAATCCGCTGAACAATATACTCTTTTCCTTCTTCAGCCACCCTTAGTTTCATATGCATCTCCCGGTTTCTTTTATATTGTTAGCCTAGGCTAACTGATAGCCATTAAAAATAATTAGCCTCTGCTAACTTTGAATATTTTACCATATGATTTTTACATTGTCAATACCTTTTTTGAAAAAAATTTTAACTATTGAAAAAATTTTTTATATATGGTAAAATATAGATATACAAAGGAGGGGCGTTATGAAACTTCAGGAATCTGCCGAAATGTACCTTGAAACTATATATGTTTTAACCCGCAAAAGCAGTAATGTCCGAAGCATTGATGTTGCTGAATATATGGGGTATTCAAAGCCAAGCGTAAGCCGCGCTGTGGGGCTACTTAAAAGCGGCGGTTTTTTAAATATGGCAAGTGACGGAGTTTTAACCCTTACGGAAGAAGGCATCTTAGCCGCACAGAAAATTTTTGAAAGACACACAGTTTTATCAAAATTTCTGGCAGAAATAGGCGTAAGCGAAGATGTTGCCGCCACCGATGCCTGTAAAATAGAGCATGTTATCTCCGATGAAACGCTTATGGCTATAAAAAAATATTTCAACATATAAAAAAAGCGCTAACCGACAGGTTAGCACTTTTTTTATTCAAGTCCCTTTTCTTTAAGAAATTTATAGCTTTTCCCGAGACAGTCGAAGGGGTTTTCATCGTAGCACATATCCTGCTCTACAAGAGCGTATTCTACCCCCACCTCTTCGCAGGCGGCAATTGTATTATCCCAATCAAGATTGCCGTATCCCACAGGAGCAAAAAACTGTGCATTTCCTGTTACCGACATATCCTTAAAATGAACGCAGGCAATATTTTCTTTATGCTCTCTTATAAATTTTGCACTGTCTATTCCTGCAAAAGCAAGCCAGTAAACATCGAGTATAAGCTTAAAGGGTACATTTCCCAGCTTTTCACATATTATATCAAAAACATACTTGCCATCTATTTTCTGAAACTCAAAGGCGTGGTTATGGTAAGCAAAAGTAAGCCCTGCGGCATTTATTTTTTCAATTACAGGTTTGAAATTATTTACAAATTCTTCAATAGTGTCTTCTTTTATTTCTCCACCGGGCATCGAGCCAAGGCCTAAAATAGGGCAACCAATGGCCTTGTGAAACTCAATTTCACTATCAAGCTCTTCCAAAAACTTTGCAGGTGCGCGATGTGTGCAAACAACATAAAGCCCATACTTTTCAATAATGGGTTTAATTTCTTCTGCCGAAAAATCGCCAATACCAGAAAGCTGAACTGCCTTATAGCCCATTTCGCTTACCTTTTTGCAGGATAAGTCAAAATCTTCTATGGTTTTGCAAAAATCTCTTATTGTATAATACTGTGCTCCTATTTTCAAACTCATTTTGCTACTCCTTAATATGTACCTGAGGTATCAGCAGTTTTTTGTTTAACGTTGCTTTTATCAACAGTTGAATTTTTAATTTTCTCCTGCAAAATGGCATAAAACTCGTCGTGAGGAAAGTTTTTAACATCAACCCCTTCGCCCTTCCAGGCGCTTAAATGAATTGCGTTTGAAATTGTAAGGCCCAATATGCCCTCTTTTCCCGGTGCAAGAAGTGGCGCCCCTGTGTTTTTTGCTTTAACAAAATCTTTTAAAATTCCAACATGTTGCTCTCCGCTTCCTGATGCAGGAACTTCGCACTTCCAGCATTCAGGCTTTCCGAAGGCAAGTTTGTTTTCTTTATTGTACTCACGTTCAGAAATAACATTTCTGTAGAAAACCATTTCTTCATTTTCTACAACAATTTTTCCCATATCACAGGCAATTTCAAGGCGGTTAGTACCCGGTGCTTCGCCGGTTGAAGTAATATATGTGCCCGTCATTCCGTTTTCGTATTCAAAAACTGCGGTAACATCGTCTTCAACTTCAATATCGTGATATTTGCCGTAATAAGCGGATGCATGAACTCTCTTGGGAACTCCGCAAAGCCATTGCATAAGGTCGAGATGGTGGGGACATTGGTTGAGAAGAACTCCACCGCCTTCACCTTCCCATGTTGCACGCCAATCACCTGAATCATAGTATGCCTGTGTTCTGTACCAGCCTGTAGCATACCATAC
>JAZNQN010000022.1:0-22487 GCA_045590195.1 Clostridia bacterium | reverse complement strand
AACGGCGGTGCTTCTTAGGGATAAATCGGTTTTGGCTTGATATTTTCCGCTTATAGTGCGCAAAAAAATGCAGACATACGACAGTATGACTGCATTTTTTTATGACTTCTCTAAGACAAAAAATCTCTAATCCAAAACTGCTTTGCACCATAAAAATCTTGTTTTTGAGTGCAGAACAAGGCAAAAATTTGAGTAATCCTTGACGGATTGTGAAAATTTTTAACGCAGTTATGTGCAAAAAACATGGTTTTTAGGCGGTTAATCCCTAAGAAGCACCGCCGAAAGCAGGGGTTTTTACTTCATTTATAACTTTTTGAAAAACATAGTCATTTTTAAAATTCTTGGTAAACTTATCACTAAAGTTTCCGTAAAGTTTACAGCATTTAACACACGCACCATAAATTTGTGGAAGATTTGGAACGATGAGGTTAATTTTATTGTCGAGTTTCTCTCTAATTAGGTTTCTATATATATCGTCATTATTGCAAAGCCCACCTGACAGTACTACATTTTTGCCGCAATCATAAATTGCAACCGCTTGTTCTATTAAATAAGCTACGCTTTTGGCATTCTCATCGAGTATTTTTTTTGCAATTTCATCGCCATTTTCATAAGCTTTAAAAACAATTGGCGCAAACGAGGCGATAAAACTGTTGCCTACTTCATAAATTTTTGGAACACTTTCCCAAACAGTTGTACCAAGCTTTGCATAAACCAAATCGGTAATAATTGTTTTTTCTCCAAAACCATCCTCATACGCCAAAACTGCACTCAAAGCATCTCTGCCAATATCAAAACCACTGCCATTTTTGCCAAGCAGGTATCCCCAACCGCCAATTCGGTGAATATCATCATTAACATTTGCAAAAACAGAAAAACCGGTTCCGCATATTGCAGCAATACATCTGTCAAGCTCCGGCACGCTACACATAACGTTTACTATGTCACTGTTTATATTAACCTTTAGCGCAGGGAATGTTTTCTTAAAAAAATCATATATAAGTTTTTTGTTATCGGCTGAAGAACAACCGGCAATTCCGCAGAAAACGCCATCAACTTCTGAATGAATCCCAAGCATTGTATCAATTCCTGATTTCAAAACCTCAAGGCATTTCTCTCCACCGGTAACATTTGGGTTTGAAGCCCCGAGAACTTCTCTGTATAAAATATGACCATCTTCAGAAAACAGTAAAAACTCAGTTTTTGTTCCGCCACCATCTATTCCAATGAAAACCTTTTGGTCTGATTTTTCTTTAACATTACCAATAAGCTTGTCAACAGAAATTTTAAAAATATCGCTCAAAGTGCATAGATTAGATAAATCAGGTAAACTTTGACCTCTCTCCCACTTCGATATAGCCTGAGTTGAAACAAAGAGCTTGTCTGCAAGTTCTGCCTGTGTAAACCCGGTTTTAATTCTATATTTTTTTATGTTGGCCGCCAGAACATCCTGCTCGTACATATTTTACTATCCTCCAAAAAAGTTAGTTAATATTATCCAGAACATCTCTAATAACCCAATCGTATTTATCAAGGTAAGTTACAGCGGTTTCTTCATCAACATTTTTAAGCGAACATACAATGTTTATAACCCTCTGACGAAGTTTTTTGTTGGAAGGTTTTAAATTAATCATAACGTTTTCGTATACTTTACCTGTTTTAATCATAGCACTTGTTGAAAGCATATTTAAAACGAGTTTCTGGCTTGTACCGGCTTTCATTCTTGTGGAGCCTTGAATAACTTCAGCGCCAGTATCACAAACAATTTCAACATCAGCAACAGAACCAATTAATGTACCTGGGTTGCTGCTTACAGAAATTGTTTTGCAGCCGTGCTCCTTTCCTTCTTTCATAGCGCCTGCAACATATGCCGCTCCACCTGAAGCTGAAATACCACAAATTACATCGTCAGCGGTAATATCTTTAGCTCTGAGGTCAGCTCTGCCCATATCCTCAAAATCTTCCTGATTTTCCGATGCCCTTACAAGTGTTTTTTCGCCACCTGCAATAATAGCGCAAACAGTATTATAGTCAACACCAAAAGTTGGAGGGCATTCAGCCGCATCTGCAACTGCAAGACGGCCTGAAGTACCGGCGCCTATGTAAATAAGTCGGCCACCGTTTGCTATTGCATTTGATATAATATCAACCGCCTTTGCGATTTCAGGCAAAGCATTTTCAACAGCACGAACAGCGTTATAGTTTTCATCACTGATAAGTTTAAGCATTGATAAAGTATCCATTTTGTCAATATGAGTTGTTTTTTCGTTTCTCATTTCAGTTTTAAGCATAATTATACCTCTTTCTTTAATATCTATAGTAATTTTATCATAATTAAATTTAAAGGTCTACGCATCAATAGTTTAAAAGCCAAAACTAAATTAAACTATTAGTTGATATTGATTAATTATCTAAGAACAGTATATGCGTTGATACAAAAATAAATCAACCCAAAGTTTATTTTACACTAACAATATTAAAAATGCAAGTAAAAAAACAGGGCAAAGCCCTGTTTTTATTTTAACTGAAACATTTTTGTTTCACCTAAATTTGCATCAAACGTGATTTCAGTTACATCTTTATCATAATACTTTTCTTCATACAATTCAAAAGGTGAGCATTTTTCTCTGAATTTTAAAGTAATTTTACTGGTTTTAGCGGCATGAACTGTAATAAAGTTTTTATTAGCATACAAAACATTATTATCTTCTTCGAAAATGTGACAACCTGCAAAACGAGCAGTTTCTCTTATAAAATCGCTCGAAATATATTTACTTCCACAATATATCGAAGTAAAGCCATCAGTATTTTTTATTGCAACTGCAGTTTTATCAAAGGTTGTAAATTTTGCAAGAGTAGTTGCCTCAGAATCTTCTGCATAAATTGTAGGATATAAGTATGAGCGAGGCATAAACTCAGGAACAAAAAGAACATTTGGCTTTCTAGGTTTCATAAACGAACCGAAAATTTTTGTTTTATCAAGCTTTGATGCAAGCTTATGTTCTGTGTTCGAAATTTTAAACATAGGGCTGTTTCTTTCCATAACTTCGCAGCAGTTGATTCCTGTAAATTCGGAAACATTAGCTACGTCAAGCATTTTTTCTTTGTCAGGATTTATCAAGCCGCTACCATACATAAACAACGCTACTGCGCCGCTTTTGCAGAGTTTTTTCTTTATATCTTCCCTTTCTTTATCGGACAAGTAAAAGCAGTTGCAGAAAACATAAAGCTTGTAGTCAGGCATATTTGGGTTTGACATGTCATTGTGAAAATAAAGGTCTGCGCCTGTACCAATATTTGCAATTTCATAGTTTCTGAAAACCTGAAAAAGCTCATCTGTTGTTTGTTTAGAAACCGTATGAACACTTTCCTCGTCATAAATAAATGCAATTTCATTGCCTTTGTCACGATTCAGACTGTAAGATAGCTCAGCAATTTCCTGTTGACGTGCAAAAAGCTTATAAACTTCAGGAAATTTATATCTTCCACCGCCTATGTGCTGGTCGTACCACCAGCCTTGCAAGTTCTCACAAATGTTTCTTCCAAAATCTCTTTTGAGAACATTTAAAGTATCTTCTAAAGAAAATGTTTCAAATTTTTCAGCATAAAAAGCATTTTCGACATGTGTTCTTGTATCATCTTCAACTATGTAAATAGTATTTCGCAGCGCAAACGAATCTGGGCATTGACGTTGCCCTGTAAATCCACCTGGTTGACGGTTTTCATAAACGCCCGGGTTTGCAATAAAATCAACTACTCCGCTGTCAAGCACTTTTAAAGCCGCAGAAGAATTTGATGACCAGATAAGTTCACATCCGCCTAGAGAGCCATAAAAAGAGCCAACAAGTGTATCAGGATTGTGCTCCTTCACAATTTTGGCAAAGTGAATTATACTGTTAGCGCTCCCCTCTGTCCATGCACGATAAAAATCAAAAGTATTTCTGTATTTATCTATATCAAGAAAAGAACCGTGGTTTGTGCCATTTTGCGGTGGTGTAGGCTCGGGAGCAGCTGCTAAAACCCTTCCAGGTTTTGCAAATTTTTGATCTACGCATTCTGTGAAAAATCTTGATTCAATACCTGGAACTTCTGCTTTAACCCTGCCTGCTCCATATTTGTTATCAAGATATTTTTGAAACTCAACTTCAAAGGCTTTCGAAGTGTCAGCGTAAGCACCTGTATCCCAGTCTTCAATTGGGTTTACATAAAACCACTCGCTGTTTCCTCCTCCGCCAACAAAGTAACCGACAATGCGGTCACTGAAGGAAAGTTTATCTATTTCATTCATAACTCTTTTAAGAGTTTTACCCATATCTTCACGCCATTTCCATGAACAAAGAGAAGGCATACCATCACTTTCAACAACAAAAGTTTCAGTTCTGACAAGAGTTGGTATTTTGTGGCCATCGCTATACTGAACAACATGGTCAGGATTCTCTTCTATCCATTTTTTGCTTGGTGTTAAGGGAATTCTAACCATAATGTAAGCATCAGGCACAACTGACAATATTTTCTCGGCTTCGTCAGCAAAATCTTTAACAGCACTATCTTCCATGTCAAGGTTATTACACATAACATAATATATTTTTAAACCTGCTTTTCCAAGCTTTTTAAAATATTCGGTATCAATAACTCTTCCCTTGCCTCCAATTGGTGTACGGCTTGTAACAACGGTTGCGGTCATTGGTGGGTAAATTTTTCCGTCAATACTAATTGCGGGTGCGCCATTATGTTTTACAAGTTTTGCTTTTGCCATAGTTACATCTCCTAACTTGTTACTATACTAAATAAAATAACACAACCATAAAACAAAGTCAATAAATAACAGTTCAAAAAATGCCGAAACAAAAGTTTCGGCATAAAATTATTCAATTAGTTCTCCGAAGCCATACATAAGAATCTGTGTGGTATCATCATACTTATACATTTTGTTTGAAATTATACTTTTAATCGTTATTTCACTATCACACAAAACAGAAATATTATCAACGAGCATTTCACAAATTCTCGCAACAACAGAAAACTCGTCTTTAGAATAAATACTTATATCTACAACATTAAGTTGTTCGCGCAAAAGCCTGATTGCCTGCAAAACATCAAAGGACTGAATCGCAGGAAGCGAATCGCCAAGCTGAATAAGTGATTTTGAAATTTTATCAATTATTTTAAAATCGCCGTCTTCGCTGTGAAGCGGAATAGGTTTACATTTACCATTAGCTGTAACATCTAAAATCAGTGCAGCTCTGCCTGAGGTACAAATTTCTTTAATTTTCGTAAATTTTTCATAGATATTATTTGTTCCTTCAGGCCAAAGACAAATAGTTACGGGAATATTTTTGTGCTTATTCTCAACACTTTTTATAATAATAGCATAATTTGGCAATAAAGCCCCGGAAAACCACATCAGGTATTCTCCGTATAAGCCATCGATTTCGTCAAATCCAAATCGGCGCAAATTTATTTCAAAATCCAAATCCCTGTTTTGCATTACTTTGCTATAAAGTATTTCATTGCGTTGTTCTAAAGATAACCTATTTTTGTTTTTAAATATTTCCAGGTTCTTATCGAAAACAAATTCACTGTTAAGGTCAAATTTAACATATCCGGTTTTACAAACATTAAGTTTTTCATCATCAAGCGATATAATACTATCTTTTGAAATTGAAATATCTTCTTTGCCAAGATGTTTTTTAAAAAACCTTGCAGCATTTTCTGCCTGAAATTCCGAATATCCATGTTCATTAGGCGAAACAATTATTTCAACATTTTCGCTTTTGCCCGCAATATCCCATATTTTTTTGCATTCATTATAAAGTTTTTTACTACCCTCAATTGGAACAAAATCATATGCAGCTGTTAAAAATATAAGCGGTCTTGGGCAGATAAGACTCATAAGCTCACAGTGGTCAAATCCATCTTTATAAATACCTGGCCATATTTGTTCTGAATCAGGCGAAGTGCCAATAAAAAAGTAGTCTTCGCCCATCGTTGGCCAGCAGCTTGGAGCTACTGCTTTAAATCTTTCATCATATGCGGCGGTAAGGGAAGAAAGTGTACCACCACCGGAATTTCCTGTAATGCCAATCCTTTCAGAGTCTATATCGCTTCTGCTTTCAAGATAATCGTATGCTCGCATAGCCTCGGCTACAAAGTATTTTACGGGCGATTGGCCATTTAAGAAACATTGATGGCCAAATCTTTGATGATTTGCAACGGCGCCGAAAACTTCAGGTTCAGCATCAGGAGAGGAAATGTAACCTATTCTCTCCCCCTGGCCTTCAGGCTCGGTTACAAGAACTGCAAAACCTGAGCCTGCAATAATTCTTGCGGCCTTCTGATAGCTTTTCTCGGCCTTACCATTAGCTGAATGCCCACAGAGAAAAACTATTCCGGGAAGAGTTTCTTTTGCATTTTTCGGTTTATAAAGATTTGCACTCACATAAACATTTTCAAGCGACTGGAATGCCAGTTTTTCTATAATCAGTTCACTTTCTTCTATAACACCTGTAATTTTCGCATTAAATGGCAAATTTTTATCATACGGCACATTTCCAAGTGATTTACAAAGAATCCTTCTGTTTTCTTCTTTGTAGCTTACTACATCTTCCTTTGTTTTAAGTTTCGATCTCTTATCTGCAGCAAGCTTAAAAGAATTTAAAACTCTCTTTGTAACATAAAGAAATGCCTTGTCGCGCAGAGCACAAATGCTGCCATCCGGTGAGAATTTTTCGAAAATTTCAATGCTCATTTTTTGTCCCCCATATCAAAAGTTTCATGTTCTTTTTTATATTCACTTGGTGTTACGCCAACAGTTTTTTTAAATGTTCTTGAAAAGTAGCTTGCATCAAAAAAACCGCATTTTTCAGCTATTTTTTGAATAGAAAAACTTGTATTTATCAGTAAAAACTTTGCTCTTTTAATTCGCATATTCGTAAGATATTCAACAACGGAAACACCATATTTTTTCTTAAAAATTCTGCTTAAATGTTCTTTTGAAACACAAAGTTCTTTTGCAACCTGCGAAACACTAAAGTCACTTTTCCATGTATATGAATCAACAATTTTTTTAGCCTTTACTGCGGTAACATTATGCTCCGCATCTTCATCGTATGCATAATTATCCCACCTGAAAACTTTTAATGCGTAGTCAATTAAGTTAGCGGTATCAAGCAAAGTTTTTTCATCAACCTGAGGTAAAGCATTATATTTGCTGATAAACTCATTTTTAAGCGAAGTTTCTATTTTTTCAAGCACATCCTCGGGAACAGTTTCACCACTTCCCTTTGCCTGACCTATTTTTATAACTGCACTAAGCTTATTTTGGTAGTAAAAAGGAATTATCGCTTCATAAACACCTGCAAAACACTTTCTTACAAATGGTTTGCGTTGCTTTTCAACTTCGGCAATATCAAGCTTTGTTTCCTGATTTGCACAAAGTTTTTTCTTTTCAATATCCTGAACAGCTCTGCAATATTTCGAAAAATGAGAGTATTCTGTTACAGGATCAAAATTCAGCAAAAATCTGTCTGCCAGCGTGTCGTTATACATAAAAACACAAACATTTACGCCAAGCAGATTTTTTACATAATCAAAAAGCTTATTAAGATAAAGGGAAAAATCAGGAACAAATTCCTTCAAAATTACCAACGCCTTTACTCAAAAATAACTGTTGCAAGAGTTTTAAAATCAGAAATTTCTAAACTCAAAACATCGTTTTCAATTTTAGCATTATATGTTACATTGTCAGGTGCAATAACCTTAACACTTTTATATTTATTAAGAGTTTCATCTTTAAAAGTTGCTTTAATTTCCTTAGTGCCGTGGGTGTTATCTGCATTAAGGAGATGAAGTACTAATTTTCCATCTTCAAGCAATCTTGTTTCAACAACAACATCGCTCAGGTTCATCAAAACTTTACTATCAATAAATTCTGAAACCTTTTCAGGTGTAGTAAAATACTTTTTTGAAATTCCATTTAAATCATAGCAATCGTCACTTAAAGAGCGGCCTTTTGTATCAGCATTATAGTGGCCAAAACTTCCTGTTGCAATAATTTTAGCTCCGTTTTCGAAAGCAGTTTTGATTGAATCAAAAACAGATTTATCAGCATACAAAATGTTTGGCAATATAAGAAAATCGCCGTTTTCAAGGGAAGAAATATCACTTTCATCAATAACCGAAAAAGGTATTTTATCTTTAACAAGATACGACAAAACTTCAGAAAAATCTGTTTTTCCATTTTCAGATGCATACCAGTTATCATTAGAATACAAAAGCTTAACTCTGTTTTTCTCTTTTCCGCTGAAAATATCAAAGTTTTCTTTATAGAATTTAAAGCTTTTTAAAAGGCTATCATAAAGATAAGGTGTGTCAATAGCTACTTCATCGTTATTTTTCATAGAGCGAACTGTCCACGGTGAGCCAACAAGCCCGCCAAACACAGCGGAATGATAAGAAAACTTTTCAACTTCTTCCAAAGATTTAGGAAAACGATATGCACTGGTTTCCCCTAAAAGCCAAGAGGTATCGAAAACCTTATAGCCATATCTTTCTGCAAATTTAAATGATTCAATTTGTCCCTCAATCCTGCCGTCTTCTTTTGAAAAATATCCACCCAAATTTTCTACGAAAGCAAAGTCAGAACTATCAGTTGAATTTTGCGGAGCAAATCCCTTAACTTTAAAATCAAACTTACCGATTTTTGAAAAACCGGGATTATGAAGGACAAAAGCCTTTCCGTTTGAAACTTCTTTTACATATCCAAAGCATTCTTCGTGAAAGTTTTTAACAGTTTCTCTTATAAATTTAAGATACCACATTAAAAGCGGGTCGTGAATGTTACCTTTTGGAAGAAAAGCTTTACCGGTTGCTAAATCCAACTTATCAAGCTTATATATAGTGTGATAATTAGGAATAGAAACATTATCAAAATCTTTAATACCCATAAGTTCGTACGGGTTATTAATATTTTCTTTTAAAAATTCCCTGAATTTTTTCTGACAAGTATCACAATAGCAAAAATGCCTGCTAGACTGATCAAAATGAAATCCGTCAAGACCAATTTCCTCCACGCCATATTTTAGCACTTTTTTGATATAAGACATAAACCTCTCGTTATTAAAGCAAGGGGTTAAGCGGTAATACTGATGTTCAAGTGTTGGTAAATATTCGCCTTCGTGTCCACGGGCGAGCATATTGTGAAAATCAGGTATTTCAGAATAAATATTTTCACTGTAAAATGAACCAAGCGAAACATAACCAAGAACTTTAATTCCAAATTTATGTGCTATATCCGCTATTTGTTTTGTACGCATCATTTCATCGTGTTCAAACTGAAGGCCGGAGCCTTTATAAAAATGTGTGTAAATTATATTTATGCCTAAATCGGCGGCTTTTTTAATAAGTTCTTCAGAATGAAGCCTGTCATACCAGGTATCAACCCATTCGCCAAGACTAAAAACACTTCCGCCGTCGTTAGCCATTCGTTTAAGATGATAAATTGGTTCGTGGTTCCAATACGACCATACAATCGATTTATTCATATTTCTACTCCTCATATTCTTTTTAAATCAATAATATGAACTGAAGGAGTAAACCCATCGGTTTCACCGAGATACAACTTATCTTTATAGCATACTGAAGAATGGAAATAACAACGATAATTTTTGTCATTAACCGGGCCTAAATCTACCATTTTGTCACGGCATGTAGATTTAGGATCAAATCTTACAAGATGCATATTGGGATAACCAGCACCAATCCAAATAATCCCGTTATCATCTTCGTCCATCGTTGCAACTCTTCCGCTGTCAGTTGCCTGACCGATGCATTCAAATTCTTCACTTTCCCAATGGAATTTAAACATAAGCGAGTTTGCAACAGTGCCAACATAAATTTCGCCACTTTTTGTAACAACCCATTGGTCGATACCACGGTTGCCGGCAATTTTAGAACCGCAATCTTTCAAAATAACTTTATCAGTATGATAAAATCTGTCTTCATCAGGAACATATTTTGCAAGACGAAGTGTATTTGAATAATAGTCAATCCAGCCAAGGTAACAAACCCCATTTGGTGCAATTACCATATTGTGATGACCGTATTCCGAAATTCTTCCATAGTCTTTACATATTCCGTTTTTAACATCAATTTTTAAAAAGTGATTATCGGGAATTGTGTTGATATAAGCAAAGCCACGCTTTGCATCAACCTGCATCGACTGTGAATACATAAACTGGGGCATGTGCGCAATAATCTTTGCGGTATCAGTAACAGGATCATACACAACAACTTTTCCGCCGGCATCATCGCGCACGCGATTCCATTGTTCGAGGTTGTCAAGAGCAAATTCGCTATATGTAATATCCTCGTAACCCTGCTCTCTTTTTCTTCTAAGCATAACCTCAGGAAGTTCACTTTTAAGATACGAATTAAACACAGGAAGCCCATCCCAGGTAAAGTGACTACACTCACCCATAATGAGCTTACCATCGTTTAAAACGCCAAGTGAATTATGTATTTTTACGTTATAACCTCTGTTTTTAACCCAAGGAAAAACATCAGCGCAAGCTGTTATTTCATCGGTATTTACATCAAGCTTATAAAGACAGTCGCTACCGCCTGTAAGGCCAAGATAGATACTGTCATTAACTCGTTTCATAGATGTAACAGCCGTTGCTTTTCTGCTTTTTACGTAAACTTCTTTAATATTCATAACTATAACTCCTTTGCAGTATTATACTAAAATTTTAGCACCTAAAAGAAGTATAGTAAATAGAATATAAACTGATTTTTTAGCACAAAATTGATATTTTATTCGTATGTTCCACTATCATCATACTCAAGCTTGTGGTTTAAACCACGAAGATATAAAAATGAGTCAAAAACTTTATGAAATTCCATCTCGTTTTCAAATAAATAGTCTGCAAGGGGTTTAAAGTGTTCCTTTGCTTTCTCGAGTCCACCAGTAGCTCCGGCGCATAAGATTTTTGAAAACATTTTGCAAATTTCACCGTGATATTTCAGGTAATTCCATGACATAAGCTGAGTATCATTGTCAAGCTTTGCTAAATTTTTATATATAACAGGTCTGAATTCATCTGCAAGGTCGGGGATTTTTTCAGCACAAGACGCAACATATTCATTGTTTATCCAGCTTTTTTTATTCTGAAGCGCATCACTGAGAGCAGATTCCATTATTCCGCCTCTGCCGCCAACCCTGAAATTTGAAGTACAAAGAAGTTTTGTAAGTTTTTCAAGATAATCTCTGCAAACTTTGCCATCTTTTCCGAAAGCACCTTCAAAATAGTCATCAGAAAGTTTTTCAAAATCTACATTTTTGTCAAACAAAGTCTCGCCAAATGCTATCAGGGGAAGCGCAGTTGGCATATACATTCTGTGTGTCTGATCACTAACGCTGCCGTTATAACCTGCAACTGAAAGAGAAATCATATCACGGTGTGCTTCTCTTGAAATTTGCATATTCCCAAGATCTGCGTACATATCTCTGTAAAAACGGTATTCAAAAACAAACGACTGCATTTCGCCACCAGAAAGCCCTAGCCAGTCTTTTCGCCATTTGTCTTTAAGTTCCTCCGATGCTTTTTGATATTTATTTCTTACAAAAGGTATTTCTTCTCCATCAAAATTAACATCTTTATAAGGAAACTCAGCGTGTAGCGGACCGCAACCAAGAAGTATAAATCTTTTTGGGTTATTGATTTTCTGTGTTCTTGGTGGGCGCATTGTTTCATTATACAAAATAAAAACAACTTTTGCATCAGAACCCATTTTAGTAAGCTTTTCATCAAGCTCATTCATCATCATTACATACCAGTCTGTTGGAATAAGCTTTTGACACTCTTCGCATTCGCACTGATTATTAACAGAATCCGCAAGCCAAAAATGTACAAAATCAACCCAGGGTTTTTCTTTAATATAATTAGCAAGGTATGTAGTTAAAATATCTCTTGTTTCCGGATTTGAGTAGCAAAAATGAGTAAAGAAACTATGGCCATGACAAAGCTCTCTCTTGCCGTTTATAAGCGCCAAATGTTTTTTTTGCTCAGGCGTCAGGCAGTTTTTAATTGTTTCCTCGCCCTTGGGGTCTCCGGTATGAATTCCAAAAGGCTCAAACATCCAAGCATGACCAAGAGAGTGATACTGAAGTCCTACTTTATGTATATCTTTTTCAAGTAAATCTGTGTATTTTTCCAGTAATTCATAGCTGGCATTTTCAGCATTTTCCTTCAGAAAAGGATTAGCTTTGTGAGCGTACCAGCGATTCATATATGCATACGGAACAAGACCTTCTATCATATAAAGGTTCATACCAACTTTTGGAAGCCAATAAACGGTGTCTCGCATATGTTCATAACTAACAGCACCTTCAACGCATTCGCCCCTGAAAGGATAATCAGCCTTTTTACGATACTTGAAACTAACTTTTTCCAAATCAACTTCAGGAACATAATCTCCGTCTTCCCCCGGTCTAATAAATCGGCAACCGGCACTTTTACAAAAATTATATACACCCATAAGAATACTTCTGCCATTACTTCCTGCAATATAGCCGGAAAGACCTGTAATATCAACATCAATAATATCTTCAATTATCGGTTCAAAAAGATCAGATGTGTCAAGAGAAAGCTCAGAAAGTTCAGCCAAAACAATGGAATTTTTATACTCTTTTGTCAAATCATCTGTAAAGCAGATAGAAGGGGTAATTTTTCCTCTTGACATTTTAGTTATGTATTTCTTAAGTTCTAATGCCGCATATTCTCTTGTTTCACTTTTTTGAGAAGTGATAATTTTCATAATACAAACTCCTAAAACTTAATTATTTCATCAATGCGAACACTTCTGCCTTCTGCCATTGAAATATTTGCAGCCATACCTATACCTGCTGACATTCCTCCAGCTCTTGTATCAGCAGCCTGGCCAAGCGCGTCTTCAGCAACTCCTCTGAAAATTGCATCGCGAATCAAGTTGTCGGAGCCACCATGAGTACCTTCTTTTCTTGGAATAACTATTGTCTGAACCTCGCCGGTTGGAAGGAAAATTTTAAGCTCGTTAGATACTGCGCCACCATAAATTCCGCCGCCGTGAATAACGCTGAATTCCGCTCTGGCTTTTGTACCGTTAAATACAATTTTAGCTCCTTCGTAAGGAGTATGCGCAGTAAGCGTATAGCTTACAACAGTTCCTTTTTTATATTTAATGCTAACGCTTACATTATCTTCTATGTCAATTTCTTCTGAAAAAACGCATTTATCTCTGAGATATCCGCCATCATCTTCACAGTTTAAATAAAGGTCGACATAATCGTTTTCAACAGCTTTCGAAAGATCGAAATAATACTCACAAGATTCTTTCGCCGGACAATCAAGGCAACGCTCGGCTTTTTTTCTTGAGGTATCGCCGTAAACTTTTCTGTTACCAAATGCGTTAACAACTTCCGGCTCATCATCTAAAAACCAATTTAAAATATCAAAATGATGTGTTGATTTATGAATTAAAAGTGAGCCTGAATTTTCCCTTGCTCTGTGCCATCTTCTAAAATAATCTGCCCCGTGGGAGCGGTCGAGCATCCATTCGTAGTGAACAGAACAAATTTCGCCCAAAACGCCTGATTTGAGTGTTTCTTTAATTCTTACAAAATGGTTCATATAGCGGCAGTTGAAAGTCGTTGTAACCTTTTTACCGGTTTCTTTTTCAGCCTTATAAATTCTATTAAATTTTTCAGGTGTTGTTGTAAGCGGCTTTTCAGAAATTACATCGCAACCTGCATAAAGCGCTCTTACAATATATTCATCGTGAGTAGAGTCAACGCTTGTTACAATTACGGTATCAGGCCTTACTTCTTCAAGCATTTTATCAAAATCGCCAAATACTTTAACATCGTAAGGCAATTTATCTGAAACAACAGTAGCTCTCTTTTTTGAAATATCAAAAAGTCCGCAAAGTTTTGCTACATCCTGATAATTTTTGCACAAAGGTTTTGCATACGCATGAAAGCCTCTTGCACCTGAACCTACAAGAACATATTTTTTCATATTGTCCTCCAAAATTAAAGGTAATTAACAATGCCGGAAGCACTGTCTTCATCAACATATAAAACAAAGTCTGAATGTTCTTTGAGCAAAGTGGCAGGCACCATATTGTCGGTTTTGTCAGCTTTAAGTGTGTTAGTAATAGCCTCTGCCTTTACTTTATAAGGTACACATGAAACAATTTTTTTACACTGCATAATCTGATAAGCCGTCATAGAAACCGCCTGTGCAGGAACATCATCAATAGTTTTAAACCATCCCTCGCCCATCTGCTGCTGTTTACAGCGGTCGTTTAAGTTAACAATTATGTACGCTTCTTTTGTGTTGAAATCAGCAGGAGGATCGTTAAAAGCAATGTGCGCATTTTCGCCAATGCCAATAAGACCAATGTCAATTGGTGATTTTCTGATTTCCTCAGTAAGTTTTTCAATACATTCTTTTGTTCCATCAACGAAATGAGCTGCTTTTAAAGTGCCAACTTTTGCAACAAAACGTTCTTTGAGATACTTTCTGAAGCTTGCACCATGTGTTTCAGGAAGGTTAACATATTCATCAAGGTGGAACATTTCAACACATTCCCATTTAATACCTTCTTCCTTTGTTAATGCATCAAGAGTGTCAAACTGTGACGCTCCGGTTGAGAGAACAATTCTTGCATTTCCTTTTTCCAAAATAGCCTCTTTAATTACTTCTGCTACATATTTTGCCGCACTTTTTCCAAGTTCTACGCTGTTTTTACAGATTCTGAGTTCCATTAAAATTCTTCCTTTCTCAGTTAAGTTCTTTTCCTTCAATAATAACTTTTTTAATATTTATATCTTCATCAAAAAACACCAAATCTGCAAAATAATCTTTTTCTATTTTTCCGCGGTTTTCAAGTTTCATAACTTTTGCAGGAGTTTCTGTTATCATTTTAATAACGTTGCAAAGGTCAATTCCTGCATCCTTGTGCATAACTTTTACAAGGCGGTCAGCCGTTGCAACACTGCCGGCAAATGCAGATAAATCGCTCAAATATGCAACCCCATCTTTAATAACGCAATCAAGCCCATCTTTTCTGGAGCCAAGAACAGAGTTACCCTCTTCCATATCAGCTCCACGCATTGAATCAGTAATAAGGCAAATTTTATCAGCGCCTTTAATTTTATATATAAGTTTCAAAAGCTCTGGCGGAAGATGTTTACCATCAGCAATTATTTCAACAAACACACTATCCTCAAGAAAGGCGGTTTCAACTGCACCGAGCACTCTGAAACAATTACGCCTTGTTACCATATTCATTCCTGAATAAAGATGAGTTGCAAGGTTGCAACCTTTATCAATTGCAGGTTTAATTTCCTCGTAAATGCCATCAGTATGTCCAAAAGAAGAAACAATATTATTTTCATTTAAATATTCGCAAAGCTGAATTGTTCCCGAAAGTTCTGGTGCAAAACTAATTCTTCTGAGCGTTCCACCGCTTTTTTCGTTAAACATATTGTATTCTTCATAAACAGGACTTTTTATATAAGCCGGATTTTGAGCACCACGCTGACCATCGGCAAAATATGGCCCTTCAAGATGCGAGCCTGCTATGTGAGCTTTGCCTGGTGTGTTTAATTTCATTGCTTCTTTAACGTTTTCAAGGAATTTAACAGTATCTTCAGTTGATGAAGAAGTGCAGGTTGGATAAATAGTTGTTGTACCATGTTTTGCGTGTGCGGCAGATGCCACTAAAATATCATCTAAATCTCCGTCGGCAAAGTCGTGGTCGCCTGCGCCATGAGTATGAATATCAATAAATCCTGCAGAAACATAGTTGCCCTCAGCATCAATTTCCACATCAAAATCGAGTTCATCAGCGGTAAAAGAAAGAATTTTGTCATTTTCAATGTATAAATATTTGTCTTTTTCAAGTTTATCAGTTACAAAAACTGCATTTTTAATTTTAGTAATCAATTTTTTTACCTCCAAGCATTATTTGTTTGACAGGTTAATTATATTATGATATTATAAATAAGTAAAGGGATAAAATTATCTTTTTCAAAAATATATTGGAATTTTCTAAAATTTAATTATGCCGAATTTACTTGTAAATTTTAATATATTAGTATTTTTTTGCACTCTGTACAATAAAATTGGAGTAATTTTTTTATGAGTAATTTATTTGAACTTAAAAATCTTTTAATTGAACCTGTAGAAACCAGCCTTTATATTCCTCCAATTGTATGGAAAGGCGATTCTCTTGGCCATTTAGGAATAAATGATTTGTTTTTTTTCGTACTTGAAGGCGAATGTTTTTTGAATGTTGATAACGAGAGCTATATTATTAAACCAGGACAAATGGCATTTTTGCCAAAAGGAAAAATGCGCACATATACTCACTCGTCCGAAAATTTTAAGATGTACGAAATGGCCTTTGTTGCAACTACAGAAAATAAAAATTTAATGAATGTACTTGAACTTGATTGTGGCGATTTTGTTATAGATGTTCCAGACATCAAAAAAGTTTGTGAGCTATTTGAAACCTCGCACATAGTAGAGCGTTACAAAAGCCCGCTTCATAACGTAACTTGGTGTGCAAATATTTTAAGTGTTATCAGCATATATGCAAATGTACGCGAAAAGGAAAAAACAAGTGAAGGCAAACTTTTCAGACCTGTTATAAACTTTATGAGTGAAAATTTAAACAAACCTGCTAAAACAGAAGATTTTGCTAACATTTTGCATATGCAGACAACTTATTTTATAAAAAGATTTAAAAAACAGTTTGGAATACCACCTATTTCATATTTTAACAGAATGAAAATTTATAAGGCTATGACTTTGCTGGCTGGCACCGACCTTCCAATAGACAAAATAGCTCAAATGGTTGGAATAAGTGATTCTTCATATTTTGCTAGAATGTTTCGCTCATTTGCGAAAGTTACCCCCACAAAGTACAGAACTGAATTCAAAAGAAACATATAAAGGAGATAGATTATGAATCTTGTAATTTTAACAGCATTAGGTGTTGGCGGTGCAACCATTTTTGGTGCAATTATCGGTTTTATTTTCAGAAAAATGTCACACAGGTTTTCTGATGTAATATTATCATTTGCAGCGGGTGTTATGCTTGCAGCGGCAGTTTTGGGGCTTGTTTTGCCCTCGCTCGAATATGGAGGAAAATTTGGGTTTATAACTACTGTGTTTGGTATTTTTTGTGGTGCTTTTGCTCTTAATTTAATAGATAAACTTGTACCCCATCTTCATAAAATGGTTGACAGCGGCAACGAAGAAAAACATAACAACGCAGATTTAAGTAAGATACTTCTATTTGTTATGGCAATAGCTATTCATAATTTACCCGAAGGCATCGCAGCCGGTGTTGGTTTTGGCTCAGGAGATACCGCTCAGGCAATTATGATTGCAGGCGGTATTGCACTTCAGAATATACCCGAAGGAATGGTAATAATCGGCCCTATGCTTGCGGCAGGGGTAAAACCCGGAAAAACATTTGTAATTGCAATGCTTACCGGCGTCGTTGAGGTTGTTGGAACTTTAATCGGATTTTTCGCAGTTAATATTTCGTCAGCAATATTACCTTTTGCTTTAGCTTTTGCCGGCGGCACAATGCTCTATGTTATAAGCGACGAAATGATTCCCGAAACTCACGCACACGGTAGCGAAAGAGCGGCAACCTATTCTCTGCTTGCAGGTTTTTGCCTTATGCTGATATTCGATGTACTTTTAGGATAAAATAAAAAATCCCCAAAAGCGGCGTTCACATAGGGAGAAAATGGTTTTAGAATGACCTTTTTCGTTAATACTTCACAAAAAAATGGCGAAATACGACAGTATTACGCCATTTTTTATGATTTGTCTTAATCAAAAAATCTCTATTCTAAAACTGCTTGCACCCCAAAAATCATAAGTTTGGATGGATGGCAAAGAAAAAATTTGAAGTAATCCTTGATGGATTATAAGAATTTTTTATGAAGTCAGCCGCCAAAATCGTGGTTTTGGGGCAAATTATCCCTATGAGAACACCGCTAAAGGGGATTTTTTGCTGCTTAGTAAATTTCTTCAAGTAGTTTTTCAAAATATGCTTTGGCTTTTAAAATATCTTCAACCTGTTTGTCACCACTAATTTCTCTTTCAATGGTAATATATCTGTCGTAACCAAGTTCATTAAGTTTTGCAAATACTTTGTAAAAATCAACCATACCTTCGCCAACAGCTGTTTCAGGACCAAGTTCTCTCGGTGTTGTTGGAGGCATACCATCTTTACCATGAACGTTTCTTACGTATTTTCCTATTGTATGCAAAGCATCAACGGGATTTGCATATCCGTACATAAGCATATTAGCAGGGTCAAGATTTACAAAAAGGTTGTCTGCACCGGTATCAGTAATAAGGCGCAAAAGAGCAACTGCCGCCTCTCCACCTGTTTCAAGTAATACATTTATACCTAATTTTTTGCAATGGTCACACAAAAGTTTTACAGCTGTAAGTAGTGAAAAATATTCCTCTGCAAAGGGATTATTGGGAATAAATCCCGCGTGAACTACAATTTCTTTAATTCCTGCCTCGGCTGCAAAAGTTGCCGCCTTTCTTATGTAATCAAGGCGCTCCTTTCTGTATGCTTCAATGTTTAGGCCTGATGTTTTAAAGCCATAGTAATTATCCCAAACAGTATCTCCGTCGTAATATCCGCAAAACTGAGCCGAAATTTCAATTTCGTTATTTTCGGCGGCTTTTTTTATAATAGCAGCATCTTTGCTCTTATAAACCTCAGGTTTAAATACAAGCTGACAAGAGGTAAAGCCGTATTTTTTGAGCTCTTTAAACTTTTCGTCAGCCATATTAACATCTGTTAAACGGAGCATTGTTCCAAGTTTCATAATTATTCTCCCTTAATTTCTTTAATAGTTACAACGCGGTTTTCTTCGGTTGATTTAAGTGCAGCATCCAAAACGGCCTGACACTGAAGCCCGTGTTCGATTTTAGCAGTATATTCGTCCTCAATGTCATTTAAAAGGTTTACAAACGAACCCGACTGAATTGCGTTAAATTCTTCAGGTGGAGTAAGAAGCTGAACTTCCTGGCTTCCGTCTTCAACAAATTCAATTGTCTGAACACCTGCTTTGTGCCTGAAAATAAGTTTACCCTTTTCGCCGTAAACTTCAAATTCAATAAGGTCTGGCACGGTTGTGCAAGTACGCGAAACATGAATTGTACAACTTGCTCCACTTTTAAGTGTAGCTATCATATGGCACCAGTCATCAGTAGTAACAGGAACAATTTCGCCTGTTTCTTCGGTTGGGCGCTCTGTAATAAAAATACCTCTCTGTGCGAAAACATCAATAAATTCTTCGCCCCAGAAATGAAGAATATCAATCATATGTGAACCCAAATCGTCTAATACTCCGGAAGATGTACGATTTTTATCAAAACGCCATTCTCTTTTTCTGCCTTTCCAAAGTCCGCTGTCTTTAATGCAGCGAACATAAATATGATAAAGTTTGCCAAGCTTGCCGCTACTTACAAGGTGTTTTACATATCTTGTATATGCGCGATATCTCCAGCTAAGGCAAATAAATGATTTTACTCCTGTTTCTTCAACTGTTTTAGCAAGATCGAGAGCTTCGGCATAGTTCATACCAAGCGGTTTTTCAACAGAAAAAGGTTTTCCTGCAAGTGCTGCAGCTTTTGCAATTTTGCAGTGTTCACTGTTCCATGTGGCAATATCTACAGCTTCTACATCTTCACAGGCGATAATATCGTTATAATCTTTAAATCTGCGGTTTTCAGGAATGTTAAGCTCTTCCCCTACCTTTTTAAGAGTTTCCTCGTTAATATCACATATAGCTGTTATTTCGCAGTTGTCAAGCACTTCGTAGCCAACAAGATGACCATAATGTGCAACTCCACCAACGCCGATAAGGCCAATTTTTCTTTTTTCCATAAAAATCATTCCTTTCCATTTTAGTTTTAACATTAGTATATAAAAAAACGAGATATTTTTCAATGGAAAAAATCAAGTTTTATTGTAAAAATCAATCAAAAAAAATTATTTAAGCCTTAAATAAATAAATTTATTTGCAATTAATATTTTTTTATGTTAGAATTAATCATAAATCATAAATTGGATGTGAATTTTGTGAAACTGAAATTCAGTGAATTATGCTCAATTGATTGTACGCTGAAAAATATTGTTGCTTCTCATTCTGTTTGGACAACCGAGTGTCCGTGGAACTACGAAGCACACGGCCGCCCTAAAAACCTACTTTATTATCAAATTGAAAACGAACGCCATTTTTCAAGCAACAATAATCATATTTGTTCCGCACAGAAGAATGATGTTGTGTTTATTCCCCACGGAACAAAGTACAGTTCGGTAAATCCGTGTGGGAAGATTTCTACAGAAATTGGCATTTCTTTTGATATTTTTTCCGCTGATAACGAACTTATTATTTTAGAAGAACCTCTTCAGATTATAAAAAAAGATTTAAATGGACAGATATATCAACGGTTTAAAAAAGTTCTTTTCTCAACATATCACTCACATACCCATTCACTTATGATTAAAGGCGAGCTTTTTTCTTTACTTGATTTGTTATTCTCGTCGGACAATAACAGAACAGATTTTCGCGAGATGTATGGCGATATTTTTGAGGCCATCAACACACTTGAGAAAGACCCGTCACTTAATTTATCAAATGCGCAACTTGCTGAAATGTGCTTTATGAGTGAAGCATCTTTTCTTAGAAAATTCAAACAGTATTCAGGTGGTATTTCACCGCTCAAATATAGAAACCACATCAGACTTATGAAAGCTGAAGAGCTTATAAACGCATCATATTCTGTTGACGAAATTGCAAATATGCTAGGGTTTTACGACGCGGCGCATCTTTGCAGAATTTATAAACGAGTAAGAGGTCATTCTCTAAAAAGAAGAGTATAATTAAATCCCATCTGTTCAGATGGGATTTTTTATCAATAACAATGGTCTGCCGGGTTTTTACCCTTTATTACGACTGGAATTTTACTTCTGAAAAGTACAGTAAACTTGGCTGATTTTCTTACACCAATATTTTTCAGAGACCGCGGATTAAAATACATTGCATCAGGATCAGAGCTGTTTTCATCAAATAAATTTGCTCTGGTAACACATTTTGACTTTGCTGTAATTTTAATGGCGTATACCATATCATTTGCATTATCAAAATATAAATTAGCCGAAATGGGTATGGCAAAATTTGTCGTATTCACAATCGAAAAATCTGCTTCATTCTCAGAAACATCAATAAACATCCAGCTTTTTTTGCCAATCGAACCCTGATTTTCATCAATCATTTTAAAAAGATTGTATTTTTTATTTGGTGAAGGTATATAAGGCAACTCAAGTACCTTGTTACCATTTGACCCTACAATAAATTCCTGAACGTTTAAATCATAAATAAGCTGCCTATTATATTCGTAATACATATTAATATAGCTAAAACAGTCATCTTCAAAAACCGGTGCTAAACATACAGCCGGGTCAATAAGCTTATGCTCCTTTTCCCTTCCACCCCTAAATCCGTGATGAGTAATTTGAAAAATGTCACTTTTCAGATACTTTCCATATCTTTCAGCAAGTTTAGCGGTGTCAAAAAATGCATCACCGCTCCAAAGTATATGTTGTCCGGCAATTTTCATTTTAATTATAAGCGATAACGGATTTAAATCATTTGCAGGGCAGAAAAATGTATCGTCAGGCGAAGACAAAACTTCTAAAACAGTTTCTCCTATTCTATAAATCTGACCTGTATGTGCTCTATAAACAGGAGCACCAACTTCGTTAACACAGGTATAAAACTCAACAAGTTTTTTATCATCTTCATTTCGTGTAAGGAAAGGCATCTGTTTTATGCTTTCGTCAGTAACATCAGGGAAATTATAAATAAATTTTTCTATAATAACTTTGTCTTTATATTTTTTGTGAAAAGGCAAAAAATATCTGTAATGGTCAAGGTGCGGATGTGTAAAAATCCATGCAGCTATACGCGGCACCTGTCCAAAACTTTGCTCATTAAGAACTATCATCAACTTGTCGGCATCTGGCTCAAATTCCCATCCGCCATCAAAAATTATAAATCTGCCATCTGAATTTCTTACCACATATGAAAGACCGTAATCTTCAAGGTCGATATGCGTTAAAAGCGGCTGTACATCTCTATTTACAGGTACATCTTTATATGATAAATAAAGCGATGACGGCTCTTCAACTATACGCATTTCTGCTATGTCTTCATAAAAACTTAAATAGAGTGCATTGGTACCATTTGAATATGTTCTAAATAATGCATCACCAAAACTATGTTCTTCAAAGAGCTTGAAATTTAAGCTTTCAACACTTTTTATGTAAGATAGAAAATTGTTTTTTGAAACATTGGCAATACTTGTAGCGAAAGAATTTGCTCCTTCATGTTC
>JAZNQN010000021.1:0-65882 GCA_045590195.1 Clostridia bacterium | reverse complement strand
AAACCTCTGTGGTTCGTTTTGCAGAATCAACATTTTCAATAGACGATTCACATAATAGCTTTAAAATAAGACCTGACCATTACGGCAGAGAGGAAGGCAAACAGTATATTTTTGACTCGAAATATTACTATGAACTTTCTGAAATGAACTATAAACAGTTTACATATGACGTATTGCTACAGGCTTTAAATAGCGAAGACGAAACATATAATGTTTTGATTTTACCCGGAGAGTCTCACAGTTCATCGCATTTGTTATTGAAACCTGAATTCCGAAATAGTGCTATGAACAATCATAGAATTGTTGAGCAGTATATTGATGTAAAAAAGGTTATGGAACATTATGTGGCACAATAAGATACATTTTATTAATCGTTAAGTGCACTTGTATTATGCTGTTCACAAATAATTATCTGGACTTTCTCAAAATTGTATGGTATAGTGTCGTGCTACAAGGAGGTGCAGCACTATGCTACAAAGAAAACGAAAAACAACCAAAAACAAACGAACGACCGTGTTACCGGGAATGCTCTCGGTGATGCGGTCGTTTTCTTTATGCGAGGAGGGATACAATGAGAAAGTTACTTGAGGAATTTTGGTATGGAAATATATTTCCGCAAGAGCAATATGCTGCTCAACACCCGGAGATAAAACCCCTGTTACGGCTTATGGATAAAAATCGAACAAGTCTTACAGAAACATTAACCGAGGCACAGAATGAAATCTTACAAAAATACGATGATGCGGTTTCTGAAATGAACAGCCTTTTGGAGAGGGAAATATTTATATATGCCTTCCGGCTCGGTGGAAGGTTTGCAATTGAAACATTATCGGGTGAAGAAAAAGATTGAACCTTGTATTTGAAATAAGGTGCATTGTATCAATCATTGAGTCCAATGCCAAGCAAAGAACACACCGTATGGTGTGTTTTTTGTTTGGCTTTTTAATTTGAACTTTAATCAAAGCTTTCGCAAAACAGCCGCAGCGGCTGTTAACTGGAATGAGGCCGAGTGCTGCCGGTGGCAGATGAAACGAGGGCGAATTCGGAGAAAATAAGGAGCGAGGGAAGCCATAGAAACCGAATGATTTAGATGCCATGTCTTTATCATTCGGTTTTTCTTTTGACAATTTATGCTTATTATGATATAATATCTTCGAGGTGGTATAATATGGATTTTATTAAATTTGTTGAACAAATTCCTAATATTACAATAGCAAAGAGAGTTGCTTCTGCTTATGTTGCCGATTATAGACGATTAGAGTTTGATGAGATCAAAGATTTTTTAAAGAAAACAGCAAATCAATATACTTCTTTCGATAATATTAGCAATAGATTAGAAGAAATTAAACTTGATTCAAATCGTGCAGTTAGGATTATTGCACCAATATTGTTGCGTGATTATTTGTTAAATCAAGATGATTTTATTTCATCAACCAAAGATACTGATTCTGCGGTTTTAAACTATGAAAAATCTATTGTTGATGAATCGAATAATTTTGACGAAAGCAAAATATCTAAAGATTTTGCACTGTTTAAGCATATGATAGATGCTGCTTGGGCGCACAATGATGATATTTCAGTTGACGAGAAGAATCTTTTGGAAACACTAAGAAAGTATTTGTCGATTTCCATTAAAGAGTTTCATATGCTTGAAGCTAAATCAGGAAGATTTCCAACTCCTGAAAATGTTTTACACACCTATGATGATATAGAAGATACAAGAAAAGTATTACAAGCAAAAGGATTAATTGTGGCGATAAAGAATTCTGATGGCGTTATGTGTGATATGATTCCTGACGATATAGCTCAATGTATTAGAAAATATTATAATATTGAAATACGAGCATATGGATATGAGAAACTTGTTGATTATGTGGTTAAGAAAACAAAGAAACAGTATCTTATTGATATAGTAAATAAAGCAAGTCAATATTTTTCAAAAGCTAAAATTGAAATATCAAATAATCCTACTGTAAACGAATTGAAAGACATTATTTTGAAATCCATACAACCGTCTAATTTAATCGGTGGATTTTCGCCACGAGATGGACTGGATGTTACAATGCTGTCAGCTTGGTGTAGTGATATTGGGTTAAATGTATCAGGGAATAAGGTTGCGTTAATTGATAGGATTCTCGAATACTATGATTCAATGAGAAGAATAGAAATTAAAACGGAAGATGAAAGAGAAAAACTTATTGCGTTTTATAATCAACTTGCAAATAGAGATTTGAAAAATCTGAGAGCAAATAATATCATTGAAAAAGATTTACAATGTGAACACTTATTTGAAGATGCAACGAATTATTTGTTTGAAAAAATGTTATTAAATAAGCCATTGACTTTGACCGGTTCTGAACATCCAGATGGTAAATTATCCTTTAAAGATAAGTATATTATGTGGGATAATAAATCAAAGGAAACAGCAGTTAATTTAAAAGATCACATTCAACAGTTTGAAAGATACATAAAAACATCAGATAAAGATGTAACCGTGTTTATGGTAATTGCACCTGATTTCACACCTCAAAGCATACAAGAATGTGTTGATTTTTCTTTGAATAATGATACACAAATTCTATTGATTACCGCTGAAGAATTAAAGACAGTAGCAAAAATCTGGGCAAAGAAACATCCTGGAGAAATATTTAATTTAGGATATTTCAAGCAAAACGGAAGATTTGATATAAAACTGTTAAATTTATAAGAGTAGAAGTGGCATCTAAACCATTTGGCTATTTCGTGAAAAAGACAGATTTTATTGAAATCTGTCTTTTTTTAGCTGAATTCGCTAACGCAGGTTAAAGCATTAAATAAAAAATTTACAAATTATGATTGCAATATAAAGATTTATGGATTATAATAAGGTTGTGGATAATATGCGAATACTATAGAACAGAGCCAATGGGGCAAAGATTAGGAAAATAGTAGTAAACCTCTATGGTTGCACAATGAAATAATTTTTTATTTTCAGGAGGTGCTTAATTTGAAAAAAAGAATAATCAGTATGGCTTTGATTTTATCTATAATAATATCGATGATACCGATTAGCTCCCTCGCAGAAACTTATGATGATATAGAAACAGGTAGAGATATAACAACAGATGAGCCAATGCCGGAAGAACCAACGCCTGAAGAACCAATGAATCCGGCATATTCTTTTTATGATGTGTACGATGATAATTGGCAACTGATAGGTAAAGGGATATCTGTATCTTCAGATACTTTGTCAGGAGCAATTATATTGCCTTCGGAATATGCTGGATATCCTGTTGTGGAAATCAGCTCTTTCTATGCTCCAAATGTAACCTCGATTACAATTTCTGAAAATGTAAGATCTACATTCGGTTTTGATTCTTACGGAACAGAGAATCTTACAGAAATACTCGTTGACGAAAATAGCCAGTATTTAAAAAGTATTGACGGAATTTTGTTTGATAAGAATATAACAAAGCTCATGGTGGTTCCGTATGCAAAAAAACTTATCAGTTATTCATTGCCAGAAACTGTGACCGAAATAGCAGATAGAGCATTCAGGGAACATACCGAGTTAGAGTCAATAAATTTTGGTGATAATCTCGAAGTTATCGGAGGCGATGCGTTTTACGATTGTACTTCCTTAAAGAGTTTAGACCTTGGCGATTCGCTTAAATCTATCGGAAGCAATGCATTTAAGGGATGTACAGGTATTAGCGAAATTACTATACCGGGTAGTGTTGAAGTGTGGGGCAGTAATTCTTTTACAGAATGTACCGGTTTGGGAAAAGCAGTTATATTAAACGGTGTAACTGCAATACCTTTTTCTGCCTTCTCAAGTTGTGATAACTTAAAGGAAATAACAATACCTGCCAGTGTAACATCAGCAGAAAACTATGCTTTTTATCAGTGTTATTCTTTGGAAAAAGTATACATAGATAATGTAGCTTCATGGTGCAGTATTTATTTTGAAAGCGAAAACTCAAACCCATTGAATGTGGCAGATGAGTTATATATAGGTGGTGTACTTACTGAAAACATTGTTATTCCGGAAGGAACTGATGAGATTAAAAATAATGCATTTTGCAATTTTTCGGGGATGAAGAGTGTTCATATACCTGAAAGTGTAAATAGGATTGGATATAATGCATTTCCAATGAATCATAAGCTTGAGAGTGTGTATATAACCAGCATTGAAGCGTGGTGCGGCATAGAATTTGACTGTTGTTTGCTAAATGCAAAACATTATAACTATGATGAAATTGCACTTTTGGATGAAGGCAATGATGTTGCATGTAAGCTTTATATTGAAAACGAGCTTGTAACTGATATAACTGTTCCGGACACTGTTACCGAAATTAAAAAAAATACTTTTTACGGATACAAATATCTTACTGATATAACAATTCCTGACAGTGTGAAAAGTATAGGTAACAGTGCTTTTTGGGAGTGCAGCAATTTAGAAAATGCTGATATAGGAAATAAAATTGAAAGCATAGGCCATACGGCATTTTACGGATGTTCAAAACTTAATGAAATAATTCTGCCGGAGGGGTTAAAAAGCATAGGTGGAAATGCTTTTTACGGTTGTTCTTCCATTAAAGAAATTACATTGCCCGGAAGTTTGGGCACTACCGGAAATGATGATAGCGGTAAAGAAGGAGTTGACGGGGGTACAGCCTTGGGTGAAGGTGCTTTTGGAAAATGCCGTGGACTTGAAAAGGTGGTTATTAAAAACGGTTTAAAAGCGATTCCATATTCGGTTTTCCAAGGATGCAGCAGTCTCACCGAGATACATATCCCCTCAAGTGTAACCTCAATAAATAATTACAATTTTGGCAGTTGTAATTCACTGTCAAAGGTATATATAGACGACCTGGAATCATGGCTTAAAATCACATTTGAAGGTTCGGAAGCAAATCCGCTTTCTCAGGCTGAGGAATTATATATAAACGGCGTGTTAACAAATAATATCGTTATTCCTGGCAGTATGAGCGAAGTCAAAGATTATGCATTTGCAGGTTTTAGCGGTATTACCGGTATGACTGTTTCTGATAATGTGGGGTCGATTGGGTATGCAGCATTTTACGAGTGTAAAAATTTAAAGACTGTTACATTTGGCGAAAATACTGAAACTATCGGAGGCAATGCGTTTTATAGTTGCACGAGCCTTGAAGAAATAACTTTTCCGGACAGTGTTAAAGAATTGGGTGCGCTTGCATTTTATGGTTGCGAAAAACTCAGCCAGGTAAATCTTTCGTATAACATAACATATCTCCAATACGGAATTTTTGAAAGATGTACAAATCTTAAAACCATTTATATACCGGAAACTGTAACAATGATAGAAGAAAGCG
Source organism: Clostridia bacterium (assembly GCA_045590195.1). Taxonomy (GTDB): domain Bacteria; phylum Bacillota; class Clostridia; order UMGS1883; family UMGS1540; genus JAZNQN01. The sequence continues at coordinate 60,549 of JAZNQN010000021.1, read as the reverse complement.
CATTTGAAAAATGTGACGATATAATATGGATTGTTGATGCCGACTCTTATGCAGAGAACTTTGCAAAGGAAAGAAATATCAAGTACCGGTATATAGGTCAGGGAATGGCATTTATAACACCGATTGATGAAAATGGCGAAGAAATAGCCGGAGATTATACCGTTAATTGGTATGAAAAAGGCTCGGATACTGCTATAGCAACAGGTAGATCATTTGCAGGTGAAGATGATAAAACGTATGAATATGAGATTATTTTGGGCGAAGAATTGTCATACGTATATTATCCGCATTTGCGTGAGGAGCTTGTTATAGAAGATAACAACTATGACATTAAGTGTAAGCTTGAGAAAATAGATACGGTTTGTGTAACAGGAAAAGTTCAAAATCGTGATGGAGAACCTATTGTAGATGCTGATATTACATTTACGCAGAAATATAATGATGAATATACTAAGACAGTAAATACTTCAACTGACATCAATGGCGAGTATTCAGCCAACGTTTCAAATGTTTCAAGTAGTGCAAAACTGTCTGCTTTGGGATATTGTAGCAAAACGGTAACTGTAATTGACGGAAAGACAAAACAGGAAAATATTAACATGGGTGAGATATCTCTTACAAAACTTCCGTCAAATAAAATTTCTTTGACATTTAAGAAAAAAGCGGCGAAAAAAGCCGGCGAAACAGCAGATATAGTTTCTTTTTCAGATATAGATGATATAAGTTTTGTAGTTAAAAATAAAACGAAAAATAAAGAAATTACCAATTTTGAAGTGCAAAATTATGAGCTTATCATTGGTGAAGATGAAGTGAGTGCAGGTGATCTTGTAGAGATTACTGCAACTGATGAAAATCAAAAGATGACAGCAAATCCTGTTGAGGTAGTTCTTAATTCTGATAAGATGGGAAGCGGTGAAATCTTATTTGTTGAAAACGGACATATTGAAGTATCGGAAATAAGCGGAAACAACATCAATTATATGATGATATTTGATTCTCGTGGTGAATTTATCAAAACATACACGGTGGAAGACGCAGGAAAAACTGACGAAGTTGAAAACGGAGATTATACGCTTTTATTCATAAAGAAAAACAATGTTTTGCGTAAAGTTTCAAATCTTGGTAAAATGGATGAACTCGGACTGGTTTTAAATGTTGACTATGTAACAAAAAATGCAGTGGTTAAAAATGGCGAAATTTCAGAATTATCCGGTGTTGTTGTTCCTGATTTTGATGAAAGTAAGCTTTATTATACTCTTCCTGAAAACACCGGATTTACTGCCAACACTCCATCAGCGGCAACCGGAAAGTATATAGTTCTGCGTGCAGAATATGAAATTGATCCCAAATATACACTTTCTGCCCGTGAGGTAACAATTGATATACCGGATGGTATTGCTTTCGTGCCGGGTTCTGTTACTATAAACGGCAAAGGCACTGCATATAGTCTTGGAAATGGGCAGTTAAAAATCAGAACTGATCTCAATAAAGCAGTTGTAAGATTTTATATTTATGCTACTGAGAAGAATACTTATAATATAGATGCATATTTAAGCCTTGATAATGACGGGGGCAACGCTATTCAGCCTATAGGTACAGCAAGTATTGAGGTAAGTGCAAGTAAGATTATTGTTCCTGAAAAAACAGGAAGTACGCGGGTTTATATAAGTGGCTTTACGATGCCTGAAGGTATGGTTACTGTTTATGATAATGGCGTTGAAGTAGGAACTACAAAAGCCAACAAGGTAGGAACATGGGCACTGCAAATTGAGCTTGATAAACCGTATTCATATTCCCAGCATAAAATTTATGCAATAATCGAAAAAACAGGAGTAGATAGAACAGAAAGAATTGAAACCGATGAGATGCCGCTGATTTACGATGCTTCATATTTTGAGGTTTCAAAGCTGACGATGATAAACCAGGCACATTTGCCATCTACAATGACTCTTGCGGAATATGTAACTGAAATTGATTATAAAAATCCAAAACCTTTAGATGCGTATCTTTATTGGCCTAATTATCCCGATTTTACTTTTAGAGTCGAATTTACCGGTGGCGATGATACCGTGTTATCTGACGTATATGTAGTAACGCAGGGTAATGACGGGGAAATACGCAAAATTCCTATGATATATGATGAAGTTACGCTTTCGTGGCTGGGGCACGCCCGATTTACATCGCACGAAATTCCGCAAAAAATAGCTGTTGATTATAAAATGGTTTACGAAGATGAGCGACCTTTTATTGCAGATGAACAGATGATTACAGATTTAAAAGCAGAGGTTGCAAAAAATCCTTCACAAGAATCAATTGATGTAATTGAGCATTATTTCAGTGCCGATGTGATAGAAAGCAGTATCACGGAAGACGGTATTGGAAGCGCAACTATAAAAATTTCTGCAAAAGAAAATTCGCTGGAAGACAGATACATTACAGTATCATCAGAGATTATTGAAAATTTTGAAAATGACGGAAGCTACGAAGAAATTTTGGTTGTAAACGGCGAAAAAATCTATTTGAAAACAGAGTCGATGCCGGGGTACACTATCAAGACAGTTTACGATTCTGAAACAAAGACACTCTCAACTGTTCGTTATGAGAGTGCGGTGTCGATGGATTTGTATAGCGATTTTCAACTTTTCTATGAGCTTGATGATATAATAGATTTACTTGATCCTTTGGGGCTTTTGTACGATAATGCCAAAGAACAGGCAGAGCAAAAAATGCAGGAATTCAATGATGCCATAGCCAATAATGAATGCTGGCCATATTCAAACAATCAGGAAAACATTCTACAAACAGCACAATCCTGTTATGACAACATTATGGAAATTTGCAACTCCGGTAACGAAGAAGCAGAAAAACTTCTGGATAATCTGAGCAAATGCGGGGAGGAGTCGTTACAGAAGTTATTAGGCAGAGCCATGCAGATTGTAGCGTCAGTTAAAGCTGCATATTTACTGAATATTAATTTATGGCTTTTCAAATTTGACCATCAGATATACAGAGCAACATGGGCAGGCCATAGTTCTCCTGAATGTAAGCCTTGTCAGCCGGGTGAAAATTGCGGCCCGAATGGCGGTGGCGGAGGAGGCAATGGAGACAAAATGCCGACACCTAACTTCAAGACACCAAATATTCTTGATCCATCAGGATATGTTTATGAGGCAGTTCCTTCAAACAGAATTGAAGGTGTAAAAGCAGAATGTTACTACTATGATTATCCTCTGGATGAGTTCGGAGTAGCAGGTGATGCTAAAGAAGAAATTTTCTGGAATGCTGATGAATATGACCAGGTAAATCCCTTGTACACTGATGTCAACGGTATGTTCCACTGGGATGTGCCTGCAGGTCAATGGCTGGTTAAATTCTCTAAAGAAGGATATTATAACACTAATACCAAAAAAGATGTTGCGGCGGATGAAAATGGGTATTTGCCTGTTCCACCTCCGCAAACAGAAGTAAATACGGAAATTGTTTCAAAATCGGCACCGACGGTTGAAACGGTAAATATATATGACGATGAAATTCAGATTATTTTTAGTCAGTATATGAATATAAATTCTGTCAATGTCGATAATGTGAAAGTTACAGCCGGTGGTGCTATGGTGGCAGGAACAATCGAGCCGGTTAATGCAGAATATGATTATAAAAAAGTAAATAAGTATGCATCTGTATTTAAATTTATTCCGGATAGTACTTTGGCAGAAGATGTGGCAGTACAGATAAGTAATGTGAAGAATTACGCAGGTAAAACCATGTCAGGAAAATCGGAACTGTCACAGACTGTTGGAGCAAGACCTGAAAGTATAGTAGTAGCTTCAAGCGTTGATATTTTGTACAATTCGGGCACATTGCTTGAAATTTCAGTTTCGCCGAAATCGGCCGGAGCAAACAAGACACTTTCTGTAAAATCAATGTCGCCGAGCATAGTTGGTGTGGTAAACGACACCATTACAACTGACGAAAACGGAAAAGCGCTGGTAATGCTGAGTGGTAAGCTGCCGGGTGAGGGCTCGATAGAAATTTCTCTTGACGGAACAGATATAAAATCATCAACAAGAGCAAATGTAGGAAATGTAACAGATACTTCAAACGCATGTGCAAAAGTTAAAGCAAATATTGCAAGTGGCAGTGCTGTTAAGAGGGGAACTACAATAACTTTATCAACAGAAACTGACGGGGCAGAAATTTATTATACACTTGACGGTACATGTCCGTGTATCGTTGAAAGCAGCTCGAGAATCAGATACACCGGAGAAATTACGGTTGAAGAAGATACTTTTATAATTGCATATGCGGTAAAAGCCGGTATGAATGACAGTGCTACGGCTGGATTTGTTTACAGCATTGAAAAGGCAGCTAAGCCGAAAGCATCGCCTACTGCAGGAGCGGTTCCGGTTGGTACATATGTAGAGCTTACAACAGAAACTGACGGTGCAGTTATACACTATACCACAGACAACACTGTTCCAAGCAGAGCATCTGCCATTTACAGCGGCCCGATTGAAATTACAGGTTTAACCACCATTAAGGCAATTGCCGTAAAAGATGGAATAGATGATAGTGACATTTTTGCAGCAACATACACCTTGACAGAGGGTAATGAATTAAAATCAATGAGCGTTGATTTTAATGAAGATGGTTTAAATTGGTATTTTGATGTATCTGTTGAAGATTATGTTTCAGATGCAGCTGTATATGTGGCAGTTTATGACAAATACAGACAAATGCTGTTATTTACTTCAAAAACATTAAGTGCAGAAGGAACAACCCTTTGTTTGCCGAAATCAAACATTCTCAACGCATCGTATGCCAAGGTTTTTGTATGGGAAAGAAATATGAGAAGCGTTACATTATCTGAAGAATTTGATTTATAAAAACAAAATAAAAAGAATCAAGCTTATGCCGAGTGTTCTTTGTGACACTCGGCAGTTTTATTCGCCTTGCGGCGAGTGGTATTTGTTTTTAACAAGTGATATTGCTTAGCAGTGGTATTGCCTTCGGCAGTTTGCAGGCGGATAAAATACCACTAAAACCAAAGGTATTGTTTTCTTATGCAGAGAAATTAAATCAAGTCATAAAGAAGCGGTATTGGTAAACCAACTACTTCGTTCAGCCTTTTAAAATTAATGTCCTTATGAACACTCCGCATAGGGCAGTCTTTTGTTTTACATATATTCTTTTCTGTAAGCACTGGGGCTTTTTTGGAGTTTTTCGCGGAAGCATTTTATAAAATAAGAAGGGGTATTAAATCCACAGGCAAACGAGATTTCCTTTACGGAAAATTCGGTTTGAATAAGCATTCGCCTTGCATAAAAAAGGCGGGTTTCCAAAATATAGCTGTTTGGCGTTTGAGAAAGCTCCTTTTTAAAAAGACGGATAAGATAGTGTTTGTTAAGTGAAAGATGAGAGGCAATATCATCAATTGAAAGGTTTTTATCATAATTATTATTTATATAGTTGCAAGCCTTTTCTACATAGCTTTCTTTATGTTTTTTTGAAAATTCACGGTTATGGCGGCAGGCATCGGATAAAATCAGCAATAAAAGTTCAGAAATAAGGCTTTGTTGCTGGTTTTTATTTATGGGGTTGGGGTAGGAACATTCTGTTAGTTTTTGCATTAAATTTTGAATTTCGCTTTGATGATAAGGCAGAAAAACAGAGGGAATTATATCGAAAATTTCGTTATGACAAAGGCTTTGAATATGGGGATTTTCGTGCCTTAAATATTTTTCCGGGGGAATGTTTACGGCGTGGCTGAAATCGAGAGTGAGGGTATAAACATCATAGTCGCCACAGCTTTCAACAACTTGCCCCGGCTTTCTGAAAACAAGAGTACCCTTTGAAATACGATAATACTTTTCATCAATATACATATCGCGGTTTCCGTTTATGTAAAAATCAAGCTCATAATCGTGAACATGGCGTAAACCCTTATATGAGCCTTTCTGTTTAAAATATATACATTCCAAAACGTCGGGTGTAGTATACAAAATAATCACCTCTGCTTATAAATTTATATTTATTATACTTTATTTTGGGGTTTTGGTCAACAAAAAGTATATATTTTTATATTTTTGGTATATTTTATTTCTTGTATATATTTTGATATGCAGTATAATAAAACTTGGAGGTGAAGAATATGGAAAAACTTTATCTTGCGGCTGATTCCGGCGGAAGCAAAACAAAATGGGATTTGCTAAACGGAAATGGCGAGATTGTTTTTTCTCTTGAAACTGACGGCCTCGGGGCGGTTAAAGAAGGGATTTTGCCCATTGATAAAACCATAAAAGAGGCAAGCGAAATTTTAAAAAAACAGGGAGAAATCGTAAGCGTATATCTTTCACTTGGCGGCCCTAATACTGATGAAGTATATAGTGGCCTTAAAAAAAGTTTTGACGATACACCTGTTAAAGTTATAAGAGAATCTAAAGGCGATGCAATTTTATACTGCGCATCTTACTATGGCTGCAGGGCGGTGTGTCTACTCGGAACGGGCAGTACGGCAATGGGCTATAAGAATGGAGCTGCTGCTTATAGCGGCGGCTGGGGCCCCATTTATGGCGACGGCGGCAGTGGCGGCGGCCTTGGAAGCAGTGCCCTTAAAAGCTACTTAAGGTCAGTTGACGGTATGGAGGAAATAGGCGAGGTTAAAACACTTTTTTCTCATCTTGAAGAAGGCCTTAATATAAAAGAATATTTTGACAGAATGGAGCTTAAAAGAAGAGCCTTAAATCTTACTCGCAAGGAAATTGCTTCTCTTGCTCCGAAAATATATGCTCTGGCCGAAAAAGGCGATAAGTTTGCTTTGAAGCTTTATAGAAGCGAGGCGAGAGAAATTGCCCTTCTGGCAAATGGTGTTATTGATAATAAAGAAGGCGAAAAAGTTTTAATTTGTGGCGGATTTTTGAAAAACAAGCCACTGCTTTTAAAAATGTGTGAAGAAGAAATGGCAAAAATCAGCAAGGCAAAGCTTGTATACGATGAGAATTTCACCCCGTCGCTTGCGGCTTTGGTTGCAGTTTTAAAAGAAAACAACATAGAAGTTACTGATGAAATGTTTTATAAATTTATAAACGGAAAAGGAGAATAAAAATGAACGATTTATTGAAAAGTATGAAAAACGGCCTTGTAGTTTCCTGCCAGGCTAAACCGGGAAATCCTTTGAGAGCACCTGAACATATGGCGGCTATGGCGCTTGCGGCTGAAATGGGCGGCGCTGTTGCAATAAGAGCTGACGGCCCTACCGATATTGCGGCAATTAAAGAAAGAGTAAGTGTTCCTATTATTGGTATTTACAAAACAGAACCATCTGACACTATTCCTTACATAACACCCGATTTTGAACACGCTGAGGCTATTGCAAAATTAGGCGTTGAAATTATTGCGGTTGACGCAACTTTAAGGCCACGCCCCAACGGAGTTGACATAAACGAGCTTATTGCAAGAATTAAAAACGAGCTTGGCGTTTTGGTTATGGCTGATATTGCAACCTTTGAAGAAGGCGTAAATGCCGCAAAAGCCGGCGCTGATATTGTTGCTACAACACTCAGCGGTTACACAACCTATTCGCCATTTGTTGACGAGCCTGATTTGGAACTTGTAAGAAAGCTTAAAGCTGCTATTGATACTCCTATTATTGCAGAGGGCAGATATACTTCCCCTGAGCGCCTCAGAGCAGGTATCGATGCAGGTGCACACGCAGTTGTTATAGGAAAATCTATTACAAACGTACAGTTTAATACCGACAGATTTATTAAAGAAGCCGGTTTAAAAGGAGAATAATTATGAGCCTTGATTTTAAAAAATTCAATGTTGGAACATTGTTTTTGGTAAGAACTCCCGAAGTTTGGTATGACGGATATGCAGATAAATGCATGAAAGATATGAAGGATATGCATTTTGACTTTGTGGCACATCTTGAAACCTGGAACTGTAACGACGGCGTTTTGTGGAAAAGCGACAAATACCCAAGAAGCAGCTATTGGGAAGGGGACGAGCGAGACCCTATGGAAGAGTGTTTTGCTGCGGCCGACAAATACGACATTGCATTTTTGCCTGAAGCAGGTATGACACACAAAGCATATATTCTCGAAAACGAAGATGCAATGTTTACTTCATACACAGGCGAAAAATCAAAATACGGCAGAATTGGCCTTTCACCTGCCTGCCCGCAGATTCTGAAATATCTTACCGATAAATACGATGCTCTTTACGAAAAATTTGGTCATCACAAAAGTTTTCAGGGCTTTTGCCTTCCAAGTGAAAACAGCGGAAGTATTTCATATGACAAGTATTCAAAAGAAGCGTGGAAAAAACGCTACGGAACAGAGCTTCCGTCGCCCGATGAGCTTCGTGAAGATACAGAGCTTGAAAGAAAAGTTATCGCATTTTTTGAAGATAACTTTGTAAATCTTTATCAGAAGCTTTCAGCTCATCTTAAGGAAAAATACGGCTTGCCGCTTATGCAGTATCCGCTGAGCAAAATCAGCCATATGGCATATCATCAGCCAACATCAGTATTTATGAGCAACAACTTGTCGCTTATGTGCCGTGTTGATGAGCTTGATATGCTTAATCTGCAGCTTCATCCGCCACTTAATCCAAACCCATATTTTCACAAGTTTGAAACAGATTTTCTTATGGCTCAGGCCAAAGGAAAACCCTGTATGGCGGATACACATTTTTACCACGAAGGTGCGGCAGGCAGACTGCCTGATACAACTCCAAAGCGCATAATGGACAGCATTTTGTCAACCCTTACTCCTTACGGAATTTCTTTCTTCTGCTACGGCTTTATGGCAGAAGAGCTTCCGCCCTGGAAAAAAGAGTTAAATCCAGGCGCACCTGTTTACAGAGCGTATGACGAAGAAAACACAGTTGCCGCAAGAAGAAAAATGGCAAAAGAGGCAATGGAATACGTTCATCTTTTAAGGCCTATAATGGAAAATACTGAAAAAGAGGCCGATTGCGCTGTTTACTACCCTGAAAATGCTGACAAAATAAACCATTACTACTGCTATCCATTTGAGCATTTGTTTGGTGTTTACGAGCTTTTCGGAGCGGTTTCAATTCCTTCAAAGGTTGTTTCGCAAATTCCTGAAAGTGCCGACGAACAAAAGCTGGTTGTTATAAGCTCACTTCGTGAAATTGAAGACGATGAGTGTAAAAGGCTTGAAAAGTATCTCGCTTCAGGCGGAAAGCTTATTGTAATAGGCAAATGCAGCGAGAAAATTGAAAAAATTGCAGGCATCAGCACAGCGCTTTCTGATGCAAAATTTGTAAAACACGAAAATTCGAAGGACTATAAAGGCTGCTTTATCCGTATGCCTGATGATACAAAGCATTATACAGAAAAATGCGGCGAAGTAATTATGAGATACGATGATGATACTCCTGCCGTTACAAAGAGCGGAAATGTTCTTTTCATTGGTTTTTCTGACGAAATCGACCGTTTTCCATTCTACCGCGACCACCGTCTTGCATCATGGTGGAAAGAATATTTTGGCGGCGAAGGCCTTGCATCGGGCGTTGAGTTTCATAACGAATACTCCCACTGCGCCGACCGCCATCAGTTTACAAGCTTTGATATTTTCGGAAATGATGAGAGAAAATTGTTGCTTGGCCTCAATTTCGGCGTTGAGCATCATAAAAGCTCCCTTTCATGGGATGTGCCAAAAGGATATAAACTTACCGCCGCTTATTGCGATGGCGAAAAGTTTGACTTTGAAAACGGAAAAGAGCTTCCAATTTTTGAACACTTTGTGGCACTTGTTGCTGAAAAAGAAAATTAGAACAAATAAAAAATCCCCGTCAGGGGATTTTTTTAATCTTTAAACAAATCGTTCATGCTATAGTAGCCTGCAGGTTTATCTTTCATAAACTTTGCGGCTTTAAGTGCGCCAACTGCAAAAACCTCTTTGCTGGTTGCGGTATGTTTAATTTCAATTATCTCGTCAACACCTGCAAAAATAACATCGTGCTGGCCAACAATTGTGCCGCCGCGAACTGCGTGAATACCAATTTCGTCCTTGGAGCGTTTTTTGCGAACGCTGTGGCGGTCGTAAACATAGTTTTTGTTGCCGATAGCAGTGTCGGCAATAGCATCGGCAATAGCAAGGGCTGTGCCGCTTGGAGCATCAATTTTCTGGTTGTGGTGGCGCTCAATAATTTCAATATCAAAGTTTTCTTCCAAAATAGCTGTTGCTTTTTTGGCAAGGTCAATAAGTAAATTTACCCCGAGCGACATATTTGCTGAGAAGAAAACAGGAATTTTAGCCGATTCATCTATAAGACGTTGGCGGTTTTCATCGGAAAGGCCTGTTGTTGCCATAATAATTGCAACGCCTTTTTCCACGGCGTAGTCCATAAGAGTATCGAAAACGCTGGGGTGTGAAAAATCAATAATTACATCGGGGGTGCCGCTATATTCATAGGGCGATGCAAAAATCGGGAAAGAGTCGCTTTCAGTGTTTATATCAACACCTGCACAAATATTTATATCTTTCATATCTGCCGCAAGGCGAGTAATAACTTTGCCCATTTTGCCGTTGGCACCGCTAAGCATAATATTTATCATTTGCTACCTCACTTTATTATCGGGAATGTAAAAAAGTTCACATCGCAAAAAGACAAGTTAATATATAGGGGTACGATTTGTACAAAAATTGTATAAAGCTTGTATTGAGGAAAAATCTTTACGATTTTTCTTGAATATAAGTCTTTTTGCTACGAACAAACTTCACCTCTCGACGTATAACATACGCCTTCGGGTACCCCCTTGCGGGTTCAGTTTGTCCGTTCTGAATCTTTTTTCAATTCCCTTAAAAATTGGGGGGTATGCAGAACATACCCCATTATATTAAAATTTTAAACCGTAATTTTTTAAAGCGGCTTTAAGTTTTTCTTTGTTGCCTTCTTCCATTTCGCACATAGGAAGGCGGAGATGCCCAACATCGTATCCCAAAATATTCATAGCAGTTTTTACAGGAATTGGGTTAACTTCATAGAACATCGATTCCATAACTTCGAGCATTTTAAGCTGAAGTTTAAGTGCACCTTCGTGGTCGCCTTTTGCGTAAAGCTCAGTCATATCGTGAGTTTCTTTAGGCAAAATGTTCGCAATAACAGAAATTACGCCAACGCCGCCAAGTGACATAATAGGAACAGTCATATTATCGTCGCCTGAGTAAATTGCCATTTTGTCGCCGCAGAGGGCCGCAATTTTTGCAACCTGGCTGATGTTACCGCTTGCTTCTTTAACGGCTACAATGTTAGGAATTTCAGAAAGCTTTAAAAGAGTTTCAGGCAAAATGTTAACGCCTGTTCTGCCGGGAACACAGTATAAAATAATCGGAATTGTAACAGCATTTGCAATAGCTGTGTAGTGTTCAATAAGGCCTTTCTGAGTAGCTTTGTTGTAGTAAGGAGTTACAAGAAGCAGCGCATCTGCACCAAGCTTTTCAGCGTTAACTGAAAGGTTAATGCCGTGATGTGTATCGTTTGAGCCTGTGCCTGCAATAATCGGAATACGGCCTGCAGCCTTTTTAACTGCATATTCAACAACGCTTAAATGCTCTGCATCGGGCATTGTTGCAGCTTCGCCTGTTGTGCCGCAAACGATAATGGCATCGGTTTTATTTTCAATGTGAAACTCAATAAGCTCGCCAAGTTTGTCAAAATCAACTTTGTTATCACGGAAAGGTGTTACAAGCGCAACGCCCGAGCCGGTGAAAGGAAGCTTTTTCATTAAAATACCTTCTTTCTATTATAATCCATATTCCATAAACTTTTTAGCAATCTGAACTGCGTTTGAAGCAGCACCTTTTCTGATATTGTCGGCAACAACCCAAAGGTTAACGCCTGATTCAACGCTTTCGTCGCGGCGGATACGGCCAACAAAAGTTTCGTCGTGTCCGGTTGCGTTTATAGCCATAGGATATACGTTGTTTGCCACGTCATCTTCAACTACAACGCCGGGTGCATTTTTAAGAACATTTTTAAGTTCATCAAGGTCAAACTGTTTTTCAAATTCAATGTTAATTGATTCGCTGTGGCCGTTAAATACAGGAACACGAACGGTTGTAGCAGTAATTTTAAGGCTGTTGTCGCCCAAAATTTTCTGGGTTTCAAGTATCATTTTCATTTCTTCTTTTGTATAACCATTTTCAAGGAACACATCAATGTGAGGAATACAGTTACCTGCGATAGGATAAGGGAACTTTTTAGGAGCTTCGCCTTTCATACCGTTTTCAAGATCTTCCCAGCCTGCTCTGCCTGCGCCGGAAACAGCCTGGTATGTAGAATAAACAATTCTTTTAATTTTGTATTTATCGTGTAAAGGTTTAATTGCAACAACTGCCTGAATTGTTGAGCAGTTAGGGTTAGCAATAATGCCTTTGTGGTTTTTAATTTCTTCGGGGTTAACTTCAGGTACAACCAAAGGAACTTCTGGGTTCATTCTCCATGCGCTTGAGTTGTCAATTACAACACAGCCTTTTGAAGCGGCAATAGGAGCGAATTTTTCGCTTGTTGAGCCACCTGCTGAGAAAAGGGCAATGTCAAAACCTTCGTCGAAGGAATTTTCGTTAAGTTCTTTTACGGTGTAATCTTTGCCCATAAATTTAACAGTGCTGCCTGCAGATCTTGCTGATGCAAAAAGAGTGTAGCTTTCTGCAGGAAGTTTGTATTCTTCTAAAACTTTAAGGAAAGTTCTGCCAACCATACCGGTTGCGCCTACAACGGCAATTTTATAGTTTTTCATAAATATTTCCTCCAAACTGAAACATATCTTTAATTAACTATTAATTTTAGCATTAATTGCACATTTTGTCAATGTTTTTTGCTAATTTAAAACTGTTTTTTCTCCTGTGTAAATGTTAAGTGAGCTTATTTTTCCGTCAGCTGATTTAATGAAAAGAGTTTTTTCGTGGCTGTTTACCGAAACATTTGCATCATCAAGTATTTTTATGTTAAATCTTCCGGAAAGGTCGTATTTGTAAAGCCCGTCAGCCGTGGTATAAGCAATGGCGCCGGAATACAGGCAAAAACTGCTTACAGGGACAGAAATAATTGTTTTAACTTTTTCACCGTCGAAACTGCAAACAAAGCCTTCCTCGTTTTGGAAGTAGAAAGTAGTGTTAACGTTAACTGTATTTTTGGCTGCACCTTTATAAATTTCGTTGAGTTTTCCTTCAGACGGAGCATAAGAATAAATTCCGTCACTGAGAGAAAAATAAACATTTTTTGCTGCACCCATCGGAATAGATGTGATTCCCAAAACTAACGGAACAGCATTGTTTTTAGAAAGATTTAAGGCAATTAAATCATTTTTAGAATTTTTAATATAAATATATTCGCCTGCAATTGAAAATGCCACAACATCTTCATAAATTTTTGTTTCTGTTTTGTCGGCAAGTGTAAGTTTATAAAGTGCACTGTCGGCTGTATTTATATAGTAGATGTTGCTTGTACCAACATACATTCCGCTTGCTTTGTTTTTGGTGTAGTTGATGCCTGATGTGACATCTGTAATACCACTATTGTCAGAGATAAAAAGCTTTCCGTCAAGCGATTTAATTGCAAAAGAGCCGTTTGCCGTATTTGTAGCCGAGTTACCCGAAGTTGCAAAACCGTACATATCGAGGAAGAAATTACCCGAAGCTTTAAATGCGTTGTAAATTCTTAAAACCATCAACATTGCCTGCTCGCGTGTTGTGTTGTTTTTGGGGTTGATGTTGCCGTTTTCGTCGCCAATCATAATTTCGCACATATTAACAAACCTAACGGCATCTTTAGCCCATGCAGAAACCGCATCAGCATCGGGATAAGTATTTGGAAGTGAATCACTTATAGAAATTTCGGGCAAAGCCGCTTTGATACAGCGGAGAAACATTGCCGAAATTTCTTCTCTTGTAATAAGAGCGGTTGGGGCAAAAATACCATCGCCCATACCGTTTACAATTCCCAGAGCATAAGCTTTGTTTACGTCAGCGTTCTGAGTGTCGCTGAAAACGGCTTCTCCGGCGGGAGCTTCTTTTTTTGAAAGTTTTTCGTAAAGTAATATAGCCATAGCGGAGAATTCTTCTCTTGTTATAGCGCTTTGATAATTTTCTAAAAGCGCCTCTGGAACAAGGCCTGCGCGCTTGGCCGATTCAACCTCTGCCATAGCCCAGCCTGATGGGGTAGCAAAAACGCATACTGAAAACAGCATACAAATAAGTACTGATAAAGCTAAAATTTTCTTAATCATAAGTAACCACCTTTAATATAAAAACTCGGGTTCAAAGAAACCCGAGTTTAGTATAACATATTTTAATTTTTTTGGCAATAGTTTATTCGTAATAACCGGGGAATTTAAAGTCAACCTTTAAGCCTATAGCACGGCAGAAAAGGAAAAAGTCGAAAACGTTATGGTATTCCATTTCGTGCTCTTCAAGATACTTTTTAAGCTTTTTAAATTCTTCCAAAGCCTTTTCCTTGCCATTTTGTGCGCCGGCAAGCAAAACAGAGGAAAAACGTTTTACAATTTCGGCGTGATATGTAAGGTAATACCATGAAAGACGACGGCATTCGTCTTCTGCAGTTGCCATATTTTTGTGAATTGTTTCATAAAACTTATCAACAAGCGCAGGAATTTTTCCAGCACATTCTGCAACATAGCCATTATTCAGCCAGCAGGCTTTGTTGGCTTCAATGTTGCCAAGGCCAAGCTCTTCAACGCCGTTTCCGCCACCAATTCTGAAGTTTGAAGGGCATAAAAGCTTTGAAAGCTGTTCAAGATATTCGCGGCAAGCTGTGCCGTCTTTACCGAATGCACCTTCAAAATACTCGTCTACAAGCTTTTCGTAGTCTAAATTTTTGTCAAAAAGTGTTTCGCCCATCATAACAAGGGGCAGCCCTGTTGGCATGTACATTCTGTGAGTCTGGTCGCTCATACAGCCGTTAAAGGAAACATTTTCAAGGCCTTTCATATCGCGGTAGGTTTCTCTTGCAATCTGCATATGGCCTAAATCGCAGTACATATCAGTATAAAAACGGTATTCAAAAATAATGCTTGGAATATTGCCCGATAACGCCTTCCAGTCGCGGTGCCATTTAAGGCGGAGCGCATTTGAAGGAGTTGTGCCCTGATTTCTTACATAAGGCGGAATTTCGCCCTTATATTCTTCGTTTATGTAGCCTGTTTCGTAGTGCATACCAATTGCCGATAATAAAACAAAACGCTGTGGATTTTTAAGGCGTTCTGTGACAGGAGGTCTGACAGTGTCAACATACATAATAAATACAACTCTTGTCTGAAGCCCTTCGGCTGTAAGCTTTTCGTCAAGCTCGTTTAGCATCATAACATACCAGTCGGAAGGCTCTTTTTTCTGACACTCTTCACATTCACACTGGTTTTTTGTAGCATCTGCAAGCCACATATGAACATAGTCAACGTGCTTTTTCTCTTTGCAGTAGTTAAACATATGGTCAACCAAAAGTTTGCGGGTTTCAGGGTTTGAATAGCAAAAATGAGTGTAGAAAGTGTGTCCGTGCATAACGCCTCTTTTGCCGTTTACCATAGCAAGATGGCGGGTTTGTTCTTCTGTGAGAGAATTTTTTGCAATTTCTTCGCTTTCGGGGTCACCCGTGTGAAGGCCAAGTGGGTCAAACATCCAGCCGTGGCCGAGGGTGTGAAGCTGAACGCCAACTTTGTCAACATCTTTTTCAAAAAGGTCGGTATATTTCTGGAGCATTTTGTAGCTGCATTTCTGGCTTTCTGAGCGTAAACGGCTGTTTCCGCTGTGGCTGTACCAACGGTTCATATAAGCATAGGGCACAGGGCACTCTATCATGTACATATTCATGCCAACCTTTGGCATCCAGTAAACTGTGTCGCGCATATGCTCGTAGCTTACTGCCCCTTCAACACATTCGCCCCTGAAAGGATAGTCGGCTTTCTTTCTGAATTTGAATGAATGATTGTAAAGGTCAGCCTCGGGAACATAGTCGCCGCCTTCGCCCGGGCGGATAAAACGGCAACCTGCAGAAGTACAATAGCGGTAAACCGCCTGAAGAACGCTTCGGCGGTTGCTGCCTGCAATGTAACCTGTAAGATTTTTAACATCTATATCTAAAATATCTTCCATAAATGGGTCTGAAAGGTCACTTATATCAAGGTTTAAATCTTCAAGTAAAGCCAAAACAATTGTGTCGTTTTCAATTTTTTCGGGAGCGGCAACTCCTATAAAAATTTCGGGAATAATTTTTACGCGTGAGAGCCAAGTAATGTATTTTTTAAGCTCCTGAGCGGCATATTCACTGTTGTTATAATTTTCATTTGCTGCCTCCAATTTTTAGCATAATATATAAGGAAGTATATCATAGCAATATTTTTAAATCAATACTTTGAATTAATTTTTCGTGTAAATAAATTATATATGCTTGACTTTAAATAATCCCTATGGTACAATCTACGAAAATAAAAGGAATTATGTAAATTTGTCAGGATTAAAGCAAAATTTTTTGCTAAAAGGAGGAAGTTTATGATTACTATAAATGATAAGTTTATGACAGGTGCTATGTATGCGCCATTTTGCCGAACAAAACACGCACCAATGGAAGAATGGGACAACGATATGAAAACTATGGCAGAGCTTGGCTATACTTGTTTACACGGCTTTGCTGAATGGCACGATGTTGAATATGAAAAAGGTCGTTTTGATTTTTCTAAAGTTGACTATTTTGTTGAGTGTGCAGTTAAAAATGGACTGGTTCCAATAATAAATATTGCCACATCAAACAGCGTTGGATTTTATTCACCCCGTTGGCTTATGGAAGAGTTTCGCGGAGTGAGCGAAGGTTATGTGGATTCTCTCGGTCAGAGCCTTACCCATGGAGAATATATCGTTCCGTGTCTTGACGATCCGCTATATCAATCTTATGCTCACAGATATCTTAAAGAGGTTGCGCGTCATTTTGCAGGTGATGCGCGAGTTGGCGGATATGTTTTGTGGGGAGAACCAAATTTACATAGTCCTCGTCCGGGAGATGCAGTTATTTGTTACTGCAGCCACACAAAGGCAAAATTTCGCACCTGGCTTAAAGAAAGATATAAAGATATTGAAAAACTTAACGAAACATGGGGGAACGAAGGTCCGTCGTACTATGTTGATTTTAGTCAGGTAAATCCTCCTGCTGGATATTGCCGTCAGCTTGGCGGATTTAACTCATGGGAAGACTGGCGCGAATTTATGGAGCAAAACCTTGCCGGTCACATTAAAGATGCCGACCGTATTTTTAAAGAAAACGGAGCGCTTCAGCCAACTATTACAGAAATGCTTCCGGGAATTAACAACGGAATTGACCCGTGGAAACTTTCGGAATGTACAGATATTATAGGTATCAGCCTTTTCGGAAAGCCTACAAAAATGAGATCGCTTTATATGACTGTTTCCGATAGCGTTGCAAAGGCTCTTGGTAAAAGTACATTTGTTGTTGAAGCAGGCGGTGGCTCTATTAAGTTTGATAATCCTATTGATACGGTTGTTTCTGCGTTTACACCATCTGCCGACGAGCTTAAAACCACACTTCTTATGAGAGCAGGATATGGAATTAAGGGGCTTATGTACTGGTGCTGGCGTCCGCGTCTTAGCGATACCGAAGGTAACGATTTTGGTATGTGTAAGCCAAACGGAAAACCTTTAAAGCGTACCCGAGAGGTGGGAGAACTTGCAAAACGTATGTACGACCTTTCTGAGGTTTATAACGAGTCAACGAGAAAATCGGATGTAGCGGTATATATGTCGCAGCAGATAAATCATATTATGGCAGGGGAGCATATGACGGATAACTACCTCAACTCGCTCATCGGTGCCAATTATATGATGACAGACTTACACATAAATTCTGACTTTATCTGCGAAAAAGAAGTTCTTAAAGGCTCTCTCAGTAAGTATAAGGTTCTTATTTTGCCGTGCACTTATATTATATCTGAAGAGTGTGCAGAAAAAATTGCTGAATTTGTTGCCGGTGGTGGTCATGTTATTGCAGATTATATTCTTGCAGAAAAAAGACCCGGTGGTCTTTGCTATACCGAGCTTCCCGGAGCAGGACTTGACAAAGTTTTCGGTATTGAGCGCGAAGATGTTCTTTTTATGGCGCATCCTACAATGGTAAAAGAAAATACTTTTGGTATTACTCTTAATACTTTTATTGAGCAGGTAAATCTTATGGGCGCAAAATCTATCGACGGAGAGTATATGAGCGGATATCCGATGGTTTTGGAAAACAGCTATGGCAAAGGAACAGCTACATATATTGCTACTCAGTATTTTGCAAAATATTCTTCCAATCCAAGCGTTGCTACAAGAGAGCGTATTGCTTCAATTCTTTCAAAAAGCGGCGTTGCGCCTTATGCATCGTTTGAGACCGAAGACAAAAAGGATAACTCAGCGTTGATTACATCTGCAAAATATGATTCAAACGGTAACATTAAAGTTGTAACCGTTACAAACAGTGACTATTATCCAATTTCTGATACAATGATTATTGACGATGGAAACTACAACCTCGTTGAAGAAAACGAAAATATTAAAATTTCGCATATTGACGGTAAATGTGTAATTAGTTACAAACTTGACGCACTTCAGTCTTTTGCAATATATGTTGAAAAATAATTGATAATAAAAAGATAAGCGCAAACGATAGTTTGTGCTTATCTTTTTATTTGGTGGAGATGAGGAACAGTGAAGTGGTAGACTGGTTTTTAAATAAATAGGTAACAATAATTTTTTTGGCAAATAAATACCGGTGATAACCATTAAAAAACCCAAAATTAATTTTTTTGATTTTTTTTTGAAAAAAAGGTTGCATTTTAATTTTAGATGTGCTATAATTATTGTCGTTGTGAATAATTGTGCCTGTAGCTCAGCTGGATAGAGTGACTGGCTACGGACCAGTAGGTCAGGGGTTCGAATCCCTTCAGGCACGCCAGAAAAAAAGACAGATTTCGACAAAGAAATCTGTCTTTTTTTTCAGCTAAATTCGCCTGGCGGCGAGCTAAATTGAACAAGTTCAGCTAAATTGCCTGCGGCAGCTAAATGTGCTACACACGCTAAAGGCGAATTTAATTTAGCTGTTTCGCAAGAAACAATTTAGCTATTGCGGAGCAATAATTTCGCTTTGCACGAATGTGCAAAATTTAGCTAAAATATCTTGCATCTATTTCGTACTTGAAAGCCATAAAAAAGCACCCGATCGGGTGCTTTTTTGCGTATATATCTTCTAATATTTCTTATCCTTCAAAGCAACTTCAACTCTGCTGATTGCCTCCGGTGCAGCGGGGGTATTATTGACAATAAATGCATAAAGCGTATCAATAATTGTGAGAGCTGCTATACGGGAATTAAGCCCCAGAATAGAATGTTCTGTTTCGTCTGAAGAAGTAAAAAGAGCAACGGAGCTTTTTTTAACAATAGGCGACTTTCCGCGGTTTGTAATCGAAATTGTTTCTGCGCCACGCTCTGCGGCAATTTCCAAAGCTTCAACAATATCTTTGGAAGAACCGGAATGGGAAATGCCGATTGCCAGATCGCCTTTTGAAAGGTGAGAAGCGGCAATTGCCTGCATATGGTTGTCGCAGTATGAAAAAGCGTTTAGCCCTGCGCGCATAAATTTATGTGCCGCATCAATTGCAATTGACGAAGAATTTCCAAGCCCGAAAATATAAATGTTTTTGGAAGAAATTATAATTTCGGCGGCTTTTTTAAAAGCGGCTTCGTCAATAATCTGTTTTGTTTTTTCAAGGGAACAGTAAATATCGTTTGAAATTTTTGAAAAAATTTCGGTGCAGGTGGCATTTTTGTCAACTGCACTACTGACATTTTCGCCTCTGTCATTTTGGGCAATGGCAATTTTAAGCGCCTGATAACCGGGAAACCCCAACCTTTTTGCAAATCTTACAATAGTTGCTTCGCCGCAGCCACACGCCTCGGCAAGCTCTGTAATTGAGAGGGGAATAATAGCCGAAGGGTTTTCGAAAAGCCAGTCGGCAATCTTTTTTTCGGCTCCGCCCATCTTATCATATAAAACTTTTATCTGTAAAATTGTTCTGTTCATACATACCTCGGTATCATTTTTTTAAAATTTTATCATATTTTGCCGAATTTGTCAAAAAAATTTTAAAAAACTATTGAAAAAAATTTTTATTCGTGTATAATGTAATTGTAAATATTTTTTCAAAAAATGAAAATAATTTTCAAAAAATGGAGGATGGAAAAAATGCAGCTTAACGATTTTATGATGGATATGATTTTGTCCGAGCTGGAAGATGCCGTTGGCAGAGAAAACTGCTCAACAAGAGAAATTGATAAAATTTCTCACGGGGTTGACTACTTCTGGCTTTCAAGAATGTGGACAGACCGCGGCGGCAGAATGCCTGAGGCCGATATTATTGTATCGCCTAAAGACGCGCAGGAAACCTCAAAGGTTTTAAAAATTGCAAACTACTATAAAATTCCTGTTACAACATGGGGCGGCGGTGCCGGCTCACAGGGCGGCGCTTTGCCTGTAGCGGGCGGAATACTTCTCGATACAAAGAGAATGAACAAAATTTACGATATTAACACAAAGAGCATGTACATAGAATGTGGAACAGGCTCCGTTTACAAACATATTGAATGGGCGGCAAACGAAAAAGGCTATGCAACAATGCATTACCCAAGCTCACTTACCTGTTCAACAGTTGGCGGCTTTTTGGCTCACCGTGGAATAGGCGTTTCTTCTACTAAATATGGTAAAATTGACGATATGGTGCTCCAGATGGAGGTTGTTTTGCCAAACGGTGATATTATTGAAACATCTCCCGTTCCAAAACACGCCGCAGGCCCAGACCTCAATCAGATTTTCATAGGCTCAGAGGGTACACTTGGTGTTATTACAAAAGCTCAGATGAGAATTTACGATCAGCCTGAGGAAAGAAAGTTCCGTGGATTTTTGTTCCAGAATATGACAGATGCCTTTAACGCAAGCCGTGAGCTTTTGCAGAAATTCAAACCTTCTGTAATGCGCCTTTACGACGAGGCTGAAACTGCAACCTTAATTAAAAAGATTGTAGGCGTTGAGAAAAAAGGTGCATTTATGAATATTGCTATCGAAGGCCCTGCAGAGCTTGTAGCCGTTGAACATAAAATTCTTATGGAAATTTTCGGCAAATACGGCGCAGAAGATTTGGGCAGCGAATACGGCGAAAAATGGTGGAAAGAAAAAATTACATTCTTCTATCCGGGACATATGATGGACCTTCCTCAGATGTTTGGTACAATTGATACAATTGCTACTTACGATAACATTGAAAAAATTTACTGGGCAATGAAAGAAGCTATTGAAACCAACTTCCCGATGGCAAGATACATTGCTCACTTCTCACACTGGTATGAATGGGGCTGTATGATTTACGACAGATTTATTGTTGATAATCCTCCACAGGACCCACATGAAGCGTTAAGACTTCATAACGATATCTGGAACCTTGGCGTCAGAACAGCGCTCGCAAACGGTGGCGTTGTTAACGACCATCACGGCGTTGGCTTAAAGCTTGGCCGCCTTATGAAAGAACAGTACGGCCCTGCAATGCAGGTTCTTGAAGGAATTAAAAAACAGCTCGATCCAAACGGAATTATGAATCCGTTTAAACTTGGACTTTAAGGAGGGGTTATAATGCAGATTTCAGAAAAAAGTAAAACTACATTTGACGCATGCCGCTTTTGCTGGATGTGCCGCCATATATGCCCGATAGGAAATGCTACCGGCCACGAAAGAAATACTCCAAGGGCAAGAGCTCTTTCCCTTGCAATGGTTGCAAGAGAAGGCGTTCCTTTCTCGCAGGATATTATTGATAACCTTTACGAATGTGCCCTTTGCGGCGCCTGCTCAAACGACTGCGTGACAGGCTGGGATCCTGTTCAGTTTACTAAAGAGGCCCGCCTTGCAGCAGCACTTGAGGGAAAAATTCCTGCTCACATTGAAACTCTTCTTGCAAATATTGAAGAAAAAGGTAATGTTTTCGGAAAAGACAGCTTCTGCAGTGACCTTCTTGCAAAAATAAATTCACTTCCAAAAGATGCTGATACACTTTTCTTCCTTGGTAAAGATGCAATTTACAAAACTCCTGATAAAGCAATAAAAGCTATTGAGCTTATGGAAAAAATGGGCGAAGGCTTTACAGTGCTCGCTGATGAGCCTGACAGCGGCTACGCTCTCGACTTTTTATTCGGAGCAGCTGATGAAACTAAAAAAGTTATGGAAGATACTGCGAAAGCATTAAACGGCTACAAGAAAATAGTAGCCTACGATGCGGCTGATGCAAAAGTTTTCCTTCGTGAATACAAAGAATGGGGAATAGCTCTTTCTGCCGAGGTTGTAACATTTACTTCTTATATTGCAGAAAAAATTGCTTCAGGTGCAATAAGCCCCAAAAACAGCGGAAAAGCTTATACTCCGCAGGATAACGCACTTTTGATGCGCGATGTTGACGAAACTGATAAAACCCGTGAAATTCTTTCAAAATGCGGCTCACTTTGCGAAATGCTTTTAACTAAAAAAGACACAGTTTTTGCAGGTAACCTTATTATGAACGAATATATGCCATCAGTTATGAAACAGGTTGCAGAAAGAAGATGGGAAGATGCCATTCGTATGGGCGCTACCACTTTGGTTACAACTTCTGCGGCTGAATACTATCTCTTGAATATGTATAAACCTGAAAACGTAGATATTTTAACAATTGAGGAGGCTGTGGCAGAATGCTTGTAAATCTTAAAGACCTTTTAAAATATACAGAAAATGCAGAATTTGCACTTCCTGCATTTAACGTTTACAATATGGAAACTGCAATGGGTATTGTTGCGGCTGCAGATGAGCTTTCGGCTCCGATTGTAATTCAGTGTTACTCACGCCTTTTTACAAACGGCGAGGGTTACTACGTTGCGCCTCTTGCAGTTGCGGCGGCTAAAGCGGCAAAGGTTCCGATTTGTTTTCATCTTGACCACGGCGCTTCTGAAAAAGAGGTTATGAAAGCACTTCGCGGCGGCGCTACAGGCATTATGATAGATGGCTCTGCTTATAGCTTTGACGAAAACGTTGCCCTTACCAAAAAAATTGTGGATTTGTGCGCGAGCATTGGCGTTCCCGTTGAAGGCGAGCTTGGCCACGTTGGAACTGTTAACGATGACCATATGGGCGAATTTACAAAGCCTGAAGAAGCGGCAGAATTTGTGGACAAAACAGGCGTTTGCTCCCTTGCCGTTATGGTAGGTACTGCTCACGGCAGATACAAAAAAGAGCCAAAGCTTGATATGCAGAGAATAAGCGATATCCGTGATGCGGCAAATATTCCTCTCGTGCTTCACGGCGGAAGCGGTATTCCTGATGAGCAGATTATAGAATCTATTAAACGTGGTATCAAAAAAGTTAACTTCGGAACAGATGTATGCTACTCATTCCTTGACAAAGTTTTTGAAACTCCAAGAGATAAAGTTGCAATTGATATGTTTATGAAAGATGCAGTACAAAATGTAAAAGAATTTGCTATGGGCAAAATTAAACTTTTAGGGGCTGAGGGAAGAGCATGAGTAAAATAGTTGGTATTGGTGCCAATGTGCACGATACGCTTATTACCATAAATACTTATCCTGAGGAAGATAAAAAGTTCCCCTGCCAAAGCGTTAAAGAATGTGGAGGTGGCCCTTGCGCCACCGCCCTTACTACCGCTGCAACTCTGGGAGCTGAGTGTGCATATATAGGTGCGCTCGCCTGCGATGCATCGGGAAAATTTTTGTATGCCGATTTGGAAAAATTCGGCGTATCAACCGAGTGTGTTGACAGGGTAGAAGGAGCATCATCTTTTGCATCATATATTCTTTTAAGCCTTGAAAATGCCAGCAGAACCTGCGTTTTCAATAAACAAAACCTGCCAAAATTTGAGCTGGATAATAAAAAGCAGGAAGCGATTAAAAATGCAAAAATCTTGCTTGTTGACGGCAACGAAATGGAAAACGCCATAAAAGGTGCTGTCCTTGCCAAAAAAAGCGGAACAAAGGTTTTGTATGATGCGGGCGGAATGTATGAAGGGGTAGAAAAATTGCTGCCCTTTGCAGATATTTTAATCCCTTCCGAGGAATTTGCCCTCTCCTTTACGGGCGAGAGCAACGCAAAAAATGCTGCCAAAAAACTTTATGAGCTTTTTTCGCCTGAAGTAATTGTAATTACTCAGGGCAAAAAAGGAGGTATTATCCTCGAAGGCGGCGAAATAAGAGAATATCCGTCGTTTAAGGTTGACGCCGTAGATTCAAACGGCGCAGGCGATGTTTTTCACGGAGCCTTTGCTTTTGCGGCAGAAAAAGGATTTTCTTACTACAACTCGTGCGTTTTCTCCAGCGCGGTTTCTGCAATTAAATGCACAAAAGTTGGTGCGAGAGATGCAGTTCCAACCTATGAGGAAACAGTTAAATTTTTAAAGGAGCGTGGATTTGATGAATTTAAAGAAAAGCTGGAATGGTAAATACGGTAAAAGCGAAATTATTACAAAAGCTAACAGCAGCGTTGATTTAATCGAGCTTGATATGGTTAAACTTCGCGATGGCGAAACCAAAAAATACAGCGAAACCGATAAAGAATACGGCCTTACAATTTTGGGTGGTAAATGTACAGTTGCAGGCGAAAATTTCACTTTTGAAAATATTGGTAAAAGAAAAAATGTGTTCGATGGTGCGGCAACATGCGTTTATGTTCCTAGAAATACTGAATTTACAATTACAGCAGTAGGCGAGGTTACAATTGCAGTTGCAAAATGCCCTGCAGACCGCGATTTCGAGCCAAAGCTCATAAATGCTGAAGATGTAATTATTAAAGACCTTGGCAAACCGGGATGGCAGCGTCAGGCTCACTTTATTTTAGATGAAAGAGTTGATGCTGATATTATTTATATTGGCGAAGCTTATGTTGAAGGCGGCCAGTGGTCATCATTCCCACCACATAAACACGATGATGATAATATGCCGGTTGAAGCCAACACAGAAGAAGTTTACTACTACGAGTTTGAAGAGCCTGCCGGAATGGGCATTCAGCTGGTTTACACAAAAGAAGGCGATATTGACGAAACTATTAAAGTTAAAAGCGGCGATGCTGTTGAAATTCACAGAGGATACCATCCATTTGCGTGTGCTCCTGCGGGCAAAAACTACTATCTCTGGATTATGGCCGGCAAAAACCGTGGCTTCTTTATGACAACTGATGAAGACTACGCATACCTTAATAAGTAAAGGATTATTGCTATGAAATACGTACTGGGAATTGATTTTGGCGGCGGAGCTTCCAAAGCCACACTGCTTTCTGAAAGCGGAGAAATAAAAGCGGTTTCCACAACCGAATATAAAACATATTACCCACAAAACGGTTTTGTAGAACAAAAGGGAGAGGACTGGTATCAGGCTCTTCGTGAGAACGTTAAGAATATTTTGGAAAACAGCGGCATTTCGGCAAACGATATTGCCGCAATTTCCATTGATGCGGCAACTCACACCGCCGTTTTGTGTGACGAAAACTTTAATATATTGCGCCCTTCAATTTACTGGACCGATACAAGAAGTACGGCTCAGAGCAAATTTCTTTCAGAAAATTTCGGCGAAGAAATTATGAAGAAAACCTTTCATAAGCCTTCAACTATCTGGACACTTCCCCAAATGCTTTGGCTTTATGAAAACGAGGGCGAAACCTTTAAAAAGATTCGTAAAATTATGTTTTCAAAAGACTATGTGCGCCACTGTTTAACGGGCGATTTTGTTACCGATTACATAGAGGCGCAGGGCAGTATGTTTTTTGATTTTAACAAAAAGGCGTGGGATGAAAGCCTTTGCGCTATGGCACATATCACTCCTGATATGCTCCCAACTGTTAAAGCACCTTCGGAAATTGTTGGTACAGTTACGGCTGAGGCGGCGAAAAAGTGCGGCCTTTGCGAGGGCACTGCAGTTTTGTGCGGCACAACCGATACTGCCCTCGAGGTTTTGGCAGCAGGCGCTACCGAAAAGGGAGATATAACAATTAAGCTTGCAACTGCAGGCAGAATTTGTACTATAACTGATAAGCCTTATCCCGACCGCGATTTTGTAAACTACAGCCACGTTACAGAGGGCCTTTGGTACCCTGGAACTGCTACAAAAAGCTGCGCCGCATCTCTCAGGTGGTATCGTGATACCTTCGGTGGCGACTATAAAGAGCTTGATAAGGGCGCAGAGAAAATTGAGCCCGGATGCGAAGGGCTTATGTTTCATCCATATTTAAACGGCGAGCTTACCCCTTATGCTGACCCTAACCTTTGCGGCAGCTTTATAGGCGTCAGGGCTCATCATACAAAGGCACATTTTACCCGTGCAGTGCTTGAAGGCGTTGCATTTTCGCTGCTTGATTGTAAAAAATATCTTGACAGTAAAAATATAAACCATAAAGAAAAGGCGTTTATTATAGGCGGCGGCGCAAAAAGCCCTCTCTGGAGGCAGATTGTTGCCGATGTGCTTGGAATTGGCTTAATCGAGAAAAAAAGCTCCGATTCTTCCCTTGGAAGTGCCATTATGGCAGGTGTTTCCTGTGGCTTTTTTACTTCTTTTGCCGATGCTCAGGAAAAATGTAACGAGATTATAAGCGAAACTGTGCCAAATATGGAAAACCACGAAAAATATCTTAAATTATTTGAAAAGTATAAAGCGGTGCACGATGCTCTTGCGCCGATTTACAGTGAAGAAATATGAAAATTTTAGTTTTGGTTAAAGTTATAAAAGGGGAGATAAACCCCTTCGACCAGTGTGCCATAGAGGCGGCACTAACTCTTTCGGGCGATGTAACTGTTTTAAGTATGGCGCCGCCATCGGCAAAAGATGCCCTTTTGCCCTTAACAAGGCTTGGGGCAAAAGTAAAAATGCTTTGCGATAGCGCCTTTGCAGGCAGCGATACTCTTGCAACGGCTTACATTTTGTCCTGTGCCATTAAAAAAATGGAATATGACCTTATTATCTGCGGCCGCCAGAGTATTGATGGCGATACTGCTCAAACAGGTCCGCTTTTGTCCGAAATGCTTTCTGTTCCCGTAATTACAAATGTTTTGGAGCTTAATTGCAGCGAAAATGAAATTTCCTGCAGAACAAGGCTTTCAGAATGTGAAAAGGCACCCCTTCCAGCCCTTATAACCGTTGAAAGAATAAACAAACTGCGTTTTCCTTCTCTTCGCTCAAAGGTTGGCGAGGTGGAAGTGCTGTCAAACGATTTTGTTGGCGCCGATACTGAAAAATGCGGCCTTTCTGGCTCTCCTACAAGGGTTTTAAAAACCTTTGAAAGCAGTATGGGGCAGAGAAAATGTAAGTTTATTTCAAAGGGAGAGCTGATGGAAGTAATCGAAAAAAGCCTTTCCGAGAAAGAGGAGGCAATTTTCGAGAAAAAAAGCGGCGAAAAAGTTTCTTTTGCTTTTGCAATAGGGGAAGAGGTTTTTGAAAAAACAAAAGAAATAGCCGAAAAAGTAGAGCTGATTTTGGAAAAAGATCCGCAAAAAATTGCCGATATGATACTTTTAAAAAAGCCTGTGGCAGTTTTGTGGAATGCAGATATCTGGGGCAGAAGAACGGCTCCCATAGTGGCGGCAAAATTATCGCTCGGCCTTTGTGCTGACTGTACCCATTTTGAATGCAGCGGCGAAACCCTTTATATGTATCGCCCTGCAGGAAGCGGCAGCATTATTGCGAAAATAAAATCTCTTACTCTTCCGCAAATGGCAACGGCGAGAGTTGTTTCTGAAAGCAGTAATATTTTGGTTTCGACAGGAGCGGGGGCGGTAGACGCTCTTGATAGAATAAAAGCCTTTGCTAAAGAAATAGGCGGCACTGTTGCGGCATCACGCTCTGCGGTTGATAAAGGGGTTTTGCCTTACGAATGTCAGGTTGGGCTTACGGGCAAAAACGTTTCGCCTGCCATTTATATTGCAATTGGAATTTCGGGCGCTGTTCAGCATACCTGTGCTATTGAAAGCGCAAAAACCGTAATTGCCATAAATCCCGATAAAGATGCAAGAATTTTCGAATATGCCGATTATGGCATTGTTTCAAAAATTGAGGATGTGATAAAATGATAATTAAAAACGGTAATCTTGTTTTAAAGGACGAAATTTTAGAAGGCGCCGATATTAAAATTGAAGGCGATAAAATAGTAGAAATAGGCTACGCCCTTTCAGGGGGAGAAGAATATGATGCTACGGGAAAATATGTTCTCCCCGGCCTTGTCGACATTCATACTCATGGCGGCTTTGGCGGCGACTTTATGGATGAAGATATTGAAGACTATGAAAACGCCCTTAAATTTCATAGCAGCAGCGGTACAACATCGCTTTTAACATCTTCTGTAACCGCCCCTGTAAAAAGTATTGAGTTTATGGTTAAAAGAACAAGAGAATATATGAAAAAAACCGATATATGCCGCGTTTTGGGCGCACATATTGAAGGGCCTTATATCTCTTATAAAAATAAGGGCGCACAAAAAGCAGAATTTTTGCGTGTGCCAAGTAAAGACAGCTACGATTTTATTTTAGATAACAGCGATGTTATTAAAAATGTTACTATTTCTACCGAGCTTCCCGGAGCAGTAGAAATGACAAAAGCACTAAAAGAAAAGGGAATTGTAGTTTCCGGCGGACACGATGATGGCAGAAGCGATACAATTTACCCCTGTATTGAAGCAGGCCTTTCAAACTGTACTCACTGGTACTGCGCAATGTCAACCGCAAGGGTTGAAGAAGGCAAAAGATATGCAGGCCTTATGGAAATAGGCCTTACCGACGAAAGGCTTACCCTTGAGCTTTTAGCAGATAATCATCATATTATCCCCGAACTTTTAAAGGTTGCTTATAAATGCAAAGGGGCAGATAAGCTCTGTATTGTTTCCGATTGTCTTCGTGCAGGCGGAATGCCACGCGATGGCAGAGTTTATACCCTCGGTATGAAAGACGATGAGGAGGCAACAAAGTTTATCGTTTCCGATGGGGTTGCCCGCCTTACCGATGGAACTCGTTTTGCAGGCAGTATTCAGCCGCTTTCACAGATGCTCAGAAACATAGTTGAAAACGGAATACCGCTTGTAGATGCTACTAAAATGGCAAGCCTTACTCCTGCCAAAGTTATAGGAATGGAGAAAGAAATCGGCTCTCTTGAAAAGGGCAAGCTTGCTGATATTTATATTGCTGATGAAAATTTATATCCTGCCAAAGTAATGATTGGCGGAAAATTTATAAAATAAGGAGAATTTAAAATGAACACTTATACCTGCGCACCTGAAAAATGGCTTGAAAACGCAAAAATTCCAATGCGTGTTATGGAAAAAGAGGCCGAAATGTATGACGAAATGGCTCGTCTTATGGCTGATACCATTATCGAAAACAACAAAAAAGGCGAAAAAACTGTAATTATCTGCCCTGTTGGCCCAATTATGCAGTATCCGCCATTTGCAGAAATTATCAATAAAGAAAGAATAAACCTTAAAAATTGCTGGTTTATCAATATGGATGAATATCTTACAGATAATGATGAAACCATTGAATACGAAAGTATTTTAAGCTTCCATCAGATTATGGATAATCTTCTCTATTCAAAAATTGATAAAGACCTTATTATGCCTGAAAGCCAGCGCCTTTTCCCTGAACCAGGAAAAGAAGCTGAAATTGACGCACTTTTTGAAACCTTGGGTAAAGTTGACATCTGCCTTACAGGCGTAGGCATAAACGGCCATATTGCATTTAACGAGCCTCCTGCACAGGACGAAAATATTACCGATGAAGAATACAAAAATATCGGCACAAGAAAGCTTGATATTTCAAAAGAAACAATTGTAAATAACGGCCTTCACAAAATGCGTGGTGCTCTTGAAATTTTCCCGAGAAGATGCGTAACTCTCGGTATGAAACAGCTTCTTAAAGCAAAAGTTTTAAAAGTTTATCTTTACTGCGACTGGCAGTGGGGTATAGCCCGCAAAATTTCCCTTCAGGATGAGTCCCGCTTTATGCCTGTATCGTTTTTGCAGTCACACGAGAATAGCGAAATGGTTGTAACACGCGACCTTTATGAGTTTATGCTATAAAGAGGAAAATCTTGATTTTCCAAAAAACGAAAATTGCAATTTCCTTTATAACATTTTTTAGGGGAGCGGCTTTGCCGCTCTCTTAAACTTTGAATAAAAAAATAAAAAAAGGTAAAAATATCCTTATTATATATAAGGAGGATTTTACTATGGATTTTAAACAAAGCGAAACAAGGCTTAATTTAATGCGTGCCTTTGCAGGCGAAAGCCAGGCAAGAAACCGCTATACCTTTGCCGCTTCTCAGGCAAGAGCACAAAAGCATTATGCCCTTGAAGAAGTTTTTAAATTTACCGCAGGTCAGGAAAAGGAACACGCCGAAATTTTTTATAACCATTTAAAAGAATGTGCAGGCGAGAATATTAAAATTGATGGCTCGTATCCAGTTGATATAAACGAGTCAATGGCAGAAATTTTAAAATGCGCCGCCCATAACGAGTTTGAAGAAAGCGGCGACGCTTACCCTGCCTTTGAACAAAAGGCAAGAGAAGAAGGTTTTCAAAGCATTGCCGCATCTTTTAAAATGATTGCCAAAATTGAAAAAACTCATGGCGACCGCTTTAAAATGTTTCAGGAAATGATGGAACAAAATAAACTTTACTCCTGCGAAAATGAAACAAAATGGATGTGTCTTAATTGCGGCCATATTCATAGCGGAAAAGATGTTCCCGAGCATTGCCCTGTTTGCAGTCACGAAAAGGGATATTTTGTAAAACTTGAGCTTGCCCCATATACCTGCAGCCAGTAGTTTTATATATTATTATATAATAATAGGAAGAAACTCATAATATTTTGAAAAAATAATTGCAGTAATCCGTCAGAATTTAAATGATTTTGGCGGATTAGTTTTGTAATAAATTTTAATAATTTTAAAGGCTCAAAAGCAGTGCCTTAAAAGCTTGATTTTGGAAGGATTTTACATATAAATTTCCTTAAAATTCCAAAAAATCAACAACTACATATTGGGGTTTTAAAAAAAACACAGCAATACATTTAGGGGTGCAATTTTGGTGAAAACCGCGTTTTTATGGGCTTTTTCTGAAAAAATAAGGAAAAAATACACCTTTTTAAAAATGGAAAAAAATGTAATAAAATGTAAAAATATAGTAAAAATATTCAATTTCCAGAAATTTTTTTAACATTTTTTTAAAAAAGCTCCAAAATCGGCAAAACCCTTAAAAAACAAGGATTTCGGCAATGGTTTTTGTAACAATTTTTTAAAAACTTTTCAAAAACTCGTTAAAAAATATTTGACAAAAGGCAAAAGTTATTGTAAAATACGTGGCAAAGGAGTGATTGGATGTTTGAAATGAAAAAACTCACCAAACACGAGATAAAAAAATATGCAATTTTGACATCTGTTTCAGTACTTCTTATTTTGAGCTTCATTTTGCTTATGGCTGCATGGTCTAACAATGCAGTTGTGATACACGACGGAGAAAAGACATTGAATTTAAAAACAAGAGAGGCAACTGTTTCGGGCGTTTTGGAAGAAGCAGGAATAACACTGGGCAATTTCGACAGGGTTGAACCCGGTAAAGACGAAGTTGTTGTAAACGATATGGCTATTACAGTTTACAGGGCGGTTAAGGTTTCTGTTTCCGATGAAGGCACAGTTACTGAATATCTCAGCAGCGGCAAAACTGTTCAGGATATTCTTGATCAGGCCGGTTATACTTTGGGTGAAAACGACAGAGTTGTTCCGGATGCACAAAGCAAAGTAGGCGAAAATATGCTTATTGAAATCAGGCGTGCAAAAGATTTTGTAATCATTGATGCAAATGGTGAAAGAACTGTAAATTCGTCTGCTTATTCAGTTGGCGAGCTTATAAGCGAGCTTGGAATCGAAGAAAAGAGTGAAATTCACGTAAATCTTGACGATTCGGTAAAACTTAAAGCGGGAATGAAAATTAAAATTTCTGCTGTCAAGGTTAAGTACGAGGATGTTTCTGAGGTAATTCCGTACACTACTGAAAAAAGAAACAATTCATCTTTGGCAAAAGGAACAACAAAGGTTTCTCAGGCAGGTAAAAACGGGCTTAAAACCGTTACCTATGAGGTCAAATACAAAGATGGCGTTGAAATTGAAAGAAATGTTGTAAATACTGTTGTTGAAAAAGATGCCGTTAAGAAAATAGTTGAAGTTGGCACAAAAATTGCCTATGCTTCAACAAAACCCGCGCCATCATCTGCAACCAGTAAAACAAATTCTGTTATTTCATCAAAAGGATTCAGCTATTCACGCGTTATAACCTGCAGTGCATCTGCTTACGACCTTTCATATGAAAGCTGCGGAAAATATCCCGGCGACCCGCATTATGGCATTACTGCCAGCGGTATGAAGGCGCAGTATGGTGTTGTTGCGGTTGACCCGAGAGTTATTCCTCTTGGAACAAAGCTTTATATCGAAGCGGTTGACGGCTCGTGGACCTATGGCTACTGCGTAGCAGGCGATACAGGAAGCGGTATCCGCGGAAACAGGGTTGACCTTTTCTATAACAGCCGTGCAGAAGCTCTTTCTTTTGGCAGACGTCAGGCAAAAGTTTATATTTTAAATTAGTTTGAAACGAGGTGTTTAAACACCTCGTTTTTTTGTTAAATTTTTATTGACTGTTAAGAGAAAAATAGATATAATAATATTAAAGTGGGGTGGAATGACTTGAAAATAGGATTAGTTCCCAACGAAATTAAAGATAAAAATTTTGAATATACAAGAAAAATTGCAAAAAAGCTTTCAACCTTTTCCGAAGTTTATTTTCAACAAAAGCTTTCTGATAAGCTTTGCGGTAATTTTTGTGAAAACATTTACGAAGAGTGCGATATAATTATTGCCCTTGGAGGAGATGGAACACTTCTTGAGGTTGCACATAATGCCGCCCCTTACGAAAAAGCAGTTTTGGGCGTGAATTTAGGAAGACTTGGCTTTCTTACGGGAAGTGAAAGCAAAAGCTTTTGTGAAGAAGAATATAAAAAGCTTGAAACAGGTTTTGAAATTGAAGAGCGAATGATGATTGAGGCTAAAATTCTTCATCGCGACGGTAAAAAAGAAACCGTTGCCGCACTTAACGATATAGTTATAAAACGAATGGACTTTGCAAGAATGGAAAACATTGATATTTATATCGATGATGAATTGCTTGGAAACTACCTGGCCGATGGTGTAATTGTTGCAACTCCTACGGGGACTACGGCTTATTCGCTTTCTGCAGGCGGCCCTATAGCCGACCCCGCCCTTGATGCTATGGTTATAACGCCAGTATGTCCGCATCTTTTGAGGGCGAGGCCAATAGTTGTTCCGTCAACAAAAATTATTAAAATTTCAAAACCGCAAAACGCAACCGATGTAAGCGCCGTTACGGCCGACGGAAAAGAAAGATGCGTTATATCAGGCGGCGACAGAGTGTATATTAAAAAATCAAATTATAAAACAAGGCTTGTAAAAATAAATGGAAACGGATTTTATAATTTGCTTTCCGAAAAACTGAAATAGAGGTTTTATGCTATGAAACAAAAAAGACATAACACAATTTTATCGCTTATAAACTCAAAAGTTATTGAAACTCAGGACGAGCTTACACGTGAGCTTGAAAAAATGGGCTTCAACGTAACACAGGCAACTGTTTCCCGTGATATCAAAGACCTTAATATTATGAAACTGCAAACGGGCGACGGTAGATATCGCTATGCTCAGCAGGGCTCAAGCAGTAATATTGCAGGCAGTGGAAGCAGAATTAAAACAATTTTTTCAAATTCAGTAGTAAGCGCCGATTATGCTATGAATCAGATAGTTATTAAAACCCTTTCGGGAATGGCTCAGGCGGCGGCAATTACAATTGAGGGAATGGGATATAGCGAAATTTTGGGCACAATCGCAGGGGACGATACTGTTTTGGTTGTGGTAAAAAGTGAAAAAGATGCCGCGTCCCTTACAAAAACACTCACTTCTATGATAGATAATTAATTTTGGAGAAAAGATATGCTAAGTCAGCTTATTATTTCAAATGTAGCCGTTATTGAAAAAAGCGAAATAACGCTTTTTGGTGGCTTTAATGTTTTAACGGGCGAAACGGGGGCAGGTAAGTCCCTTATAATTGATTCGCTTAATATGGTGCTTGGGGAGAGGAGCAGCCGCGACATAATCCGCCATGGCGAAAAAAGGGCAAAGGTTGAGGCTATGTTTCTGCTTTCAGATGCAGAAAAAAGTGCTCTGGAAGAAGAAATCGGCCCTTTTGAAGGCAACGAAATTCCCATAAGCCGCGAAATATTTGATGACGGGCGAAATGTCTGCAAAGTAAACGGCGAAATGTCATCTGTTGCTGGGCTTAAAAAAATTGGTCACCTGCTCGTAAATATTCACGGTCAGAACGATGGCCAAAAGCTTCTTTCAAAAGCAAATCATATAGACTTTGTTGACCACTATGCTTTAAGCGGCAACCTTTTGGCAGAGTATAAAGAAATATATTCAAAAATAAAAGAAACAGAAAAAGAAATTGAAAGTCTTAAGTGCGATGAAAGCGAAAAGCTGAGAAAACTCGATTCACTTCGTTTCTGGCTTTCGGAAATTGATAGTGCCGATTTAATCGAAGGCGAGGAAGAAGAGCTTTCCGAAAAGCTTAAAATAATTAAAAACAGCGAAAAAATAAAAATGAGCGTAATTGGTGCATACGAGGCTCTTTACGGTGGCGATATAAATGCCTGTGCCTGCCTTTCGGGCGCAGTAAATACTCTTTCTGATGCCGCTTCCTGCGATGGCGAAATGGCAAAGAAAATAGATGAACTTTCCGAAATTTTGTACAGGGCAGAAGATGTTGCAAGAGAAATTTCTTCTTATGGATCAAATCTTGATTTTGATGAAGGGGAGCTTTCGCAGATAGAGGAAAGGCTTTATCTTATAAGCAAACTTAAAACAAAATACGGCTCTTCGATTTCCGAAATTCTTTCTTATGCCGACACTTTGCGCGAAGAAGTTAAAAACATTGAGTTTTCGGGCGAAAGGGAGGCGGAGCTTTCAAAAGAGCTTACAGCCCTTCGTGAAAAACTTTCGCTTTGCGCCGATAAACTTTCTTCAAAAAGAAAAGCTGCGGCAGAAAAAATAGAAAAAGGCGTAAACGAAGAACTTAAATTTCTCGATATGGAAAAAGTACGCTTTGGGGTTTTGGTGGAAAAAGATAATTTTGCATCAAACGGGCAGGATAAAATAGAATTTATGGTTTCAACAAATCCTCAGGAAAATTTAAAACCTCTCGTAAATATTGCATCGGGCGGCGAAATGTCAAGAATATGCCTTGCAATAAAAACAGTTTTGTCCGATGCTGATGGCGTTGGCACTTTGGTGTTTGACGAAATTGATACGGGTGTAAGCGGAAAAGCGGCGGGAAGAATAGGCGAAAAGCTTTGCTCCCTTGGCAAAAAGAAACAGGTTATTTGTATAACCCATCTTCCGCAAATTGCCTCTCTGGCCGAAAATCATTACCTTATCGAAAAAAGCTTTGAAAATGAAAGCTTTAGTACAAATGTACATATTCTTGACCACCATGAAAGGGTTTTGGAGGTTGCAAGAATTATAAGCGGCGATAATATAAGCGAAAGTGCTAAAAAAGCCGCAGAAGAAATGATTAAATTTTACAAATAATTGTAAAAAAACTATTGAAAAATTTTTCCATAAATGATATAATTTAATTATCTTTGGATTTACGGGTGCCGAAAGGCGCCCCGAAAGCGCGTTATCCCCCCACGGAGGCGTTGCTAATTAAATATTTTGTGGGCAGAAAGGTATGAAGCATAAGATGAATTACTCGCACGAAGTTGAACAGATGACTTGCGTTGCAAAAGGCGTACGTCACGAAAATGCTCCCATTCCTGAAGAGGGTAAATGGGTAAAAGCAAAACAGATCAGCGATATCTCCGGTCTTACACACGGTATCGGCTGGTGTGCTCCCCAGCAGGGAACATGTAAATTAACACTCAATGTTAAAGAAGGTATTATCGAAGAAGCTCTCGTTGAAACATGTGGTTGCTCCGGTATGACTCACTCGGCTGCTATGGCTGGTGAAATCCTCGTTGGTAAAACCTTGCTTGAAGCTCTTAATACTGACCTTGTTTGTGATGCTATTAACACAGCAATGAGAGAACTCTTCCTTCAGATAGTTTACGGAAGAACTCAAACAGCTTTCTCAGAAGGCGGTCTTCCAATCGGTGCCGGTCTTGAAGATCTTGGTAAAGGTCTCCGCAGCCAGGTTGGTACTGTATTCTCAACAAAAGAAAAAGGTGCTCGTTACCTCGAACTTGCTGAAGGTTACATAACAGAAATGGCAATTGATGATGAAGATCACATTATCGGTTACAAATTTGTTCACCTTGGTAAAATGATGGAAATGATAGGCAAAGGCATGGATGCAAACGAAGCTATGCAGAAAGCATCCGGCCAGTACGGCAGATTTGATGATGCAGCTCGCGTTATCAATCCACGTCAGCAGTAAGGAGGGTACTTATAATGGCATTGTTTGAAAGCTACGAAAGAAGAATAAAACAGATTGATGCAGTACTCGCTAAATACGGCATTGCTTCAATCGAAGAAGCAAAGAAAATTTGTGACGACAAAGGGCTTGACGTTTACAATATGGTAAAAGGCATTCAGCCTATCTGCTTTGAAAATGCTTGCTGGGCTTACATTGTAGGTGCTGCAATTGCAATTAAAAAAGGCTACAAAAACGCCAGTGAAGCTGCTGAAATTCTGGGCGAAGGCCTTCAGGCTTTCTGTATCCCCGGCTCTGTTGCTGATGACAGAAAAGTTGGTATCGGTCACGGTAACCTTGGCGCTATGCTTTTAAGCGAAGATACAAAATGTTTTGCATTTTTGGCAGGTCACGAATCATTTGCAGCTGCTGAAGGTGCAATCGGTATTGCAAAATCAGCTAACAAAGTTAGAAAAGAGCCACTTCAGGTAATCTTAAATGGTCTTGGAAAAGATGCTGCTCAGATTATTTCACGTATAAATGGCTTTACTTTTGTAGAAACTGAATTTGATTACTACACAGGCGAGCTTAAAATTGTTTCTGAAACAGCTTATTCAAAAGGCGAAAGAGCTGCTGTTCGTTGCTTTGGCTGTGACGATGTTCGTGAAGGCGTTGCTATTATGCATCACGAAAAGGTTGACGTTTCTATTACAGGTAACTCAACTAACCCAACTCGTTTCCAGCATCCTGTTGCAGGAACATATAAAAAAGAATGTATTGAACAGGGTAAAAAATACTTCTCCGTTGCATCCGGTGGCGGTACAGGCAGAACACTTCACCCTGATAACATGGCTGCAGGTCCTGCTTCTTATGGTATGACAGATACTATGGGAAGAATGCACTCTGATGCACAGTTTGCAGGTTCTTCATCAGTTCCTGCTCACGTTGAAATGATGGGCCTTATCGGTGCAGGTAACAACCCAATGGTTGGTATGACTGTTGCAGTTGCAGTTGCACTTTCACAGTTATAATAAGCACATAAGTGGCGTGCAAATTTTCTTTGCACGCCATCTTAGCGGATATCTATTGACATATGAAAGGAGGAAATAGGTATGTTCGAAAAATTATTATCAATTTTTTCAAATCCGGCAACAACAGAAGCAGTAACAGAAACTGCCGAAGCTTTGGAAACAGCACAGCAGGTAGCTGAAACAGCAGTGGCAGAAATTACTCCGCTTACAGTTTTTGGATTTGGTTTTGGCCTTGTATTTATCGGCCTTATTTCAATTATTATTATTTGCAAAATTATGGGTGCTATTTGTCAGCTCTTTATTAAAGAGGACAAAGCTCCAAAAGAGAAGAAGGTTAAAGCTTCAAAACAGGAAGCTCCTGCAAAATTCGAAATTCCCAATAAAGGCGAATTTGTTGCAGCAGTTTCAGCGGCACTTGCCGAAGAAATGGGCAAAGATGTCAGCGCTATCAGAATTTTAAGTATTAAAAAACTTTAATTACCAGAAAGGAAAGATTTATTATGAAAAAATATAAAGTAAATGTAAATGGTACAGAATACGAAATCGCTCTTGAACTTATGGAAGATGATGGCAAAGCTCCTGCTCCTAAAGCAGCAGCTCCTGCAGCAGCTCCTGCAGCAGCTCCTGCTCCCGCAGCAGCACCGGCTCCTGCAGCAACAGGCGCAGGCGCAGCAGTTTCAGCTCCAATGCCTGGCACAATTTTAGATGTTAAAGTTGCAGTAGGCGATACTGTTAAAGCAGGTCAGGTACTTATGATACTCGAAGCTATGAAAATGGAAAACGAAATTATGGCTCCTGCTGATGGCAAAGTTACATCTGTTGCAGTTTCAAAAGGTTCTTCTGTTGAAAGCGGCAGCGCACTTTGCACAATTGCTTAATCCTTAAGAAAAGGAGAGTATACAAATGGACGTAATTTTAGATTTTTTAGGGCAAACAGGCTTTGCTATGATAGCGGCAAACTGGAAAGTTCTTATAATGCTTGCTGTTTCCTGTGTGCTTTTGTACCTTGCTATTGTTAAACAGTTCGAGCCTCTTTTGCTCCTTCCAATAGCTTTTGGTATGCTTTTAACTAATTTGCCCGGTGCAGGTATGTATCACACAGCTCTTTTCGAGGGCGGACATGTTCACTGGGAAATGTTTGCAAACGGCGTGCCGCTTCCAGATGGCACAACCGAAGCAGTTGGCCTTATCGATGTTTTGTACCTTGGCGTAAAACTTGGTATTTACCCATGCCTTATATTCATCGGCGTTGGCGCTATGACAGACTTTGGCCCACTAATTGCTAACCCTAAGAGCCTTCTTTTAGGCGCCGCAGCTCAGCTTGGTGTGTTTGTTGCATTCTTTGGTGCTATGGCTCTCGGATTTGACTATAACGGAGCGGCATCAATCGGTATTATCGGCGGTGCTGATGGTCCTACAGCTATTTTCGTAACAAGTAAGCTTAAACCGGAACTTCTCGGTCCTATTGCTGTTGCGGCATATTCATATATGGCGCTGGTTCCTGTAATTCAGCCACCTATTATGAAGCTTTTAACAACTAAAAAAGAACGCCAGATAAAAATGAAACAGCTTCGCTCAGTAAGCAGAACAGAGAAAATTATTTTCCCAATCGTTGTAACAATTTTTGTTGCACTTCTGCTTCCATCGGCTGCCCCACTTGTTGGTTGCCTTATGCTTGGTAACCTCATGCGCGAATGTGGCGTTGTTGAGCGCCTTTCAAAAACAGTTCAGAACGAGCTTATGAATATTGTTACAATATTCCTCGGCATTTCTGTTGGCGCAACTGCAACTGCTGATGTGTTCCTTACATGGGGAACAATTAAAATCGTTGTAATGGGCGTTGTTGCTTTTGCAGGCGGTACAGCAGGCGGCGTAATTCTTGCAAAAATTATGAACCTTTTCACAAGAAAGAACAAGATAAACCCACTTATTGGCTCAGCCGGCGTTTCGGCAGTTCCAATGGCGGCACGTGTGTCCCAGGTAGTCGGCCAGAAAGAAGACCCTTCAAACTTCCTTCTTATGCACGCTATGGGCCCCAACGTTGCGGGTGTTATAGGCTCTGCAATTGCTGCAGGTGCGTTCTTAACCTTGTTTATGTAATTTAAAGAAGGGAGAAAAATATGGCTAAAAAATTATATATTACAGATACAATTTTGCGTGATGCTCACCAGAGTCAGGCGGCAACACGTATGCGTATCGAAGATATGATTCCCGCTCTTGAGATGCTCGATGAAGTTGGCTACTGGTCACTTGAGTGCTGGGGTGGCGCAACCTTCGATGCTTGTATGCGTTTTCTCGATGAAGACCCATGGGAAAGACTCAGAACATTCAAAAAACATATGCCTAACACAAAACTGCAGATGCTTTTCCGTGGTCAGAATATCCTCGGCTATAAACACTATGCAGACGATGTTGTTGAGGAATTTGTTAAAAAATCGATTGAAAATGGTATCGACGTTATTCGTATATTTGATGCTTTAAATGACGTAAGAAACCTTGAAGCAGCTATTAAATATACAAAGAAATACAAAGGCTGGTGTGAAGCGGCGCTTTCTTATACAACAAGCCCTGTTCACAACATTGAATACTTTGTAAAGCTTGCTAAAAAGCTTGAAAGTATGGGTGCCGATTCAATTTGTATTAAAGATATGGCAAACCTTTTACTGCCTTTCGATGCTTACGAACTTGTTAAAGCATTAAAACGCGATATCCAGATACCAATTCACCTTCATACCCACAACACAACAGGTACAGGCGATATGGTAAACCTTATGGCTATTCAGGCCGATGTTGATATTGTCGACTGTGCGCTTTCTCCGCTTGCTAACGGTACTGCACAGCCTTCAACAGAAGCACTTGTTGCAACACTTA
Organism: Clostridia bacterium; assembly: GCA_045590195.1. Classification (GTDB taxonomy): domain Bacteria; phylum Bacillota; class Clostridia; order UMGS1883; family UMGS1540; genus JAZNQN01. Next base: position 20,038 of record JAZNQN010000021.1, on the reverse strand, counting down.
AAGATACAGGCAGAGATACAGGTATCGACCTTACAAAACTTTCTGAAATTGCAAAACATTTCAGAGGCGTTGCTGAAAAACTTCAGGCAGAGGGAACACTTAATCCTAAAGTTTTGAAAGTTGATACAAATACACTACTTTATCAGGTTCCGGGCGGAATGCTTTCAAACCTTATTTCACAGCTTCAGCAGGCAGGTGCCGAAGATAAATATTACGATGTACTTGCAGAAATTCCAAGAGTTCGTAAAGACTTTGGTTATCTTCCACTTGTAACACCTACAAGCCAGATTGTTGGTACTCAGGCTGTTATGAACGTTCTCTCAGGCGAGAGATACAAAATGATTCCAAAAGAATCAAAAGGCGTTCTTCGTGGCGAATACGGTCAGCTTCCTGCACCTGTTAACGAAGAAGTAAGAAAAAAAGCAATTGGCGACGAGCCTTTAATTACTTGCCGCCCTGCCGATTTACTTCAGCCTGAACTTGAAGGCTATGAAAAAGAGCTTAAAGAAAAAGGCCACTATCAGAAACCTGAAGACGTTCTCAGCTACGCACTTTTTCCACAGGTTGCACTTAAATTCTTTGAAAAAAGAGATAGCGATGCCCTCTCGAAAGGCGACGATGCAGTAAGAACTCTTTATGTAGAAGATTTATCCTAATAATTAAACCGCAGATTTTTAAATCTGCGGTTTTTTTATTTTGTATAACAATGTAAGGCTCTTATTTACAACACTTTGTTATTAGTTTATAAAGCTTAAGTTCATAATCCGGGGTATAGGGGTTTACCTTTTCGTCGCGAACCATTTCGGCAAAGCCAAGCATCATGGGTGCATATCTGTCAAAAGCTTCGCTTTTATAGCGCTTGCCTTCATCGCCCCAATCGTTTGTGGAATATTCCTTTGCAGATGTAGTAAGCGGTGCAACGCCTTCGCCTTCGGCATACATTTCAAGGGGTTTTATTTCAATGGTTTTCTCTGTACCGCAAATTACAATTTGCCTTCTCCAAAAACCACCCTTTTCGGCAGAAGTTGTTTTGGCAAAAGAAACACCTCGTTTGTATTCAAGTACCACCATTCCAAAATCGTCGGCTGTAACACCTTCGTGTCCTGTGCTTCTGTTTAGTGGAATAATATTTTCAGGCTCGCCTTGTATGTTATATATAAAATCAATAAGGTGACAGCCGAGAAAAAACATCATTCCACCGGGGAAAACTTCGAGCCACTGGCGAATTTCTTTTTTGTGCGGACAGTTCATTTGCGCTTCTATGCTTATAATCTCGCCAAACTCACCTGCCTTTGCTCTTTTTAAAACATCAGAAATTACGGGGTTGTAGCGGTACATATATCCGGTGTGAAAAACCTTTCCGCTTTTCTTAACTTCCGAAATCATTTCTTCAAATTCCGAAAGCGAAGTGCCGCCCGGCTTTTCCATATGTATGTGCTTGCCATATTTTGCACAAAGAGTAGTGTATTTTGTAAGATATATTTCCTCTGTTTCAACGGCAACAGCTTCTATTTCTTTATCTTCTAAAATTTCGTTTAAAGTAAGTTTTTTTAACCCCAAATAGCTTCTTTCAATAATGTCCGGAAATTTTTCTTCTTCGTTTTCGGGTAAAGCGTAACCCACAACTTCAAAAACATCGGTTAAATTTCTAAGTGTGTCGGTTATGGGGGAGGCGTGGCTGTTTTCGTTAGCTCCTATAATTGCAATTTTTATTTTTCTCATTTTATATCCCTCCAGTCAAACAAAACTGCACATGGGAAGTTTTTCTCGTTTATAAGCCTCTCGTAAACTTCGCCGCATTCTTTTGGTGAGTGAATTTCTTTTATCATATCAGAAAGAGTAATTCTTTTCATATTCAAAAGCTTAAGTGTAGCTAAAATATCATCGCGATGAGTATAGTAACCCTGGTGCGATTCCTGATCGGGACGCGCCTGAGTGTGAGCGCCAATAAGTGTAATACCCGGCCAATGGATTTTTTTGTAGTAATCTATGGTAAAGTTTTTATCTCTTGTACAGCCCAGCAGTGCAACTCTTCCAAAGCGTGCCATACAGTCAAGTGTGCTGTCAAGTCCTGCGCCAACGCCTGTAACTTCGATACAAACATTAACTCCGCCCCCGCTTACATTTTTAACTTTTTCGGCAAAATCGGGATCGGCAGGGTCAAAGGCGTAATCTGCACCAAGAGAGAGAGCCGATTGTCTGCGTTCTTCCAAAAGGTCGGCGGCAATAATGGGAGCTGCACCGGCGGCTTTTAAAAACTTAATTGCAAACTGACCTAAAATTCCCAGTCCCATAACAAGAGCACTTTCCGAAATTTCAAGTCTTGTTTTACGAATTGCCGCAAGGGGGAATGTTGTAATAAAAATAAGTGCCGCTTCTTCGAGAGGAATATCATCATAAGGAATTTTAACAACATTGTCAGCTGACAATGTGTTATATTTTTTGTGTTGACCTTGAAAAACAATTACTCTGTCGCCGGGGGCAATATGAGTAACATTTTCTCCAACTTCTTTTACAACACCTGCACTGCTGTATCCTAAATATCTTGGAAAAACAACTGGTGCGTTCGGCACAGAAGAAATATTAGGGTTGCCTGTAATATTTGCCTTTTCTGTTCCTGAACTTATTGCACTGAAATGTGTTTCAACACTTGCCTGGTTTATGCCAGGCTTTTTGTATTCAATATCCCAAAGCTCGGCAGTATCTTTTTTAGAAAAAACTATTTGTTTGTTCAATTTCATCACCTCGATAACAATATAACACATTGACAGATAAAATAAAACATAATATAATATAACAAAAGGGTAATATTGTATAGTTAAAAGGTGGTTTTTAATGGGAAATAATATATTATTGTATGATAAATTTAATTTTAATAAGTTTGTTTTATACGAAAAACACTATACCGACCAAAGAAACGGCTGCCCTTATAATTATATAGCATTTATGCTTTCGGGCAGCGCCAAAATAGTTTCAAAAGATAAAACAATTTACATAAATCAGGGCGATGTATTTCATATTCCTATTGGACTTGCGTATCAGTCGTACTGGGAAGGGGAAGAAATTAAGTTTTTGTCACTTGGGTATAAAGAAATGGGAATTGCAAACGAAAAAAATACGAGCTTCAAATTGTAAATTGTGATGATAACATAAAAGATATTCTTTTAAAAATTCCGACAACCGGAAAAAACATCACCTGCGAAGCCCTGGCTTCCTTTTATGCGGCAGCTGCAGAAATTGCTCCTCTTATGTTGGAAAAAAACGAAAGCATGACAGAAAAAATTAAAAATATAATTTTTGAAAACCCAACCCTTTCAATGCCGCATATTGCGAGTATGAGCGGAATAAGCACACCGTATTTATATATGCTTTTTAAAAAAGATGGGGAAACACCGAATCTTATCAGGCAAAGGGCAATAGTGCAAAAGGGGATAAACCTTCTTTTAACTACCGACAAAAAGCTCGACGAAATAGCCGAAATATTAAACCTTAGTTCCGCCTCGTATTTTCGTAAAATTCTTAAAAATCATACGGGTAAAACTCCAAGACAAATAAGAGCGGAAAGAGAATTTTAAAACTATTGCTTTTTAAAAAGTGATATGCTATACTAAACCCATAAAATAAAAAGGAGAGAGCGGTATGCAAAACTACAGTATAATGCCACTTGATATAGATCATATTGATGAAATATGCGAAGATATTAAAATGCAATATGAAAATAATATTGCCACTTGTGCGCTTTTCAGTATTCAGCTTACCCCTGAGGGTGACCCTGCTATAGATAAAGCTGCAATTGCCTGTGAAAAGTACGATAAATTCCGCGACCGCCTTGCTGAAATGGGCTTTGAGTGCGGAATCTTGGTTCAGGCAACCATTGGCCACGGATATAAGCTTAACGAAGAATTTGCTTTTCAAAAGTATGTAAGCTTAAAAGATGGCAGTGAAAGACATACCTGCTGCCCTTATGACGAGGGTTTTAAGGAATATATAAAAAACGCAATGAAAACTGTTGATCCCACCATCCTAAAGTTATTATGGTTGATGACGACTTTCGCCTTATGGCCTGGAGAGGTGGCGGTTGTGCCTGTCCCATTCATCTTGAAAAGCTTTCTGAAAAAATTGGTTTTTCCATAAGCCGAGAAGAGCTTTTTGAATTTACAAATAAAACCGATGAAAAAAGCCTTGCTATTACAAAAGCTTTTATAGAAACTCAGGGCGAGTCTCTTTTAGAAAGTGCAAAAGCAATAAGAGAGGGAATTGACGAAGTAAACCCTGCCCTTCCCGGAATTTTCTGTTGCTGTGGAAATGGGGCTGAATTTGCAGGCGAAATAGCCCAGATTTTAGCAGGAGAAGGAAACGAAGTAACTGTTCGTATAAATAACGGCAACTATACTCCTGCCGGTGCAAGAGGTCAAAGCTACAAAGCTTACCGTGCTGCTGTTCAGAAAATTCATATGGGGGATAAGGTTGATACTATTTTAGCCGAAACCGATACCTGCCCTCAGAACAGATACAGCACAAGTGCCAATTCGCTTCACACTCATTTTGTAATTTCAATTTTAGAAGGTGCGGCAGGTGCTAAACACTGGATAACAAGACTTCGTGACTTTGAGATAGAAAGCGGAAAACGCTATCGTACTACTTTGTCAAAATACAGTGGATTTTATGAAACTCTTTCGGGTATCATAACATCGCTTTCCTTTATTGGTGCTAATAATTTTCTTTCGGCTGTGCCTTCTTATGGGCTGGGTAACGAATATGATAAAACCTGCTACTGGGCAACTTGCGTTTTAGAAAGAATGGGAATACCACTATATTTTTCCGACAAAATTTCAAATGCAGTATTTTTAGATGGTGATGACGCCAGAAACTTTACAAATGAAGAGTGTTTAAAAATTTTGTCGGGAGCGGCTGTGTTGTCAAGTAAAAGTGCAAAAATATTTATCGAAAGAGGTTTTTCTGAATATCTTGGGGTAGATATAAGAGAATGGACAGGGCCTAATACAAGCTACGAAGTTATTCTTGACATCGGAAAGAAAACCAATGCACAGAGAGAAATTTGCGAAATTGTTCCTCTTTCAGATAAATGCCAGGCGCTGTCACAGGTATGTCATCTTAAAGGAGGAAAAGAAGAAGTTCCACTTTTCCCCGGCAGCGTGAGATTTAAAAACAGCCTTGGGGGCAATATAACAGTTTTTGCAGGAACACCAAAAGCAAACTTTACATATACCGAGGCGTATTCCTTCCTCAATCAGTCAAGAAAACATCAGCTTGTTGAAATATTAAAAGAAAGCGGCAACTTGCCCATATATTTTCAAGGTGACGACGAGGTTTATATGAAAGCCGCATACACAGAAGAAGGGGATATTTTCTGTGCTATTGTAAATACAGGTTTTGATGAAATTGAAAAAATAACTCTCTGCACAGAAAGAGCGGTAAAAGAGGTAAAGGCCCTTTCGCCTTCGGGAGAGTGGGAAGAAGTAACCTTTTCACAAAACGGCGAAAATTTGATACTGAATTTACAGGCAATAACTTTAAAACCGGTAATACTTATTATAAAATAAAAATCCTTCGGGATTTTTTATTTTTTACTTTTATTTTCTGTATACTTATGCTATAATGTATTATGAATAAATTTATAATGGAGAAATATTATGCCATTTGATGCAATAGCAGTGTCGGCGGTAGTAAAAGAATTAAACGAAAAACTTGTCGGCGGAAGAATAGAAAAAATACATCAGCCTGAAAAAGACGAAATCCGCCTTTTTGTAAAAGCTGATAAAAAAACATATACTCTGCTTATAAGTGCCGATAGCGGAAACCCCAGAATTCATCTTACCGGGCACCCGAAACAAAACCCTTCTGCGGCGCCGATGTTTTGTATGCTTATGCGAAAGCATATAGGAAGCGGCAGAATAAAAACAATAACCCAGCCCGATTTTGAAAGGGTTGTGGATATAGAAATTGAAAGCCGCAATGAGCTTGGCGATGTTATCTCTTGCCACATTTATGCAGAAATAATGGGAAGACACAGTAATATAATTTTAACTGTAGGTGACAAGGTTATCGACAGTGTTAAAAGAGTAGATTTAAGTGTTTCCACCGTGCGCCATATTCTGCCGGGAATAACTTATTCTCTGCCGCCACGGCAGGATAAAATAAATTCCCAAACCGTAAAAGAGGACGAAATTTTCGAAATACTTTTAAAATGCTCCCCTCAGCCAATTGAAAAAGCAATTGTTAAAACCTTTTCGGGAACAAGCCCGCTTTTCGGCCGCGAAATTTCATTTCTTGCAACGGGCGAGGTTTCGTCAATGCTTGAAGGGGCAAGTATTTTGGCCGCATCAAAAATGCTCTGGAAAAACCTTGATAAAATTCAAAAAGGCGAATTTTCCCCCTGCATAATTTCCCATGCTGAAACCGAAAAAATGATTGACTTTGCGGCATATAACATAAGCCTTTATGGCTCTCTGGCGAAAGTTGGCGCTTTTGAAAGCATAAGCGAAGCTATGGATACATTTTTCCTCCGCCGCGATTTGTGGGAGAGAATGAGGTCAAAAAGCCACGCAGTCAGAAAAACGGTTACAAATGCTCTTGAGCGTTGCCGAAAAAAACTTCAGCTTCACGAGGAAAAACTTGCCGAGTGCGAAAATGCCGATATTTTCAGAATTTATGGCGACCTTTTAACTGCAAACCTTTATAAACTGTCAGGCGGCGAGGAAGAGGCAGAGGTTGAAAATTTTTACGACGATAACAAAATAATAAAAATTCCTCTTGATAAATCAAAATCGCCTCAGAAAAATGCGGCAATTTATTATACAAAATATAGAAAGCTTAAAACCGCCAAAGAGATAACAAAAGAGCAAATGGAGAAAAACCTTGCCGAAATCGAGTATCTCGAAGCAGTTTTAACAAGTATCGATATTGCTGAAACAGAAAACGATTTAACCGAAATCAGAAAAGAGCTGCAATCGCTTAAATATATAAAAACAGATGGCGGCAAAAAAGGAAAAGTTAAAGAAAAGCCTTCTGAACCTATGATGTTTACCTATGAAGGCTACGAAATTTTGGTTGGCAGAAATAACAGGCAAAACGACACCGTTACCTGCCGCATAGGAAAAAGCTATGATATGTGGCTTCATATAAAAGATGCCCCCGGCTCACACGTGCTCATAAAAAATCAGGGAGTAGAAATCCCCGATAAAGTTATTGAATATGCGGCACGCCTTGCGGCATATTACAGCAGCGCCCGTGAAAGCGCTATGGTAGAAATTGATTACACCATAATTAAAAATGTAAAAAAACCATCGGGAGCAATGCCCGGAAAGGTTATTTATGATAAATATAAAACGGCGTATGTTGCGCCACTTAAGGAGGTATAACGTGAAAAAAATTCACGTTGATAGCCTCTGGCGGATTTTATCGCGCGTGCGAAATTTTCGGCTTACGCCGAAACGCACATGCGCATTTAATCTCTTTCATCCCTTGCTCCGCTTGAAAGAGAAATTTAAATTATTATATTGTGCCGATGCGGAGCGGCGGAATGGAGATTAATATGACTTATCTTGAAAAATACAACCAGTGGAAAAATTTCGAAGGTCTTACAGATGATTTAAGTGCAGATTTGCTCTCCCTTAAAAGCGACGATGATATAAAAATGCGCTTTGAAAATGATCTCGAATTCGGCACAGGCGGCCTTCGTGGCATTATGGGCGCAGGAACTAATAATATGAATATTTTCACAGTTCGCCGTGCAACAAAAGGTCTTGCCGATTACCTTAATAAAAATGGCTTGAAAGGCGGCGTTGCAATAGCTTTTGACAGCCGAAATAATTCTCGCCTTTTTGCTCTTGAAAGCGCAAAGGTGCTTGCGGCAGAGGGGATAAAGGTTTATATTTACGATACCCTTCGCCCAACTCCGCAGCTTAGCTTTACAGTTCGTTATCTTAAGTGTAGCGCAGGTATAGTTGTAACTGCCAGCCATAACCCGAAAGAATATAATGGCTATAAAGTTTACGGTAGCGATGGGGCACAGGTTGTTTTCGAAGTTGCCGATGAAATTAAAAATAATATGTCTGCCACACATATTTTCACAGGCGTTTCTGTTATGGATGAGGAAGAGGCAGTCGAAAAAGGCCTTATAAACTTTGTTGGCGAAGAAATTGATAAAGAATTCCAAAAAGGCGCTCTCTCGCTTTCAATTAACCCCGAAGTTATTAAAAAAGCGCAGATGAAAATTGTCTATTCGCCATTTAACGGAGCGGGTAATATTCCTGTGCGTGCTGTTTTGAAAGCGGCAGGCCTTAAAAACGTTTACGTTGTGCCCGAACAGGAAATGCCCGATGGCAATTTTACAACCCTTAAAAGCCCTAACCCCGAAAACTACGAAGGCTTTGAATACTCCATAAAACTTGCCAAAGAAAAAGGGGCCGACCTTATAATTGCAACCGACCCCGATTCCGACCGTGTAGGCGTTGCCGTTTTAAAAGATGATGGCGAATTTATAAACCTTACAGGTAATCAGGTTGGCGCACTTTTAACAGAATATATTCTTTCAAAACGCCAGCAGATGGGAACTCTTCCAAAAAACGGCTTTGTTGTAAAAACAGTTGTAACAAACGAAATTATAAATAAAATAACATCTTACTACGGCGTTGAGTGCTTCGATGTTTTAACAGGCTTTAAATTTATTGCCGATAAAATAAAAGAATATGAAGAAAGTGGCGAAAAAGAATTTATTTTCGGCTTTGAAGAAAGCTATGGCTATCTCTGCGGCGACTATGTAAGAGATAAAGATGCTGTTTCCGCCGCACTTTTGATTGCTGAAATGGCGTCTGATTATAAACTTTCCGGTATGAGCCTTTATGATGCACTTTGTGCCCTCAATAAAAAATATGGTAACTTCGGCGAATGGGTAAATAATATTTATTTCGAAGGAGCCGACGGAATGGCAAAAATGCAGGCAGTTATGGAAAAAATAAGAAATAACGTGCCGAAAGAAATAGGCGGCAGTCGTGTTGTAACATTTACCGATATACTTAATAATAAGAAGATAAATATGATAACAGGGCAGGAAATGTCGGCAAACCTTCCCTCATCAAACGTTTTGCGCTTTACTACTGAGGACGGTAGCTTCGTAGCTTTCCGTCCATCGGGAACAGAGCCTAAATTTAAAATTTATTCAGGCTTCTTTGCTGATGATTTGGCTGCCAAAGCCGAAAAAATAAAAGCTGACACCGAAAAAATAATAGGCTAATCCCAAGGCTCCCTTGTGTAAAGGGAGCTGTCACGAAGTGACTGAGGAATTGTAATATATAATGAAAGGAAAATAAAATGAATAAACTACATTCAAAAAAAGGCTTTATATGTGATATGGACGGAGTTATATATCACGGAAATAAACTTCTTCCGGGCGTAGCAGAATTTTTAAACTGGCTCAATACCAATAATAAAAAGTTTTTGTTTTTAACAAACTCAAGCTCGCTTTCTCCCCGTGAGCTCCATCAAAAGCTTCAGCGAATGGGGCTTGATGTTTCGGAGGACCATTTTTATACAAGCGCTCTGGCAACTGCAAAGTTTATAGCCAGCCAGGCGCCCGGCTGCAGCGCTTATGTTATAGGCGCACCGGGCCTTGTAAATGCGCTTTATGATGCGGGAATTACTATGAACGATGTAAACCCCGACTATGTAATAGTTGGCGAAACCTCAAACTATCATTACGAAAGCCTTTTAAAAGCCGTTGAGCTTGTAAATCGCGGTGCAAAACTTATAGGAACAAACCCTGATATGACAGGCCCTTCTGAAAACGGAATTATTCCCGCCTGCCGTGCCCTGGTTGCTCCAATTGAGCTTGCAACGGGCAAAAATGCATATTTTGTTGGAAAACCAAACCCCCTTATGATGCGTACAGGCCTTAAACTGCTTGGTTGCCATAGCGATGAGGCGGCAATGGTTGGCGACAGAATGGATACCGATATAATCGCCGGAATTGAAACAGGCCTTGATACAGTGCTGGTTATGAGCGGTGTTACCGATAAAGATACACTTAATAAATCCCCTTATAGGCCCACATATATTTTTGACGGAGTTGGCGATATTCCAAAAGCCGAATAAGCGAAAACCCCACTATAAAAGGCTTTGTGTTATTTTCGTTATTTTGTAATAAATTTACAAAAAAAAAAATTATTTTTTTGTTACAAAACTATTGCAAAAAGCAAAAAAATGTTTTATAATGTAATAGCATAGTGATAATATTTTAATTACTATGGTAAAGATTATATTTGTGCAAGTCACAACTATAATAAACATTCATTTTTCGAAAGGAGAAAAGGAAATGAAAAGCAAGTTCTTAAAATCCATTGCATCAGTTGTTGCAGTTGTAATGCTTTTGTCAATGGTGCCCGCTGTTGTTTCCGCTGATGCTGCTGTTATCAGTGATGTAGAAGTGGAAATCAACAAAGCAGAAAACGGTGATAAAATTGTTACCGTAACAGCAGCAGTTTCCGGTTTAACCGAATATACATTGATTGCTGTAAGAGACAATAAAGCTTATACTGCACTTTCAGATATTCCTTCTGATGAAGTTGCAGCAGATGCTACAATGTCTCCACTTGAAAAACAGGTTGAATATATCGACCAGCCAACTGTTGATGGTGATACTATTTCGTTCGAGTTCCCACTCAGAGACAGAGAAGACGATTTGGCTATGACAGCTGCTGATTGCTACATTAACGTATTTTTAGGTGGCGCTGGCGCTGAAGCTGTTGTTGCAAATGCAATCGAATTACTCGATGCTCCCGCAATTGACTTTACAAATGAACCAGTTGCAGAAAAATACTACATAGAGGATGAGTTCCTTGTAGTTCCCTACGATTTTGGTGAAAATGCAGATGCTGAAGCTCTTTGGGAAGCTAAAACTCTCGAAGTTAAAATCGGTGATGAAGTTCTTGAAAGTGCAGAATTGGTTGCAAATGCTGACCACTTTAAGGTTCCTGCATCTGATTTTGCAGCTGCTTCTTATACAGATGCTGTTATCACAATTGCTGAAACAGAAAACGCAACATTCTATGCTGCTACTTCTCCAAAAGTAACATTTGCAGTTGCTTCACGTGTTGCAGAAGCTAAGGCTGCTATCGTTGGCCTTAAAGCTGAGGATGTAGACGGTGATGAAACAAAAGCTAAAATTACAGTTCCTGCTGATTTTGAAGAAGCTGGCGTTACAATTTCTTACACTATTATAACAGAAGGTTATACACCTGATGGCGATGGTGTTGTTACTGTAACAAGACCAGAAGAAGGTCAGGATGCGATTAAAATCGACTATAAAGTAACACTCACTTATGGTGGTGCAGTTGTATACGAAGAAGAAAAATCAGTTTCAGTAAGTTCTTCTGGCGTAGCTATTGCAGAAGAAGATGTTCAGTTGGTAGGTAACAATGTTTACGGTTTAGCTGACTCGAAGATTATTATTGTTGATAATGCAGCTGAAATCGACTATACAGCTGATTCACTCGTTGTTGGCACAGCTAAATTATACTATGTAATTGCTCGCGATTACTTCGTTGGTGTTGTACCTGCTGCTACTACAGTAGATGACATTGAATATGTTCCTGGCACAGGTTCAGGGTTATTGTACTATGGTAAAGCTGCTGCTGCTTCAAATCCTGCTGTTGCATTTAATGCGGTTGACGCCGGCGGTATCAAGAGAATGCTTGCAGGTCTTGATAAACCTGATTCAGAAGCTAATATTAAACTTTACCTCGCTGCCGATATCGGTAATGGCGTAATGGATGGTTTAATTAATGCTGTTGACTTTGGTGCAGTTAAACGTGTACTTGCTGGTCTCGATACAAATCTTGCAATCAATAGCGCTGAATAAGACTATTGGTTTTAAGATAAATAAAAATTTAAAGGAGAAAAAACATGAAAGCAAAAAAACTTATTTCACTTTTACTTGCTGTAATGGTTGCTTTGACAATGGTTTCAACTGTTTCTTTCGCTGATAGTGCTAGTGCTACAGTTGCTTACTCAATTGATGCTGTTGACAATACAATTTCAGCAAAAACTGGTTCTTCAATTGCAGTACCTTGGAAGGTAACTTCTAACGAAGATATTACAGCATTTGGCTGTATCATAACATATGATAAAGATTTACTCACATATGTTGATTTTGAAAATACTGCAGAACTTTCAACAAGACCTATGAACTCATTTAATGTTGTTAATGATGCAGCAGCTGGCACTTTGAATGTTACAGCATTCGACCAGTTTGGCACATTTGATGGTGTAATATTTACATTCAACTTTACAGTTGCAAGCGAAATTAATGGTGATTCTGCAACTGCAAACCTTGATCTTGCTTATTTGTATCAGTCAACTACTGCTGATGACTTTATGGAAATTCCTGAAACTAGTCAGTCATTTACAGATGCAGTTGTTGAAATCGTACCACCTCACACAGCTCCTACATTTGAAGTAGCTATCAACAACAACGCTCCTGTAAGCGGTGATACACTCACAGCTACAGTTTCAAACTTCCAGGATAACTGGGGTCTCACACCTGAATATGCATACCAGTGGCTCGCTAATGGCGCTGCTATTGCTGGTGCTACAGGCGAAACATATGAAGTAAAAGCTGATGACTTTGAAAAAGCTATTTCTGTTAAAGTTACAGCTACAGTTGCTTCTGATGATGATGCTACAAACACAAAAGAAGTTACATCTGCTGCTACAGCTGCTGTAGACGTTCCTGACATCGCTCCTGTTCTTACAGTTGCTGAAACAAGAGACGACACAGTTGCAGTTGGTACAGCAATCGCTGCTAATGCATCAGCTACAATTGATGCTAAAGTTGGTGGCACAAACACAATCACATACAGCTGGAAAGTTGATGGCGTAGAAGTTGGCACAGCTGCTTCTTACACAATCGCTACAGAAGACTATGTTGATGGTGACGAAATGCTCACATGTGACGTTACAGTTACAAATGACCGTAACGAACTTACAGATACAGCAACAATTACATTCACAAATGCAATCGTTGCAGGTAACATGCCTCCTGTAGTTTCAAATATGGCTCTTTCAAACGTTGCTGCCGATAAAGCTATTGTTGGTGCAACAGTTGAAGCTTCTTACACATTCACAGACGTAGCTGACGCTGCAAACACACCTGAAGACCTCGATGGTGGCGTTATTGTTGAATGGTACATCGGCGAAGAAAAAATTGCTGAAGGCACAAGCCTTGTTATTGACAAAAAATGGATCGGCGAAACAGTTGATGTTTACTTCGCTCCTTGGTCAAACGATAACACACCTAACGAAATCCTCGGTTACGAAGAAGACGAACTCTTAGCTGGTGCGGTTGAAGTTCTCTCATTCACAGTTGAACCTGACCTTAACACAGCTCCTGTAGTTTCTGAAGTTGTTGTTCTTGGTGGTGCTATCTACCTTGAAAAAGAATTCACAGTTAACTACAAATATGTTGATATCAACGGATTTGCTCCTAACTGCACAATCGCTCTTTACAAAGCTGCAGACGATAGCGCTGTAGATGGTGCTGCTTACACAGTAAATGGTAACAAAGTTACAGTTACAGATGCAAGCTTGGTAGATACAGCCCTTTATGTAAAAGTTACACCTGGTAACCCAGAAGGTTACACATATGTAGCACAGCTCGTTGGCGCTGATTCAGCCGACCTTACACTTGGTGACAAACCAAAAGCTTCAACAGGTGGCGGCGGAATCACAGGTCCTATGCTTGGTGGCGGCGGTTCATCTGCTCCAACAACTACACCTGCTCCTTCAACAGAACCAACTACTGAACCTACAACAACACCAGAGCCTACAACTCCTGTTGAAGCTCCTGTTCCAGCAGCTAAAGATTGTATTTCACTCGTAATTGATGATAAAACAATCAACGCTTATGGCGAAGCTTACGAAGCTGACGTTGCTCCATACATCGTTGAAGATCGTACAGTTCTTCCTGTAAGAGCTATCTGCGAACTCCTCGGTGCAAAAGTTGAATGGATCGAAGCTACACGTTCAGTTGTTCTCCGTTTCGAAGGCAGAATTGTTGAACTTTCAATTGATAGCAAAATTGCTAAAATTGATGGTCAGGAAGTTGAACTTAACATCGCTCCATTTATCACAAGCGACAGAACATTCCTCGGTCTTAGAGACATGGCTGAAGCTATCAACATGAACGTTGAATGGCATAATTCAGTAAGAACTGTTTCTATCACAGCAAAATAATAATCCTTTCGGAAATTAAAAGGGCGAAGCGAAAGCTTCGCTCTTTTTGCGTTTGCAAAGTTTTGTGTAGCAGTGTTAAGTTGCTTTTAAATTTGACTATGTAGTAAAATATGCTTTTGGCTCCACTGTATAAGAGGAGCTGACTTGCTTTTAAAAGGCTGAGAGGTTGTTTTTTTCAAGAGCCCCCAAATTATGTCTGTTTTATTTTTAAATTGCTTTTTCTCCTTGACACATACTGCTTGCTTTGATATAATCTAGCTATATTAACAGAGAGGTGATATTATGCTTTTTGAAAATAAAGATACCATTGTTTTCGCCGGCGATTCTGTTACTGATGCCGGCAGGCAAGGTTTTCAGGGTCAACGCTTTGGCGGGCTTGGAACAGGATATGTCAGCGCTTTCGATGCCATTTTGTCAGTAGCTTATCCCGATAAATCTTTCAGGGTTTGCAATATGGGTGTAAGCGGAAATAATATTCTTAATTTAAAAGACAGATGGAACGAAATAATGGAACTTGAGCCTGACCATCTTTTTATATGTATTGGCATCAACGACGTGTGGCATCTGTATGGCGCGCCGGAGAGAAAGTGGCACGATATTGAAACTTTTGAAAAGGTTTATGAAGATTTAATAACTTCTTCAAAAGATAAACTTAAATCTTTAACCCTTATTTCGCCATATTATATGGAACCTAATAAAGCTGATGCAGTTCGCGCTGAAATGGACCGCTACGGCGAAGTGGTTCGAAAATTAGCCGAAAAATATAGTCTTAAATTCGTTGATTTGCAAGCCGCTTTTGATGAATATCTTAAATATAAACATTCTTCGTTTTTAGCTTGGGACCGTGTTCATCCCGGCCCTGTGGCTTCCCATCTTATTGCAAGAGAAATCTTGCGCTCAATTGATTTCGATGGCGACTTTTTATAAGTCGCCCAATATTTTCTACAAATGATATTTTCCGATTTTTAAATCTTATTTTTCTTATATGGAGTGATTAAATGAATTATAACGAAATGTCGCTTATTGAGCTTCGTGAAATTGCAAAGGAGCTTGATATTAAAAGTGCGTACAAAATGAAAAAAAGCGAACTTGCCGATGAAATTAAAAGAATAAACGACGAGAAAAAACGCCTTGAAGAAGAGGAAAAACAAAAGCTTTTGCCAAAAATGGAAGAGTCGCAACAGGAGAAGGAAATGCCCGAAATTGGGCCGCCTCGCAAAGAAGGCGTTAGCCAGGTTTCAGGCATACTCGAAGTTCTTTCTGACGGGTTTGGCTTTTTGCGTGGCGATAATTATTTAAGTACTGCCGAAGATATTTACGTATCACCAACTCAGATTAGAAGATTTAATTTAAAAACCGGCGACGAGGTTTGGGGAAAGGCACGCTTTAAAAAAGATGAGCGCTTTCCTGCCCTTATTTATGTTGACACAGTAAATGGCGACTCGCTTGATAAGGCGATAAATCGAAAACCTTTTGATACTTTAACGCCTATTTATCCTGACAGGAGAATTAAGCTAGCATCAGGCAGAATGGATTTTTCTACAAGACTTATTGACCTTATTGCCCCAATAGGCTACGGCCAGAGAGGGCTTATTGTTGCGCCGCCAAAGGCAGGTAAAACAACTGTACTTAAAAATATTGCAAAAAGCATTACAGCTTCTGATAAAAACATAAAGCTGATTGTGCTGCTTATTGACGAGCGCCCTGAAGAGGTAACTGATATGCAGCGCTCAATTGATGGAGAGGTTATTTATTCAACCTTCGACGAGCCACCGGAACACCACATTAAAGTTGCAGAAATTGTACTTGAGAGGGCACAGCGCCTTGTTGAACACGGAAGGGATGTTGTAATTTTACTCGATTCCATTACGAGGCTTGCAAGGGCTTATAACCTTGTAATTCCGCCAACGGGAAGAACGCTTTCAGGCGGACTTGACCCCGGAGCACTTCATAAACCAAAGCGCTTTTTCGGCGCAGCACGAAATATTGAAAACGGCGGTTCTTTAACAGTTTTAGCAACTGCCTTAATTGAAACAGGCTCACGAATGGACGATATGATTTTTGAAGAATTTAAGGGCACAGGCAATATGGAAATTCATCTTGACAGAAAAATGAGCGAAAAGCGAATTTTCCCTGCAGTTGATATTTATAAATCGGGAACAAGAAAAGAAGATTTGCTTTTAAACCCCGAAGAGCTTGAGGCAATGTGGAATATAAGAAAAGCCTTTTCATCGCAAAATATTGCCGATGTTACCGAAACAATTATTAATAAACTTGTGGCAACAAAAAACAATGATGATTTTATAAATCTCATAGGAAAATCTATTCTATAACTCAGTTTTCTGTATTTAAAAAATAAGATTGAGATATAATTATTTTGACTAAAAAATTAGAATTGATAATATAATCTACGAGAAAAAGGCTCTCTTTACACAAGGGAGTCTTTTTTATAAGCTTTTTGTGTCGGAAAAAGCGGAAGATTTCACTTCCTCGGGGATATCCACAAGAAGGAGATAACCACAACAGGGCACTATGCCGAAAATTGGCAAAATTGTTGACTTCGTGTGTAAAATATGGTAAAATATACTTATAATATTATAAAAGTTATGCAGTTAAATGTTTTAGGGAGTTTAGAATGAAAAAAGGGTTAAGCATTTTAGGTTGTGCAATTTTATCTGCATTTTCAATGATAATAGGTGCTATATTATTAGGCGGTGGAATTGCGGAAAAATCAATTTTAATGATATTTATAGGTTTGGGCTTATTTGCTATAAGCATAATAAATATAATAAAGACACGGAAAAAATATGTTCCAGAAACAAAAAATGAAACACAAGATAATGTTGCACCTCAAAAAAAGTTAACTTATAAAGAAAAAGTTTTACAAAATAGAGAAACAGCATTAAAAAATAAAGAAAAAATGTATAGAAAAATTAAATATAAACTTACATTTGTTTCGGGATTACCACTTATGCAAGGGGCAGTATGTAAAGTTGTTTCTACTTCTGATAAAATCATCATTGACGGGCAAGGAACCACTTTTGAACTAAAAAAAGAAAAAATAAGTTCAATTACTATTGAAAAAAACATAACCAAACATACACAAGCCGTATCAAGTGCTGGCGGTGCTTTGGCTGGTGCAATGGCTTTTGGTGTGGTAGGTGCGGCTATAGGTGGTAGAACTACAGCAAAGGATATTAAATTAAAAAAGCACTATATAGTGATTACCTATTTTGATAGTGAAGAAAATGTGAAATATATTATATTTGACCATAACAACAAAGGAACCTATCTTGTTGAAGATTTTAAATTGTTCAACAAAGGCAGTGTTGTAAAAAAGACAGTAGAAATAGATTGATATAATTATAAAGACCTCAACTTTTGCGAGTTGGGGTCATTTTTTATGCGTAATCTCAACAAAAAAATTATTCCACAGAAAATAAAGTTATAGGAAATTTCTTTAATAATTGACACAAGCGGTTTTTTATGATATTATATTTAAGATAGTATACTTATGACTAAACTAAGTGGAAGGTGTTTTGATTTGAGTAAAATTATTGAAAAAACTTACGATCCTCAAAAAGTTGAGGACAGGCTTTATAATAAATGGATTGAAGGGGAATATTTTAAGGCTGATGCAAAAAGCAAAAAACCCCCATATTCTATAGTTATTCCGCCACCAAATGTAACAGGTCAGCTTCATATGGGCCACGCATTTGACGAAACCTTGCAGGATATTCTTATTCGTTTTAAGAGAATGCAGGGCTTTGAGGCTTTGTGGGTTCCCGGTACTGACCACGCGGGTATTGCAACACAGATTAAGGTTGAGGAGGCGCACCGAAAAGAAGAGGGCTTAACCCGTTATGACCTTGGAAGAGAAAAGTTTTTAGAAAGAGTTTGGGACTGGAAGAATAAATACGGAAGCAGAATTATAAGTCAGCTTAAAAAGCTTGGTACTTCCTGCGACTGGAGCCGCGAACGCTTTACTATGGACGAAGGCTGCTCAAAAGCGGTTAGAGAAGTTTTTGTTAACCTTTATGAAAAAGGCTTAATTTACAGAGGACCAAGAATTATCAACTGGTGCCCTAACTGTATTACAGCTCTTTCAAACGAAGAGGTTGAACACGCAGAGCAGGCAGGCCATTTCTGGCATATTAAATATCAGATTAAGGGCACAGAAGATTTTGTTGTAATTGCTACAACAAGACCTGAAACCCTTTTTGGCGATACTGCTGTTGCGGTAAATCCTGAAGATGAGCGTTACAAAGATATTCTTGGTAAAACACTTCTCTTGCCACTTACAGACAGAGAAATTCCTGTTATTGCCGATGAATATGTTGATAAAGAATTTGGAACAGGCTGCGTAAAAATTACACCTGCTCATGACCCTAACGACTTTGAAGTTGGAAAACGCCATGACCTTGAAATTATTAAGGTTATGAATGACGATGCTACAATGAACTCATATGCAGGAAAATATGAGGGAATGGACCGCTACGAATGCCGTAAGGCAATGATAAAAGACCTTGACGAAATGGGACTTCTTATTAAAACTGAAGACCACTCTCACAATGTAGGTCAGTGTTACCGTTGCGGAACTACAATTGAGCCTATTGTTTCAAGCCAGTGGTTTGTTAATATGAAACCTTTAGCTGAGGCTGCTATTGAAGCTGTAAAAAGCAAAGCTACAGAATTTGTTCCCGACCGTTTCTCCAAAACATATATGAACTGGATGGAAAACGTTTATGACTGGTGTATTTCCCGTCAATTATGGTGGGGACACAGAATACCGGCATTTTATTGTGACGATTGCGGTGAAATGACAGTTTCTAAAGAAGATATCACAGTTTGTCCAAAATGCGGCAAGCCCGTAAGACAGGAAGAGGATGTACTTGATACATGGTTTTCTTCTGCCCTTTGGCCATTCTCAACTCTTGGCTGGCCTGAAAACACAGAGGATTTAGAGCGTTTCTATCCTACAAGCACTTTGGTTACAGGATATGATATAATTTTCTTCTGGGTTTCAAGAATGATTTTCTCTGCTTGTGAGCATACAGGCAAAACTCCGTTTAAGCATGTATTTATTCACGGCCTTGTTCGTGATGGAAACGGCGAAAAAATGTCAAAATCAAAGGGGAACGGCGTAGATCCTTTGCAGATTATAGATATGTATGGTGCTGATGCACTCAGATTTACTCTTGTTACCGGTGTTGCACCGGGTAACGATATGCGTTTCCCTGTAACTTACGAGCCACCGGTTGAAAAAGGCAAAAACCCAAATCCTGAGGTTAACAAAATTGTTGGTGCGCCCGGTGTTGAAGCAAGCCGTAACTTTGCTAACAAGCTTTGGAATGCAGCAAGATTTGTTATGATGAATCTCAGTAAAGATACAGTTGCGCTTCCTAAAAATCCTCAACTTGAAGATAAGTGGATTTTGTCGAAATACAATCAGCTTGTTTTAGAGGTTACTGAAAACCTTGAAAAATTTGAAATTGGTGTTGCGGTTTCAAAACTTTATGACTTTATCTGGGATGTATACTGCGACTGGTACATTGAGCTTGTAAAACCCAGACTCTACGAAGCGTCCGGTGCAGACAAAGTGGCTCAAAAGGTACTTGCATACATTCTTGTAAATGCACTTAAGTTACTTCATCCCTTTATGCCCTTTATCACAGAGGAGATCTGGCAGACCCTTCCTCACGAGGGTGACTCTATTATGGTTTCCGAGTATCCTACAGCTTGTGAGTGTCTCAACTTCCCCGAGGATGAGGAAAAGATGAATGCCCTC
>JAZNQN010000020.1:0-6252 GCA_045590195.1 Clostridia bacterium | reverse complement strand
CTCTCGTTCGGTTGTAATACTTGATTTTTCTACACCCTCATTTTTTATCAAATATATAGCGGTGTCAATCACGGCTATATCGTGTGTAATCTGTTCTATTCTTACATTTGGGGTGTAATATTCCAAATCAAGCAATTTTACTGCTTTTCTCGTTGCAAAATAAAGTCTTGGAACACCAAATATAAAATGCTTTCTTTCTATGTAGCCCGCTTCTATCAGCTTTTTTAATCTTCTGTCACAAGCACGCTGACCGCTAAAACCACACAACACTTTTATTTGTCTGCTCAACAAAAATCGCAACTTTTGAATTGATGTAATAATCTCTACATCTCTTTCAGTTAAAACCATATAAAACCACCTTTCAACTCTCGCAATTTAGATATTCAATAAACTTTTCAAAGTTTATCAAATATTTTGCCCCTGCTTTACGATAGACAATTTTGTTTTCTAAACATAATTGCCTTATGTAATGCACGGCAAGTCCCGTCCGTTCTGCTGTTTGTTTAATTGTAAGCATAGTTGGTGCGTTCATTTTTTACCCCCCTTTCTATTTATTTTCATTAAATTTTCTTTAGCTTGTGCAAGATTTTTTTGCTTTTTTATTTTAATTTTCAAAATAATCTTGACAAGTGAATTATAATATGTTAAAATGGTTTTGTCAAGAGATTTTGGAAATATTTTTTTCAAAAGCAAATATTTATTGCTAAAAGGAGTTACTATTATGAAAAATCAAAAGAGTATATCAGAAGCAGAAAGGACATTTACTGAAAGACTTAACTCTCTTATGAAAAACAAAAACATAACACAAGCTATGCTTGCAGATGTGTTAGGCGTATCACGTCAAGCTGTGTCAACATATTCAAAGGGTGATATTTCGCCAGATTTTGAAAAGTTGAAAAAAATATGTGAATTTTTTAAGGTATCAACCGACTATATGTTAGGAATTTCAAATTCTGAAAGTATTATAGCAGAAGAACGTCTATGCTCTGAATTTACAGGTTTAAGCACAAACTCAATAAAGGTGCTTAATTCAATAAGTAATCACTATACAGAAGAAGAAAAAATTTTGCAAAAGCTGTTAAATAGTATCTTGATAAATAAAGATGGTTTAATAATTCTTGCTAAAAAAATAATAGGTTGTTATAACGCTTATGTTGTTGAACATAATGACAACATATCTTCTACTGACACAAATACAGGAACAGCACAATTTGATTACAGAACATCAAGATTTTTGGCTTGCGATTGGTTTGATGACATAATAGAAGATATTGTCTTGACTATGTATGAAGAAAAGAGAGGTAACAATGGCAACGAAAACAAATAGTGGTTTGCCGTCTGGCGTTTCTGCTGTAAAAAATCGTCCTGGGCTTTACCGCATTAGATGTGCGGTGCATGGCAAGAATTACAGCGAATATTACAGAACGGAAGAAACAAGCAAAAAGAAACTGCAAAGCGAATTACAAAAGGTTGTTGATTCGTTTAAAGAACGTATCGAGTGCGGAATGCTTAAAAATAATGACATCAGCGAAAAAAGCACTTTTGAGCAAGCGGTTGAGTGGTTTGTTAATATGCGAAAATTAAATATTCGGGAAAGCACACAGCTAACCGACAAATTTATTTTTGAGCATTATCTTGTCCCCCGCATTGGCAAGTATAAGCTAAAAGAAATAACATCGCCTATGATTACAAAATTATTAGCAGAGTTGTTGGAAAAAGGCGGTGGCGGGCGTGCTACTTATAACGCAAAACCCGAATTTATACAACTAATGCACGAAAGAAAACCGAAAAGAACTGACGGCGGTTTTAATCTTGTTGCTCGGGAAATTGGCATAAATGAAGATACTACATTTATAAGGGTAAGAAAAGGCGGGAACTGTAACGAAGATGTTGCCAAAAGAGTTGCTAAATATTACGGCATATCACTCGGCACAGCCTTTGACAAAAAAGAAGATATAAAACCGTTGTCGGCTTCTTATGTTTCAAAAATCACATACACGCTGTCAGCCCTTTTCACAGCTTGCGTTAAAAATGGCGTATTGCTTACTAACCCTGTTGCCAATGCGACAAAACCCCGCATTGGCGAAATGGATATACCCCCATATCTTGATAATACAACTATACCAATATTTTTAAATGCACTAAACGAAATCAATATTGATAACTCAATACGTGTTTCGTTGATATTGATGTTAATGCTTGGTTTGAGAAGCGGGGAAGCTCGGGCGTTGCGTTGGGTAGATGTTGACTTTAATTCAAACGTTGTCAGCATTGAGAAAAATGTAGGCGATACATTTAATGGTTTAGCCCTAACCGATTTAAAAACAAAAAGGTCAAGGCGTAAATTACCGCTTTCGCCGTTACTGAAAGATATATTATTAGAGCATAAAAGCATATCAGACGAACAAGCAAAGCAACACGGAAAGTCTTGGAACAAAAACGGCGTTATATGTCCTAGCTTGGCGGGTGGACTAATGGAAAAGGCTGTCCCGAATAAAGCAATAAAAAAGATACTAACCCAACATAAAGAATTACCGCATAATCTTCATGCTCACTCTTTACGTCATAGTTTTGTATCTTTGTTAATCTCAAATGGTCTTGATGTTGTAAATGTTGCTTCGCTTGCGGGCGATACCATAGAAATTATCAGCAAGCATTACGCCCATAGCTTTGCAGAGCGTAGAGCCGCCGCAATGAATATTGTCGGCGACTCGTTCGCACAGCTTAATAACAGCCCCCAATATTTAAAAATATTATAATATTATAAAACGCCTTTGTCTGAATAAAACAAGGGCGTTTTTGTAGTCAATTTTGTAGTCAAAAAGTTGTAAAAAGTGGCTAAAATTTAGACTACAACACCAAAAATTATAAAAAGCAAAAATGCCGTAAAGCCTTATTTTACAAAGGTTTACGGCATTTTATTAAAATTTACAAAACCTCAAATTCTACTCCCACTCAATAGTTCCAATAGGTTTTGGAGTAAGGTCAAGGAGAACTCTGTTTATACCTTCTACTTCAGCGGTAATACGATTTGTAATTTTATGAAGAACTTCATACGGGATTTCTTCGATAGTTGCAGTCATTGCATCGGTTGTATTAACGGCACGGATAATTGCCGGCCAGCCTTCATAACGTTTATCATCACGAACACCAACGCTTTTCATATCTGGAACAGCAATAAAATACTGCCAAACTGTTTTTGCGAGGCCACAGTTATCAAACTCTTCGCGCAAAATTGCATCAGCTTCACGAAGTGCATGAAGTCTATCGCGTGTAATAGCTCCAAGGCAACGAACGCCAAGGCCAGGGCCCGGGAATGGCTGACGGTCAACCATTTCCGAAGGGAGACCAAGTGCTTTACCTACAACACGAACTTCATCTTTGTAAAGGAGTTTAACCGGCTCAACAAGTTCCATTTCCATTTCTTCAGGAAGGCCTCCAACATTATGATGCGCTTTTACGCCTTTACTTTCAAGAATATCGGGATAAATTGTACCCTGAGCAAGAAACTTAATATCTGTAAGTTTTGCAGCTTCTTCATCAAATACTTTAATAAATTCGCCACCAATAATTTTTCTTTTAGTTTCAGGGTCAGCAACATCTTTTAAAAGATCTAAAAATCTGTCAGTTGCATCGACATAAATAAGGTTAGCATCAAGTCCGTTTTTAAAAACTTCAATAACCTGTTCACTTTCGCCTTTGCGCATAAGGCCATGGTTTACGTGAACGCATACAAGCTGTTTGCCGATTGCCTTTATAAGAAGTGCAGCTACAACTGACGAGTCAACACCGCCAGAAAGTGCGAGCAAAACTTTTTTATTTCCCACTTGTTTCTGAACGAGGGCTACCTGTTCATCAATAAAAGCATCAGCAAGTGCTTTTGTTGTTATTCTTTCCATTGTTTCTGGTCTTTTGTTAGTATCCATTTTTTAACCTCCAAATTATTATTCAAACAGCGGTGTTGAAAAATATCTTTCCGCTGTATCCGGCAATACCGTAACAACAGTTTTACCTTTACCAAGTTTTTTGGCAAGTTTAATAGCCGCTGCAACATTTGTACCACTACTGATTCCACACATAATGCCTTCACTCTTAGCAAGTTCTTTTGCAGTATGTATTGCTTCTTCATCTTTTATAATGCAAATATCATCATAAATATCTCTGTTAAGTATTTCAGGAATAACTCCATCGCCTATCCCCATCTGAATATGTGTTCCGATAAGGCCACCTGATAAAATTGCCGCTTCTTCAGGCTCAATAGCCCATATGGTCATATCCGGATTTGCAGCTTTTAATGTTTCGCCAATTCCTGTAAGGGTTCCACCTGTACCAATACCGGAACAAAAACCATGTATCGGACCATTTACTTGCTTTAATATCTCCTGCCCTGTTTGTTTGCGTTGAATTTCAGGATTAGCAGGGTTTTCAAACTGCTGCGGAACAAAAACATTAGGGTCTTCATCTCTCATCTTTAGGGCAAGTTGTAAACATTCTTCAATACAAGCCCCTATATTTCCTGCATCGTGTACCAAAATAACCTCTGCGCCATAATGGTTAACAAGCTTTCTTCTCTCTTCGCTGACAGAATCGGGCATGATAATTTTTGTTTTATATCCCTTAACCGCTCCCACAAGAGCAAGGCCAATTCCCTGATTACCGCTAGTTGGCTCAACAATAATAGTATTTTCATTTAAAAGTCCACGCTTTTCAGCATCAATTATCATATTGTAGGCTGTTCTGGTTTTAATTGAACCTCCAACATTAAGCCCCTCGAACTTTACAAGTATATCGGCGCTGTCAGAATCTGTCAAATGCTGAAGTTTAATAATAGGAGTTTCCCCTATTGCCTCCAGAATATTATTATATACCATTGAATCATTCCTTAATAAATCTTTATTCTATATATTATATTCCAAAAAATCGACAAAAGCAATAGTTATTGAAGAAATTTTTTAATTTCATCAAGCCTTTTTTGCGCAATTCTCTGTCCAACATCGTAAACTGCCTGGATTTTTTTCGGGTTATGTTCAATATGACCTATTTCAAGCGAACTTTCAGGGCGAATAACTAAAATTTCACCTTCTTTTTCTCTTTTTTCAATATACTTAAGCGTTTCGTTATACACGTTGTGCCTGTTTTCCATTGTTTTAATAAAATTAGGATATTTTTTGTAAACTGCTTTCATTATCGGCATAAGTGAATTTTTCTTTTTTAAATAATCGGCAGGGCGAGTTAAAACAATAACATTTTTCTCATAGCCATTTTTTTCAAAAAACTTAAGCGGAATTGAATCGGCTATCCCGCCATCGAGCATTTTTCTGTTACCAAAAGAAACAATTCTTGAAACAAGCGGCATTGAAGCCGAAGCCTGAAACCACAAAAGGTCTTCCCCTATTCCTGTTTCACACTTTTTATAAACAGGTTCCCCTGTTTCAAGGTCAGTAGCAACAACAAAAAATTCCATTGGATTTTCAATAAAAGCCTCTGTGTCAAACACATCAAGCTCCATTGGAAGTTGATTATAGCAAAAATCAACGCCAAATATATCGCCGGTTTTTAAAAGGGAGTACACACTGCAATAACGTTTATCTCTGCAGTATTTTTTGTTATATCTGAGTGTTCTTCCTATCTGTCCGGATTTATAGTTACAACCAAATGCCGCTCCGGCAGAAACTCCGACAACCCCATCAAATAGAATTTTTTCTTTCATTAACACATCGAGTACACCCGCTGTAAACAGGCCTCGCATTGCTCCGCCTTCAAGAACTAACCCTTTTTTCATAAAATCTCCTTCCAAAAACACAATAATATATTATACTACATTTATTTTAAAAAATCAATCTTGACAAAAAATATTTTAAATGTTATAATCTGTTAGTAAATTACGCGGGCGTGGCGGAATTGGCAGACGCGCTAGACTTTGCTTCATCCACCTCGGTGAATTTATTGTTGATTACGGTTTTCCGTTTTCATAGATGAGGATTAAGCGATTTTGCTCCTCCTCGGGTAACCTCTCCCGTGTAAAAATTAAGAGGTAAAACTTAATATGCGGCTGTGGCGGAATTGGCAGACGCGCTAGACTTAGGTTCCGTCCTGTATGTGAATTTATTGTTGATTACGGTTTTTGCCGTTTTCATAGATGAGGATTAAGCGATATGCTCCTCCTCGGTGTACCTCCACCGTGTAAAAATTAAGAGGTAAAAACTTAATATGCGGGCGTGGCGGAATTGGCAGACGCGCTAGACTTAGGTT
>JAZNQN010000019.1:0-3479 GCA_045590195.1 Clostridia bacterium | reverse complement strand
GTGGAAAAGCTCGCCTCCACCGGCTTCAAACCCAAACACACCTTCGCCGAAGGCATGGAAAAAACCATTGCGTTTTTCCAGAACAAAGCCCGATAAACGGTAACTTACGGTAATAAACGGTAATTAACAGGAATGGCTCTGTTTCCAATACGGGTAGGTCAGTAAAAATCTTTATGATCAACTTTTGTATTGGAACTTTTTTAAAACTTGAATGGCATTTATCTATTTGCAGAGCAAATAGATAAATGCCGGGAAAAGGTTTGGAAAAAGATATTATGAGAGACACAAGAGGTCTCTCATTTTTTATGTCTAAAAACAAAAAGAGGTTTGCCTCTTGATAAAAATGGATTTATGTTAAATCCGAGAACAAACCGAAGTCGTATAGTACGCTTCAAAAATCAGGAGGACAAACCATGAATAATTTATCGCAGAAACAAGAAAAAATCTACTTTGGATTGGACATTTCTCAAAAAACTATTGAAATTTTTGTTTTGAAAGGCGAAAAAGAAGCATCTTTGGGAAAAATCCCCAATACCCCAAAAAGTTTGAATGAATTTTTTGATAAAGTGCCGGCAGCCTCCCAAACCATAACCGTTGCTCTTGAAACCGGCACCCATTCTGCCTGGATCAGCCGCCAACTCGAAGCTCGCGGTTATGAGGTTATAGTCGCCCATGCACGTGATTTGGCTTTTATTTACAAAGGTGATAAAAAAAGCGATCGAATAGATGCTGAAAAATTAGCACGAATGGCACGAGCAGATAAAAAATTGCTGCATCCAGTAAAAGTAATAGATAAAAAAAGACAAGAAGATTTGTTGGCAATCAAAGCAAGAGATTTGCTTGTAAAGCACAGAACTGGTATCATTAACACTATCCGTGGTTTAGTTCGCAGCATTGGAATTGATGACAGCACATACAGCACTGAAACAATAAATGAGATTTATTCTGAATTGCCCCCCAAAATACAAGATAACTTGCGTGGTTTATTTTCAATGTTAACCGCAGCAAACAAATGCATTAAAGAATATGACAGGCAGATCAAAAAAATAGCCAAAGAGTATCCTGAAACAGAAACATTTCAGCAAATAAAAGGAGTTGGCCCTTTGATTGCATTGAGTTTTGCTTTGATAATTAGAGATCCGCATCGTTTCAGTGCTGAAGAATGCAGTTCGTATGTCGGTTTAGTGCCTAAACGGGATCAATCAGGAGAAGTCGATAAACAACTTGGAATATCTAAATGTGGTAACAAATTGTTACGCCGACTACTTGTTCAGGGCGCGCAGTATATAATGGGGCCATTCGGCGAAGAAAGTGATTTGAAAGATTTCGGGACAAGAATTTCTCAAAGGGGCGGCAGCATAGCCAGAAAAAAAGCAAAAGTTGCAGTTGCCCGTAAATTAGCTGTGACAATGTTAGCTTTATGGCGTAATCCGGAGATTCAATACGATCCGCATTTCAAAAAGAACCGTAAAAAACAATGTGCATAAGATTGCTTCTAATATATTAATTAACCGAAATAAGATGAGAAAGATAAATTAATAAGAAGAATCCAAGGATTTGCTTTTTGTCCAGTCTTGATGATCTCGAGCCACCCCCAAATCTGATATTGCCAATATCATAAAAAAAGATTGTTAGAAAAGATTGAAGACATCGGGACGGACATTTATCAGGCGTCGCTTCCTGGCAGAAGCATTATAGAACGCGAATAGGAGCAAGACAAAAGCAACCATTGGGAATCATCTTCTGCTGATTTTCATATTTTTTACATTTTTTTAACAAATAAAATTTGACAAACCGTCTCTCATAGGAGGGGTGGAGTTTGAGTTGCTATGTTAAAAGGAAACAGTTTGTCGTAAAAAAGTGGCTGATTCTCAAAAATGTGATACTGTGTAACAAAGGCGACAATGTTGTAGCTTACATTTCGCAAACAGTAATCCATTGAAAAAGGAGACATCAGCCATGACACAATGTAGCACACTTTCGTTCAAAGGTCAAATTATTTTTTGCGGAATTGATGTACATAAGAGCAGTTGGAAGGTTCATTTACGCCATTGCCACCGGGATTTGGACAAATTTAGTATGAATCCATCTCCTGAAAGATTGGCGGATTACT
This sequence comes from Clostridia bacterium, assembly GCA_045590195.1. Classification (GTDB taxonomy): domain Bacteria; phylum Bacillota; class Clostridia; order UMGS1883; family UMGS1540; genus JAZNQN01. Next base: position 1,366 of record JAZNQN010000019.1, on the reverse strand, counting down.
TGAAGAAAAATTATCCTGACGCGGAATACAGAAGTGTTTATGAAGCCGGTTTCAGTGGTTTTGAAGCCCATCGAGCGTTATGTTCTTTGGGAATTTACAATATCGTTATAAATCCCGCAGATGTTCCCACGACAGGACGTGACCGCGAATATAAAAATGACAGTGCAGACTGTAAAAAATTAGCGATGGCTCTTGAAAGCGGTATGCTTGAACCGATTTATATACCCAGTCGGGAACAACTGGGATTACGTAATCTTGTTCGGCGTGAAAACCAAGTGGTGAAAGATATTGTCAGAGTGAAAAACAGAATCAAAGGTCATCTGTTTTTCAATGGGATCAAATTTTTAAGTTGGTCCGGGCGTTCTTTGAAAACTTTAGAAATAGCTGCCAAGAAAAACGAAGATTTTGCATTATTGAGCCTGCTTCGTGAACTTAACTATCTGCGGTTGGAACGACTGCAAATTGTTAATGACGAAAAAAAGTATCTGAAAAACCATAATCGAGAAGAGATTCAAACTCATTTGCAAAGTATTCCGGGAATAGGTTTCAGAACAGCAGTAATTCTGCAGTCTGAACTTTGGGATATGGGGCGTTTTTGTGACAAGGAGCATTTAGGATCATATTCCGGAGTTGCACCACATTTGGTTGGTAGCGGAGAACACGAATTTGTGCGAGCGTGTGGCAATAGAAAACTGAAACAATTGCATTCTGTTTTAATTGAAGCTGCCTGGCGATCGGTATCGTTTGATATGGAACAACGGGCTCGATATGGTCGATTGCTTGCGAAAGGGGCTAATCCTCAAAGAGCGATCTCTATTATTGCCAAGAAGTTGTTGTATACGGTCAGAGCCGTTTGGATGCAAAATAGAGATTATATAAAGATTGAAGCTGTTCAAACTGTGAAAAACTGCTGATCAGCTCAATATATCTGACTCTGTTTGCTGGATGTAACAAGAGTTCGGTTTTTGCAGTAAGTCGCCCGTCCCCCTCTTGAGCATAAGGCTCCTTATTTGAGTTTGCGATTACTGCTTTTTGAAGTGAACAGCAAAATGCAAGGAGGAATACAAAAGGTATTCTTCGGTTGCCAATAATAGTGTCCGATTTCAGTTACGGAAAGCAACAGATAAATCTATGAAAATAATACTGCATAGAAAACTATGCAGACAGGATTTTTGTTGCTTTGAAATAAAAATTTAAGAAAAAATAACAAAAAACAAGGAATCAGCCCTTGACTTTTACATAATAGGAGGGGGAAAAGACCTTTTGAGGAAAGGTCCTTTTCCCCCTCCTATTATGTAAAAGTCAAGGGCTGATTCCTTGTTTTTTGTTAAAGTCGGAGGCCAAGCGGTCTTAGGAAGACAAACCA
>JAZNQN010000018.1:0-22120 GCA_045590195.1 Clostridia bacterium | reverse complement strand
TTGCACCATAAAAATCTTGTTTTTGAGTGCAGAACAAGGCAAAAATTTGAGTAATCCTTGACGGATTGTGAAAATTTTTAACGCAGTTATGTGCCAAAAACATGGTTTTTAGGCGGTTAATCCCTAAGAAGCACCGCCGAAGAGAGTTTTTTGTTATATGCTTACTTTTACTATAGGTTTTTAAAACAAAACCCGTAAATGAATATTAGTTTATCTGTTTGAGTTTTCGCCCTGCGAGGCCGTTTCAAGGGGTTGAAGGGGGAAATCGGAATCCCCATTCGTTTTGGTAACTTTGTCGCACAAAGTTACTCCTCGAAGAGGCAAAACTAAATTCTAATGGAAATAATAATTCATTTTAGCTGCTGCATTTTTTCACAAATCTCGTACCCCAGCTTTGCTCCAAGCAGAATACCTATTTCAAAATACACATCTTTATATACTTCGGTTTGTGTTTCAAAGCAATTCAACATATAATCAAATTCATCGATGCTCTGAAAATTTTCTTCAAAAAACTTCAGGGCGTTTTTTCGTGCAGTTTTTATTCTGCTTTCATAAGTTTCGTTTGAATTTTCTGCTCTGCCCTCACTGCCAAACTTTATAAATTCTTGCAAGTTGCTTAAATTTGCTCTGTTTAAATAGTCTTCAAAGTACATATTGCATTGCTCCTTTCTATAAATATATTATAGATAATTTTTGTCTAAAAGTCAATAGAAAGTTTTTATCTATGATATACTTTAAATGGTGATGATAATGTTAACTTTTGGACAAAAATTAAAAAATTTGCGTGAGTACTGCAATTTAACACAGAGTGCTCTTGGTGAAAAAATTAAACTGACACAAAGAAAAATATCTTACCTCGAAAACGATACGTGTGAGCCGGCAATAGATGATATTAAGGCAATATGTACCTTTTTTGGTGTTTCAGCAGATTATTTTTTAACTTTGCCAAAAAATTTGAAATATCCGGATAAATTATAAAAAAAACCTCTCGCAAGAGAGGTTTTTAAGTTTAATTGCTGCGCATGAATTGCACCCTTAAGGTGCATTGATGAAAGAATTTGCAAAGCAAATTCTAACCAAAATGAAAAACTTGTTTTTCAATTCACGACGGCTTGCCGTCAATTCATGAAACCAAAGGTTTCAATTCATGCAAATTTATTTGCAATTCATAAAAAAGAACCTCGCGAGAGGTTCTTTTATTTAGTCGTGCATTCTGAAGTCAAGCTTTTTGGGAAGGGGATATTTTTCGTCGGCCGCTTTTTGGAGAGCGGTATCATTTTCATCATAAGCTATGCTCTCTTCCTCTGCATAAAGCCTTCTGTAAAGCTGGAACCATATGTGCGAAACAGAAAGTTCGCCCTCTTTGATATCGTCCATAACAAAATCGGGGTTAATAATTTCTGCAGCGGCGGTATATTTGCCAAGGTTTAAAAGCGCAACTGCGTAAAGAAGGCGGATACGGCCAATATTTTTAAGCTCATCAGAAAGTGAGTTATAAATTGAAATCCATTTTTCATCTTCACCGCAGGAGGTAAAGTGTGCACCAATTTCGCAGCAAAGAGCACGGCAATCACTTTTAAGCTCAAATGCCTTTAAAAGAAGCTCGGTAGCCTTCTGGCTTTCGCCAAGCTCGTTTTTGTAAAGCATAGCAAGGTTTCTTATAGCCCACGGAGAAGGGGTAAGCTTTATTGATTCTTCCCACGCCTCTTTGGCCTTTTCAATGTCGCCTGCGGCGTAGTAAATTACGCCAAGGTGTAAAAGGGAATACCAGCTCTGCTGAGGAAGTGCCAAAAGTTTTTCAGCCCAGAAGTTGCCCTTTACATAGCTTTTTGGCTCTTCGTTTATATCGGGGCAGGGGAATGTACCCTTTTCAATAAGCTGCCACCAATCGTCACATTCGCCGTCGTCCGCCTTGGAAAAGGTGCAAAGGCTGCTTATTTTTTCGCCTCTTATTGCCTCTTCAACTGCGCCCCAGCCGGAGCCTTTGTAAATAATTTCAGTGCTTTTAATCTCTTTGGGGAAAGGCATAGCCTCAAGGTTTCCAACTTTGTTTTCTAAAAATTTGTCAACTTCGGAAACTGCGGCGCTGTAGTCGCCATGGGCAACGGAACTTTCAAGGGATACGGAGGTATAACCTTCTGTCCATTCCCAGGTGGTGTTGCCTTTCATTGGGATATGCTCAAGCTGAGTGTGAGCCAGGCCTGCCTGAATTTCTATATAAGAAGAATTTTCAACCGAAAGCCACTCGCCCCAGTTTCTGCCGCCTTGTCCCATACCCCATACAAAGAGCTTTCTGCCCTTTAACTTTTTGTCGGAACACTGAAGAAGGCCTGCGCCGTCTTTCTGAACTGCGGCAATCCATTTTTTCTCGTCTTTTGGAATTTTGTAGAAAAAGTCACGTGATGATGAAAGGTTTAAAGGATAGCTTACATCAATATTTTCGTGAACAGGAATTGTAGCCTTGTCAAGCAGGTATGCATTTTCGGCATAAAAGCTTAAAAACGAATCGTCGGTAGGAACTAAAACCCTTGTGCCTTCCGCCTCGGGAACTGCAATGTTCGACCACCAGTACATATGCTTTTCTTCGTTTGTTGTGTTTTCAATTTTGCACTTTATGTATAAGGTAGGGGAATCGTCAGGCAGGTAGGCATTTATGCTGTAGCAAACGCCACGAATTCTTTCAAATTCGTAAAGGCGCAAAATATCGCCCTCGTCAGTTTTGTCAACCGCACACCACATTGGCGAACAGGTTAAAGGGTTGTGGCCTTTAATGCCAACGTTAAATTCAACGCCGCCGCTGAACCACGCATTTCTCAGCGCCAGATTACATGGCTGGTAAACGGGATTTACGTATAAAAGCTCTTTCCCTAGCTTTTTGTCGTAAAGCGACCAGAGCCTTCCGCCAATTTCAGGCAGAAAAACGGCTTTTATATAGTCGTTTTCAAGGATTGCGGCTTTAAAATTGCGGTCTTTTTTGCTTCTGTTGTAGCCGTCTTGCATCATATATGGAAGCATTGTGGAAATCATACCTTTGCCAAGATATGTTTTTTCCTCTTCCTTTATTTTGTCGGTCATTTTATAGCCTGCGTGAATGTAGCTTACATTTTTAATATCAGGCATAGGATTAAGCTTTCCTATATCTGCCGCAGGCATGGTGTAGTTTTCAAATTTAATCATTTTATCGCCTCCTATGCTTTTATTATACTTTCATTTGGCAGTTAAAACAATGTATAATACGATTTATTTTTGTATAAAACAACTTTATTTTTGATAAAAAATACCGCAAAAAACGATAAATATCTGTTTTGGGGTTGTATAATAAAATTAGCTAAAAAATGCTTTACTACAAAGCGGATATGTGATATAATTTAAGTCTACAGGAGGCGATAAAATGATAATTAAAAGGATAAACCTCGATGAAAAATTTGATAACGTTTATCTTGATGCATATATAGCAGATGAAACTGAAAATTTTAAAAGAAACGCAATTTTGGTAATTCCCGGCGGCGGTTATAAAGTAATTTGTAACGACCGTGAGGGCGAGCCCGTGGCCCTTTCGTTTATGGCGCAGGGGTATAATGCTTTTGTGCTTCGTTATAGTGTTGATGGGCAAAAGGTTTTCCCCGGTCAGCTTATTGAGGCATCCCTTGCAATGAAACATATTAAAGATAACGCCGAAGAATATGGCATAAACCCCGAAAAAGTATTTGTTACGGGCTTTTCGGCAGGCGGCCACCTTGCGGCAAGCTTAGGTATTTTGTGGCACAAAAAAGAAATTTACGAAGCCTGCGATATGCCTTTTGGCTATAATAAACCCTCAGGTATGATGCTTGGCTACCCTGTAATTTCGTTTAACAGCGACTATGGCCATGTGCCTTCGGGCAAAAATCTTTGGGCAACAGATAATTTAACAGATAAGCAGGTTTACGAAGGAAGCCTCGAAAACCATGTTGACGAAAATTCGGCTCCGCTTTTTATAATGCACACATCCGATGACCAGGTTGTAGATGTTAGAAATGCCCTTTCGCTTGCCACAGCTTATGCTGCGGCAGGCAAAAAGTTTGAACTTCACGTATACCCCAGCGCACCTCACGGCGTAGCCCTCGGCAACAAAATAACAAGCTGCGGCAGAAAAGAATGGGAAAATAAACAAATTGAACGCTGGGTTGCTGATGCAGCGGCGTGGGCAGAGGAGCTATGATTAAGATAAGCCAGGCAATAATTGTTGAAGGAACTTATGATAAAATAAAGCTTTCTTCAATAGTTGATGCCACAGTAGTAAAATGTGACGGGTTTGATATTTTTCAAAACCGTGAAAAGCAGGAATATATTAAAAAGCTGGCGGCGGAAAGGGGCATAATTATTTTAACCGATTCTGACAGGGCGGGCTTTTTAATACGAAATTTTATAAAAGGCTTTGTACATGAGGGCGAGGTTTTGCAAGCCTTTATTCCCGATGTTTTGGGAAAAGAAAAGCGCAAAAAAAAGCCTTCCAAAGAGGGAATGCTTGGGGTTGAAGGTATTTCGCCCGAAATAATTTTATCAGCCCTTCAAAATGCAGGGGCAAAAAGCGACAAAGAATACAAAAAAGTTACCGCCACCCATTTTTACGAAGATGGCCTTTCGGGGGGAGAAAATAGTGCCGCCCTTCGCAGAAGGGTTGCCGAAAAAATCGGTGCACCAAAGCGAATTTCGGCAAAAGAGCTACTTTCGGCAATAAACGCCCTTGGGGGATACGAAAAATATTTGAAAATTCTGGAGGAAATCCAAAATGAAACTGTTTAAAAATGCCAATATAATAGGGGAAGAAAATATTGAAAACGGCTGTCTTTTGGTAGATGGCGACAAAATAAAAGAGGTTTGCAAAACTGCCCCGAAGGGAGATTTTGAAGAGGTTGACCTTCAGGGTGCATATATTTGCCCAGGCTTTGTTGATGCTCACAGCCATATTGGTATGTTTGGCGACGGCGTTTCTTATTCCGAGAGCGACTGTAATGAAAAAAGCGAAATTATAACTCCACACATAAGAGCCATTGACGGCGTTGACATAATGGATAACTGCTTTAGGGAAGCGGCAAGCGAAGGCGTTACAACAGTGGTTGTGGGCCCAGGCAGCGCAAACCCCATTGCAGGTACTTTTACCGCAATTAAAACAAGCGGAAAAAGGATAGACGATGCCGCTATAAAAGAAGAAGCGGCAATGAAATTTGCCTTTGGGGAAAACCCCAAAAAAAGCCACGGCGACAGCCTTAAAACAAGAATGGGCGTTGCGGCAAAAATAAGGCAGGCACTTTTTGAGGCACAAAATGGCGATGATTTTAAAGCCCTTTCCCTTAAAAAGGTTTTAAGCGGCGAAATGATAGTTAAAGCCCACGCTCACAGAGCCGATGATATTTTTACTGCCCTTCGTATTGCCAAGGAATTCTCGCTTAAAATTTCAATCGACCACTGCACCGAGGGCCATCTTATAGCCGATAAATTAAAGGGCGAAAGCGCCGTATTTTGTATAGGCCCTATACTTGGCGACAGGGGAAAAAGTGAACTTCGCAATAAATCCTTTGAAACAATGCTCGCCTTCGAGAGAGAGGGAATAGATTTTGCAATTATCTGCGACCACCCTGAAGTGCCCCAGAAAGATTTGCGCCTTTGTGCGCTTTTGGCCGCAAGAGCAGGGCTTAAAAAGGAAACAGCCCTTCGCGCAATAACAATAAACGCCGCAAAAAACTGTGGGATTGACCATAGAGTTGGCTCGCTTGAAGCAGGAAAAGATGCCGACTTTGTAATTTTTGATAAACATCCTATGGATTTTGATGCAAAAGTTTTGAATGTATATATAAATGGCAAAAAGGTAAAATAGAATAAAAATCCCCTCAAAGCAACTATTTTAAGTGCTGCTTTGAGGGGATTTTTTTAGTTATCGCATCTTACAATACAATTTACAAGGCAAGCAGTTTCGCCAACAATCAAAGAGAAAAACAAAAGGAGAAGTCCTGTTATAATTGCGCCAACAATGCTTGTTGCCACAAATGTTATGCCCAGCAAAATTACCGAGGTTAAAACTGTTCCCAAAATACCTAAAATAAGCGCAGATATAATGGGGCATATACAGTCTCTTACTTCAGGGCCTGTAAGCGCTGATGTTATGAGAAGTACTGCAAGATAACCTATTGCAACCCCAAAAAGTACCCACAAAAATGCAGGTGTAACCGTAATAGCGGCGGTAATGCGGAGAAAGGCTGTAACAACGCCTATAATTATACTCCCTATAACCACAAACGCTGTGCAATTACCTTTACAGCCACAACCAAAATTTGACATAAAATCACCTCCGGTTACATTATATGTCGCAAAAGGGCGAAAAGTGCACTGCGAAGGCGGAGATGACAAATTCCCATTATTTTATCTGCGAAATTTACGGGGAGTTACACCCATATATTTTTTAAATATTCTTGTGTAATACGAAGCGCTTAAAAAGCCGACTTTCTGCGAAATAAGTTCAATTGACATATCGGTTGTTTTTAGATATTCTGTGGATTTTTCCACCCTTTTTTTATTTATATAATCGCTTGGTGTACAACCAAAATACCGATGAAAATATTTGTAAACCGTTGTTTTTGAAATATGAGATTCCCTTGAAATATCGTTAAGGGTAATATGTGATTCAATGTTTTTATCAATATATTCCAAAGCTTTTTCAAAAGCAGTGTCGGTTTCGGGTTTCAGCATACTTTCAAGCAATATATATTTGCTGAGCATTGTAGCAATGTTTGCAATGCTCATAACCTTTTCTTCATTATATAAAGGCATTTTGTTATAGTCATCTTTAAGAAGATCAAAATCGAGCGGAAGGTCGGAAACATATTTTTTTACCGTTTCAAAATCTTTGTCTTTTTTCATTTGTCCTAAAATTATATAGGCAACAACATTTCCGTGATACACCACGGGGACCGCAACATCCACGAGACCTGCGTGGCAGATATGAACCTCGGTTTTCTTTGAAATTCGACATTTTTCAAGAATAAATTTGTCGCACTCATAACAGCGGCTTTGACCATCGGTGGTTTGCTGTAATCTGCTGCAATATGCCCCCTGTCTAAGATGATTTTTTTCACTTACCGAGGTAAAATCAGCTTTTAAAAACCTTATATTAACTCCTGTAGAGTTATAAAAATCGTTTATTGCTCTTTCAAGTTTTTGGGTATCGTAGTTTATAATTGCCATTTTAATCACCAAAAAAATTATACTTCACAGGTTAAACTTTGTCAAGAAATAAAATTAATTTTCGGCATCGCGGAATATAGTTAAAAAATCTTGAAACATAATGGGTTTTTTATAACTGTATATTGTGATATAATCTTATACAGAGAACTTTTAAGAGTGAAAGAATAGGAGGAAAATTTATGGAATACATTTCACTTTTACTGATAGTTATATTCGTTTCTTTACAAAATATATGTGCAAAGGAATATAGCAAAAAGACAAGCGAAGGTGCACTTATGTTTGCTGCAATAACCGTGTTTTTTGCAACAATTGTTTTTGTGATTTCGTTTATTGCGGAAGGTGGCAGATTTGAGTTTACGGGAAAAACATTGAATTATGCAATACTTTTTGCCATAACATACGGCGGTGCAATAGTTGGGACCATTTATGCAATTAAATACGGCCCCATGTCGCTTACAGCACTTATAACATCATCATCGCTTACTATTCCTACTTTTTACGGAATAGCGGTACTTAAAGAAGAAGCAGGAACATTCTTATACATTGGTCTTATACTTCTTTTGGCAGCACTTATACTCGTTAACTTCGAAGACAAGAGAAATAAAAAAATTACGCTCAGGTGGATTTTATTTGTTGTGATAGCATTTATCGGTAACGGCGTTTGCTCAATAGTTCAGAAAATGCAACAGGTAAATCAGGCGGGAATGTACAAAAACGAATTTATGATTGTATCACTTTTAATTGTTTGTGTTGCTACTTTAATACTTTCGCTTATATTTGAAAAAAATCCGCTTAAGAACTTTAAAAAAGGTATAGTTACAGGTGGTGCACGTGGCGTTGCAAACGGCATTGTAAATTTGCTTGTTATATCTCTTGCACTTACATTGCCGGCGTCGCTTATGTTTCCTGTAATTTCGGGTGGTTCAATTACGCTCACTTCAATAATGGCGCTTACAGTTTACAGAGAAAAGCTTTCGGTAAATCAGATACTTGGTCTTATTTTAGGTATAGCATCGGTAATATTTTTAAATATTTAGTGCAAAACAAAAGGAGCAGCCTTAGCTGCTCCTTTGTTTTATAATTATGAAATTATCTGTTTAAGATAAGTTTTGTAAGCTCAACAGGGTCAACAATTTTACCGTCTTTATAAACGCGCATGTTGCCTGAAGCAATTTCGTCGATAAGAATAACTTCATCATTGTTGTAACCAAACTCAAATTTAATATCCCAAAGGTCGAGCCCGATTGATTTTAAATCATCAGCAACAATTTTTGTAATAGCAAGAGTTTGTTTTTTCATGCTTTCAAACATTTCAGGGCTCATAACGCCAAGAGCTGCAAGGCCTTCGCCGGTAACAAGTGGATCGCCCTTTTCATCGTTTTTGAAAGTACATTCAACATATCCGCCTTCAAGAACTGTTCCGTCTTCAATATATTCGGCGTATCTTCTGATAAAGCTTCCTGTTGCAACAAGGCGGCAAATAACTTCAAGCCCGTGGCCGAAAACTTTGCCGGGCAAAACTTCCATAGTAGCGTTTTCAATATCAGCACTTACGTAGTGAGTTTTGATACCTGCTTTTTTAAGAAGCTCGAAATAAAGAATTGATGTTTGTAAATTTGCTTTGCCAATACCTTCGATAGTAAGGCCAACGCTGTTTTCGCCAGGATCGAAAACGCCGTCTTTACCGGTGCAATCGTCTTTAAACTTGAGCATTACATTGCCGTTTTCAAGTGAATATACATCTTTTGTTTTTCCTTCGTAAATCTTTTTCAAATTAAGCACCCCTTTATTTTTAATGCAAATATTTTATCACATTTTTTTTCGTATGTACATACTTTTTTTGAAAAAAATATAATTTTTTATAAAAAAACCGCATCGTTGACATTAAAAAAAATATGAAGTATAATATAATCAGGTTTATGAGGTGATTTTTATGAAGAAAATATTTGCTCTTATATTGGCCTTATCTTTTATATGCATTCCCGCATTTGCCGAGGAAGCGGAACACGATGGATACATTGTAAAATATAAAAACTGCGACGATTTTGTTGTAGTTGACGAAGCACCCATGGCACTTTTCGGGGCAGAAAATGAAATTGAATACATAATTCCTGATTATACGCTAGAGCTTTTGGGCACACCGGGCGATCCGTATTATTCAGGCTATCAATGGAATTTAGAGGCCGTTGGTGCAGATGCGCTGTGGGCTGAGGAGCTTTATGGAAAAGATGTTAAAATTGCGGTAATAGATTCAGGCGTTACAGATTATGGCGAGCTTACCCATTGCCTTTTGCCCGGCAAAAACTGCGTTGAAGGAGCGGCTGATGTAAACGATACATCAGACCCTGTTGGCCACGGCACATTCGTAAGCGGAATTATTGCGGCGGCGTGGAACAATATGGGAATTGCAGGTATTGCGCCAAAAGCTAAAATTGTACCACTTCAAACAGTAAGAAAAAGCGGCACAAGTTACGGCGCACCAACTTCGGCAGTTTTAAATGCCATTGATGCGGCTATAAACGAATTTGACTGCAAGATTTTAAATATGAGCCTTGGCGTTAAAGCCAGTGTTATTGAAAACGATTCAAACGCCAAAGCACTTTGGCAGGAGAGAATTGCAGATGCCATAGAAAAGGGAGCAATTTTAATTGCCGCCGTAGGAAACGACGGCGTGGCAACAAAAATGTACCCCGCGGCACACGAAGATGTTATTGGCGTTGGTGCGGTTTACAAAAACGAACAAAACCAAATTACACACGCACCTTATTCTCAGGTTAACGATTCTGTTTGCGTTGTGGCACCGGGCGGATGCGTTTTAAAAAATTCAAGCGGACAAATTACATATGCTGATTATATGGTAAGCATTTCAAACACCGGCACATCGGTTGTAGGAAATTCAGGTACAAGTTTTAGTGCACCAACTGTTGCGGCTATGGCGGCGCTTATGGTAGAAAAACATCCGCAAATGAACCATAAAATGTTTGAAAGAGTTTTAATGCTTACAAGCAGCGATATGGGCGATGATGGCTACGATACTTCTTACGGCCATGGCCTTTTAAACGGCAGAAAAATGGCAAATTTGAAAACGGAAGAAGTATATGGCATATTAGATGCTGAAATTGGAATTGCAACAGAGGAAACTGAAAATGGTACAAGCGTGAGAGTATTCGATTTTGCGAAAAAGAAAAAAACTTTTGGTGCAATGGGAATTTCCTATAATGAAAACGGCGGGCTTGATAAATTTTCCTTTAAAAAAGACGAAGGCGGCACAATTGGCCACGTGGAAATTACTTGCCCTGAAAACTGTGAAAACATTTTTATATTTGAGGGCGATATACTCGGCATAACCAAAACAATAAAAAAATAAGGAACTATTATGGAGTATAATTTTATTTATAAAAAAGAAACCACGTCTACAAGTACAGATATAAGAGAGCTTATAAAAGAAAATGCGCCTGAGGGAGTGGTTGTTGTTTCAGAGCGGCAAACAGGCGGCAGGGGAAGAAGCGGAAAAAGCTTTTTCTCGCCCGATGGGGGAGTTTATTTTTCAGCTCTTTTAAAACCAAAGGCAGAAGAGGCAACCTTTATTACTCAAGCGGCTGCCGTTGCAGTGCTTAAAGCAATAGATATGCTTTGCCAAAAAAAGTGCGGCATAAAATGGGTTAACGATTTGTATTTTGATAATAAAAAAGTTTGCGGAATACTTTGCGAAGCGGTTGTGCGTGGTGGCGAATTTTATGTAATACTTGGCATTGGTATAAATCTTTTGCCGCCGGAGGGTGGTTTTCCTGATGATATTAAAAATATTGCAGGAGCGCTGTTTGATGAAGGCGAAGATGTTTCGCTTATTAAATCGAAGCTGCCAAAAACAATACTTGATATTTTTTATGAGTATTATAAAAAACTTGAAAGCCGCAGTTTTCTCAAAGAATATCGCGAAAATTCCATTATGAGCGGTAAAAGAATAGTGGTTTTTAAAAACGGGGGCAGTTTTGAGGCAACCGCCATTGAAATTGACGAAAACAGCCACCTTGTTATAAAAAAAGATAATGGCGAGATTGAAAAATTATCCTCAGGGGAAATAAGTATAAAATTTAAAGAGATGTAGAAACTACATCTCTTTAATATATTTATCAGTAATTTTCGAAACAGTGCCCGAAAGCGCCAAAACTCCCAAAAGATTTGGAATTGCCATAAGGGCGTTTAAAGAGTCTGATATTTCCCAAACGAGAGTAAGGCTTTGGGTTGCACCGGGTATTATTAAAAGGGCATAAATTATTTTATAAAGGGTAACATATTTGCCGTGCCACAAAAACTGTGCCGATTTTATTCCGTAAAACGACCAGCCTATTATTGTTGAAAACGCAAAAAGCGACATAACTACTGCCAAAAATGCCCCTGAATATTTGCCGAAAACGCTTGCAAAGGTACCAGTTAAAAGATAAATTGTATCCCCTGAAAGCACCCTCTGGCTCGACAAAATTGCAAAAGCCGTAAGAGTACAGCTTACTATTGTATCGAAAAACACTTCAAATATTCCCCACATACCCTGCTCGGCAGGGCTTTTTGCATCGGCCTGACCGTGAACAATTGTTGAAGCGCCAAGGCCTGCCTCGTTTGAAAAAATTCCTCTCTTAAAGCCCAGGGTTATTATTTCAAAAAGCGAAAAGCCCGCCACAGCGCGAATGCCGAAGGCTTCCTCAAAAATTGTTTTAAAAACTATGGGAAGATGCGGCAGGTGCAAAATTATAACTACAAGGCAGGCCCCCGTATACAAAACCGACATAAAAGGAATAAGCCGCTCGGTAACCTTTACAATAGAAGATGTACCCTTTAAAATTATAATTAAAACCAAAACAGATACAAAAATTCCCGTGTACAAATGTGGAATATGCCAAACGCTTTCAAGCATATTCGAAACAGAATTTATCTGAACCATATTGCCAACGCCAAATGATGCCAGAAGGCAAAAAAGCGAAAAAGCACAGGAAAGCGGCTTTGCCAAAGGGCTTAAAAGGCAGTTTTTCTGAAGGCCGTATTTTAAATAGTACATAGCTCCGCCGCCATTTTTTTGGCGAAAATGAACGCTTAAAACATATTCGGCGTATTTTGTAATCATTCCGAATATGGCAGAGAGCCACATCCAGAATATTGTTCCCGCCCCGCCAACTGCTATTGCAGCCGCAACGCCCGTAATATTACCTGTTCCAAGGGTTGATGCAAGTGCGCATGAAAGCGACTGGAGGGGGGTTATTTTATTTTCGTCATTTGTTTTTTCTTTTTTCTTAAAAAGCGATAAAAAAGTTTTTATAAAAATATGCTTTGCATAGCGAATATGAAAAAAACGTGTTCGAAGGCTTAAAAAAATTCCTGTGCCCATAATTAAAAAAAGCATAGGTTTTCCCCATAAAATATTTAAAAGTGCATCGTTTATTTCTTTAATATTCATTTATTTTCCCCGCTTTTATAATAAATTTCCGTAATTTGCACAAAATACATTTACAAAAAACTGCTCTGTACAAATTATTACGGGAAAAGAGGTTATATTCTTGAAAAATAACGAATTGAAAAAGGTGGAATTTACCCCTGTAAGCATAATTGCGGGAATACTTATGGCAGTTCTCTTTGGCGGTGCAAATGCATATTTAGGGCTTCGTGTTGGAATGACAGTTTCGGCATCAATTCCTGCGGCCGTAGTATCTATGGGCGTTTTGAGGGTGCTTTTAAAAAGAGAATCAATTTTAGAAAACAATATTGTTCAAACAATTGGCTCGGCAGGCGAATCCCTTGCGGCAGGAGCAATTTTTACAATGCCTGCCCTTTTTATGTGGGCAAACGAAGGTGCGGCAGGAGAGCCTTCCTTTTTAAGCATAACCCTTATTGCACTTTGCGGCGGAATTTTAGGGGTTTTGTTTATGGTGCCGCTGAGAAATGCCCTTATTGTAAAAGAACATAACTCTCTGCCTTATCCCGAAGGGCGAGCCTGCGCAAAGGTTTTATCAGCAGGGGAAGAGGGCGGCGAAAAATCGAAAAATGTTTTGTGGGGGCTTGGTGTTTCGGCTGTTTATAAATTCTTTGCCGACGGCTTAAAGCTTTTCCCAAGCCAGGTACATTTCAGTATAAAAGGCTACAAAGGCGCAGGGATAGGTGCCGATACCTTGCCTGCTCTTGCAGGGGTTGGGTATATATGCGGAATAAAAATTTCATCTTATCTTTTTGCAGGGGGAATAGTTGCCTGGCTTTCCATAATGCCAATTATTTCTCTATTTGGGGGAGATAATATTCTTTTTCCGTCAAACGCCCCCATATCTTCAATGGATTCATGGGAAATATGGCGAAACTATATGAGATACATCGGTGCAGGTGCAGTTGCGGCAGGTGGAATAATAAGCCTTTTAAAAAGTTTGCCGCTTATTGTAAATACCTTTGGAAAAGCTTTTTCCGCTTTTAAGCAAAAGGGCGAAGTAAGCGAAGATATTTCAATGAAATGGGTACTTGGCGGAATTTTGGCAGTGGCTCTCGTTATGTGGCTTTCGCCCCAGATACCCGTAAACTTTTTCGGTGCACTTATAATAGTTTTGTTCGGCTTTTTCTTTGCAACGGTATCCTCCCGAATGGTGGGCCTTGTGGGAAGCTCCAATAACCCCGTTTCGGGTATGGCAATTGCAACCCTTTTAATTGCCACCTTCTTTTTGAAAATTACCGGCAACGAAGGAATTGGTGGTATGATTTCGGCCATAATAATAGGCTCGGTTATATGTATAATTTCCGCAATGGCAGGCGACACCTCGCAGGATTTGAAAACTGGATTTTTACTCGGTGCAACGCCGAAAAAACAACAGCTTGGCGAAATTATAGGTGCCGCGGTTTCGGCGGTTACCATAAGCGGCGTTTTGTATTTATTAAACAAGGCGTGGGGATACGGCTCGGCCGAGCTTCCTGCCCCGCAGGCAATGCTTATGAAAATGGTTGTTGAAGGGGTTATGGGCGGAAACCTGCCTTGGGGAATGGTAGTTGTCGGCGTTTTTCTTTCAGTTATGGCAGAGGTTTTGAAAATTCCCGTATTGCCGTTTGCAATAGGGCTTTATTTGCCAATTCATTTAAGTCTTCCAATTTTCCTTGGCGGAGCGGTAAGATACTTTGCAGAAAAAAGAAAAAAAGATGAAACAATGAGAAAAAATGCGGTAGAGCGAGGAATTTTATATACCTCGGGCCTTATTGCGGGCGAAGGGTTAGTTGGCATAATTTTAGCAGTTGCGGCAATTGCAGGAGCGGATATTGCGCTTGATTTTACTATGGGAAATGCAGGGGCGATTATAGTTTTTTCTATGCTTGTTTTAAGCATTTATTTGATATCGGTAAAAGAAAGCAAACAGGCTTGACTTAAAGTGGTAAGTTTAATATAATTATTTTGGGTGATGTTATGACAGAAAAAGTTTTTGATTATTTTAATAAAATTTGTGCAATTCCTCACGGCTCGGGAAATATGGGCGTAATAAGTGAATTCTGCCTTGAATTTGCAAGGGATAATTCTCTTAAAGCCATAAAGGATGCGGCAAATAATGTTATTATTTATAAAAGCGGTACCAAAGGCCTTGAAAATGCGGAGCCTGTAATTTTGCAAGGTCATCTTGATATGGTTTGCCAAAGGGAGCAGGGCGTAAATATTGATTTTGAAAAAGATGCCATAACTCCGTATGTTGATGGCGATTTTATAAAGGCAAAAGGCACAACTTTGGGAGCTGATAACGGCATTGCGGTTGCAATGATAATGGCATTTTTAGAAAGCGAAGATGTAGCCCATCCGCCAATTGAAGCCGTGTTTACAACCGACGAAGAGGTTGGAATGCTCGGCGCTGCGGCACTTGATTTTGAAAATATAAAAGGCAAGCGCATGATAAACCTCGACTCTGAGGAAATGGGTGTTTTAACTGTTTCCTGTGCAGGCGGAAGCGATTTTAAAATAAACATTCCCTTTGAAAGAAGGGTGGCTTTTGGAAAAAGAATAAGCATAAACATAAGCGGCCTTTTAGGCGGCCATAGCGGCGTTGATATAAATAAATGCAGGCACAATGCAAACATTTTAATGGGCAGAATTTTAAACCACCTTAAAAGCGTTTCAAAATTTGAAATTTGTGAAATTTGCGGCGGCGATAAGGGGAATGTAATTCCTTCATCGTGCGTGGCTACATTGGTTATAGAAAATGAGGAAAGCTTTACAAGTGAGGCAGAAAAAATATTTGAAACCGTGAAAAAAGAAATTTCAGGCTGTGAAAGCGGATTTCAGGTGTCAATTTCTTCGCTTGGCGAAGGAAATTTTGAAGTTTTATGCAGCGAGGCCAAAGAAAAACTTATATTTCTTTTAACCTGTGCTCCAAACGGCGTTATTGAAATGAGTTCAAATATAGAAAATCTTCCTGAAACGTCGCTGAATCTCGGCATTTTAAAAACAGAAGAGGAAAGCATTATGGCGCATTTTACCCTTCGAAGCAATAAGGCGTCGTCGCTTTCAGCTTTGCAGGAAAAAATGTGTAACTTTGCATCAGGGCTTGGTAGCAGAGGAGAAAATTCGGGCTATTATCCGCCCTGGGAATATAAAGAAAACTCTTCTCTTCAGGAAGTATGCGTAAGAGTTTTTGAACAAAAGTTTGGCTACACTCCTAAAAAAGAGGTAATTCACGCAGGCCTTGAATGTGGCGTTTTTGCTTCGAAAATAAAAGATTTTGATTGCATTTCTCTTGGCCCTGATATGTATGATATTCATACAACTGCCGAACGCCTTTCAATTTCGTCAACAGAAAAAACTTTCGAATATCTGCTTGATATTTTGAAAAACTTAAAATAATTGGTATTTATTTTGTTTTTTGTAATATAATATACTGTAAATGAAATTTTTTTCAAAAAACACTTTACAAAACAAAAAAAGTATGTTATACTATATAAGTCTTAAGGGACAAACAAATTAAATATCGCGGGGTGGAGCAGTCTGGTAGCTCGTCGGGCTCATAACCCGAAGGTCGTTGGTTCAAATCCGGCCCCCGCAACCAAATAAACAGACACCCTAATTTGAACTATGAATGTTCGATATAAGGTGTCTGTTTTCATTTTATCCAGCACAAATAAAGGCTTTAGAAGCATTTTACTTTAAAGATGTTAATGCTACACTAAAACCATTTTAGGTTAAAAATTGAATTGGATTGTGAAAAAAGTTTCTAACGAACTACTCTTGTTCGATTGAAACTTTTTCTTTTTGTCTTAAATAGTGATAAAAATCAGCCTCTGCTTTATTTGGTGTACGATACCTCAAAAAAGTGTGCGGTCTCTTGTCATTATAGAACACTACATAATCGGACAAAGCCTTCCGTAAATGCTCTTCAGATTTATAATTTGTCCTATATAATTCTTCTTGTTTTAAAGTTTTGAAAAACGATTCACAGACGGAATTGTCGTAGGGAACGGCTCTCCTTGAAAATGATTGTTGAATACCGAATGAAAGGAGAGAAGTTCTGAAAGCTTTTGCAGTATAATTTTTTCCTTGGTCACTATGAAATAACAGTTTTGAAGGATCCGGTTTTCTTTCTTCGTATGCGTTAATTAAACTTGTTTTCGTCAACCATGTGGAATTTCGTTTTGATACAGTAAGTGAAATTATTTTCCTTGCATATAGGTCTAATATAACACAAATATAATATGTTTTATCCTTTAACTTGAAATAAGTAACATCACTAACCCAAACTTCGTTAGGTGCTTGAGGATTGAATTGCTGATTCAGAATGTTCTGTCTGCGCTCTTGGTTTTGAAGATATATAGTTTTGGAACTTGATTTAATACTAAACCAACCATTTTCGTGCATTATTTTGGCGACAGTTTTCTCTGTTGTTTTATAGCCTCTGTCATTCATTATTGCAGCGACTTTGCCAGAACCAAAGGTTTGCTTACTTTCGTTATAAATTTCCTCTACAATGGGGGTTAATTCTTTAATCCTTTGTGCGGCTAATGTGTTGTCATTTTTGTTTCGTAGAATGTGATTGTAGTAACTTCCTTTTGCCACACTCAATGCCTCGCATAATGTGGTTATGCTGTACACTGATGAAAACTCTTTAATGATTTCATACCTCTGATGAAGTGGCGCATCAACAGTGCAGCCGCAGGTTTTGAGAATTTGAATTATGTTCTCAAGCTTTTCACAATGCATTTTAAGTTTGTTATAGTCGCCTTTGTTTAACGGCTTGTTACTGCTATCATCAGAATTGCGACTGTTAATCCAATTATAAATGGTAATTCTCGCAATTCCGGTTGATTGATGAATTGACATAATGCTTTCTCCGTTTAAGTGCATACTGACTACACCATCTCGTTTTTCTTGTGTGTAATATCGTTTCATAATAGAAACCTCCTTTAAAGTTAAAATGGTTTCTATTGTATCATAAAATTACGAAATAGACAAAAAAATAAAAGCAAACAATTTTTAAAAACTAATTGCTTTTATTTTTGAGAAAATTAGTCTCTGTTTTTATTTTTAAGAACTTCCGAAGAGGAATGGCGGATTAAGAAACCAAACAAATCGGAGGAGGAGTTATCAATGATATTAATGAGTTCCTTTTTGCTTGCTTCCATTTTTTTATAAAATTTAAATACATCATTTTCCTCGATACCTTGTTCTAAATCAGAATTATTTACGGTATCTGAAAAGGTGCGAAAAAGGTCAGTGAACTCTATAATTATGTTTATAAATTTATCAATCATATAATTTTTATCAGAAGTAAGTTGATTTACTGCAAAGTTATCTTGCAGCAACCAATTTATTGCTGAAATCAACTCGTTTTTATATTTTTCAGGCAACATGTTGAGTCCTAATTCAAGCGTATTTGATGAAGTAATCCATTGGGTATAATGTTCATTGTTTTTGAAAGGACTGATTCCAAAAATATAATCTGGAGTACAGTTGAAAAATTGACAAGCCTTGGATATAAATATGCTGTCAGGGGGGCGTTTCCCAAGCTCATATCCTGCAATTGTCATTCTGGTAACTCCCAGCTCGGCAGCAAGTTTTTCTTGCGAAATATTTTGTTCTTCTCTTAAACTGCGTAAACGTTCTTTGACTGTATCATTCATTAGTAAATCACCTCTTATATGATTATATCATTTATTGAATAAAAAATCAAGCATAAAATATTTATCAAAAACCATTGACAAGATTAAAAATATATGCTATAATTTATAATGATAAATATTTTATGCAAGAATGGAGGTGAAAAAATGAGATATAGTTCAAAATGGAAAATGTGGAAGGCGATTCTTGATTTTAAAATTTGCTTGAATTGTCGTAAGAATCATGGTAAAATATACGAAATAAATGAATTTGTATATCCCGAACCACCGCTTCATCCAAATTGTAGATGTGAAATTGAAAGACTTAGAGTTTTGCTTGCTGGAACTGCAACAAATGATGGAATAGAGGGAGCAGACTTACATTTGAAACTCTATGGAAAACTACCAAGTTATTACATATCAAAAGAAGTTGCTGAGCAACTTGGGTATAAGTCATATTTGGGAAATTTATCAAGAGTTGCACCAAATAAAATGCTTTTTAAGGGGTTTTATGAAAATAGAGATGGACATTTACCATCTGCTCCAGGCAGAATATGGTACGAAGCAGATATAAATTACGAGGTAGGTTATAGGGGAACAGAGAGAATATTGTTTTCAAATGACGGATTGATTTTTGTAACTTATGACCATTATCATACTTTTGTCGAAATTGAATAAGGAGGGATTCTATGAATTACGAAGAACACATAAAACGGTATGCATTTAAACCAATAAAAGAAAATCCAATTACATTAGATTTTACAGGTTGCAAATATTTAGGTGAAATACATTTGATATTGAAAACAAAATTTGGCTTGCCTGAATATTATGGTGAAAATTGGGATGCGCTATGGGATTGCTTGCAGGGACTTTTTAATCAAAGAGGAGACTTTAAGGTTAATATATATGGTTTTTTTTCATTGCCTGATGATTTAAGGGAATATTGTAAAACTATGCTTGAAATTTTTGATGATGTACATGAAGAAACCCCTAATGTATTGTTTGAACTTATTTCATGAGTTGCATCTATTTTGTACATGAAAGCCAGAAAAAAGCACTTCTTCGGAAGTGCTTTTTTCAACGAAATAAATCCTTTCAGGATTTGTGAAATGTGCTTCGCACGTAAAATATTGCTTCGCAATGTGAAATACGCCTTGCGGCGTGTGGATTTATTTCATTTCACAGAAAATGATAGTTTTCTATTTCACAATTCCTACAGAAGTTATTTCACATCAACGAAGTTGATATTTCACTGAAACAAAGTGGCATCTAAACCATTCGGCTCTTCCATAGTTAAAAAAGAACACCACGCGGTGTTCTTTTTTAACTATTATTTTTAATTTCCGAAGGCAGGTAGCCAAGCTCTCTTTTAAAAGATTTTGTAAAATAGCCCTGACTGCTGAACGAAAGCTTCTCGGCGGTTTCTGTAACAGAAAAGCCTGCGCCTATAAGAAAAGCCGCTTCCTGAAGCTTGATTTTTAAAAAGTATTTATGAATTCCTATTCCGGTATAGCGCTGAAAAATTCGTTTAAGGCCCGAAACGCTTATATTGGCATTTTGAGCAAATTCATCAACAGCAGGATTTTCGTAAATTTTACTGCGCATATACTTAATAGTTTTTTCAAAAACCTGTGCATCATCCGATTTGTATGAAGAAAGGGTGTTACCATTTTCAAAGAGAGACAGGAAAAGGCGGCAAATTGATATTGTTACATTTTGTGAATATGTTTTTGATTTTTTAAATTCATGAAGATACATTTTGTAGGAATCGTCATTACGTGGAGCTGTTTTTTTGGCAAATGCAATAAGCTCTTCAAGCATTTCACGTTGTTGCCCGTTTAAAGAAAAAACCTTGTTTTCAAAAAAAGAACATAAACTGCCTGTGGCAGAAAATGAAAATATCAACAGTGTTGCACCGCTTTTGTCGGTAATATGAAATTTATGAAATTCATAAGGTTTATGAAAAATCATTTCGCCTTGGGACAAATTATAAATTCTTTCATCGGCAGAAACGCAGATTGACCCTTTGAGAACATAAACACATTCCCAGAAGTTATGGGTTTCGCCTGCGTATTTGTAACTGCTTTTATAGTTATAAGTAAAGAAAGAAAACATTTCGGTTATACCTATAGCGTTTTCAACGGCATATGGTTTCCAGTCCATAATTATCTCCTTTGGGGCTAAAATTACATAAAATATGTCGAATTTTACATTTACATACATAAAAATGAACAGTATAATAATAGCATAGACTTTTAAATTTGTAAAGGGGATTTTATAATGAAAAAGCTTAAGGTTGTATTAATTGGCGCAGGAAGCCGAGGCGGCACTTATACAGACCGTATGTTTGGCGATAAATATCAGATAGTTGGCGTTGCAGAGCCAAAGGAAAGCCGCAGAAATTATATAAAAGAAAAACACGGCGTTTTAGAAGAAAACTGTTTTGATACATGGGAACGTGTGTTTGAAAAACCAAAATTTGCAGATGTTGTAGTTATTTCAACTATGGACCAGCTTCATTGTGGCCCGGCCCTCAAGGCAATTGAAATGGGTTATGATTTGCTCCTTGAAAAACCTGCTTCAAACGACTGCAAGGAATGTATTGAAATTGCAAACGCAGCTAAAGAAAAAGGCACTAAAATTTTAGTTTGCCACGTTCTTCGTTACAGCCCGTTTTTTATGCGTGTAAAACAGATGGTTGACGATGGCATGGTTGGAAGAATTATGTCAATTCATCATAGCGAATGTGTTGGAAACGTTCATCAGAGCCACAGCTTTGTACGTGGCAACTGGGGCAACAGCGGCCGCAGCTCTTCGATGATACTTCAGAAATCCTGCCACGATATGGATATTCTGCAGTGGCTTATTGGCCAGGATTGCAGTAAAGTTCAGTCCTTCGGCTCGCTTACATATTTTACAAAGGAAAACGCCCCTGAAGGTTCGCCGGAATATTGCGACAAAACCTGTCCTGTATACGAAGAGTGTTATTATAATGCCATTAAGCGCTATGTTGAAGACGAAACAAATGCATGGTTCCGCGAGGCGGCTTCGAATATGAAAAATCCTACAAACGAGCAGGTAACCGAGGCGCTTAGAAAAACACAGTACGGCAAATGCGTATTCAAATGCGATAACGATGTTGTTGACCATCAGGTTGTAAACCTTGAATTTGTTGACGGTACCATAGCTTCATTTAATATGTGCGCTTTCAATAAAGGCGGCAGATATATGAGAATTATGGGAACCGACGGCGAAATTTACGCCGATATGGAAATGGATACAATTGAGTATTACAGCTTTAAAACAAAAGAAAGAGTTTTGGTTGAAGTTGCACCAAACGATTCGAAAGAGGGAACAAGCGGTCACGGCGGCGGCGATGTTGGAATTGTAAATTCTCTTTACGATTATGTTGCTAACGATGTTGTTACAGGCCAGCTCAGTACAATTGATATTTCTGTTAAAAATCATATTATTGCTTTTGCAGCAGAAAAATCAAGAGTTGAGGGCACAATAGTAGATATAAAAGAATTTGAAAAAGAAATGGGACTTAAATAATTAAAAGCGGCTAAGGATGCCGCTTTTTTGCTGGATGGAGGGTATTGTATCACAAATTTCTTATGGTTCAAGTCCCACTGAAAAACTACTAACAAAACAAAAAAAGACACCTTTCGGCGGTGCTTCTTAGGGATTAACCGCCTAAAAACCATGTTTTTGGCACATAACTGCGTTAAAAATTTTCACAATCCGTCAAGGATTACTCAAATTTTTGCCTTGTTCTGCACTCAAAAACAAGATTTTTATGGTGCAA
>JAZNQN010000017.1:0-1963 GCA_045590195.1 Clostridia bacterium | reverse complement strand
TTGAGCTTCGAGCTTCGAGCTGTGAGCATTTCGGAATTTCTGCTCATGGCTCATGGCTCGCTGCTCACTGCCTTTTCCAGATTTTGAGGTTTTCAGATTTTCAGTTTCTGATTCCATAATCTCCAAGGCTATGAAATAATGTTCGCAGGCTCCTACGATGTCATCGCGTTCGGTGAGACCGACGGCGTGGTAGTAGTGCGCGCGAGCGCAGAGGAATTCTATGTCAACAGTCAACGGACAACAGTCAACAGTCCTTGGGTATGCATCACTATTGCACAAAGTCTGTGAGTTGCTTAAATACTGAGATGATTTGTTTTTTCTAAATCTGTGGAAGAAGTCTGTTGTCTGTTGACTGTCGTCTGTTGTCAGCCGAAGGCTATCAAAGAACTCAACGGTCGCTTTCACTTCATCGAAGTTATATTGAGGGAGATAATTCTTATATAAAGAGTCTGCAATATGAATCTGTTTTTCATAATAGTCAACAGACAACGGACAACAGTCAACAGTCATTGGGTATGCGGTCGCTGAGCTTGTCGAAGCGCCGGAAGCTGTGCCTTCGACAGGCTCAGGCACCGTACACAAAGTCTGTTGTCCGTTGACTGTTGTATGTTGACAGCCGAAAGCTAAGAGTAATATGAAAAACATCAGTAATCTCATAAATGCAAAAATAACTAAAAAACACATAAAGTCGGCAGAGGGAAACCGAAAATTATTTTTGAAATCAAGCTAAAGGCTTTACGGCGTTAAAATCCCGCTTCACATGCAAAGTCCCTTCAAGGGGATAACTCTGAAGGACGACACCTCCACGTTCAAGCCCAAGGATTTTAGGGTAAAAAATTTCCCTGATAATTTTTCACCCTAAAAAACGTCTCGGAGTCGCCATCCGAGTTGCTAAAAATTTCGGGACTTAGCAAGCGAAGCGACCTACGACGCATATTATAACAGGTCAATATCTATATCGGTATTTCAACTAATGCCATATCTATATTCAAATGACACGGTCTATCAACATCTGATATCTTTTTTAGTACAAATCTTTTAAGCAGGGACTAAAGCAGCTCGCTCCCAACTCAGCATATTAAGAAGTTCATCCAATTTTACCGCACGGCCTACGCATTCTTATCCTACCAAAATTTTCATCGTTATGTAGGCAGAAATATCAGAATAATTTTTACCTTTGCGCCAACAAAAGAGTTGTTTGGAATGCATGATGAATATAGCGTAACTAAACACTTGCATTTTTTCTTGTCCATTGCCCATTATCATGCAAGCTTTTCTTAAAAGTCTGACGTACTGAGTTATAGAATTGAGATATGCAAAGATAATAAAAACTCTAAAGAGTAAAGACGAAAGATGAAAGTTTTTTTTTACAATTCCTTTTGCCTTTAATCAAAGCAGATACACAAAAAGCTCCCCCGATTTCTCGGAGAAGCTATTGTATTGTGTTCAAAAAATAACCTATATTATTTCTTTGCTAAGAATTCTTGTACTTGATCGATTGGAACGATTGTTTCCTCGAAATAATAAGCATTGGTTTTTTCTGATCTCTTCATTCTGATAACCTTTGAATACTCTTTACCAAGAGTACGCAATGTTGCAACAACTTTCTTTGCCATGGCTTAATCCTTATTTAATTTCTTTGTGAACAGTCATTTTCTTTAAGATTGGGTTGTATTTCTTAAGTTCCAATCTTTCTGGTGTATTTTTCTTATTCTTCGTTGTAATGTAACGAGATGTGCCAGGCATACCACTTGGCTTGTGCTCTGTACATTCCAATATTCCTTGTACACGTGCGTCTTTTGTCTTCTTTGCCATTTTTCTATTCCTTTCAGATTTTGGATTGCAAAAATACACATTTATTCTTTAAAAGCCAATACTTTTCTTTAATTTTTTATTTTTATTATTTAACAATCCAAAAATATGATTTTCAATTATTTATTTATTCCTTGTTGATAATTTTGTT
>JAZNQN010000016.1:0-2275 GCA_045590195.1 Clostridia bacterium | reverse complement strand
GAAAAACATAACGGGTGCCATCGGGGAAATGAGAAAAGAAGCAAAGAAGAGAGCCGTTGGAAACTGTGGGGTTTTAACAGACGAGGAAGGCTTTAAAATTGTTGATAGCTATTTTGGAATAAAAACTGAAGAAGATAAAGGCACAATAGTATCCTTAACGGATTTTATGTAGGAGGATGCTATGAAACTTGACAACAGAATAAAAGCAATGCCGTGGCCGGAAAAAATAGAGATAAACGACCGTATAGCTTATGAGGTAAAAGCAGAGATTCGCAGAATAAACCGCGAGGAGGTTTATGTAATTACTTTTATTTACAATACAAAAAGAAGTTACTGGAGAGCGGTGTCTTGCCAGAGTTTTCGTATAGTAGCATCAAAAAAGAGTAAGGACTATGTAATTTTAACGGAAGAGGGCAAAAGGGTA
The DNA here is from genome assembly GCA_045590195.1 of Clostridia bacterium. GTDB lineage: Bacteria > Bacillota > Clostridia > UMGS1883 > UMGS1540 > JAZNQN01. The sequence goes on along the minus strand of JAZNQN010000016.1, from coordinate 1,851 downwards.
AAGAATATTCACAACATTATAAATGAAAATCCTGCTTATATTTACTGCAAAATCGGCGAAAGTGCTGAAAAGATAATAAAAAAGCTTTGCGGCGGCGACAGTACCAACCATTACATAGACAGACTTGGCGAGTGGTGCGACGAGATAAGAGTTGAAAAGCTCAGGGAAAGCAAGATTAAAAGGGATGAAATAATGGATGAAGAGTATAATGCAATTTCCGAAGAACTTCCCGAAGGTTTTTTAAACTTTATACGAAGAGATATTTTAAGAAATGACAGAACGATAACATACAAGAGAGGAAATGTTAGAGGGTTTTGTCATTTTTGCGGAAGCCATGTAAGAGCTGCAGAGAAAAGATTTACCCAGGGAGTGTTTTTAAATTGCCCTGTTTGCGGAGAAAAAGTTCATTGTGTTTTAGAGGGAAGCAATGTATGGAGTGCCGATTATGTTGAAAATGTTGCATTTGCTCAAAAAGGGAAAGATGGCAAAACAGTTTTTTTCAGGCTTTTCCATATAGACAGAGACAACAGCGGACAATATGAACCTATACAGCGATACATAACAGAAGTAGCCAGATATGCCATAAGAGGGAAAAACGTGGCGGCATGGGTTAAAGAAAGAAAAGAAAGCCACTGGATAGGAAGATGTATTCCTTATTCGCTTAATAGCTGGGAAAGATACGGAAGGTATCATGTATATGACGGCAGTTACGAATTTTATGACGAAGGCTTTGAAGATGTAATTTGCGGAACAGAGCTTGAATACAAAGCTATTGACCGTTATTTAGATGAAGGCAGCGGAGCGGATATTATAAAATACTGTATCGATGCTGCAAGGTATCCGCTTATTGAGTTTTTGGCCAAGAATGGTTTCTGGAGTTTGATTGCGGAGAAAAATCACGGGGCAATAGGACATTATGAGGGAAAGAACATAAACTTTTCAGCGAAAACTCTTAAGGGAGCTTTGAAATTCAATCCAAAACTTTTAAAGATTTTTAAAACCAAGGATAATGTAAGAGTTCGCGACATTAACAGATTATCGCAAATTTGCACAATACCTCAGATAAGAAGCGACCAGATTGAGAGGATATACAACAAAGCTTACAGCAAAGAAGCAATTGAAAAAGCGGCAAAGTACAAAAGCATTGACAGCATACTGAATTTTCTTGACAAGCAAACAAAGGTTGAAGCTGTTTGTATGATTTTTAATGACTATATAAGAGAATGTGAGCTACTCGAGCTTGATTTGACAGACAAGAATGTTATTTTCCCCAAGGACCTTTTAAAAGCCCATGAGCGAACAAGCAAGGCTGTTATTGAACAGAAAACGGCAATTGACAAACGACAATTCAAAATACAGGTTAAAAAGCAGGAAAAATATTCTTATGAAAATAACGGGCTTTGTATAAGAATTGCAAGGAGCAGAAGCGAGCTTGTAAAGGAAGGCTCTGCACTTCATCATTGTGTTGGTACCTATGCTGAGAGAATGGCAAGAGGAGAAACAACAATTTTTCTTATAAGAAAGCTGGGGGATGAAAAAACATCATATTTTACACTTGAATTAAGAGACGGCAAGGTTATTCAATGCCGAGGAAAAAACAACAAAAGCTATTCGCAGGTAAAAGAAGTTAAAGACTTTGTAAACGAGTGGCTATTATTTATTGAAGGGATGGATAAAAAATGCAAGAAATCAGCTTAAATGAAATGACAATAATTGAAAGCGAAATTATAACACTTACGCAGCAGGCGCAAAAGATGGCGCTTCAGTACATATGTGAAATAGGAAGAAGGCTTACAAGGGCCAAAGAGTTAATAGGCCACGGCGGATGGGGAGCATGGCTTTCGGAAAAGG
>JAZNQN010000015.1:0-2394 GCA_045590195.1 Clostridia bacterium | reverse complement strand
ATTTCTGCCAGTGTGTAAGAAACACACTCAGACTCTGAAATCAGACCGTTTTGCCCCGAATTTCGTCTGAAATCTGTCTGAATTCTGAGTTTTTCTGAAAAGTGTAAAAATCAAGGTTCTTTTTGTAAGTGCTTGATTATTAACGAAAATGCAATTTTACATCTTACCGAGCAAAGGGGAACATACGAAAACGGAGCGTGTTTTTATCAGCCCCCATTTTTGTCTGGAAAATTTACCCTCAAAATTCTTACCTTGCAAACTTACCTTGTGGGGGGGGAGAAGTGAAAATGCTGGCAAATTTTTATCTTCACCCAACGGTCTATTTGGATTTTTACCGACATTTTACCCTCAAAAATCATCAAATCTTACCGAGGTAATGGGGGAAGATAAAAAAACGCTGACCATTTTTTCAAGTCTGACAAAAATTCTGTGAAGTTTTTTTCACAAAACCGCTTCACAAGGGCTTTTTATCTCCATTGTTTTTATTGGGAACAAATTGTTTGGACCGGATTTCTCCCATGACTGCGCCGCCGACAATAAGCACAGCTCCGATCATTTGGCATAATGTCATTGGTTCCCCCAACAGCAAAACTGCCAGAATCACAGCAGACAGCGGCTCCAGATAGCCGCATACGGCGACTGTCTGCACCGGTAATTTGCCGATAGAACCAAAGTAAAACCAACATCCAACACCGGTATTGATCAAGCCTAGCAAGACTAATGCGATCCAGGAGTTTGAAGGCGGCAGCCAGACATTATCAGTTCGGAACAACAGGAATACCGCAACGGTCAGAAAACTGACAAACAATTGAATCGTTGCATTTTCCAATCCCGTGATCCGTGTTGCTTTTTTGTTGAATATCACCATCACAGAATAAAGCATTGCCGAGGCAAGTCCATAAAACATTCCGGTACTGAATTCACCGGCAAGAGCCGATGTTCCATTCAGTAAAATAATACCCGATAAAACGATTAGAAAACTGACAATCTTTACTATCGTCAACCGTTCTTTGAACAGCAGTGGAGAAATGATCATAATAATAACCGGGCCACAATAATAAAGCAGCGATGCCGTTGATACTCCGATTTGCCGGTATGCTTCATAAAGAAACATCCAGCTGCCGCCCATGGCAATTCCGGAAATAATGATAAACGGAAGCTGTTTATACTCTTTTCGGAACACACAATTGTATTTTATACAGAATAGAAGTAATATCAACAATAATGCTCCCAAACCAGTTCGCCAGAAAACAATTTCTGTACTTGGCAGTTTTACAAAACTTGCGACTATTCCATTTGAACCGAAAAGTAAAAGAGATGCCAGATAAAAGAGGAAGGGATATTTTTTCACGATTAACTCCTGTAACATTCCGCTTAATATACCATCGGAAAAAGTTTTTTCAAACATACCGTGTAAAAAAGCAGAGAAACAGGCATCTTCCAAACAACGATGCAACTTGAAACGCAAAAAGGCGGCAAGATTTCTCTTGCCGCCCTCAACTGAAAATATTGTTTTTTTATGAAAGCTGCTTGAAAAATCGAAACATTATGTTATATTACTAAATAACGAGGTGTTGTTATGCTGGTATATGAAAAAGATTGTTGTAAAACAGAAGCAGAAGTTTTCAAGGCTTTGGGACATCCCATCCGCTTGTGGATCGTCAAGCAGCTTGCTGACGGGGCGGAACATTGTGTCTGCGAATTTGTCAATGCTGTTGGTGTTAAGTTTGCCACAGTCAGCCAGCATTTGACGGTTTTGAAAAATGCCGGAATCATTACTGATGATAAACGGGGCAAGCAGGTTTATTATCGCTTGCAATGCCCATGTATACTTAATATAATCGAGTGTATCGGAAAGAAAAAGGTCGAGTGATCTTTTTTTTACAGACACATTTAGTCGTTTAACTAAATATATAAACAAGGAGAAAAAATTATGAACATTTGGTCCTTTATTCAAAATGAACTGCTGGGGATGAACTATCTCAATGAAGCAATCGGGAAAATGCTTCAAAAATCCGGAGTGGATATTTCCGGCAGATGGGGTGGTTCACTACAATTTTTTCTTTATGACACGCTGAAAATCACTATATTATTGTGCGTTTTGATTTTTGTTATCTCTTATATCCAAAGTTATTTTCCACCGGAAAGGAGCAAGCGTATTCTGGGAAAATACCGTGGGGTATGGGCAAATATTCTGGGAGCGTTGCTGGGGACAGTCACTCCATTTTGTTCCTGTTCATCGATTCCGCTTTTTATCGGTTTTACCCGTGCCGGATTGCCGCTTGGGGTAACGTTTTCATTCCTTATATCTTCTCCGATGGTGGATTTGGGCAGTCTGATACTGCTGATGAGTATTTTCGGCGCAAAAGTGGCAGTTGTCTATGTGATTGCGGG
>JAZNQN010000014.1:0-3561 GCA_045590195.1 Clostridia bacterium | reverse complement strand
GCATAGCTGCTTTCAGTTCACCGTTTCCACCGCCGAGCTGTTCCTGAAGCAGTACGGCATACTGTGGATTTGGTCTTTCAACTTCTACCGGATGAAAAAGCATTTTTTCATGTTTAAACATATTATTACCTCCAATTGCAGATTTCTGTTTTTGTTTTTAGCAATTTAAGGTATATTATTCACAAAGCCGTTTTGCTTTGCTTAAGGCATATCATTTTTTGTTATAGCGTTTATGGAATAGGTTTCCGTAATTAGCTCAAAAACGCTTTGTATTGCGTTTGATTTTGTTAGTCGAGTAATTCTGCTAATTTTATTCTGGCGTGATTAAAACAGACAATTCCATTTGATTCTATTTGCAATTTCACGGAATGTATGTTATACTCAAACAAAATTAAGCGTGTCGATTTTTGGAAAGTAACAGGTAATAAGAACCTCACAAAACAAAACGAAATCAAAGATTTCTATGTTTTGGAGAACCTTGTTATTCACTTCGTTCATAATAGTGAATAAGGAAGAAGTTAAGGTAACTTTGCTTTTGCAAAGCTTATTTTTATGTCTGATTTTTGTTTTGCACAGATTAAAAGCACCTAAGCTCAAAGTGCCCTGGCGGCAAACAAAATCATTGCTTTTCCCCAAAATTTGTGTTAAAATATATCCAGTATTTTTTTGGAGGAATTATTATGAGATGTGTACTTCAGAGAGTAAGCCGTGCATCTGTTGAGGTTGACGGTAAGCTCACAGGAAAAATAGATAAAGGTATTTTGCTTTTTTTAGGTGTTTGCGATGATGACACCCAAGAAGATTTGGTTTATATGGCTGACAAGGTTTCAGGCCTTCGTATTTTCGAGGATGAAAACGAAAAAATGAATTTATCGGTTGCCGATATCGGGGGAGACATTTTTGTAGTTTCCCAGTTTACTCTTTACGGCGACTGCAGAAAGGGCAAACGCCCTTCCTTTACTGCGGCAGGAGCGCCTGACTATGCCAACGAAATGTACGAAAAATTTATAGCTTATCTTAAAGATAAAGGCTTTAACGTTCAGTGCGGAATTTTCGGCGCAGATATGAAGGTTGACCTTTTAAACGACGGCCCTGTAACACTTCTTTTGGATAGTAAAAAGGTATTTTAATATGAAAGTATCTACGCAGATTAAAGTTGCGCTTTTTGCCGCAATAATTGCCGTGTCGGCACAAATTTTTCTGCCAATGCCGGGCGGCGTTCCGTTTACGCTGCAAATTTATGCCGTAGCACTTACTTCTTATATGCTTGGCAGAAAAAATGCTTTGATTGCCGTTTTAATTTATCTCGCCCTTGGCGCAGTTGGAGCTCCTGTTTTTTCAGGCCTTCGGGGAGGAGTACATATACTGCTTGGCCTTACAGGCGGCTTTTTAATTGGTTTTATTCCGTTTTCTTTGATACTTAATAGAAAATGGATATACGTAGTTTTGGCGGTTTTCACCTGCCATTTATGCGGCGTTTTGTGGTTTTTCTTTTTGTCCGGAGGCAGTATTTTAAGCGCCTTTTTAGCATCGTCAGCACCATATATTTTAAAAGATTTTTTGTCGGTTTTTCTGGCAAGATTAACATATAATGCAATAATTAAAAGAATTTGAAAAAAATACTTGATTTTTATGTTTATTTGTAGTATAATAAATAAGCTTTGAAAAAATCCGCACCCGGCTGGAGTGAGTGAGGAGTCCGCAAGGTCTTACTTACTGTGAAGGGCGGGGAGGTAAAAAACTATTTTAGGAGGTGCACTACAATGTCAGTAGTAGCAATGAAACAATTACTTGAAGCAGGTGTTCACTTCGGTCACCAGACAAGAAGATGGAACCCTAAAATGGCCGAATATATTTTTACCGAAAGAAACGGTATTTATATTATCGACCTTCAGAAAACAGTTAAAAAGATTGAAGAAGCTTACGACTTTATCAGAAGCGTAGCAGAAGCAGGCGAAGAAATTTTGTTCGTTGGAACAAAAAAACAGGCTCAGGATTCAATCAAAGAAGAAGCTGAAAGAGTTGGAATGCATTATGTAAATGCAAGATGGCTCGGCGGTATGATGACAAACTTTAAAACAATTAAAAGAAGAGTTGACCGTCTTGCGCAGCTTCACAAAATGGAAGAAGACGGAACTTTCGAACTCCTTCCTAAAAAAGAAGTTTTGAAATTAAAACTCGAAATGGAAAAACTCGAAAAATACCTCGGCGGTATTAAAGAAATGAAAAAACTCCCTGGTGCTTTGTTCGTAGTTGATCCTAAGAAAGAAAGAATTGCTATTGCAGAAGCTCACAAACTCGGTATTCCGGTTGTAGCTATTGTTGATACAAACTGTGACCCTGAAGAAGTTGACTTTGCAATCCCAGGCAACGATGATGCTATCCGTGCCGTAAAACTTATTGCTCAGACAATTTCAAACGCTATCATCGAAGGCAGACAGGGCGAACAGATCGAAGCAGCTGAAGCAGAGCTTGATGCTGAAGAAGCAGCTGAATAATTAATAAATTTCAATTATTTGGAGGTAATAGATATGATTAGTGCAGCAATGGTTAAAGAACTCAGAGAGAGAACCGGTTGCGGTATGATGGATTGTAAAAAAGCTTTGGCAGAAGCCAATGGCGATATGGACAAAGCTATTGATATTCTTCGTGAAAAAGGTATGGCTAAAGCCGTTAAAAAGAGCGGAAGAATTGCTTCCGAAGGTTTGGTTGACATTGTTGTTGACGGCGGCGTTGGCGCTATGATCGAAGTTAACTCTGAAACAGACTTCGTTGCTAAAAACGATGAATTTGTTCAGATGGTTAAAGATTTTGCAGGCCTCGTAATTAAAGAAAACCCTGCAGATGTTGATGCTCTTCTCGCTTTGAACCTTGATGGTACACCTGTTAGCGAAGTATTAACAGAAAAAATTGCTAAAATCGGCGAAAATATGAACCTCAGAAGATTTGTTCGTTTCGAAGGTAATGTAGTTGACTACATTCATATGGGCGGCAGAATCGGTGTTATGGTTAAAGTTGAAGCTGATTTAAGCGATGCTAACGCAGTTGCAGCTGCTAAAGACTGCTGTATGCAGATTGCAGCTATGAACCCTGCTTACATGGACAAATCAGTTGTTCCTGCAGAAGATGTTGAAAAAGAAAAAAGCATTATCTTGGCTCAGATTAAAGAAGATCCTAAAAATGCAAACAAACCCGAAAACATTCTTGAAAAAATGGTTATCGGTAAAATCAACAAATTCTACGAAGAAAGCTGCTTGCTCCAGCAGAAATTCGTTAAAGACGATAAAACTACTGTTGAAAAATACCTTGCAGCTAACGGCGTAAAACTTATCGACTTCGCTAGATTCGAAAAAGGTGAAGGCCTTGAAAAGAAAGAAGACGATTTTGCAGCAGAAGTTGCAAACATGGCGAAATAATTAAGCCTAAATTTAACCCCGCAGTTCGGCGGTGCTTCTTAGGGATTAACCGCCTAAAAACCATGTTTTTGGCACATAACTGCGTTAAAAATTTTCACAATCCGTCAAGGATTACTCAAATTTTTGCCTTGTTCTGCACTCAAAA
>JAZNQN010000013.1:0-57392 GCA_045590195.1 Clostridia bacterium | reverse complement strand
TGTTCTAAATAATGCATCACCAAAACTATGTTCTTCAAAGAGCTTGAAATTTAAGCTTTCAACACTTTTTATGTAAGATAGAAAATTGTTTTTTGAAACATTGGCAATACTTGTAGCGAAAGAATTTGCTCCTTCATGTTCCCTGTAAATTATTTCGCCAAAGTTTATTTTTGGTGTATTCATGACTACCTCCAATTATTTCACGCTACTTCTTTTTTTAATATCAAGCCTTATAATACCAAATGCAGCTGATAAAGTAGTTACAATATGGGAAACCGCCATACCAAGTGCGGCACCAATTGTTACATCGTAAGTTAGCCATATTGCTCCATTTAAAAGCATAAAAAATCTATACATTGACGATTTTGACTGTGATAATGCTGCCGCACAAGTTAATGCCGCAACCATTGAGAACATATCACGATAGTCTTTAAATAGTACCAAAGAACAAATTAAATATGCTACTCCAAAACATACCGACAATAGCGCAGGAGTGTTTTTTTGCTTTTGTCTTAACAAGTAGTAAACAACCGATTGAAGAATAGCTATTAAATATATACCGCAACCAGTAAATCCACCGTCAAGAACATAGCTAAGCGCACCGAGTCCGTTGCAGATAAGCTGACAGACAAGTATGTACTTTACATTTTTAAGCTGCATCGAAACAATTGCTGCAATGCAAACAATTATCCCGCAAATCTGAGATATAATACTAGTGTACATAAAAACCCCTAAATTTATTTTTATTCTGAAAGTAAATAATCACACTGAATAATTTTTTCACTAAGCATGGCTTTTGTTACATAATAGTGATTTGTTGCTTCGAAACCAATACTGCTGTTTCTGAGCATAATTTCAAGTGCACAAATTGCCAATTCTTTTTCAGATTTTACTATTTCTTTCATTTCTTCTTTGCTTGCGCCACTATCGCGAAGAATATAGTAACGTATCTGATTTTCTGACGCTTTAAACAAAGTGTAACCATAAAAAGCCATATCGTAAAAATCGCATACGGGCATAGTTTTTATAAATTTAAGCCCTTCTTCCCATTTTTTACAAAGCTTTTTATATTGATTGTAGTATACTTCACGAGGATAAATATTTCTCCATCTGTCAAGGTCGTCATAAGCAAAACCGGTCATCGTAGAAGAAAAACCGCTTTTTTCCGGAAAAAGCAAGTTTCCTGCACCCGTATTTGAAGGACCTTCATAAATACTTTGATGAGCAAAAGGATATTCGGCAAATCCGTTACAAAAGCACTTTACGGCCTTTTTAACATTTTCACAATGTTCGCCATACTCCGATTTAAGAAAGCTATCATAAAAATCATCATCTCCGCTATCAAAGAAGAAAGCCGACGCAATTTTAATGTTGTCAGACATATATCCGCCTAAAGTCCACGAAAGCATCATATGCTCTATTCCCATATCGACCAGGTTTTTCATATGTTCTATCACATTTTCATATACCGGTAAAAACGGTGCTGTAGAGCACTCCCACGAAGTATTTATCTGAACCTTTGCCGCGGTTTCTATACCATTTTCTTTAACTTTTTTCCAAAGTTTTTTTGCTGTTTCTCCGGGACCTACAACAGAAAGTGAGTAATCAGCAACCTCGCCTTTGATTCCGCCTCTTTCAATAGGTATTTTATCTTCACTAACTTGCAAAGCAATAACGTTTTTTGGCAAAAGATCTAAAAGCTTTTCATATTGGTCGCAAAAATCATTTTCCCAAGCCCAGGTAAACTCAAAAAATTTAATTTTATTATCAACTTCACTTACAGCATCTGCCATAGTTTTTATAATAGCCGCAGTAACATCCGAAGCATCTTTGTTTTTACAAACGGGGCATTCTTCTGTTTGAATATGAGAAAATCTCGACTTATCCACTCCCCTTGAATAGCACAAAACACAGTTTTCAGACTGAGTAATATTTATAAATCCGCCAATCTTTGGAACTGATGTACAAAGCATTTTAAGCGCATCGCTTAAATACTTATGTGTATCAGGATGTGAAGAACAAAGGCAAGCAACGCCGGGTTTTTGTGATGCGCCTTTAAGATGCGGATACTTATCAAAAAATGAAAGCGGCATATCACGAGGCTCATTTAAATACATATATATTTTAATACCATAGCGCTCGCATTTCTCGGTTATTGCTCTAAGCTTTGCAATTCTTTCTTCCCAGCCTTCGCTTAATGTTTCATCGAAAGGAAAAGGCAGTATTTTATAAAGTACGCCCTGAAACCAAAGTCCGTTAATTCCAATTTTAGCGTATTCCTCAAGCATTTCATCAGGAAAAGAAATATTTATATCTTTATCAAGAATATCGGCATAAAGTGCACAGAAAGGGTAAACAATTCTTGTTTTAACTTTAGTTTTAAAAATTTTTCTTTGCTTGTTAAAAGCAAAACCTCCTGCTTTTTCCACGAGGTTTTTAACGTCATACAAACCCCTTAAAACACCAAACGGATGAGAAGCGTTAATGTCAATTAAATTGCTTTCAAAACTAATTTCTCTGTATTCTTCGTCATCTACATCTGCATCAAGGCGAAGAGTAATTTTCTTATCGCTATTATTCGAAAAAATAATACCGTATTTGAGAGCGAACTTTTTAAAATCTTCTACATAAATTTTAAGTTCTTCTCTTCCGTAAAACTCTATTGTCCAATCAGAGCTAACCAAAACTTCTTTTTCGTTTTTATTATTTAAGAGAGTGCGGTTACTACTGAAAAAATCAAAAGGAGAAGCATTTTTATCGTTTTCCAGTGGAGAAATTTCTCTCAAATATGTTTCTTTGATTTTTCGGGTATGAATTATTTCTTCTTCAGTAAGTTCTCTATAATACACATTTTCACATTCGCCCTTTTCCCCAAGCTTAACCCATAAAAAATCTTCTTCTTTGAGCACATACTCAAGGCGTTCCGCATCCCAGTTTAAAAGCTCAAAAATCTGCTCATACGGCAGCAAATTCCAAACAGCTTTTAGAATAGAAATATATCCTCTTTCAAGCCAGATATCGGTATTCCCCTGTTTTCTAAGCCCCATATCCATAGCACATTTTTCTATGTTAATCGCCGAGGTTTTTAATACCTCGGCGATTTTAGCACACGGCACCATATCCCACAATCTGAATATAAGAGCCTGAAATTTCGTTGGAAAATGAGGAATATTTAATTTTTTGCCTTTTGTTGCTTCTTTAATAAAAGACATAATTGTACCTCACTAAAATTATTTTGCCATTTCAATAAGCTGCTCTTTAAGAGAATTAAGCTGTGATACAAAGTCATCCAATCCTTCTTCATAGTTAAGCTGCAGCCAAATATCAGTATGTTCTTTGGTTATTTCATCACAAAAATCGATAAGATAATTAAGCTCACTTTTGTCATATTTTATGCCCATACGAATTTTTGCAAGGTGTGCAGAAAATAAAACCATATTGGCATTTACCAGGAACTGACGTTTCCACATTTCATCAAAATCGAGCTTTGAAACTTCTTCGATTTCTTTAGTAACATAACTGATTACATTGTCAAAATAAAATGGTTCATGATTTTTAAAATCAAAAAATCCGGGTTTTTCTGACTCTGAAAGTGGCATTCTGAAGCTGAAACCACAGTATGTAGAAGAGTGGATTCTTTCAGGCTCGAGCAAATAGTACTGCTGCATTCTGTAAATATGTTCACAAACATCTACGCCACCGAAGAAATAGTCGTTAATATATTTATGAGCGGCTTTTTTATATGGAACTTTAAAATTACCGCCGTTTTGTTCTTCGCCAACATTCCAAGCGTATTGAGCCGCAAGAGCGAGTGCCGGAAGGCTCTGAATAGGATTATGCATATGGCCTTCTCCACATCCCCAGTCAGTAAGCATATAGCCCTCTGCCCCATGTCTTCTACCCATTTCAGCACAGGACTGAACATTGAGCTGCATAACATCGTATCTGCCTGTAACGCTAAGCCATACGCAGTTACCGGGGCAAACATAGTAAGGAACATTTCGCTCAGCAAGACCAATACATCTTCTCTCCATCATAACAGTTTTTCTCTCGTCATAACCCCAGTTAAGAGCAAAAGCGCCTTCAGGAATGTATTTGAATTCTTCGCGTGCATCGAAAACCATGTCAGCCCAGAACATTACTTTTTTATTGTATTTACGCTTAATAAGGTCTGCAACCTGATTAAGATAGTCCATAAATACCATAGCGCTGCCTTTTTCTTTGCAAATTTCTTCAAGTTCAAATCTGCCAAGTCCCATAGCCTCATCCATGCCAATATTTACATACTCGGACGAAAAATATGGAAGTACTGAATCAAAAAGTTTTTCAACAAATTTTATTGTTTCAGGATGCAAAATGTTAATTGTTCCGGTTCTCTGCCCTTCGCAATAACCAACTCCAAGATGCTTAAATTCTTCCTGCCTGAGCCATGTGCCCATATGACCAAAACAGTTTTGGTTTGCCTGAAGGTCAATAAATCTTTCCTTACAATATTTATCAAGGTGCATAATATCTTCAGGAGTCAAACAATCGAAATCTCTTGTGTACTCAGGAAATTCAGGGAATTTGAAGCAAAAGCTTTCAAAATAAAGCTGAAACTCGTTATATTTAAGGTCAGCAAGAAGATCAATATATTTTTCAATAATTTCAACCTTTGGAATTCTGCAACGGCTTACATCAAGCATATAGCTTCTTCTTTTAAAGTCAGGCTTATCGTGTATTTCAGAATATGGAAGTTTATCTTTATATTCCTTTAAAAGCTGACGAAGTGAAGAAATAGCCCTAAATTTACCTACTTCTGTAGAAGTTTCAATTAAAATACCATTTTCGTTGATTAAAATACGATATTCTTCTTCGTCAAAAGCAGAAATGTTTTTAAATGCAACGTCGTTATTTCCGTTTTTATACTTTTCATAAAGTTCAATAAGTTCAATGGTATCACTATACTCTTTAAGAGCATATGTACCCTCTCTGTATTCTTCGTACTTTGGAATTGGAAAAATCATATTGTCCTCCTAAAAATTTATAAAATTATATTATTTAATGCCACTTTTTCGTTGTATAACATTTTAAGTAAATGGCAAAATTACAAACCATTAAAATTCAACTTCATCAATTAAAGAATTACCCTCGTAAAGATAAACCTTATAGTATTCGCCCTCAGCCAATAAAATATCATACTCAACTTCGCCAACAACTTCTACCGAATTTACATCAACTGCCTGTTGTCCGTTATATGATACAGCAATTATTTTAGCATTGTCAGAAAGTGCTTCAATATTTTTAAGATAAACAGCAATGCCTCCACTACTTTTTAATACTTTCTCTATACCATTAGGCGATTTTTCGGTGTAAAAAACAAACGGATCTGCAACATGAAATTTGGTACCCGACTCAGCTTTAGCACTTGAAGGCACTACCAGATAATATTTTCTGCCAAAATTCAGTGTTTTTGAAGGTGAAAGTGATACACTAAGTGCATCAGATGACAATTCAAAAGTCGAAGGTATAACATCTCCGCTTTCATTTTTAATAACAATAGGTTCAATCAGTTCAATTCTTTCACTAGCTGTACCTGTAACAGGAGAACTTACCCCTACATTAAAGGCATCTGTTTCGCCACTATCATTCACAAAAGAAGGTGATATTGAACATACGTTTAAAATTGTTTTATATTTAACTTCAAAATTATCCAAATAGTAGCTTTCACCGCTTTTATTGCTTAGCTCAAATCTAACTTGGTTTAATCCGTTACCGGAAAACTCAGAGCTTTCAGCAAAAAGTGTATAATCTTCAAAGTCGCCACCTTTTACGTAAAACTTATTGGCTCCATCACCATAAGTATCAACGATAATTTTCGCACTATACCATACGCCTGGCTCGTAAGTTTCTTCGCTGTTGCCCAATTTTCCACCGGAAAAATATTTTGTAATTCTTCCAGCAGGTACATCGGATGTATTATAACGATAATTTACAGTAAAAGAATCTTCACTGCTGCTAAACATAACATCGAAATATATTTCAATCAGGGAACTATCTGTAATTCCAAGACCAGCCTTGTACATAAAAGGCGAATAATGTGGCTCGTGATACGAAAGCTCAAGCGCAATATCGCCATCACCTCTATCATAAGGTTTAATGGTAGAAACACCCTGTGTAAACACAATCATATCAAGCAAAGCTACACTTGATGCACTTTCATATTCCTGATTAAGATCAGTAAAAGTCTGCGAATATTTGCTGATAGGATCAGTGAGTTTAACAAGTTTAATTTGTTTTACTCCGGAAAATTTTGAACCGTTTTCCAAAGTGGCAACAGCTTTCAAAGTTACATCGCCAATGTATGGAACAGAACTTATATCAGCTTCTGTTTCAAAAACACCGTCAGTTGCCACTCCGCTTGCAACCTCGTTTGCACCTATATAAATTGTGCATTTAACCATATCCTCAAAAGTAATTTTAACAGGAAGTGGTTTTGTAATGTCAAAATAGCCTGCTGACGGAATTTCAATAAATTCACCCTCTTCAGCAAAAACGGCAGAAAATGACAAAAGCATTATAAAAGCACATAAGAAAATACTTGTTATTTTTTTCATAAAAATCATGCCTTTCATAACTTAATTATTTGCAAATAATTACCTGTGTAAGTGAATTGTAAAGTGAAGCCGTTACTTCCTCGCCATGGCCTACATAGCGAACATACCTTGCGGAGGTGCCTGCAGGAAGTTTAAATTCTTCAACATTTTTTGTTTGTCCTCCACTCTTAAGGCCTTTATGAATGGTTTTAAAATTAATTCCATCGTTCGAAACTTCAAGGTCAAATTTCCAATGTCTTATATCGCCATTATAGAATGCAATGAGAACACTGTCAATTTCATAAACTTCACCAAGGTCAAAACTAATCCACTCACCATCACCCTGAGTTGATGACCAACGGGTTGATAAATCGCGGTCAATTGTATTAAACGGACCATTACCGTCGTCTGTACTTGCCGAAATTTCAACAGGCCATAAAACTCTGCTCTCGTCAACGCCTTCAAGCTTTGTGACGGTAGATTCTGCAATATCTGTTTTCAAAAGTCTTAAAACTTTTGAATTTGCGGAATATGAGCCAGAAATACCGAGAACTTTACCCGTGGTTGAAGGATTGATGTACAAAATACCATCAAGCATTTTTGCTTCGCCGTCAAGCTTAGCCTTTGCAGAAACACCGTCTTTTTTGTAAACAAATTCTGATGAGCCTTCGGTAAATGCAATTTCAAATTTATTATTTTTAACAGTTAAAGTGTTGCCGGAAGCCAAGGTTTCAGCATCGGCAAACTTCTCAAAGAAAGCCGCAGCCGGAACATAAGGTTTTCCGTCGATTAAGCGGTTTTCGTAAGGAAGGTTCTGGAACACATTACCGTCTCTTATAATAAAATCACCATTTTTAACCTTTGGCATTTCGGGATATGTAATTTCTACCGCTTCTTCCTCTGTTTTTGTTGCGGTATATTTGCCGGGTGCCAAAGTAAACATTACGGCATTTGAGCCTTCTTCACTCTTTACAACAGTATTACCAATTTTCCAGTTACCGGCCGCAACATCTGTAAAGAGGCACATTACTTCTTTGTTACCGTTGTCGGGAACTGTAATTTCAAACTTGTCGGCAATTGGCTGACTGTCTTTTGCAAACATTACAAGTCGGTCTTTAATGCTTACGCCAACCATTTTGTCAGTTTCAACACATTCCTGATTTAAATATGGAAGGTTTCTGTCATAATCTGTAACATACATAGAGTTTAAGAACAAATCTTCTTTTTCCTGTTTTGAAGGAATAACCTCTACCCTCCATGCACCGCTGAAATACTCGTTGGCAACGGCATTTGGAGCAGGATGATTTTCATCGCCTACCATATACTCCTTACCTTCGCCACCTATTTTAACTATATTCGGTTTTTGAGGGTACATAGTAGTATTTACAAGTTTACCGTTAAAACCTTCACCTGTTGCGGCGAAAGTTGTTTTATTTCCATCAATGGTTGGTTCTTCAGCACCATGCAAAAGCCAAGCTTTTTCATATTCAGCCTTTGCAGAAACAACCCTGTCAAATACTATCATCGCTGCAGGATAATCGCTTTCAAAAAGGTCCATAAACACCATTGAACGGGTATAGTTTTCAACCTTTTTCTCATTATATGCAGGAGTAATGTCACCTTTTAGATATGAAAATGCAGGTGTAATATCGTTAGGGCCTATGTAATAACCTTCTTCGGTACTCCAAAGGTTGAGTTCATCGTCAAAATGGTTATCAGGTCCTGAATAACCATACGCCCATCCAACTAAATCCGATGACATTAACTGACCACCGTCATTCGAAACAGGAGAATGGATATAGTCGTAAACTTCGCTAGGGTTTCTTATGAGCATACAGTTTGCGGCTATTGACCTTGTCATATAGTTTTTCCAGTGAGTTTTACCCCAGTTGTCACCAGCATACACACCGGTTTTCATAGCAAGAGGGCCTTTGTAATAAATCTGGAAGTTACCAATATCACCGTGATCGTGGTCACCTGTACGGCGGTTATTCATATTCATATATGCAACAACCGCGGGTGAATCGTAGCCCATCTGCCATGAAGTTCTTGCAGTAATTTCGCTTCTTGGCTCATCACCTTTAAATGCAAGGGGCAAATCATCGGGGAGTTCCGGCTCAACAGCACTTCTGTAGAAAAGAAGGTTGTCAAGGCTTGCACTGTCACCCATAAGTATATCGCGGCCAAATGTAAGGTACGGGTCGTCAAAATATGCACCAAGAGTACCCATATCGTAAATTTCGGCACCCTGAATGTAGTTACCAACAGCAACTACAGGCTGCGAAAAGTCGTCGCCCTGTCTTACAAGTCCACCATACGGAAGCCTTGAATAAAGCATTTTATATCCGACAGGTGATGCTTCACCATACATTTTTTCGTATCCGATTGCATCGAACATTTCCATTACATAGAAAGAATAATACTCCCTTGTGTAGGCAATGGAACCGTCGGAAAGAACACCGGCTTCTGCGTAAATTTTAGCCAGCTCAGCCATTGGGCCAAGTACGCCCGGCATCATTGTATCGTAAAGTTCAGGATACATATCATAAACCGCCAAAGCCGCAGTTGTATTTATAACAAGTGGCCAACCAACAAGTGAGCCGGATATTGCATTGTTTTTAAATACAGATTTGTAGCTATCAAACCCAATTTGTTCAGGATGCTCGTACATTTTTACAATTGCATCGGCAAGCGCAATTCTCTGAGTATCGCTCAAAGCATCATAGCACCAGTCATAAACATAAGATGCGGGGATTATGCCGTTGCAACCATAGTCTTTGTAAATTGCAATTGTTCCCGAGTTTGGAACTGCAGTTTTAGATGTTAAAAGATATTCAACCGTGTAATCAGCAAGGGCTCTTGCCTGCTCATCTGTAAGTCCGCCAAACTGATACATAAAAGCCTGGGCCGAAATCTGATTTTTTACAGAAGTGGAAATGAGACCTGTAAGTTCAGGCAAAGGCTTTTCTGCCATACTTTTTACGTAATCGAATGACCTTTTGTATTTTGAATTTGTTTCTTTGAGTTCTAAAATTTCTGTTTTAACTTTATCGGTTAAGATAACTCTTGGATGTTCAAGCGGCGGTGTGAAATAATCACCTGAAGTATTTCTTTTCGTTTCGAACAAATATTTTCTTGCCTCTACTAAAATATTTTTCAAAGAGGGGTTTGCTTCGATATCCTTATAATTGATGGTTAAAGCACTGGCCGAAATACAGCTGAGTAAAACAGTTAAAACCAATATAAATGAAATAAATCTTTTCATAATATGCCCTCCTTTACTTTCTGTTAATTACAAACACGGCAAAGCCACCATCGGCTCTCGTGTACATAAATATTTCGCTACCTTTTCCCGGTGAAGTTGTTTCATCAAGAATACAACTTGGAGTTGAATTTGCAATGGTCAGTTCACCGCGTTTGCTTTCTTTAAGTTCTAAAATTTTATAGAAGCTACCGCCGATGTTGTGAACTTCGAAATTATTAAGGTCGGGTGCGCCCGGTGCAGTATAAGTTTTAATTTTAACCGTAGTACCGGATTTGGCAACTACAGTACCATAGGTATAATATTCCTGATCACCAAGCGAATTGTATGGAATTGAAACACCGGGCTTATCCTCAGAAAAATCATAAAGCAATTTAACCCAGTTTACTTCTTCACCATTATTATAAAAATGAGCTGATCTTAAAATATCACCGGCTTCAGGATATTTACCACCACAACCCGCAAGCAAAACATCGGGCTTGGTGTAGAAGAACATTTTATAATAATAATATCCGTTTACTGTATGACAGGAAATTTTAAATATTTTTTCTCCGTCATCATCAAGACTTTCTGTTATTTTCTCAATCATAAATATAGGCTCACGATCAATAACTGATGGTGGGGTTTCAACATTACCTCTGGTGTTATCGGTAACAACTACAACAGTAGCTTCAAGGCCTAATTTATTTGTACCAAACAATCTTGTTGAACTGAAACTTCCATTAGGAATGGTGCTTGAAACACTGTAAAACTTTTGAATGTTTCTCTGGCTGTCGGCAGGCATACGGAAAACCTTCATATCTTTTGACAGAGTAAATTTAGAACCGTAGTTTGAAAGACCTGCAATATATTTTAAACCTGTTGACGAGAACTCATAAAAGCTATCGTTAAATGTTCCAGGTTCAGTTGGCAAGATAACTTCGGTTAAAATTTCATTCTCTGCCTTATAAATTAAAACCTGTCTGGTTATTTTGCTTCTTGCCGTGCTGCCAAGAGCAGATAAAAGCGACTGTGCATCTGTAGCGGTAACACCATTGATTTTAACTCTTTCAGAAATTTCGTAATCTTTCATTTCGCCATCTTCTGTAAAAAGCCTTAAAATAGATTTACTTTCAAGTGCACCAATAGCTCCGCCATCAACTGCAACTGCAAATTTGCTTTTTTCGCCGCCTTCGTAATTTACAAGGTCAATAATGGCAACCTTGCCAAGAATGTCAAAATAAACTTTTGCTCCGTTACCGGGTGCAGGATCAAAACCGTTTGTGTTCACAAATACATTATTTGCAACGCGAAGCTCTGAGCCAAGCATTGAAATTGCAGACATTTTTGAACCGCTATACGCAATTTCATCTAAAACACCGTTAAGATTGTCATTAGTTACTGCAATTTTAGTAATATTATTTTGTTTGTCACGAAGAATATTTGCACAAACACCTGCCGCAATTTTCTCGGGAAGAATTGGCTCACCGAGTATATTACAAATGTCAATATTTCTCTCTTTGTAATTTTCGATGCTTACGGGAGCTTTTTTGCCGTAAAAATCGTAAATAATTCCATCGCTCACACTGCCGACAAGCATTGTTTCATATGCCGAAACCACTATGTAGTCAATCAATGTGTCGTTATTATTATCAATAAGTTTAATTTCGCCGTTTAATCCTTTTGCTTCAAACGGATTAATATCTTCAGCAGTAAAAGTTGCAAGGTGTGAGCCGTTGTAAATCATTTCTGCGTCCGCAGAAATTGTATAAGTAATATCTGTTTCGCCTTCGTATTTTACAACTTTCTGGAGTGTTGCATAACCAATTTCCATATCGTTTACTGTGTATGCAGTATTAAGTCCTTTTTCAAAGTAAACAATTTTTGGCATAATTGCATCGTCAACAAAATAAATTCTCACATTCATTCCAAGCATATCGTGAATATCGATGCAATTATCAGAAATTTCCATGGTTTTCCCATTGAAATCGATTTTGTCATATCCGGAAATTGTGTCACTATATAAATTTGCAAGGTAGTTACCGCTAATAATGCCGTAATCTGTTTTGATATTCATATAGTGATAAAGCCAGTTTTCATCTTCTAATATCTCGTAAACTGTATCATTAATTACACACATAGGAGTATCAAGTGCTCTTTTAAGAACAGATGCCGCAGCAGCATATGTAACATGAGCATCGCCGTCAACAGCCCATGGAAGAAGTATCTGCATTTGTGAAGCCAAAATCATATAGCCGGAAGGGTATCCGCCAACAGTTTGAGCTTTATAGTCATATCCAAGAAAAGCAATAACAGTTTTGATAAGCTGATTATATGTAACAGTTGCATCAGGCATAAATCTGCCATAACCGTCGCCTTTCATAATGCCGGCATCCATCATAATTGCCACAACGTTTTTATCATTTTCAGCTACATCAGTAAACTGGTAGTCCTTATAATAATCTGTATGAAGCTCAGTATCTCCAAATATAATATTATAAAGAATACGCGCAAGTTCAATTCTTGTAAGCGGTGCGGTTGCCGATGCTGTATTATCAACTAATCCAAGTCCGTAAATAAATGCAAAATCAGAATTGTTGCCGCTTGAATTATTGGCTAAAGCCGCCATTGGTGTCAAAAGAAAAACCAAACATAAGGCCAGTGAAATTATTCTTTTCAATTTTCGATACCTCCTGTTTTCACAAGTGCTGAATAAATCATTTGTGCAGCTTCAGCTCTTGTAATTGTATTTTTCGGCAGAAAAGAACCGGTTCCGTTACCGTTTAAAATTCCAAATCCGCCAAGCTTTGAAATAGCTTCTTTTGAATAGTCAGCCATATTATTATCATCATCAAAAGATTTGTCCTCTGACATATTTGTACCACTCTTTGAGAGCATTCTGTAAAGCAAAACGGCCGCATCTTCGCGGGTAATGCTTACATCAGGATTGGCTTTTCCATCACTTCCAAGGAATATTCCAAGAGCTGATGCTTTGTTTATATAAGGTGCATACCAGCTGTTTTCCGAAACGTCTCTGAATGTTAACCCATCTCCATCACCATCAAGCGGAAAAGCAATTGAAAGCATTTTAAGCAGTTCAGCTCGGCTTACACTCTTCATAGGCTCAAATCTACCTCCGGGATAACCGGAAATAATGTTACGTGCTGTAAGAATGCTAACAGGTTCAAAGTACCATTTGCCTTCAGCAACATCAACATATGTAACTGTTGGTTTAGTCTGTTCATCAGTACCCGTTACATAGTCGGAAGGAGTTTCAGCCGAAGAACCGGTTCCGCCTGCAGAGCTACCGCTGCTTCCACCACCGAAACCGCCACCGGAAGAACCGCCGGAACTACCACCTGACGAACTTTCTGAATTTTTAGGTTCAATAGCGGCATTAAACTCATCAGCAAGTGTTTCAAGAGAAGTTGCAGATGATTTTGTCATCAAAGAATATATTGTCTTTTTGTTTTTATAATTTTCAAAGTCATCAAGGTTAAATCCTGCCGCAACATACTCATCATGATAATCTGATAAATATCCTTCAATATGTCCGCTTCCGCCTAAAGCACTCTCGGTTATGCCGTAAAGCATTGTAAGCTCTTTGAAGTAATCAAAAGCATCTGAAAGCGAATTATAGTCTTTTGCAAAAATTTTATTCTGCATTGTAGTTTTGCCGGTTTCGTTTATATTCAAATAATCCTCATAAACCGCAGTATCATCAGAAAGTTGTGCCCAGAACGCAAATTCGCCATTTTCAAAAAGCGATGCATTGTCACTGTTAAGCGCTGAAAGCACTAAAGCGTCATAAAGCAGTACAGATGCCTGCTCAGGATTTTGTAGAGTGTATTTATTATTCAGTTTACATATGTAAGTAGCATACGAAAGCAAGTCTTCATTTTGATAAAGCTTAAGTGTTGAAAGCCCAAAAACTTCTGCAATTTGCGGAAGCTGATCGTCAAGCAATTCGGGATTCGTTGCATCTTTGAGTGTACTTACAAATTCCTGCTTTTTAGCATATGAATAAAAAGTGTAGGTAGTTGTGGAAAGTTTTCCACCACTTATAACACAAATTTTATATTCCCCACCGGCACTGCTACCGTATGGAACGATTTTAATATCAATGGCATATTTACCAGCCTTTGCAAGAGTTGTTCCGAAAAACTGATAAACATCGCTGTTTGATACACTGCTTACAGCGTTTGCGTCTGCCTCTGTTTTGCCCGGGTTTAAAACATAAACAGTTACAACCTCATCAAGGGAAGCCACGCCGCTCACAGTAATAATATCATCGGTAATACTTTTAATATCAACCTGAATATTGGTACTGTCAGCAAAAACGCAAAAACTGCATAAAATCGCAACAAACAAAAAAATTGAAATGATTTTTTTCATTAGACCTACCTCCATAAATTATATAAATCATTTTATCATAATACTGCCTAAAATACAATTGAAAAAATTTCAAATTATTGTACAAAAGCATCAGTAATAGGTAAATTTTACCAATTAAATCCTTATAAACACATACTGCGAAAACTCCGAAGGTTTCCGCAGTAATTTTTTTAAATATTTATAACCTGATTTGTTCTTGCAGATTCAAAAGCCGCCATCAAAACTTTCATATCTTTTCTGATTTCACTGTGTTTTACAATTTGCTCTGCTTTTCCTTCAACAAAATCAATAACATTGTTATAAAAATCTTCCCACTGAGGAGGATTTTCAACTTTCGGTAAAGGAAGCTCAGAAATTTCCTGAACGGGACGCGGCCACATAGTTTTCGAAAGGCCATTTGGCGTATAAACGCAGCCCTGCTGCCAGTTAACCTCTTTGGTATTTGCTTTTACAACTTTTCCTTCCTCGCCAAACCATTCATATATAGTTGCGGTTCCGTCATCGCCGGATAAGTGCCATCTGGGTTCATTAATATAACACCACAAGTCTGCTACAATTTGCGAACGAACACCGTTTTCAAATTCGATTACAACTCGGCAAACATCGTCAACTTTTGGAAAACGAACACTCTGAAGCTGAGCAAATACACGAACAGGCTTGCTGTCAATCATGCAAAGCACCTGATCTATCATATGTATACCCCAGTCATAAAGAGTTCCGCCGCCGGCTTCATATGTACTTCTCCATCTGCCGGAACTTCCGCGATTACTATAAAGGCGAGAATCAAGGAAATATAGCTTACCAAGCATATCATCATCGATAATTTTCTTCATTGTTAGGTAATCGGTATCAAAACGTCGATTCTGATGAACAGTGTAAAGCATACCGGTTTTCTCACTAACTGCAAGTATTTCTTCCAGTTCTTCGCAGTTCATGCAAGCAGGTTTTTCGCAAACAACGTGCTTACCCGCCTCCATAGCCATTATTGAATAATATTTATGAAAATTGTTTGGTGTAGCAATGATTACGATATCAATGTCACTTTCAAGAAGCTCTTCAGCGCTTTCAAAAACTGTAAGCCCGTTTTCTTTGGCAAACGCTTTTCTTTCGTCGTCAATATCATAAACTGCGCAAACCTGTAAATTATCAATTCTTTCATTAACGTTTTCGGCATGCCATGAGCCCATATTTCCGTAGCCAATTATACCAGCTTTATGCATAAGTATACCTCCATTTTTTTGAACGAACAAAAAACCTTAGCTTCCCAAGGTTTATTGTTCATGTTTGTTTACCAAAAAGGACATCTTAACCTTGCGGTTAAAAGCAAACAAATGTTTGCCTAAGTAAAATGATAGACTATTTTCATATTTTTTTCAATAGATAAAACGATTATTTATTGTAAAATACAATCAAAATATTTTTTTAGCGATCAATTCAAAAAAAATTGGATAAACAGGTTGTAAATTATTTCTATTTATGTTAAACTATATGATAGTAATTTGTTTTTTGGAGGACAAAATGCGAAAAGCATTATTAACAATATTTTTATCTTTTGTAATTTGTTTAACTGGTTGCAATAGCGAAAATAAACCCACCCCATCACCCGGCCCAACCGGCGATACAAGCTATGAAAATATTTCATTTTACCTTACAACAAAAAATAATTTAAACCCTATTCTTGCTGATACCGAGAATGACGCCGCTGTTTTTTCTCTTATTTATGACAGCTTAATTTATCTTGAAAAAGATTTGTCTATAACTCCTCAGCTTGCGAAAAGTTGTACTGTTTCTTCGGATTCGTCAAGTATTTCTTTTGCTCTGCGTGACGATGTTTTTTGGCACGATGGCGAAAAGTTTACTGCCGAGGATGTAAAATACACAATTGAAACTATAAAAAACACAGGAACAGGGTGTATATACTACGATTCTTTAAGTGCTGTTTCAAGTGTGGAAATAGTCGACGATTATAACTTCACACTAACTCTTACCGGCCCATATGCCAGAATTGTTAACCATCTTGATTTTCCGATAATTCCCGCCCATAACTTTTCTATAAACGAGTCTCCGATGGGAACCGGAAAGTATAAATTTGCCGAAAACCACCAGAGCGGTGGTATGATTCTTACAAAAAACAACCTTTGGAATCTTGGTGAATTGCCTGTGGAAGAAAAAATCACAGTAAGAATGCTCGGCAAGTCTTCTGACGAATTCTCATTATTTAAAACGGGAGAAATTGATGCATTGAACGTTAACGCACTTCAACTAAGTCGGTTTGGTTTTGCAGATAAATCAAAATACTCCCAATATATTACACCAAAATATGAGTTTGTTGGTTTTAACCTTAATAATAAAGTTTTCGCTGATATTTCAGTTAGAAAAGCTTTTTCCTGCGCGATTAATCGAGACGAAATTGTTAAAAGTGCATATCTCGGGCTTGGAACAGCTGTTAATTCACCGATTATTCCGTCTGCTTATTTTTACAATTTGGATGCCGACTATGCATCATTTTCTGCCGAAAAATCAAGTGAGCTTTTAAAGGATGCAGGCTGGAGTGATATAACAGGCGATGGTATTTTTGAAAAATACATCGGCGATACAATGTACACCCTTGAGGCAACACTTCTTGTAAATAGCGATAATCCTCTCAGAATTACCGCTGCCGAAAAAATTGCTTCAATGCTATCTGCGGTAGGGTTTAAAATTGTTCCGATATCTGTTGACTGGGACACTTATTGCGACAAAATTGCAAGTGGCGAATTCGGTCTTTTTGTTGGTGGTATAGAGTTTTCTCCAAGTTTTGACTACTCATTCTTTTTATCCTCATGGGCTATGGAAAACGGCCAAAACTTTATGAATTATTCTTCGGATGATATGGATGCTGCTATTTCAAAAACGCACACCGCAGTTTCAATGGACGAATGTAAAAATGCTTATCTTGAATTTCAGTATATATTTACGAGAGATTTACCCGTAACCGGCCTATTGTTTCAACACAACGGGCTTATATATCAAAATGACATTAACGGCGTTGAAGAGCCTTGTTTTTCCAAGCCTTTAAAAGATGTTAATCGTTGGCGCCGAAATAAATAAAAGAAAGGTGATATTTATGTACAAAAGGTGTTTTCATCCGGCAGATATTCTTCTTCCGGATAATTGTAATATGACGAAATGGAGCGTTGTTGCTTGCGATCAGTATACTTCTCAGCCTGAATACTGGAAAGAAGTTGAATCTTTCGTAGGCGATGCCCCATCAACTTTGGCAATTACTTTGCCTGAGGTTTATCTTGAGGAAGATGATGTTGCTGAAAGAATTCAGAAAATAAACAAAAATATGGAGGAATACCTTCCAAATTTCAAGGAATATCCTTCATCTCTCATTTATGTTGAAAGAACACAGAAAAATGGTGCTGTTCGCTATGGACTTGTTGGTGTTGTTGATTTAGAAGCCTATGATTTTTCAAAAGGTTCAACTTCCCTTATAAGAGCAACCGAGGGAACTGTTCTTGATAGAATTCCACCAAGAGTTAAAGTTCGTGAAGGCGCATCACTTGAACTTCCTCACATAATGATTTTAATAGACGATCCTGAAAAAACCGTTATTGAACCAATTACTGCCGCAAAAAAAGGCAAAGAGTTGGTTTACAGCTTTGACTTAATGCAAGACAGCGGTAGCATTAAAGGCTATGTTCTTGATAAGGATTTAGCTGAAAAAGCTCTTACTGCATGTGATGCATTGGCAGATTTTAATTTATTTAATAACAAATATAATACCAATGGTCTTGAACCTATGCTTTTCGCTATGGGCGATGGAAATCACTCTCTTGCAACAGCTAAAACATGTTATGAAAATCTCAAAAAAGAAATTGGTGAAGAAAAAGCAATAAATCATCCTGCACGATATGCCCTTGCCGAAATTGTAAACCTTCACGATGATTCACTTGTTTTTGAAGCTATTCACAGGGTTGCATTTGGCGTTGATGCCGAAAAGCTTTTGGAAGCGTTCAAAAAATACTGCGATGAAAACAAAGCGGATAATGAGGCGCAAAAAATTGTTTGCCACTTTGGCGGAAAAGAAGAGGTTATTACTATTTCTTCCCCGCCTTCGCCAATTGCTGCCGGAACACTGCAACACTTTCTTGATGAATATATTCCATCTGTTGGTGGAAAAATAGATTATATTCACGGCGAAGATGTTACCAAAGATCTTGGCAACAAAGATGGAAATATAGGCTTTGTTCTTGAGCCAATGCCAAAGAGTGCTCTTTTTAAATCTGTTATTATCGATGGCGCTCTACCAAGAAAAACTTTTTCAATGGGCGAAGCTTACGATAAACGTTTTTACCTTGAATGCAGAAAAATAAAATAGTACAGGTGAATTTATGAACATACATAATGCTTCAATATCTATTTCGGCAGTGAAACCTGCTCAATATCCCGCAACTTTAATTCCTGAAATTGCACTTGCAGGGAGATCGAATGTGGGCAAAAGCTCTTTTATAAACAAATTGCTCAACCGAAAAAGCCTTGCAAGAACAAGTTCAAAACCAGGTAAAACTGCTACACTTAATTTTTACAACATTGATGATACTTTTTTCTTTGTGGATTTGCCCGGTTATGGTTACGCTGAGGTATCAAAAAAGGAACGGGAAAAATGGGGCGAAATGATTAATCAATACCTCAATACGCGCCAGCAACTTGTAGCAACTTTTTTACTTGTTGATGCACGACACAAGCCAACTAATGACGATGTTTCGATGCACAACTGGATCAAACATAACTACGGCAA
This sequence comes from Clostridia bacterium, assembly GCA_045590195.1. GTDB lineage: Bacteria > Bacillota > Clostridia > UMGS1883 > UMGS1540 > JAZNQN01. Next base: position 38,395 of record JAZNQN010000013.1, on the reverse strand, counting down.
AAGCATTGTTATTGCTACAAAGGCTGATAAAGTAAAAAAATCTAAACTCGACGAAAATCTTGATGTTATCAAGAAAACTCTTTCGCTCGACAAGGAAGATAAATTGCTTCTTTTCTCCGCCGAAAAAGGTACAGGTGTTGAAGATGCATGGGAAATAATTAAATTTTTTATTGATTGTGAGGAATAATTATGAAAAAAACTATCGTTTTATTATTAGCGTGTTTGCTTTGTCTTACTGCTTGCGGCAAAAAAGATACTACTGTTACACCAACACCAACTGCAACCGCAACTCCAAAAAAAGCTACCGTTTCACAGTATCCTGACAAAATTAACGAAACAACTTATGCCGGCAGATTAACAGAGCTTACTGATACAACCATTAAAATAATTATGGATGAGGAAACTGAAGAAACATTCGAACTTAACGACAGAGCAAAACGTGATATTGAAATTTTAAAAATTGAAGTTGGAAACAGAATTATTATAGAATTCGAATCACCAGAAACAAGAAAAATTACTTCAGTTCAAAAAATTCAAAGCGAATTATGATAGAAAATTGTTGCTGTTTTACGGGCCATCGCGATATCACAAAAAGTGAATGTATGCTAATTGAAAATAAGCTGAGAAAAGAGTTAATAACTTTGATAAGCCGCGGTGTTGACACTTTTTTCTGTGGTGGAGCAGTAGGGTTTGATATTTTTTGCGGCAAAGCTGTGCTTGAGATAAAAAGGCTTTTCCCATCCATAAAGCTTAAACTTGCTCTACCCTGTCCTGAACAAGATAAGTATTATTCCGACTCGCAATCTGATGATTATAATTTTTTAAAAGAAAATTGTGATGACATTTTTTATGCTTCTGATCGTTATCACTCAGGTTGTATGCACGAACGAAATCGTTTTATGGTTGAAATGTCAAAATATGTTATATCGTATTGCCGGAAAAGTAGTGGTGGTACTTTTTACACAGTTAAGTATGCTGTTTCAAAAAACAGAGAAATTATTTCATTATAACAAAAAGCCCTTCAAACGGCGGTGCTTCTTAGGGATAAATCGGTTTTGGCTTGATATTTTTCACTTATAGTGCGTAAAAAAATGCAGACATACGACAGTATGCCTGCATTTTTTATAACTTCTCTAAGACAAAAAATCTCTAACCCAAAACTGCTTTGCACCATAAAAATCTTGTTTTTGAGCGCAGAACAAGGCAAAAATTTGAGTAATCCTTGACGGATTGTGAAAAATTTTAACGCAGTAATGTGCCAAAAACATTGTTTTTAGGCGGTTAATCCCTAAGAAGCACCGCCGAAAGAAGGGCTTTTTAATTCTAGAATTATTTTGAAAGATTATCTTCAAGAATACCAAGCTGTTTGCTGATAGCTTTTGGAAGTCTGTCGCCAAACTGTGCAAAATATTCTTTCTGATCTTTAACATCTTCCATCCAAACATCTTTATCAACTGTTAAGAGTTCTTTAAGAACATCTTTGTCGATATCAAGGTTTGTAACATCGATATCTTCCATATTTGGAAGGTAACCAATTTCGCTTTCGTTAGCGGAAACTTTGCCTTCGCATCTGTCTAAAATCCAGAGGAGAACACGCATATTATCGCCAAATCCAGGCCACATAAAGTGTCCTTCGTCGTCCTGACGGAACCAGTTAACGTGGAAGATTTTTGGAGCTTTTTCAGGATCCATTTTCTCGCCCATTTCGAGCCAGTGACCAAAGTAGTCAGCCATATTGTAACCAACGAATGGTTTCATAGCCATTGGGTCACGACGAACAACGCCAACTGCACCTGCAGCTGCAGCAGTTGTTTCAGATGCCATTGTAGCACCAACGAATACACCGTGCTCCCAATCTCTTGCCTGGTAAACCAGTGGAGCTGTTTTTGCTCTTCTGCCACCAAATACAATTGCAGAAATCGGCACACCCTGTGGGTTTTCAAATTCTTTTGAAATACATGGGCAGTTAATTGCAGGAGCAGTAAAACGTGAGTTTGGATGAGCAAGTTTATTGCCTGCAGCTGTGTATTCTACACCGTCAACTTTAGCGCCTTTCCATTCTGTTGCATTTTTAGGAGGATTTTTGTCAAGTCCTTCCCACCAAACTGTGTTGTCATCATTGTTGATAGCAACGTTTGTAAAGATTGTATTTTTCTTTGTAGCTTCAAGAGCATTGAAGTTTGTTTTTTCACTTGTGCCAGGTGCAACACCAAAGAAACCAGCTTCGGGGTTAACAGCATAAAGTCTGCCGTCAGGTCCAATTCTAAGCCATGCAATATCATCGCCAACTGTCCAAACTTTGTAGCCTTTTTCCTTAAGATATTCCGGTGGAATAAGCATGGCAAGATTTGTTTTACCACAAGCTGATGGGAAAGCAGCAGCGATATATTTAACTTCGCCTTTTGGATTTTCAAGACCAAGGATAAGCATATGTTCAGCCATCCAGCCTTCCTGCATACCAAGGTATGATGCGATACGAAGTGCAAAACATTTTTTACCGAGCAAAACGTTACCGCCGTAAGCTGAGTTAATTGACCAGATTGTAGCATCCTGTGGGAACTGAACAATGTATCTGTCGTCAGGATTTACATCTTTTTTAGCATGGAGACATTTTACAAAGTCGCCATCTTCGCCAAGTGCATCGATAACAGTTTTACCGATTCTTGTCATAATAGCCATATTGAGAACAACATAGATACTATCTGTAAGCTCAATACCAATTTTTGAGAATGGTGAACCAACAGGACCCATTGAGTATGGAATTACATACATTGTACGGCCAACCATTGAACCATCATAAAGTTTTCTGAGTTTTGCGTACATTTCAGCAGGATCCATCCAGTTGTTTACAGGGCCTGCTTCTTCTTTAGTTGGAGTACAGATAAATGTTCTGTCTTCAACACGAGCAACGTCGTTTTCTGCTGTTCTGTGGTAGTAACAGCCAGGAAGTTTCTCCTGATTTAATTTAATCATTTCGCCAGACTCACAAGCTTCTTTTCTTAAAGCTTCAAGCTGCTCTTCGCTACCATCAATCCAAACGATTTCGGCAGGTTTTGTCATAGCAGCCATTTCGTCAAGCCATGTTAAGACTTTTTTATTGTTTGTCATAACAAATTACTCCTTTCAGTTTCAAAATATGTCAACATACATTATACAACAAAAAAATTGAAAATGCAATTGTTTTTACAATTTTTTTACAAAAATATTGGATAAATTTGCAAAGTCATCAATAGAAAGTTTTTCTCCTCTTATCATATGGTCAATTCCTGCTTCAGAAAGAGCATTTAGCACATTTTCCTTTGAGCCGAATTTTCCACTGCTCACAAGGCAATTAACAAGTGTTTTACGTCTTTGAGAAAAGGCAGCCTTAATAAGTGAGAAAAAATGTTTTTCGTCTTCCAGTTCAACTGGAGGAACGTCACGAACTTTGAGCTTCATTACAGCAGAATCAACTTTAGGCGCAGGATGAAACATATCTGCAGGAACTACGCAAACAATTTCGGGTTCACAGTAGTAATTAACCGAAACGGTAACTGCGCCATATTCCTTTCCCCCGCTCTGTGCGCAAATACGCTCTGCAACCTCTTTTTGTACCATTACAACAATGTTTTTAAGCGGAAGTTTATCTTCCAAAAGTTTTAAAATAATAGGTGTTGTAATATAGTAAGGCAAATTTGCCGCAACACTAACAGGCATACCGTCAAACTTTTCATTCAAAAGCTCAACAAGGTCAATTTTCATAACATCTTCGAAAATTACTTCAACATTACTAAACCCCGCAAGTGTTTCTTCTAAAACAGGTTCAAGGTTTTTATCAATTTCTACTGAAACAACTTTCTCAGAAGCGCTGGCAACAGCAGCAGTTAAAGTTCCAAAACCCGGCCCTATTTCTAATATGCCACAGTTTTCAGCATCTGCCGCTTTTACAATTTCAAACAAAACATCATCACTTTTTAAAAAGTTTTGTCCAAGCCCGTGTTTTAGTCGAAAATCATATTTTTTACACAAATATTCAATTGTACTTTTATCAGTTAATGAATACAAGTTATTTCTCCTAAAGGTATTATAAGTATTTTTCGATGATTTCGTTCATCTTATTCATATTTTCTTCCATTGATTTTGCAAGAAGCATCTGGCAACGAGCTCTGTCAAGATTATGGTTTTCATATTTGATTTTAAAGTATTTATCGCCATTTATATAATCAGCTAAAAATCTTGAAGTCTGCTCAAGAGTAATAACCTTTGCACCAAGAGGCATACATCTGATTTCGGCTTTAGTAAGGCTTTTACCTACTTTTGACATAAAACCTTCCGCAAACGCTTCATAGAGTTCCATATCAATATAAATTTTTGAAGGATCAGTTTCGTCTTCGCCACAGTGATTTGCTGCAAAACGGATTGCATCACCAAAGTCCATAACGCTAAGACCGGGCATAACAGTATCTAAATCTATTACACAAAGTGGCAAATTAGTATCTTCGTCAATTAAAATATTATTAAACTTTGTATCGTTATGAACAACTCTCAAAGGAAGAATACCATCTTCAGTCATTTTTACCAGAGAACACATTTCATCATATCTCTCTTTAAGAAAATTAATCTCTTCCTGTACAGATGCAACTCTTCCCACAGCATCTTCTTCAACTGCTGCCATAAGCTGTTCAAAACGCGATTTTGTATTATGAAACCCAACAATTGTTTCACTGAGCTTATCCATTGGAAAATCTGCAAGCATAGCCTGAAATTTACCAAAACCTTCAGCAGCAAGCCTTAATTCATCGGGGGAATTTACAGCATCAACAGTATACGATTTATCAATGAATATGTAAACTCTCCAGTATTCGCCATTATCATCAAGGTAATATGGCAAACCATCTTTTGTTTTAATAACAGTAAGGCATTCTCTTTCTGCATCGCCGCCTTCTTCTTTTATTTTATTGCCTAAAAATTCTGTTACAGCAACGATGTTTTCCATAACAACTTCAGGGTTTTTGAAAACATATTTATTAATTGTCTGCAAAGTATATTTAATTTCTTTGCCGGCATTATTAACGGTTACGCGAAATGTTGTATTAATAAGCCCTGTGGTAATAGGCTTAACATCTACTATTTCGCCTTCTATGCAAAATTTGTTTATTACTTTTTTAGCTGTTTCTAACATATTTACCTCCATACATTTGTAAAGGCCGCCTGAAAGCTGGCAGCCTTTAAAATATTAAATTACATTAAAACTTCTGAATACATCCCATGAAGGTGATGCATAAAAACGATGACCGCCATCGCCGACAACAAGCTTGCAGTTATCCTCTGCACCTGCTTTTTTATAAATTCTTTTAATTATATCAAAGGTTTCGTTAACTCCGTCAATCGGGAAAATGGGATCTTCTTTACCAGCTACCACAATATAAGGTCTCGGAGCGATAAGAACTGACAAATCGCCCATATCAAAGTATTTTGCAATGTTAGGAATATAGTTACATGCACAGTGATACATGGCACCAATTGAGTCACGATATGTACATACGCTGCAAGAAGGCATTACAATTTTAATTCTTTCGTCATAACATGCAGCATAAAAGGAACACGTTCCACCGCCGCTGTTGCCCATAATAGCAACCTTTTCAGCATCTATCTGCGGAAAAGCTTCAAGTGCATCAATGGCACGGGAAATATCCCAAACTCTTTCGCCGATAAATGTTCTGCCAAGAATAAGAGCAACCATAGCAGGATGATGACAAGTCGTACTGCCTTCAACTTTGTCGCTTTTTCGCTCGCCAAAAGCTCTCTGCTCAACAACCAAAGCGGCATAGCCTTCTTTTATAATCTGTAATGCAAAATCTCTGTCGCCGCCGGAAATAGTTTTATCATCGTTTTCGTAAATAGGACGGCCCATAGAAATATGCATACCTGTAGAATGACCTTGAAGGCAAATAACAACACCGTGTTTTTCTTTACCATCGTTTGGAACCCAAAGATGGCAAGGAACTTTTGCATATTCTTCAGTATCAAAAATAAATCTTGTTTCTGTAAAGCTGCCTCTGTCTTCAGTATATTCAATTTGAACATTTGAGGGAACTTTTTCAGGCATATCTCCCAAAAGTTCAAGATATTTTTTACGTACATCGGCCTGATATGTTTTAAAATCAACACTGTCATCAAAAGCCATTAAAGGTTTTAAGGTTTCAAAAGCTTTTTCGTGACAAAGGTCCGGTTTGATAAATTCGCTGTTCATTTCAGTTTCCTTTCCAGGCTTTCAAGAAGCCCATTATATTCATTAATTTTATCTTTTTTGTCTGACTTTGAACTTGAAAGCCCTAAAATAATTTTCTTAAACTTTCTTTTCAAAACATCAGTATATTTGTAATAAAGTTCGTTTTTCTCTAATTTTTCACCAAGAAAAAGCCCAATACCTTCAATTTTCTCTGCACCGTCAACAACCTTAATGATATTGTAAATGTGATTTTCTTCTTCAGCAAGCGTATGTGAAACAACTTTAAAACCATTGTCGGAAAGATACTCCATCAGGTGTTCAACACCGGTCATCGGCTGAAGAATATAAGTTTTTCCTCTTACATTCTTTTCTAGAATTTCTGAAATCAAAATTCCGCCCATTCCTGCAATAATAATCGTATCATAACCTTCACAGTCAATATTACAGAGTCCATTTGATTTTGCAGTTAAAACCTTATGTGAAAAGCCAAATTTTTCAATGTTTTTAGCAGCAGAAGAAAGCGGACCATCGTTTACATCAGAAGCAATTGCCTTTTTAATTATTCCCTCTTCTGCAAGGTAAAGCGGAATATATCCGTGGTCACAACCAACATCAATAATGCTTGCCCCAACGTCTACCATATCAGCAATAGCATATAGCCTTGGTGTCATAAACTCTTTTAATCTGTTCATTATTCAAGAAAATCTTTAAGCTTTTTACTTCTGCTTGGATGACGAAGTTTACGAAGTGCTTTTGCTTCAATCTGTCTGATACGTTCTCTTGTAACGTTAAACACTTTACCAACTTCTTCTAATGTTCTGGGTCTGCCATCGTCAAGGCCAAATCTCAAACGAAGTACCTTTTCCTCTCTTGCTGTAAGAGTATCCAAAACGCCCATAAGCTGTTCTTTCAAAAGCATAAAAGAGGCTAGTTCGCTTGGTGCAGGAGCATCGTCATCAGGAATAAAGTCGCCAAGGTGGCTATCTTCTTCTTCGCCGATAGGTGTTTCAAGGGAAACAGGCTCCTGAGCAATTTTCATAATCTCTCTTACCTTTTCAACGGACATATTCATTTCTTTTGCAATTTCTTCAGGCTGCGGATCGCGGCCAAGTTCCTGCAAAAGCTGACGTGAAACACGGATAAGCTTATTGATAGTTTCAACCATATGAACAGGAATACGAATAGTTCTTGCCTGGTCAGCAATAGCACGGGTAATAGCTTGTCTTATCCACCAAGTTGCATAAGTACTGAACTTATAACCTTTAACATAATCAAACTTTTCAACGGCCTTTATAAGACCAAGATTACCTTCCTGAATAAGGTCGAGAAAAAGCATACCACGGCCTACATATCTTTTAGCAATACTAACAACCAATCTCAGGTTCGCCTCTGTAAGTCGTTGTTTAGCCTCTTCGTCACCTTCACTCATTTTTTTGGCAAGCTCAATTTCTTCATCGCCCGAAAGGAGCGGAACTTTACCAATCTCTTTAAGGTACATTCTGACATGGTCGTCAACATTAACACCTTCAGGAACCGAGATGTCGATTTCCTCTTCGTTGATTTCAATTTCTTTCAAATCTTCCTCGATATCGCCAACAACTTCAACCCCAAGTTGTTCAAGTGTTTCGTATATCTTGTCAATTTGATCGGGACCTAAATCGAATTCTTCCAGCGACTCAATAATCTCCTTATAAGTAAGAAGACCTTTCTTTTTTCCTTTATCCAAAAGTTCTTTAATTACTGCTTTTTTAGCAACTGTATCACTCATTTCAGCCCCTCCTCTCTGCTTATGTTAATTATCATTTATAATTCCTCCGTCAAAATGTTTTTCTCGGTTCATTACAAGCTTGTTTATAAGCTCTAAATCACCTGACTTTATCGCTTGTTCAATTAAGTAATTATATTTTTCTTTTTTTATAACACCTACTATTTCATCAGCCGCCTTTATATCGTCATCAAAGTGAAGCGATGCTGACAGTGCGGCTGCCGCTGCCGGACGTTCTTCCTCTGGCAAACTATCGATAATCATTGCCGTATCAACATTAAACTCTGTAAGCCTGTCCATAATAAGCGTGTGTGCCTTCAAGGAAAAAAAGTTGTCCTTAGCTATGTCTTTATATTTTTCGAAAACACCTTTGCTTGAAATCATAAGTGAAATAAGCTTTCGCTCGGCATTTATAAGTTTGCTCTCAGCTTGTTTTTTTCCACTATTGCGAGAGGAATGCATACTTTCCTTAATTTCTTCGCGCTGCTGAGCTCTTACATTTTTGCGTGCACTCTTATTTATTTCAGTTTCAATAGCAGAAGTAGAAATATTGGTTTTTTCAGCAATTTGCTTTATAAACACATCTCTCTCAACCGAATTTTTAACCTCTGACAAAACTTTTGCAGAAAGGCTTACGAATTCTATTTTCTGGTTATCATCCTTCAAATCAAACTGATTTTCAAGCTCGAATATTTTATATTGTGTAACTGATTTTGCATTATTTGCTGCATCTTCAAAAGCGCGTGCACCATTTTTTCTGACGAATTCGTCAGGGTCTTTCCCATCGGGCAGATTTAAAATTTTAACTTTTACATCGATACCCGAAAAAACTTCAAGTGCTCGTTTGGTTGCTTTTTGGCCCGCGCCATCGGTATCATAACAAATAACAACTTCAGAAACAAATCTTGAAATCAGCCGTGCCTGTTCAACTGTTAAAGCTGTTCCAAGCGAAGCAACACAGTTACAAACGCCATACTGATAAAGTGACAAAACATCCATATATCCTTCAACTAAAATCAGGTTTTTCGGTGCTTTGTTTTTTGCTAAATTCAAATTAAAAAGATTATTTCTTTTATTAAAAACAATACTGTCTTGCGAGTTTAAATATTTTGGCCCGTCACCTTCAAAAATTCGCCCTCCAAATCCTAACACATTAGAACGAATATCTATGATAGGAAAAATAAGCCTGTCGCGGAATTTATCGTAAACTCTGCCGCTTTCACTTTTACCTGAAACTCCGGCAAGCAAAAGTTCTTCTTTGCGGAAACCAAGTGATAAAAGATGCTTTGTAGCACTATCCCACGACTGCGGAGCATATCCAAGGCCAAAAACCGTTACCATTTGGGGAGTTATGCCTCTTTTTTTAACATATTCACGGGCTTTTTCTCCACCATTTCCTAAAAGGCACGACCTGTAAAACTTTGCAAGTTCTTTATTAATTTTGTAAATTCTTTGTTTTTGCTCGTATCTTTCGTTTTCTTCTTTGGAAAACGAAGATGTATCAACATTTATATTAACTCTCTGAGCCAAAAACTTTATGGTTTCAACGTAATCAAGATTTTCTGCTGCTTCAATAAAACCAACAACATTTCCACCGGCACCACAACCAAAGCAGTAATAAAGCTGCCTGTCGGTTGAAACATGAAACGACGGCGTTTTTTCTTTATGAAACGGGCAAAGGCCTACAAGCGAGTTGCCGTTTCTCTTAAGAGTTGTATAACCGGCCGCAACTTCGCCCAAATCATTTGCAGAAATAATTTCCTGAATTAATTGTTCCGGGATTTTTTCAGCCATATACTCCTCTCCCAAATCAAATTTATCTAAAAGTAAAATTCGACATATACGGCGAATTTCCTTTTTTTCGTTTAATTTTTAACGAACAAAGGCTTTCTTCGTTTATCTAAGTTTAACCGCTATTTGCCCAATTATGCAAACTATTTATTCCAGCCTTTTGGTATGTACAATTTCTCAAATACGTAAACTGCATATCTGTCTGTCATACCTGCAATATAATCTATTACTTTACGTTCAGCTTCTTCTGCACAATCTTCGCCGGAAACCGTAGAAACTTCACATTTATTATTCATAAAATGTGAATAAAGTATTTTTATAACATTTTCAGCTTTTCCTTCTTCGGTTTTAGCACTTGAGTTGATGTTATACACATTCGCAAACAAATATTTTCTCAGCGCATACATTGCTTCGGAAATTTCGCTGCTCATTTTAATTATATCACTGTCAACACTATTATTTATAATATCAAGAATAAGAGTTTCAATTCTGTCGGAATGAGAAAGGCCAAGGGTTTTAAGTGCATCCTGCGGAAGATCGCCAAGTTTAATAACTCCGCCTCGAATTGCATCATCAATATCATGATTTATATATGCAATTTTATCAGCAAATCTTAATATCTGTCCTTCAAGAGTATATGGAATGCCTTCTCCTGTATGATGAAGTATTCCATCAAGAACTTCTGCAGTAAGGTTAAGCCCGGTACCGTTTTCAACCTTATCACAAAGCCTGAAGCTTTGTTCGTTATGCCTGAATTTTCCCGAGCAAACTTCATCGAGCGCCCTCTCGCCTGCGTGCCCAAAGGGTGTATGGCCTAAATCGTGACCAAGTGCAATAGCCTCAGTTAAATCTTCGTTAAGACGAAGGGCACGAGCTATTGTTCTGGCAATTTGGGCAACTTCCAAAGTGTGCGTAAGGCGGGTACGATAATGGTCACCTTCAGGTGTGATAAACACCTGTGTTTTATGTTTAAGCCTACGGAAGGATTTTGAATGAATAATCCTGTCACGGTCTCTTTGAAAATCTGTTCTTATATCGCACACGTCGACGGGATGTTTTCTTCCACGTGTGTTTTCCGACAGAGTTGCCCTGTCAGACAAAGTAAGCTTTTCAATTTCGTAAGTTTTTTCTCGAATAGTCAAAATTTACTCCAATCTGCACATTATTTATACATAAGTATTCTTTCTGCCAAAGCTTTGCATCTCAAAATGGCATATTCATCGTTTTTAGCTTCTCTCTGTGCACAAATACCAAAGTGGCCTGCCAGAGAAGGACTACTATCGCCAATAAGGGTCATGCCTTCAACAAGCATGAGATTATGTAATGTACAAACAGTAGGCTCCTGTCCGCCATATTTTGTTGCACCTACAGAAATTGCAGCACCAATTTTTCCAAGAAGCGCTTTTTCTTTTCTGAGCTTTCTTGTTTTATCAAAAATACATTTAAGCTGAGCTGACGGACCACCAAAATACACAGGCGAGCCAAATAAAATAACATCGGCTTTTCGCATTTTTTCGAACAAATCGTCAAGTTTTGTGCCTTTATAGCACTCTCCGTCACAATCGCCTTTACAGCAAATACAAAAAGGATTTTTAAGGTCGCTTAAAACTTCCTGCGCATTAATTCTTTCACAGGTTACATCTTTATCATCAATGTTAGAAAATACTTCATCAATTAAAAATGCTGTACTGCCATCAGAATGAGGGCTTCCATTAATACCTAAAACATACATAAAACCATCTCCAAATCAATATTCGCGAAAAATAAGATAATCGGCAAGAAGACGAAGATTATCTCCTGCTTTACCCGTAAATTCAATAGAATTTTTTCCTTCTTCAGACAAAGAAGAAACCATTTTCTGAGCTTCATCCAAAGATATAAACTTAAGTGAAGTTTTCTTAGCGTTTTTCTCGTCACTGCAAATAGGTTTCCCTAAAACTTCCTCGGTACTTAGAACATCGAGAATATCGTCTTTTATTTGAAATGCGATGCCAATTTTTTCGCCAAATTCATCAAATTCGTGACCGGAGCCGCCTGCGGCAAGTGCACCCATCGAAAGTGCGGCACAAAGTAAATCACTTGTTTTTCGCCTGTAAATTTCAAGAAGGCTTTCAAGATTATCTGTACCTTTCATATCAAGAGCCTGACCAAGCACCATACCATCTTTGCCTGCACGTCGTGCTAAAATTTCAGTTGCCTTTACTTTTTGCGTGTCAGGTATTTCGGCTTTACAAATAAGTGAAAATGCTTCTGTTAAAAGTGCATCACCTGCCAAAATTGCCATCGCCTCGCCAAAAACTTTATGGTTTGATGGTTTGCCTCTTCTGAAATCATCATCATCCATAGCGGGCAAATCATCGTGAATAAGCGAATAGCAATGAACTGCCTCAATCGCAGCCGCCATTGGAATAACAACTTCAGCCTTTCCACCAAGAGCTTCACAAGCTAAAATTGCAAGAAGAGGCCTGATTCTTTTACCGCCAGCCAAAACGCTGTAAGCCATTGCTTTAGCAATTTCACTGTTATCTTTTGTTACTTCTTCGCTTATGTATTTATCTGCAAATTCTATTTTTGCAAGAATTTCATCAGTGAGTTTAATTTTCATTTTCAAAAACCGCCCTACTACCATCTTCAAGAATTTTTTCAACGCGACCTCTCGCTGTTTGCAGAGCATCTTTGCACTCTTTTATAAGCTGCATTCCCTTTTCAAATTTATCAATAGATTCATCAAGGGTAATGTTACCATTTTCCATTTCAGCAACTAATTTTTCAAGCTCTGAAATAGATTTTTCAAAATTTTTACTCATTATATCACCTGATTAATTGATTTTTTTAACTTCACATTCAACCTCGCCTTTGTGAAGCTGAATTTTAATTTCATCGCCAACAGATACCATCGCGGAATCTGAAATTACTTTTTTATCCGCACCATAAACTACGCCATATCCTCTCGACAATATTTTAAGCGGGCTCATAGCATCGATTTTAGCGGCATTAACTGCAAGTAAGCTTTCAAGTTTTTCAAATTTTGAATTAACAATGTTTTCAAGGGAAGTGAAAATATTATCAAGTCGTTGTACGTTACCATCAATTTTAAGACTAATTTGCGCGGGCGACAAAAGCTTTTCAAAGTAAGAAGTTTTCTCCCCTGCCGCGGAAAATTTACCGGAAATATCTTTGGTAAGTGTTGCCATAGCAGAGTTTAAGTAACTTAAAACCTCCGTGCTATCAGGCGCAGCAAGTTCAGCAGCAGCCGACGGAGTAGGTGCTCTTAAATCAGAAACAAAGTCGCTTATAGTAAAGTCTGTTTCATGGCCAACAGCAGAAATTACAGGTATTTCGCTTTCGTATATAGCACGGGCCACTATCTCTTCGTTAAATGCCCACAAATCTTCAATAGATCCGCCACCACGACCAACTATCAAAACATCGGCACATTTATCAATATTAAATTTTTTAATTGCCGAGGCTATTTCTTCAGCGGCACCATCACCCTGAACCAAAACCGGATGGAGCAAAATATTAATTGCCTTAAATCTTCTTGTTAAAACATTTATAATATCCCTTACCGCTGCACCTGTTGCACTTGTAACAACGCCAACAGTTTCAGGAAACTTTGGAATAGCTTTTTTCGCCTGTACATCAAAAAGTCCTTCTTTTTCAAGCTTAGCTTTCAGTTTTTCAAATGCAACATGAAGGTCGCCCTCGCCATTTAAAATCATTTCTTCAACATAAAGCTGATATTGGCCTCCTTGGGGAAAAACAGAAATTCTGCCCCTGGCAAGAACACTCATTCCGTCTTCAGGAGTAAAGGAAAGGCCCATATTCGCACCTTTAAACATTACAGCTCTTATACAAGAATTTTCATCTTTCAGGCTCATATACATATGCCCTGAATAGTGATGCTTAAAGTTTGAAATTTCCCCTGAAATCCATATGTCGCGAAGAATTAAATCGCTATCCATAAGATTTTTAAGATAAGCATTTATTTCAGAAACAGTTGCTTTTCTATTCATAAAACTACTCCGATTTTGTAATGTTCATCTTTTTAACAGCCGAACCAAGCGCTCCGTTAACAAACGAACCGCAATCAGGTCCATCATATTTTTTAGCAATTTCAATCGCTTCGTTAACAGCTACACTTACAGGAATATCATCTGCATACATAATTTCGTAAAGCGCAAGCCTCATAGCTGCAACACTAACTTTTGAAATTCTATCAACATTCCAGTCAATAAGATTTTCTGAAATGATTTTGTCAAGTTCTTCTTTTTTCTCCAAAACACCTTTAAGTGTACTTGTAACATACTCGTTATCATTGCCAACTGGTTTGTTAAGGAAAGCTGTTTCCTCTGCTTCTTCGTCAGCACCAATGGAATCGAAGTAGTTTTCAAGATATTCTTCAGGCTCAAGTGTGTTGATTAAAGATTCAAATATAATTCTGAAAGTATCTTCTCTTGCGTTTTTTCTGCTCATTTAAACCTCCGTTAAGTAAATAGTTTACTGATATCTGAAAATGTTATTACAATCATAAGGCCAAACAATATTAAAAGCCCGATTGCATGAACATAACCTTCTATTTCGGGTTTTAACGGCTTTTTGAAAATTCCTTCAATAGCCGCAAAAACAATTCTTCCTCCGTCAAGTGCGGGGAAAGGCAACAAGTTCATAATTCCAAGGTTTACTGCAATCATAGCAGCAAAATTAAGAACTTCTAAAAATCCACTTTGTGCCGCCTTGCCGATTTCTCCTACAATTCCCACAGGTCCTGACATATCAGAGAGAGAAACATTTCCTGTAAGCATCATTTTAAGCGACTGTACAACTACTCTTACAACAAAAAAAGTATTGTAGAACGCGTTATAAATCACGCCCAAAAAGCTTTTTTCTGAAACTGTCGGGTAAAAACCTATTATATACCTTCCATCTTCCATGGCGGGAGTTATATAAAAACTCAACTTTTCGTTATCACGCATAACTTTTATCTCAGCGGTGTTTCCGCCGTTTAAGTAAAGCGAAAATGTAACATCGCTCTGAATGTGAACAGAACTGCCATTAACCTCAACAATTCTGTCGCCCGGTAAAATGCCTGCATGGTATGCAGGTGAATTTTCAATAACTTCATCCACTACAGGGACTAAAACTCCTCCCGCAAGCGAATAAATAATAACAAAAATTACAAACCCGGTTAAAATGTTCATAAACGCACCTGCGGACAGAACAATTATTCTTTTAAAAGGATGAATTTTACCAAATGAACGTTCATCATCTGAATCGCCGTCTTCCCCTTCGATTTTAACATATCCTCCTAGCGGAAGTGCTCGAAGTGAATACAAAACTTCTCCCTTTTGTTTTTTAAAAATTGCAGGGCCCATTCCAATAGCAAATTCGTGAACTTTAACATTAAACATTTTTGCCGTAAGAAAATGACCAAGTTCGTGAATGAAAATTAAAAAACCAAAAATTAAAATTGCAAATACGATTACCAAAATATTCCTCTTTTCAAGTGGATACCAATTATTTATTTAAAAGATTGCGAACAAATATTCTCGCCTGTCTGTCGCTATCTATTATACTCTCCAAATCTGGATTTATAACTGTTTTGTGGTTATCCATTGCTTTTTCAACAAGTTCTGCTATGCCAAGAAAAGAACAATTACCACTAAGGAATGCTGCAACAGCTTCTTCGTTTGCGCCATTATAAACCGCCGGCATACTTCCGCCAATTTCAATAGCTTTGTACGCAAGTGCCAAACCTCTGAACGTTTCAATATCAGGCTTATCAAAAGTTAGCGTTGAAATTTCAAAAAAGTTTGCCTCGCTTGAAGGATTTTTTTGCCTTTCAGGGTAATTCAGTGCGTACGCTATAGGAATTCGCATATCAGGGTTACCAAGTTGTGCAATAACAGAATTATCTTCAAAACAAACCATAGAATGAACTATGCTTTGCCTGTGAACCAAAACTTCTATTTGTGAAGGTTTTACTCCAAAAAGCCTAACCGCTTCAATAACTTCAAGCCCTTTATTGAAAAGAGTTGCGCTATCAATAGTAATCTTAGCACCCATATCCCAATTGGGGTGTTTAAGCGCATCGGCAGGAGTTATATTTTCAAGTTCCTTACGGGTTTTGCCGAAAAAAGGGCCACCTGAAGCTGTTAGTAAAATCTTTTTAAGATATTTTCTCTCATCTCTTATGCACTGAAAAATTGCGCCATGTTCACTATCAACAGGTAGAATTTTACTGCCACTTTTTCGGGCTTCACAATTTATAATGTCGCCGGCACAAACCATTGTTTCTTTATTGGCAAGTGCTATTTCTTTACCTTCTTTTACAGCCGCAAGTGTTGGCAAAATTCCAACACTGCCGCTCATTGCCGTAAGTGCTATGTCTGATACGCAAGCTGCCTGACAAACGCCTTCTATACCACTTAAAACTTTAACAGAAGTGTCTGAAAGGCGGACTTTTAAATCCTTTGCGGCATCTTCATTATACATTGCAGCAAACGCCGGTTTAAATTTTCTGGCTATTTTTTCAACCTCATCAACACTTTTATTGGCCGCAATTGCATAAGCACAAAGCGATGAGGAATGTTCTATAACATCAAGCGCCTGGGTTCCAATTGAACCCGTACAGCCAAGAACTGAAACTTTTTTCATAAAATCTCCTTTAAACTGTAATAACAGGAAGCATTTTTAAAAGATAATATACTACCGGAGCTACAAACAAAATACTGTCAAGTCTGTCCATCAATCCGCCATGTCCCGGGAAGAGTGAGCCAAAATCCTTTATCTGACATTCCCTTTTGATAACAGATGCCGACAAATCTCCAAACTGCGCAAAAACTGAACAAACAAAGCCAAGGAGCATAATTAAAATAAAATTAACTTTTAAATCGGTTGCAAGAACAATTACAAGGCCATATACGAGAAATGACAAAATTGTTCCCAAAATTGCACCAACCGAGCCTTCAACAGTTTTTTTAGGGCTTATCGAAGGGGCAAGTTTATGTTTTCCAAAAAGTGTACCGCAAAAATATGCAAACGTATCACTAAGGCATGCTCCTACAAAAACAGCCCATATGGCAATTGCGCCTATATCACTCATCCGCCTTACCATAACTAAATGCTTTATCATAAATACAAAGGCATAGCTTATAAAAAATACCAAAGCAATGTCGTTAAAACTCAGTTTGCTTTTCATAACAAGCAGACAAGTAAAAAGTAAAACAACATAAATAAATGTAAAAAGTCCAATCAATGTAGGATTATTAAGCCAAAGTGCCGCGAGGGGTAAAAAGCCCATTACAAAAATTGTTTTCTGCTCAATTATTCCAGTTGCTTTATAAAGCTCGTAAAGCACAAGTGCACCAGCAAGAAACGCAACTATTTGCAGAAGCATACTGTCGGCCAAAAGCACTACCACAAGTAACGCAACTAATATTAAACCTGTAATCAATCTATTTTTCAATACTATGTACCTCCAAAGTTAAACTTTGCCAAATCTCCTGTTTCTGTTTTGGTATTCCCAAATAGCTTCAAGCAAATGTTTTTTAGTAAATGATGGCCACAAAACATCCATAAAGCAATACTCAGAATATGCTGATTGCCACAACAGGAAATTACTTGTACGTTTTTCTCCGCTTGGTCTTATAATAAGGTCTGGGTCAGGTTGCCCTGATGTATACATATAATCCGAAAGCGTTTTTTCAGTAATATCTTCAAGCGAAATTTTTCCTTCAGCATATTCGGCCGCACAGCGCTTTGCTGCATTTAAAATTTCCTGTCTGCCACCGTAGCTGAGTGCAATATTTAAAACAATACCTGTATTATTTTTCGTAAACTCTTCAAGGTCTTGAATTTCGCCAAGAAGTTTTTCACTTAGCATATTGCGTTCGCCTATAATATTTACCTTAACATTTTTATCGGCAAGTTCATCTTTCGAACGTCTTATATAGTCGCTCAAAAGTTTCATTAAATTGTCAACTTCTTCCTGAGGTCTCCCCCAATTTTCAGTTGAAAAAGCATAGACGGTAAGATAGGAAACACCTATCTCACCGCATACGGTTACAATTTTTTTAAATGTTTCTGCACCGGCAGAATGCCCCATACTACGGGAAAGGCCACGTTTTTTAGCCCATCTGCCGTTACCGTCCATAATAATTCCTATATGAGCGGGCAGCTTGTTAAAATCAACCTTTTTATCAATCTTTTTAAAAATCATATTGACAAAATCTCTTTTTCTTTCTTTTTAGTTTCATCTTCAACTTTTTTAATGTAGTTATCAGTAAGTTCCTGAATGTCTTTCTCTGCTGTTTTTAAATCATCCTCTGTAATTTCACCGTTTTTCTGCTGTTTTTTTACAGACTCAATTGCATCACGGCGAATACCTCTGATAGAAACTTTTGTTTCTTCACTTTTTTTGTTAATTACTTTAACAAATTCCTTTCTTCTTTCCTCTGTAAGCGGAGGGAAAGAAAGACGAATGATTTTACCGTCGTTTACAGGGGTAAGACCAAGATCGCTTGTTAAAATTGCCTTTTCGATTTCTTTAAGAGAAGATGCATCCCAAGGCTGAATAACCAGCATATGTGGTTCTGGCACGCTTATTGTACCCACCTGATTTACAGGGGTTTGTGTGCCATAATAATCAATAGTAATTTTATCAAGTACAGTTGCATTTGCAAGTCCTGCACGAATTGTACCAAAATCTTCAACCATAAATTTAACGCATTTTTGCATTTTTGTTTCAAATTCAGGATATGAACCTTTCATAATATAAATCCTCCTTAAAATTATTCTACAATTGTTCCTATATTTTCACCGTTAATCGCTCTGTATATATTAGCCGGATCATCAAGACCAAATACATGTATCGGAATTTTATTATCCATACAGAGTGATGTTGCGGTTGAATCCATAACTCCAAGTCCTCTGTTGAGAACATCTATATAAGTAAGAGTGTCAAACTTCTTAGCATCGCTATAAAGGTTAGGATCTTTATCATAAACACCATCAACCTTTTTAGCAAGCAAAATTACCTCTGCCCCGATTTCAGCTGCACGAAGAGCTGCAGCAGTATCTGTTGAGAAGAACGGGTTACCTGTTCCACAACCAAAAATTACTATTCTTCCTTTGTCGAGATGACGGTCAGCCTTGCCTCTTATATACGGCTCAGCAATCTGGCGCATTTCAATACCTGTTTGTACTCTTGTAGGAACACCAATGCCTTCAAGTGCATCACAAAGCGCCAAAGCGTTAATAACAGTTGCAAGCATTCCCATATGGTCAGCTCTTGTTCTGTCCATATCTTTGCCGCTTCTTCCACGCCAGAAGTTTCCACCTCCGACAACCATTGCAATCTCTGCTCCTTCGTTTGCACAGCGGGCAATTTGTTTTGCAATATCGTTAATTGTATCAAAATCAAGACCAAAACCTGTGTCGCCGGCCAAAGCCTCGCCACTAACTTTTATCATTACTCTTTTATATTTCACCTGAATACTCCCCTTTCAAATATATTTATTTCGACACAGAATAAAAATTTCCTTCACAATTTACTAATATTTCTTGAAAAAGTAAATTTTTAACTTGTTAATTTACTAATTGTGTGATATACTTTCTTTATATTATGAGATTGAGGTGATAAATTGAAATCTGCAAAAGAAAAAAAGAATACTTTTTTCAGCAAATTTGATTCTTTGATTTGTTTTTGCGTTGCAGCTGCCATTATAATTGGTTTTCTGGCTATAATCAGCGCAACAAGGTCGCTTGGATCGCTAAGATATATTCTTGTTCAGGGTGGAGCTGTACTGATTGGAACATCAATAATAATTGCAGGTATGCATTTGAATTTATCAGCCATAAGCAAAGTATCGCCTTACCTCATTGGCTTTAATGTTTTGATATTAATTTTGGTTCTGTTTATAGGAGAAGGCGACGAAGTTGGAACAAGGGGCTGGATAAGATTTGGTTTTATTGGTATTCAACCGGCTGAAATTGTTAAGGTAACATTTATATTTACTTTTGCATGGCATATCTGCCGCGTTCAGGAAAAAATCAATGAGCCGAAAACCTTGTTGTTACTGCTACTTCATGCAGGAGCAAACATTTTTCTGATTTTACTTCAGCCTGACTACGGTACAGCTATGGTTTTCATAACTATTACTGTTATAATGTTATTTGTTGCAAAAATCAGTTGGAAATATATTTTGGGCGCTGTTGGCGCTTTCGCGGCGTTTGCTCCAATACTCTGGTTTTTTATTTTAAAGGATTATCAGAAAGACAGGTTTTTTGCCTTTTTAAATCCCGAAGCAGACCCTCTGGGCGCCGGCTATCATGTAACACAATCGAAAATTGCAATTGGTTCGGGGAAAATTTGGGGCAACGGCCTTTTTAGCGGAATTCAAACACAACTTGGCCATCTTCCAGAGAAACAAACCGACTTTGTTTTTGCAGTTATCGGCGAAGAAATGGGTTTTGTTGGATGTATTATTATTTTTGCTCTGCTCATTACAATAATTGTTAAGTGTTTCAAAATTGCCTCAAAATGCGAAGAATTGCAAAGTCAGCTTATTTGCAGTGGCGTTGGTGCTATGTTTTTGTTCCACACTTTTGAAAATATCGGAATGTGCATCGGCCTTACTCCTGTTACAGGTATCCCGCTACCATTTGTAAGCTACGGCGGCTCTAGTATGCTAACCTCGCTTATAGCAATAATGATGATTTTAAACATCTGCAAAGAAAACAAATCAAATATGCTTTCAAACAAAAAATAACGGGATATCCCGTTATTTTTTTGCATTGTTTATTTCTGCTTTAAGTTCTTCAAATTCAGTAACAATATCTACTGAATTTTCTTTTGCTTTTCTTTGTATATCCAAAAGCTTCTCTTTTAAGTAATTATAAACTCCTTCGTCGGCAAATTCGCTGATGTCAGGCATTTGAAAATTGATTATTTCATCGATTTCATTTGTAATAATTGCCATAGCAGAAGAAGAACCGCCGCCACCGCCTGCACTTACTTTTTCAGGCACAGCACCATCTCGCAATGCTGTATTATCACTCTCTTCGGCAACCGATAATGTTTTCTCTTCAGTACTTTCATCAGGCTGGATTTTCGCGGTTGCTTCCGGTGTGAATTCAGGCAAAGATTTTTCATTTCGTTTTTGCGCTGTAGCATCGGCAACTACTGTTTCGGGCGTAGCTGTTACATCAGGCAGTTGTTCATCATTTTTTAAAATACGGGCATCAGCCACAGGCGTTGTTTCTAAAACAACGGGAGCTTTATACTTGTCACCGGAAATTCCACCAGCAAATATAATCAGTGCAATTGCGGCCGCAATTGCAGATGCAACTCCTTCGTGCCCTCGAAAAATACTAATAACTTTTCTTTTTTCAATTGGAAGTTTAACTTTAAAATCTTCCGGTATTTTTTCTTCGCTTACTTTTATGCTTCCGGAAAGATTTTCATATGTTTCGCGCATTTTTCGGCATTGCTCACAACTATTTAAATGTTCTTCTATCTCCCGCTTTTCATTTTCAGAAATTTCTCCATCAATCAAAGCGGAAATTTTTATTTTAAAATTATTGCAGTCCATTACTCTTCCTCCTGCATATTTTGACGGCTTATTTATTGAAAAGTTCCCAACTTTATAAAATATCTCTATTTTCTGAAATAATTTTCAAAAGATATTCTCTTGCCCTGAAAATTCTTGACTTAACTGTTCCCTCGCTGATATCAAGAATTTCTGCAATTTCCGAATATTGAAGATTTTGATATTCGCGAAGCAAAAGCGGTGTTTTATATTTTACAGGAATTTGTTCAATGCAGTGGCGGATAAATTCAATTTTTTCGCTATTTAATACAGCCTCTTCCGGAGTTAACACCTCGTCGCTATGAAAATTTTCCGGTATTTCTTCTTCCATATTCCTTTTGCTTTTTCTTAAAAAATCATATGATGCATTTTTTGCAATGCGGTATATCCACGTTGAAAGGCTACTGTCACCATTAAAATTCGAAATACCACGATAAATTTTAACAAATACTTCCTGTGTTATATCGAGTGCATCTTCGCGGTTTCCGCAAAGGCCAAATGCAAGTGAATATATCTTCTGCTGATAATCGTTACATAACTTTTCAAAAGCGTGCTTATCGCCTTTCTTGATTTTTAAAACAAATTCGTCCAAGATGCACCCTCCTTTCGTAAATGCTATTATAATAATACAATATTTTCGACAATAATACAACATTTATTTAAAACTTAATATTTTCTTGCGTTATTCATATTAATATGATAAAATATTTAAATAAATTTATTTGGAGGAATTATGAAGTTTCCGATATACGAACACCACAAATATGATGATAAATTTCCAATAATATTTCATTATGATACGCGCGTTCAAGATGAAAATTCTTCGTATTTTCCAAACTGGCACGGTGCAATAGAAATATTATATTTTAAAAATGGTAATGCAACTTTAATTTTGAATGAAGAAAAAATAAAAGCTTCGCCGGAAGATGTTATTGTAATAAATTCCGATGTCGTTCACACTATTGTAAGTGATAGCAAAAAGTGTAATTATTACTGCCTGATAATTGATAAAAACTTTATTGAAAAATCAGGCTTTCCCATAAATGACAAGCAATTATCCATAATGCCTGATGACCCGGAAATTATTTCTTTATATAACTGCATAATTAATTCTATAAACGAAAGTAACCCGTTTAATTTACAGGAAACTTTGGGGTATGTTTATATAATTCTTTCAAAGCTTTATTCAAATTACTCGCAAGATGTAAGCAGTATATTTAGAAATAGCAGAAATAATCAGATTGAAATAATAAAAAAAGCGATTACATATATTCGCGAAAACTTTCAGTCTGACATAACGCTTGACGACATCTCAGAGCATTGCCATATGAGCAAATATTATTTTTGCAGGACTTTTAGCGAAGTTACAGGAATTACTGCAGTAAAATACATCAATAATGTAAGATGCGAGCATGCACGAAATCTTTTATCCTCGGGTGAATTTTCGGTTTCCGAAATTTCGGGAATGTGCGGCTTTGAAAGTCCGTCCTATTTTACCAAGATTTTCAAAAATTATTGTGGTGTAACACCAAATTCATACAAAAATACTGACAGAGGTTGATATGATTAACAAAAATGACGAGATAATTTGTAATATAACAGGATATACAAGCAGTGGTGACGGAGTTGCAAAATATGAAGGATTCCCTCTTTTTATTCCTGCCACAATTATTGGTGAAACTGTTAAAGTTAAGGTACTGAAAAAACTTAAAAATTACGCTTTTTGTAAGCTTGTTGAAGTAATCACTCCATCCAAAAAACGAGTGGAACCTATCTGCTCAAGTTTTCCTCGTTGCGGCGGTTGCAGCCTTATGCATATGAACTATAATGAGCAACTTAATCTTAAAAAAATTAAAGTTTCGGATGCAATGAAAAAAATTGGTGGATTTGATAATATTGTTGTTCATGATACCTCCCCTTCTCCCAAAACAACCGAATACAGAAACAAAGTCAGCGTTCCCGTTTCGACAGGTGCAAGTGGCGCAATTTGGGGATATTATGCGGTAAACTCACACAGAGTTATTGAAAGCAGTAGATGCTTTCTTCAGGATAATATTGTAAATAAGCTTATAAATACAATTACTTCTTTTATGGATGAATTTAATATTTTACCCTACAACGAAGAAACTTGTAAAGGTACTGTAAGACACATCTATATCAGAAAAACCGCTTTCAGCGGCGAAATAATGGTTTCGGTTGTATCTGCAAAACCAAAGATAAAATATGAAGAAATTTTATGCGAAAGACTTCTTGCGGTTTCAAATTCCATTAAATCAATTATCATTAATATAAACAGTAAAAAAACAAATGTTATTCTCGGAGATAAAAACCGCGTTTTATACGGCAACGAGTATATTTGTGACACTTTACTTGACACAAACTTTAAAATTAACCATCATTCTTTTTATCAGGTTAACTCGTACACCACTGAAATTTTATATTCTAAGGCAATTTCGCTTTTAGGCGATTTAAAAAACAAAACTGTTTTTGACCTTTACTGTGGTATTGGCACAATTTCACTTCTGATTGCTAAATCTGCAAAAAAAGTTTATGGCATAGAATTTGTTAAAGCGGCAACCGATGATGCATATTTCAATGCTGAAAAAAACGGTATTGCAAACGTCGAATTCTATCCCGGAGATGCAGCAGAAGAAATTTTAAAACTTGCAAACAGGGGCATAAAACCAGATTATATCGTTTTAGACCCTCCTAGAAAAGGTTGCGACAAAGAGGTTTTAAACTGTGCCGCTTCGCTTTCTCCCGAAAAAATTGTTTATGTTTCTTGTGACTGCGCAACTTTGGCCCGCGATATGAAGCATTTCGAAACACTCGGCTATAAAGCAGATGAGGTTTTTCCATTTGATATGTTCCCGCAAACGGCACACGTTGAAAGCGTGGCATTGTTGTCCCGACTAAAACCCGATGATGTACTCGAAGTTGAGTTAAAATCAGAAGATTTGCATTTGACATCTGCCGAGGTAAAAGCAACTTATCAACAAATTAAGGATTTTATTTTTAGAAAACACGGCTTTAAGGTGTCGAGTTTATATATTGCACAGGTTAAACAAAAACTCGGACTGCCAATGGGTAAAAATTATAACACAAGCAAGAAAGGAACAAAAGTTCCGATTTGTCCACTCGAAAAAGAAAAGGTAATTAAGGATGCACTAAAACACTTTAAGATGGTGTAAATTTTATTATTGAGTAAAGTTTCTGTAAGAAATGAGTATTGGCATGTATTATTTAAAAAGAAGGCGAGATAGGATGGAATTAGTAATTGTACAACAAAATGTGTGCGGCAGAAATTTATTCGAGGGGAAATGGAGCATATCTGATTATGAAGACTTAATAAAAAGAATAAAAGAGAAAAATCCAGATATTATATTCCTTACAGAGTTTTATTATCAGCAAATGTATAATGTCACACATAAATTATTTGGTGATTATGAATTCATTGAACCAGTTTTAATGACAGCAAATGATAAGAATAATAATAAATTATATGCTTCATGCGTTTTAGCAATAAAACGAAATAAAGTGGCAGTAGATAAACAATTTAAATTAACAAATATGCTTAATTTTAGATATATTTGTGTTGATTTAAATATTGATGATACAGAAATTTTAAAAACTTTGTTTATGTATGTTCCGCAAACGTGTAATTCTCCCGAAATTAGAAAGAAAAGCATGCTTGAATCCGCATGCGATTACGTATCAAGTAACCCTGATGCATATCTTTTTGTTGGAGGAGATATGAACTCAGATATTGATGGGGAAACAACAACTTGTATTGATGAATTCAAACAGATTTACAAGAAGATGATTGATACTGATTATAAAAAACATCCTACATGGAATGGAAAGCGTTTGGATTATGCTTTGATTTCTAAAACACTAGAAAGAGACTATCATTACAACACGAAGCCCATTAAAACCACCAGCGACCATTTGGGATTGCGTACGGAGATATTTAAAGAAGAATTCATTTGTCCCAAATGCGGTAAAACCTATCCAATTAATGGATATTCTATACCCGATATGTGTGACGAATGTAGAAAAGGGTGAATTTTATGGTTTATGTTTGCAGTGATATTCACGGATTTTATTCGGAATATTTAGATGCTGTTTCGCTTTTGGTGAGCGGCGATAAGTTATACATAATAGGCGATGTTCTTGACAGAGGTAGTGACGGAATAAAAATTATTCAAGATATTATGAAGAGAGATAGTGTTGTTCTTGTCAAGGGAAATCACGAATTGATGATGTTGGAGATTTTCGAAAATATCCTTTTCAGTTTCGGTAACGAAAATGAGATACAGAGTATTATCGATGAAGAACTTAAAATTTCTCAAATTGGTCAGAAGCAAACCCTAATTGATTTTTCCAAACTTGATAGAGGCGAACAGAATGCTATAATAGACTTTATAAAAAGTCTTCCGCTTTATGAGGAAGTAAACATAAATGGCAAAAACTACATACTGGTACACGCAGGGCTTCCTGATTTTGATGGATTGCCAATCGAGTATTATGAGGAAAGCGAACTTTTATTTGGTCCTCACGATTATAATGAAATTCATTATGAGGATACAACAATTATATGCGGACATCTTCCTACACGATTTATTGATGGTGCTACCCCTGATGTAATATACAGAGGTGCAGACACAATAAATGTTGATTGTGGCTTAGGATTTGGTGGACAACTTGGAGTATTATGTTTAGACACGGACGAAGAAATTTATTTTTAGTGAATTGAGTTGACCAAGTTGGGAAAACAAAAATCATGTTGAATCTGTAGCGCTTCTAACAAAGATTAAACAAAATTCGGAGGCCTGAATGAAACTTTATTTTGCCCCTCTTGAAGGAATAACCACGGCTACATACAGAAATACGCATTTTGAAATGTTCCCGGAATGCGACGCTTACTATTCCCCATTTATAAATCCGAGCGACCAGGAAAAGGTTAGTAAAAAAGGTATGCGTGATATACTGCCGGAAGTAAACAGTAATATAAATCTTAAAGTTCAGGTTTTAACAAATTGTGCAGATTCATTTTTAAAGTTTGCAGATAAAATAAAACCGCTTGGGTATGATGAAATCAATATAAACATCGGCTGCCCCGCTTCTACTGTTGTTAAAAAAGGCCGAGGTTCCGGATTTTTATTAAACCCAGACAGTATTGACAGTTTTCTCTGTGAAATTTTTGAAAAAAGTAACTTGAAAATTTCTGTAAAAACAAGAATAGGCTACTACAGCGCCGACGAATTTGAAGAGATTTTAACAATTTATAATAAGTACCCACTTTCAAAACTCATCGTACATCCGAGAACGAGAGAGCAGTACTATGGTGGTATTGCAGACATTAACGCCTTTTCTTACGCATATAATAATACTGACATTCCGCTTTGTTATAACGGAGATATTTTTACTGTGTCAGACTTTAATATTATTTCCGAAAAGTTTCCGAATTCTGATATTATGATTGGCAGAGGAGCTGTAAAAAACCCTGCAATTTTCAGGGAAATTACCAGTGGAAATAAAATTACAACTGAGGAGCTTTTGATATTTACTGAAAAACTTATTCAAAATTACAGTAAAATTTTATCAAGCGATACTTTTACTCTTCACAAGATAAAGGAAATATGGATGTATATGATTCAAAATTACCCTAAGGAGAAAAAAATACTTAAAAATATTAAAAAGGCAACAAAGCTTTCGCAGTTTGTTTCTGCACTTGAAGCTTTGCCAGATTTAAAGGAGGCATAAAATGAATTCAATAGTAATATATAAATCTAAATACGGCTCAACAAAGCAATATGCCCAGTGGATTGCTTCTGAGCTTGGATGCAATGCAGTTGATGCTAAAAATATAAAAATTGATGAACTTTCTACATATGACAATATTATTTATGGCGGCGGTTTATATGCAGAAGTAATAGCCGGTGTTTCCCTTATTACCAAGAACTTAAATAAGCTTGAAGGAAAAAAAATAGCAGTATTTTCAACAGGAATTACACCGCTTGATTGCCGTGATTACTACGATAAACTTGTAATAAACAAAAACTTTAAACCGGAAATGCTTGAAAAAATTAAAGTTTTTAATTTCCTCGGCAAAATGATTCTTGATGAATTATCTCTTCCTCACAAAACGGCAATTAAAGCCCTTAAAAAGCTTATGAGCGGAAAAGAAAATCCAAGCGAAATGGAAAAGCTGCTTGTTACTCTTTGCGATGCAAATGGGGATTTTTCCGATAAAAGTGCAATTTATGATTTAATCAAATATATAAAAGAATAAAAAGCGGTAATACCGCTTTTTATTTATTAAAAAAATGATTTAATGGTCCTCTTCCTTTACCGAGATTAAGTCCTGACTTAATTGCACCCGTTAAGTAGTCTTTAGCAAGTTCTATTGCTTTTTCAATTTCATACCCTTTTGCAAGATTTGCCGCAATTGCACTTGAAAGCGTACACCCTGTTCCGTGTGTATTCGGATTATCTATTTTTTCGCCGGAAAACCAAATAATTTTCGTTTTGCTATAAAACAAATCATTGGCATTATTATTACTATGTCCACCTTTTAATAAAACATTGACATTATATTTTTCGAAAAGTTTTTCAGCAGCTTTCATCATATCTTCTTCATTTTTAATCGTAATTTCTGATAATACTTCTGCCTCGGAAAAGTTTGGTGTAATTAAATCGCATATAGGAATTAGTTTTTCTGCCAAAGCTTTTACTGTGTTATTTTTCATTAAATCCGCTCCGCTGGTTGCAACCATTACCGGGTCTAAAACTATATTATCGGCTTTATGAAATATAAGTCTACTACTAATTGCTTCAACAATTTCACTTGAGGAAACCATTCCTATTTTAACTGCATCGGGACGGATATCTTCAAAAACTGCATCTATCTGCTTTGAAACAAATTCAGGCGACACTTCAACTATTTCTGATACTCCAAGAGTGTTTTGAGCTGTAAGTGCAGTAATTGCGCTCATTGCAAATGCACCATTTGCAGAAATTGCCTTTATGTCTGCCTGAATTCCTGCTCCGCCACTGCAGTCGCTTCCGGCAATTGTTAAAACTGTTTTCATTTTAAAATCATCTCCAGTTTATTTTTTAATTTTAAAACTTCTCCCTCCGGATTTTCGCTTTTCATTATCGCAGACACGGCGCAAATACCTGCAATATTTGCACCCTTTAACACATCAATATTTTCTGCATTAAGTCCGCCTATGGCAAACACGGAAAGTGGAACATTTTCACAAATTTCTTTCAATGTTTCAACAGAAGTCAGAATAGTTTTAACCTTTGTTGTAGTAGGAAAAATTGCTCCAACCCCAAGATAGTTTGCTCCGTTTTCGCAGGCAGATTTAGCACTTTCTACTGTTTTGGTTGTAGCACCAATTATTTTTTTGTTTCCAATAATTTTTCTTGCATCGGCAATGGTCATATCGTCGCCTCCAAGATGAACTCCTTCTGCACCTGATGCCAGCATAACATCTACCCTGTCATCTATTATGAGGGGAACACCATACCTTTCAGAAATATTGTGAACTTTTTTCGCAAGGCAAATGTACTCTCGTGTAGTTTTTTCTTTTTCTCGAAGTTGCAAAAGCGAAATGCCACCCTTAATTGCACTTTCAATCTTGTTTAAAAATTTTTCTTCACACATATTACTGCTATCAGTAATAAAATAAATGCCCTTAAAATTCTTCAATGCTTCTTACCTCAACTTTCTCTTTAAATCCTTCTTCATTTGTTTTTGATAAATTATCCAAAAGATTTAACAAAAATGTGCCGTTCCCGTTATTTGTTTCGGCCTTTTCTCCGCAAATTCCGAGCAAAGTACAAGCTAAAGTTGCGCTTTCAAATGCACTCGCAACTGATAAAAATGTTGCACAAATTGCGCCAAGCATACATCCTGTTCCCGTAACAGCGGCAAGTTGACTGCAGCCGTTATTTATAATGCATACATTTTTGCCGTCTGTTACAATGTCACTTTTTCCACTTGCAAGCACAACGCACTTTTCTTTTTTGGCAAGGTTTGCCGCGCAGTTAATTATTTTCTCAGCGGTTAATGCTTTGTCACAATCGACACCTGCATAGTGGTATTTTGAATTGCAAAAAGAAAAAATTTCAGAATAGTTGCCTTTAATTATCGCCATATTTTTTCTAATGAGCTTTTTTGCAAGTTTTCTTCGGTATTCTGACCCAGATATACCAACCAAATCAATAACAATTGGGATTCTTCTTTTACTTGCCACCTCAGCTGAAATATTAAATGATTTTTTTCTTGCATCGGTTATGTTTCCAAGGTTAATAAGCAGTGCGGAAGCAGACAAAGTTATTTTTTTTACTTCCTTAGGGTGCTCCGCCATAGTAGGACGGGCACCCAGGGAAAGAATAGCGTTTGCACATTGATTTATTGAAATAGGATTAGTTATACAGTGGATTATAGGTTTTAATTCACCAAGTTCTTTCCTGATTTCAGACAGATTTTTCCTTTCCATAAAAATTTCTCCTGTAAATATAATAAATAACCGCGCCGGCAACGAAAACTATTATAAATCCGTTTGCAATATAACCCCACAGTGGCGAGGTAAGTTTGAAAATCATAGTGAGGATTTTGGTTATAAGGTAAAATATAACGCCAAATGCGGCTATTGTGAATGAATCGGTTAAAACAGTGCTTTTTTCGGTGTATGACGGCATATTGAGCCTTGATTGAATTTGTGCCAAAGCACCGTTTAAAGAAAGCTTTCTCAGCAGCAAATACGCAATGCTTCCTCCGATAAGTGTTCCACATATAAACGATGGAACATAAAAAAGCCACGAAAGCCCTTCTTTTCCCCAGAAAATTTCCATTACGGGATATGATATGATTGCACCGATAATTCCAGTACCTATAACTTCGCCGATTACTGCAAACAAAATTTTTCCTTTTGACAAACGGTAAAAAACTCCTGACAAAAATGCGCCAAAAATTGCACCTGTAAAGGCTATTGGTGGAATTCCCATAGTTGCCATTCTGATTGTTGCAATAAGTGCCGCACAAGAAAGAGAATACCACGGCCCCAAAAGTACCGAGCACACAATGTTAATAAGATGTGCCATCGGGCACATACCCTCAATTCGCAGTATAGGCGAAATTACAACGCCAAGCGCTACCATCATTGCCAAAGTGATCATTTTTAATAGTTTTGAGTTTTTCATTAATTTTTCCTCTTTTCGTAAAATATTTACGAAAGCCCAAGCTATCGCACGGTCGAAACTTAATTGTTTCCTCTCACCCCGAAACACGGGTTCCCATCGCTTTATACAGCACCAAGCGCTCCCTTGTTGCCGCTCTACCCTCCTTTCCAGAATAAAAAAACGGATAATCCTGATTGGATTATCCGTAATAAACACTTTAAGCTTTCCTACGGCGGCATTATCCGCATCAGGTTTAAGGGTCGAAGCTTAATTAACTTCCTCTCAGCCTGATACACAAGCTCCCCTACTTTTCTATTAAGTTTTCTAAATAATATCACATTTTTTCCAAAATTGCAAGCATATTTTCCTCGGAATACTCAATTTCGCTTGAAAACATTC
Source organism: Clostridia bacterium (assembly GCA_045590195.1). Classification (GTDB taxonomy): domain Bacteria; phylum Bacillota; class Clostridia; order UMGS1883; family UMGS1540; genus JAZNQN01. The sequence goes on along the minus strand of JAZNQN010000013.1, from coordinate 7,443 downwards.
TTGCAAGCTCCACGAAATCATTTTGGCTTACTGAATTTAACAAAACACACGCAGAAATTATAAATTTTATACATTTTGAATAGTATTTAGTTTTAAAAGCCCTCTTAAAATTCCTGTAAACAAGATAAACAGCAAACTGTTCAAAATGCAGTTCATTTTCAAATTTTAAATTAATGTTTATTTTGTTTAAAACCTTGCTCCAGTTATTATCAAGCATTTCAAGCGAAAGATATGTATTTTTAATAAAATCAGCCGTAAATTCTTCCAAATTTAAGCCATAGTTTGTTGCCAACTCTACAAAGCGCTCATTTATACTTGTTTTCCTGTTTTGAAGAATTTTAAAAACTTTTTGTCGCTCAAAAAGAAACTCTTTTTCTTCTTTGGAAAGCTTTTTATATTCGCCACTCAGAGTAAATGGCTTATCATCATTCAAAATAATTCTGCCAGCTTCTTCGCAGCAAAGGCCAAGGCCTACTTCTGCAAAATTATCATATTCATTATAAAACCTCGGGTGTTCTCTGCAAATTTCACAAACTGCATCCTCGCCAAAATTTAATATTATATCACAAAGCCCTTTTTCATTTAAAAAAGGGCATTTGTTATTCTTTAATATAAAGTGCGGCGGCACATCTTCAGAAATATTTTCTCTAATTTTTTCTCCTGTTTCACCTGGCAAAACCGAATAAAACATTTCAGTATCACTATCAATATCAATTTCCCAACCAATACAACAAGAGTGCTTACATTTATCCGCTATGCACTTAAAATCATCGAAATAATTCGGCTTTATGTATGTCATTTCTGTTTTCTATCGTGAATTATCATACCAACAGCAGTAAAAATTAGCTGTGGAACATGTGTGCCGATAAGAACGCTGAATGATTTTGAAAGGATATCATAAAGGCACCAGAGAGTCATGTTTACAAATGTCCAAATACGATATTTTGCACCAGTTTTCTGGCCGATACACATAATAAATGTAAGCGAAGCAACAATTGCCAAAATGACAAGCGGCTCAAATCCACCAACTATAAGATTTACTGCAACAAATGCTACTGCATAAACGGTTATAAGCCAAACGGGCAAAGGTTTATTCTTTGATTCGAAAAAGTAATTGATAATTGTTTGAGCGGCGCCGATATAACACGAAACTGCACCACTTATTCCACTGCCACCAACAAGGTAACTTGTTGCAACAAGAAAGTTACCACAAAAAACAAGGAACAAAATCTTTTTCATATTTTTGCCCTTGACAAGAGAAGCAGTAATCATTGAAATTAAACCTAAAATACTTAATATGTATGCTAAAACCTGCATAACTACCTCCAAATTTTCTATATTTTTCACACTTTGACTATTATACCACAATAAAATACAAAATTCAACAAAAATTTTTTTTACAAAGTTTTAAGCCAAGTTTCGATTATTTCTGCAGTAAAATCGTAGCCGCGGCGTGTAAGATGTTGGCCATCAACGTAAAAACAAACATTTTCTTCGTGATTTTCAATTGCTGTTTTCTCGCTGTTATACATCCAAGGTAGCGCCGGGTTTAAATAACATCCTTCCCAAAGGTCAAGATACGGTATTCCCCATTTTTTACAAATTTCAACTGCTTTATCAAAGTATAAACGTCTTTTTCTGCGACTTCTCGGCAGTGTTCCCATTTTAGGAGCAATAATAAAACAAATTTTTTTACCATTCCAATATTTAAGTGCGCGATAAAATACACTTTCAAGAGCACCGCAAAAAGTTGTTCTATCATATTCACCACTGAAATTTTCAACATCAATTGAACCAAGGTGCGAAACAGGATAATCATAGTCATATTCAAAAAGATCGGCATCATTAGTACCACCCTCAAAAACAATATAGTCAGCACCAGGATACTCCTCATACATTTTTTCAAGAGTTTTTGAAACAGAATGACGCTCACTTCCATCTTTTAAAAGCGGCAACCCTTCTGCAATCGTGCCACCACCAACTGCATAATTTGAAAAAAACATCTTATTCTTCTCGGCAATTCTTGTTGCCCAGTTACCTTTATTTTCATCACCTATGCAAATTGAATCTCCATTCCAAATGATTTTTTTACCGAAAAGTTTACTTTCCATAATTTTTCTCCTTGTTAAAAAAATAGCTTTCTTTCCATTGTTTCACGAGCCGAAGCGTTAATTCCCAGATAAATCAGCACTCCTCCAAGCAAAACCAAAACTATAAGCGGATAAATTGACCAACCGATAAATCTGATAGCAAAAGTAACTTTAAGCAAAAACTCTACCAAAAGCATAAAAGCACCAAGGGCAATAAAACCGCCACCGAATATATAAAGCTTACCTCCGTTTAAATAATAAGTCAGCGTTACTGCAGTACAAACAATTATGCACAGCGTTCCTATTACTGGAAAGGCAAAGCTTAAAAACCACTTGCCGCCTGTTACAAAATTTATATAAAGCAGATAAAGCAAAACCGAAGCGAAGTCACATGGTAAAAAAATTACAGGGTTTGGTTTTTGAAACCATCTTGGCAATGCCAGGGTAATATATAAAAGAATTATTCCGCCTGCTGCAAAACCAAACCAGTTTAAAACTCCATCCCTTTGTAAATCTGCCAAAAAGCATATAAATAGCGGAATAAAAAACAGTATTAAAAACATTCCGTTAATTGCTTTTGAATTTGGGTTAATTTTCGGCCGCCTGCCCGGAGGGTACAAAGGTGTAGCTTCTTTTCTTTTAAGCTCCGGATGATACACGGTAGTATTACATAGCGGACAGCTTTTTTCAGTATCGGCAAGTTCGACGCCACAATTTATACAATACATATTTTTCTCCTTTAATTTCTATTGCTTTCAACTACTGCAGAAAGTCCAATTTCTTTCAAAACTGCAAAGAAACGGCGTTCAAGCGCTGCATCGCGTATACTTCTGATAAAATTAATATAAACCATATCGCCATAAGACAAAACGCCGCAATTATATGGCGCCGCCGCCTGAACCCCGAGAATAAAATCAAATCTTTTTATATATTTTTTCATAATATCGGGCAGTTTTACAACACCTAAATTTGACAAATTAAGGCAAGCCTTTCTCTCTCCAACACTATCAAAAACAGCTTTCATAACCATATTTTTAAGCGGAAGCGGAACAACCCGCAAAAGCAGATTACGCTCGTCTTTTACATTGGTGGCAATTACACTGCTCATATGCTTTGCAGTAAACTCTGTTCCCATCTTGTGCTTTATGATTTCGCAAATTTCTTCTAAAGTATATTCTCCAAGCCTTGGGTCAAGTTCAGGAATTGTAAACATAGCAAAATTACGCAAGGTTTTACTTGAAAAAAGTTGTCTTAGATTTACAGGAATCAAAAGTTTTATTCTTTTTCTTTTTCGAATATCTGTAACAGTTTCTTTTTGTAAATTTATAAGAGCCTTCATCAGTACTGCTGACAAGAATACTGTTACAGTAGAATTATACTCGTGTGCAAGTGAAAGCGTTTCTTTTACCGGAAGCTTAAAGCAGGTAAGGTTTAAAAACCCATCGTTTTTAGAATCTTTGGTTAAGCGCCATGCATTTGTGGATTTACGGCTTGCAGTTACATTTCCTGCATATTTCAAAAAGCTATCTTCAAATTCTTCTGCTTTCGGAGCCTCGTATCTATTTACAATTCCGTCTTCATAAGGGATAGATATACCATATTTTTGTTCAATGTACTCAGCAGTAAGATTTTTAAGAAATATAAGTGCACCGGTTCCATCTGTTAGCGAGTGAAAAAATTCAACCGCAATACGATTATTATAAACAATAACTCTGAAAGCACATTTTCTTGTTTCTTCCTTGTTCATATATACAAGCGGATAACTTTGCTCCTCTCGTATTTCAGGAGAATTCTCAATTTGCTGCAAATAATACCAGAATACGCCTTTTCTAAGCCTTGCAGCAATTGAAGGAAATCGCTTTATGGTTGTCTCCAAAGCTGATTTAAGAATATTAACGTCAACATCTTCACAAAGTGTTACCGACTGACGAAAAACGTTGCTCCAACCTCTTCGCCTTGCTGCAGGATATATTTTTGCGGCATTGTCAAGCCTTAACCATTGTAGTGGACTGCTATTTTTTTTTGCCATTTACTACCTCTTAAACTTTATACTAATTTTTTTGAAACAGTATATCACACCTTAGAAAAATTTTCAAGTTATAATAAATACAATAACCGCAGGAAATTTACAATAAAGTGTACGATTTGCCAGTGAAATACAAAATTTTGCCGGATTTTAAAGCTGAAATTTATGTTAATTTACATCTTGAATATTTAGCCTTTAGGGGTTATAATATATGTAATGTATTGTTTTAGGAGGTAACTTTTATGAAAATTATTGGTTTTGTTGATTATTTTATCGACGAATGGCATTCAAACAACTACATTGGTTGGATAAACGACCTTTGCAAGAAAAATGGTTATGATTTTCAGGTAAAATATGCCTGGGCAGAAACCGAAACATATGAAGGCAAAATTTCAACTGATGAATGGTGTGCAAAGAATGATGTTGAAAAATGTAGCTCTATTGAAGAAGTTTGCGAAAAGAGCGATTACATATTTGTACTTGCTCCGGGAAACCCCGAAAAACATCTTCCATATGCAGAAACTGTTTTAAAATATGGTAAAAATACATATATTGACAAAACTTTCACTCCCTGCAAAGCTGATGCAGAAAAAATTTATGAAATTGCAGAAAAATATAATACAAAATTTTTCAGCACATCAGCTCTTCGTTATGCAACCGAGCTTGATGATTTCAAAAATGGCGTAAACAGCGTAAGTATTACAGGCGGTGGCAGAAGCTTTCAGGAATACATTGTTCATCAAATTGAAATGCTTGTTAAACTTATGGGAACAAATGCTGAAAAAGTTAAAGTTTTCAATGCCGGCAAACAAACAATGTGTGTTGTTAAATTTAGCGATGGTAGATGCGGATTTTTGGAATATGCATCATCCAATCCATTCAGCATTGCAGTTGAAGAAAAAAATGGCGATACTTTCACAAAAAATATCGATTCCGAGTTCTTTATCGGTATGCTTGACAGTATTCTCAATTTCTTCTTAAATGGCAATTTGCCTTTTGAAAAAGAACAAACTTTGGCAGTAATTGGCATAAGAGATGCCCTTATTAAAGCTATTGATACACCTGATGAGTGGGTTAAAGTAAAATAGTTTTATTAGTTAAGAAAACCCTGCTGAAACTTGCAGTTTCAGCAGGGTTTTTGTTTGTTAGTATTATTCCCACTCGCCTTATCATGTAGGTTTAAAAACCGCATAACAAAGCGGTTTGTGGGCTTTTCAACCCAAAATGTAGTCAAATTTGTGGTCAAAAATTATATTAAAGATTATACCACACCACAAAAAGATATGCAAGCATATTTTAAATGTTTGTATATCTTAAATTTTAGGCGGGTTTACCCGCCCCAAAGTGCGAAGCACTATTTTTTTAGTATGGCGGGGTTTACCTCGTCTGCTGAAAAAATCTTCTCCTTGCTCGCACCCTATACAAAACGCACTCGTTAGGTTGCCCCTTGAAAGAGTTAAGGGGAAACCTTGCAACACTAAAATATATACTACTACTTTATATTTGGAAGGGGTTTTGATACCATACTATACATACATTACATAAAATAAAAAAACACTCTGCACACTCTATAAAATACTGTATTTATGCAGATATAAATTTACATAAAATTTATCATGTAGAAAGGGCGGGGTCACGGGTGTAGTGAAACATCAGCCGTGACCCCGCCCTTTCTATGAACTGCATTATACAGTAGTTTTAAGGGGTGCAGAGTGTAACAATATAATTTTTGATGTTCTTTCAACATTAGAACAGTTTTGTTACAAGCATTTAGAACATAAACTTATCATTTAGTTAGTTCTTTCATAAACGCTGTTGTCAATGGACACATATTATTCCATACAAATATTTTATAATAATCATCTTTATTATCAATTACTATTTCTTCGATTTTATATTCTTCTTCGGTGTTAGATAAAATATCTATAACCGTTTTTTTAACTTTGTTCATTTTACCATCATTACTATACGAAGCAAAAAATAAATCAATATTTTCTAAATCGCAAGATTTTGTTGACTTGATTTTAACACTTACATAATTTTCAGCTAATACTACATTTTCAACACTAATATTTTCTTTGATTTCATATACATAATTATAAACAACTGTTCCGCCTGTAATTCCGTAATTCGCTATGCCTATTCTCATATTATTCCAGTCATTTTCGCTACCTGTATAATATATTTTTACATTTGTGCAATCACGAAACGCACCATCTTTTATTTGAAGCAAACCTTTTTTAATGTAAATAGTTTCTATATTGCTACAATAATAAAACGCATTACTTCCTATTGTTGTAAGATTTTCTCCAAAATCAATAACGCTTATTTTCTCGCAACCATAAAACGCATTTTCTCCAATTGTTTTTAAACTATTTGGAAAAATGATTTTTTGAAGATTTACACATTGATAAAAGGCATAAGCTGATATGTTAGTTACATTTTCGCAAAATGTTATATCAGATAAGTTTTCACAATATTCAAAAGCATATTCGCCTATGTATGTTACATTCGCCCCTACAATAATTTTGACAATATTATTTGCATTACTAAACGCTTTGTTCTTGATAGATACAACACTATCTGGAACAGTAAAAGATGCGATTTCTTTTTTTGTTGCATAACGTATTAAAGAAGATTTTAGCTTGTCATATAGATTTCCGTCCACTGACGAATATTGTTGATTTTCATTACTTACCTCAATATTTAAAAATGAGATTTGATGTAATGCGCTTTTTTCAATATTTGTAACATCACTACCAACATAAATATTTTCTACTGCGGTCATACCATAAAATGAGTATGTGCCTAAACTTGTTATACCATCTTCAATTACTATATTAACAATACTTGCATTTAACGAAAACCACGGGACTTGATTTGGATATGAATAATCATACATAGCACCTGACCCACTAATTGTAAGCGTGCCATAGTTATACTCCCATATAATATTATCCCCGCAATACCCACTTGAATTAGCAAAGACAGTAGTAATCATACTAGATAATACTATAATTACAACCATAATACAGCTTAATAACCGAGTTTTAAATTTCCTTTTCATAAGTTTACATCTCCTATATATAATATTTTCGCACACCATAAAAAATGTAAACTTTGAATTTCCACAAATTAAAAAAGGTGTGCAACTATCGAAGCTGCACACCGAAAAATGCAAACTCTGATTTGTTGTCACACAAAATTAAAAATAGGGCGAAATATACTTATTTACATACCGCTACTTGTGGAATTTGCATTTTTGCCAATTCAATATGTAACGATATGCAAATAAAAGGGTATAATACCCCCTTAACAAAAAAATAA
>JAZNQN010000012.1:0-2102 GCA_045590195.1 Clostridia bacterium | reverse complement strand
TAATGCCACGCTTGGTGTAATAAACCTTGGTGCGTTTGTCAACAAGCTGCAGCTCGTCACGGTCACCAGTAACGATGTGCACTTCCACATCGTCGGGAGCATGCACTGCAAATGTGCCGATGATGTCGTCCGCTTCGTAATTATCCAGCTCTAAGGAAACAATGTTCAACGCTTCCAAAACCTTCATTGTCAGCGGGAACTGCTCGGAAAGTTCGCTGGGTGTCGGTTTGCGGGTGCCTTTGTAATCTGCAAACATCTCTGTTCTAAAAGTCTTGCGCGATTTGTCGAAAGCAACCGCAATATATTTCGGTTGAATTTCTTCCAACAATTTCAATAGCATATTACAAAAGCCGTACACTGCGCCCGTATGCAAGCCTTGCCTGTTCATCAAAGGCGGCAGGGCGAAGAAGGCTCTGTGAATTAAGCTGCTACCATCTATAACTAAAAATTTATCTGCCATATTTGTCACCTTTTATTTCCAATCCATTTTTTAGACCACGCAAACAACGTGTTGGACATTTTTTCAAAATCAACCTTGTTATCATTTTTCAAGCTCAAAAAAGTTTCAACTATACTTCTTTCTTCACCAGAAACTTTTTCCAACAAAGCTTTCTGACTCTTGATATAACAACCAGTTTCTTTAAAGCAAATCGCTTGCACCACGAAGGAAGCAGCCTTATACAAACCTTTTAAAATTTCATCGCTCTTTTCATGAAGCATATTATGAACGCAACCATGATAGATATTGCAAGCACCAATCTTAATTGCCCTATCAATTGCAGCTTCATCAATCAGTCCAAGCAGTTCATCAAGACTGCCTTTTATCTGTGTTGTATCGTGATAAAACTGGAACAAATCTGATGGCTCCCAGTTCAAAAGTTCTTTTTTGCCAGAAACAAAGCCACAAATAAGCTCTCTATTCGGTAAAATGTCTAACATTGCATTGTAAGCCTGAATATCTTGCGCAGTAAGTTCATCAAGAATAACTACAACATCGATGTCGCTAGTTTCTGTTGCTTCGCCTCGTCCATAGCTTCCTTGTAAGCCAACAAACCACACTCGGTTTCCAAAATTTTCTTCCAAAGCTTGAACGAAATTCTCCATCCACAAAGAAATCTCTATCACAAAATCACCTCCATATCACCGAAGCAGTCCCTTTAAAATCTTATCTTGCTATACTTTTTCTTCAATCATTAACTTTTATTATAACATCACACGCTAATTCTATAAACCGCCTTACAAAACAAAAAACTCCACGCCGCAAGACGTGAAGTTTAAATTTAGAAAGGTATCAGATTATCCTACGCGATTTATTTATTTTTTTAACCTACTCGCTTTTGCATATTATTTTATTCTGATGTAAAATGTGAGTAAGACTTTTGCATAAATCTTTCCAATATGTCCCAAGCATATTTATGGTTTAGCTCACAAAGGTTTATTAAATTTTTGCGAGGTTTTTGTATGCCTAGAAAAAACTTGACTAAAGAAATCATCGTCACTGAGGCCATCGACCTCATCAATCGAGATGGTTACGCAAAATTTACCCTTCAGTCTCTTTCTCGACACCTTGACATTAAAGCTCCCTCTCTTTACAATCATTTTAAAAATCTTGACGAAATCAATGTTGAAGTTTTTAAAAAACTTGTTAACGAGTACAATGCCTTTAAATCTGCGCACATTGGTGACTTGCGTAGAGAAAAAGCAATTTGGGCTTATGCCAACGCAGTCAGAGAGTATTCTCAAAATTATCCGGAACAATTCAAACTAATACTTCTTTTCCCTTCACTCATCAATAATAAGGAAATAAGTATCCCAGTTGTAATTAGTATTCTTATGGATATTCTTGACCAATACGCAATTGGCGAAACTCAAAAATATCATTTCCAAAGAATTTTTAGAAGTTTTATGAGTGGCTTCATCACCTACGAACGAGTTGGCTTCTTCCGCAACAACGACATCAGCAAGGACGAAAGCTATCACTTCGCAATTCAAACTTTTATCTCTGCGTTGGAGCTTGAAGAAATTAGAAACAGATAAATAAAAACTGCCCCTTAGAAGTTTTCTTCTAAAGGGCAGTAATTTTTTGTCTTATTTTTTAGCAG
>JAZNQN010000011.1:0-1512 GCA_045590195.1 Clostridia bacterium | reverse complement strand
TGTTTGCCGCTTTGGCTTTTTCTTTTTTCGGTGCGGTGGTTATTTGTTGTTTGCTTTCTGGTTTCTTGGCTGGTTTGGTTGTTGGCGTTTCCTCGTTGGCCAAGGCTACGCTTTGTTCGTTCTTGTAGGTCAAGAAAGCTTGGTAGATGCTTTTCGAGAGGGTGTTCACACCATTTTCGGTGTTTAGGTATCGCTCTTCCTCGGGGGTTGATATGAATCCCAATTCTACCAAGATACTTGGCATGGCACTTGCTTTCAGTACCAAGAATCCGGCTTGATGCACACCACGGTCAATGCGACGGCCTGTTTGTTTGAACTCGTTTTGTACAAGTGAAGCAAGGCGTACGCTTTGCGACATGTACTGGTCTTGCATAAATTCGAAGATGATATACGATTCGGCTGAGTTTGGGTTAAAGCCTTCGTAGTGAGTTTGATAGTCGTCTTCGTACAAGATTACGGCATTTTCGCGTTTGGCCACCTCTAAGTTGTCGTCCGACTTTGCCAAACCCAATGTCCACGTCGATGTTCCTTTTACGGTCTTGTTTTTGGCTACGGCATTAGTGTGTATGGAGATGAACAAGTCGGCTTTAGCTTCGTTGGCTATTTGTGCTCGGCGATTCAGTGTGACGAATACGTCGCGCTTGCGTGTATAAATCACCTTTACGTCCTTGCAATTATCCTCAATCAGTTTGCCCACTTTCAGCGCCACCTTTAGGTTGATGTCTTTCTCTTTCGAGATTTTTCCTACAGCTCCGGGGTCGTTTCCGCCATGTCCGGCATCAATCACGAGTACAAAATCTTTTGCCTCTACCTGTAGGGGAAAAGCGCAAGCAAGCAACATTCCGATGCAAGCAACTATATATATAATGTGTAATTTGCCTCTCTTCATACGAAATATTCGTTGCAAAAATAGTGTATTTTCATAGAAAACTAAAACTTTAATTCAAGTTTTCGCTTTTAAGAGCCCTCTATTTCCTAAAAAGAGTGCTTTATCTCCCTTTTGGATAACAAATAAATCTATTCCTTATTTGGAAGGGTGTTGGTTAATATGTTTTACAAACAACGTTTGTTTGTAACAAGCGCTCTTGTGATTCACCTTCCTTTTCTGTCTTGACAACAGGTTTTCTTGTAAAGAAAAATAAACCCATTCAGAATGCCTTCTGAGGCTGATGAATTTTCCCTATTAGGAAAAATAATTTTCTCAGTAGGGAAAATATTTTTTCCCAGTTGGCAAAAATATTTTTCGCAACATTTAAATTGCAAAGTTCATGTTTTTCTTTTTTGCAATAGGAGCGAATGCTAATATAATGGTCAGTACTTGCATTTGAGCGATAGTAATAAATGCAAACAAAGCAAACTTTTTTCGTGGAAATGATTGTTTCTGCGCGTAGCTTGCATTACCTTTGCGGCATAATAATCGTAATGTTTGTAAGGATGTTGATTCGTTTCCTCAAGAATTGGACATTGCCCATAGCTATGTTGACGGGCTTTTTGGTGTACTTTGTTTTCAAG
>JAZNQN010000010.1:0-13560 GCA_045590195.1 Clostridia bacterium | reverse complement strand
TTAAGGTGCAAAGCAGTTTTAAATATCAGATTTTTGTGTTTAGACGCGAAACAAAAAGTCCGTAATACTTTCGTATTTCGGACTTTTTTGACAAAGTATAAACCAAAAAGATGGCTTTAAAACCGATTCTTCCTTATGAGTGAGCGGCTAACCCCTTTTTATTTTTATCTCATCGAGAAAATTCGTACGGCCTCTTTTACATCTTTTTTAATTGCCGCAGTTGCATCGGTAACAATATCGTGAAACTGAGTGTATTTTTTCTTCGAAACTTCCTCTGCCGCAACCTTTGAAGTATTTGAATAATAGTTTATTTTGCGAATGCCGCGCCTTATAGTTTCCCGAAGTTCTTCTTCCGTAAGGCCGCTTGCACCATGCATTACAAGCGGAATGGGAACTACTTTGCCAATCATAGTAATTCTGTCAAAATCAAGCTCCATTTTCTTAGCCGAAATGCCGTGAACAGTACCAAAAGCGCAGGCAAGCGCATCAATTCCTGTTTCTTTAACAAACCTTTCTGCAAGGGCAGGGTCGGTATAAATGCTCTCGCCGTGATGGGAACCATAGCCATCGGCTCTCTCGCCCATTGAGCCTACCTCGCCTTCAACAGAAGCACCATATTTTTTGGCAAGCTCTACCACCAGAGCAGTATTGGCAATATTTTCCTCAACATTTCCTTCAGAGCCATCAAACATAACTCCTGTAAAGCCAATATCAAGGGCTTTTTTAACATAGGCAAGGTCGGTTCCGTGATCCAAATGAACACATACAGGGGCCGATGATTTTTCAGCCATAGAAACCATTAAAGGGCCAATTTCATCTATTTTGCAAACGCCAATATCCTCGTGAAGCTGGGCGTGCATAATTATAACCGGCTCTGAAAGCTCTTCTGCCGCAGAAAGTATTGCCTGAAGGCTTTCAAGGTTAGGAGTGTTAAATGAGCCTATTGCAATTTTTCTTGCATCGGCAATTTTTAAAACCTGATTCATTGATACTAACATAATTTGCCTCCTAGCCTTCAAACACAAATTTGAGTTTGAATTCTTTTTCTTCGTCCGGATTTAAAAATTCCAAAATGCCTTTTTCTCTCATAACATCGCGGCCGTCAGGCAGACAGTTGCCTGGCTCAAGGCCCATAACATAATCGCCCTCGCCCATCATTTTCCACTGGGTAAAGCATTTAAGATTATCAGCATTAAAAGCCATTTTAAGGCCTTTGTTAATTGTTTTGTTGAAAATTGAAACCTCGGTATCGCCCGAAAGGGTGTGATAAAAGCACATTTCCTCATAGCCGTTTTGAGGCTTTTCAACTTTAAGGCAAGTATCAAGGCCTTCTGCCGCGTGGTCATTTCTTGGCTCAACTTTAGTTGAAGGAATAGTAATTTCGGCATTTTCAGAGAGCAAAGGATAGCCCATATTGAAGTGATACAAAATTTCCAGCGGACTTTGAGCACTACCGATGTTTTTAACCTTATCAGTAAGCGAAATTTCGTTTTTCTCAAGGGAAATTATATATTCTCTCTCTAAAATAAGCTTGTGTGAAAACATTCTGCCATCGCGGATAGTAGCTTTAATATGAATACCATCATCTGCTACAAAGTGGCAAAAGTTTTCGCAGGGTGTATTTGAAATTGTTCCGTGAAGAGGAAGCTCTTCGCCTGCATCTGTGCAGGGGTTTCCAACTGCAGTAAGGCCGCAGGTTGTGAAAAATCCTGCTGTGAACGATTTTAAAAAGCCTGCACCTTTATCATCATAATACTGCGGAGAAACATAGCCGCAAGGTGCAAAATAGCCGAAATTGTCGCCTTTAAGCGAAAGCCTTGAAATATCGGCACATCTGTCAAGTGAAACCCAAAATTCAAGCCCTTTACCGTTTCTTACATAAAGCATACGCATATTGTCGCCCTTGCCGCCGCAAAGTCGCATTTCTTCAACGCCGTAAATCTGTTTTGTGTTTCCAATATATTTATTCATTTTCTTCCTCCTTTATAATTGGCCTTACAGCCTCGTAAAGCTTTTCATATCTTTTATAAATTTTCTGATGTTCACCATGCAGTTTTTCATCAGGATAATATGTTTCTTTTTCTTTTACCATAACTGCCGCCGCAGCCTTAATGTCTTTAAAAACACCAAGGGCAACACCTGTAAGCATAATTGTACCTGCTGTTCCAACCTCGGGTGCATCAAGGGCAACAATTGGAACGCCTAGAATATTTGCCTTCATCTGAAGCCACACTTCAGACGCCGCTCCCCCACCTGTTGCATAAAGCTTTTTAGGCGATATTCCTGCCGCTTCAAGATGTTTTAAATTTAAAAGCATTTCGTAAGTAACGCCTTCCATTATGGCTTTGTACATATCGGCTTTTGTGGTTTCCATTGTTACGCCAACAAATGCCGCCTTTGAATATGAATCCATATAAGGGTTTGCCGCGCCTGCAAAATGAGGAAGCACCAATACGCTGCCCGGGGTGTTATCAATTAAAGAATCGAGTTCTTTGTAAGACATATCCTCTGCAAAGTTATCGCGAAACCATTTAACTGCCGCTCCGCCTGTAAAAGAAAGAGCGTAGCAAACATATTTTCCCTTTTCAATATATGGTACAACAGAATAAGCATCTTCATAAATCTGTTTGTTTTCGGGAATTTTATCAAAAATTGGTGTAACACATTCAACAGTTCCCGTGCCGTCAACCGCTATGCCTGCATCAAACGCGCCTGCACCTGTGGCAGATGCAACCTGATCGTGGCAACCGTTTACTATAACTGTGCCAAAAAGTCCCAATTCTTTCCCGATATCTGTCTTCACAGGGCCTGCAACGCTTCCGCTTGGCACAGGGGTTGACATTTTGCCCACGTCTACTCCTGCAAAGGCGAAAAGCTCGTCGCTCCAGATAAGATTTTTAATATCAAAACCCATAACCCTTGCGGCAAGGGAATAATCTATTTGCGCCTTGCCCGAAAGCATATAAACTATAAAATCTTCAAAAAGAAGTATTTTATCTGCTTTCTCGTAAATTTCAGGGCGGTTATTTTTTATCCACATAATTTTGGGAAGGGAATACATAGCGTGAGGCTTTACCCCTGCAATTTTCATAACGGCATCGCTATCAAAGCTTTCAGCCTCCTCCTCTCCTCTGGGGTCGGTATAAAGCATTGATGGCATTAAAACATTGTCATCTTTATCAAGCATTACAAAAGATTCGCCAAAAGAGGTTATGCCAATGGCATCAATGTTGCCGATTTTTTCGGTTGTTTCTTTTATAACCGCTTTAACGCCCTCGAAAATTACACTGCCGTCAATTTCGTGCTCGCCCGTATTTCTCGAAACCTCGTAAGTAATATAAGCCTTATTTAAAAGCTCGCCACATTCGTTATAAACTGTAAGTTTTGCGCCGGTTGTTCCAACATCAATTCCGCCAATTTTCATAAGCTTTACTCCTCAATGCTAACAACATCGTAGCCAAGATAATATTTGAAGGCTTCTTCCAAAATTGCCTTAACGTGGCCGTTTGCAACGGTTGTATGGTGTTTAAAGCCGCCTCTTGCAAGCTTTATAAGTTTATCCTGCAAGTTATCAATTTTTGCAACGCCGCCGCAGCCAAAAAATTCTTTTTCAATTTCTTCGCCTGTAAACTGGCCTTCGCTGAAATAAATTGTAATTTTGCCGTCTTCAGTTTTGCAGTTTGAAAAAGTCATCGGGAATGCGGCAATTCTGCCCTCGTTTGTTCCCCAACCGCTGCCGGGGTCGCCCTTGTCAAACATTTTATGAGATGTAACCTCTCCCTTTCCCGCCATAAGCTTTTGTGCAGTAGAGCCGCAGTGGAAAAGAATAACCTTATCAGGGTCGTCGCCGTAGTTATTGTTCCAGTCAAGGCAAGCGGCAGGGCCCTGTGTAGCAAGGGAAAGTGCACGCATTGTAATTGCAGAGCACATATCAATTTCGCAGGATGCGGTAATGCCTCTGTCGTTAAGCTCGGAAATAAGTACGCAGGGGCAAACTCTTAAATATGTTTCCATTTCGTTCCAGCAACGAAGCGCTATTGCATCAAGATGATACTCTTCAATATATTCATCAATTACAACGCTGATTTTTGAAAGCATAATCTTTTTATCTTCAGGAACATTTGTAAAATCGGTATAATTTTCAAGTGTTGCTTTTTTAGCGAGAACTTTTTCATCATCGTCGGCTTTGGCACGAACAAATTCAAAAAGCTCGGATAAATCAAAGCTTTCAACGTTTATGCCGTGGCGCTGCATTGTAAGTTCATCAAAACGAACTGTTTTAAACGCAGTGGTTCTTGCGCCTATGCAGCCTAAATTAAAACGTTTCATACCATTTACAACTCGGCATATGGCGGCAAAATCGTGAAGATTTTGTGCAAACTGTGGTGTAAGAGGATGAACAACGTGAGGCTTCATAACTGTGTATGGAACGCGGTACTGCTCAAAAACATCGGTAACAGAAAATTTTCCGCAGTAAGCATCTCTTCTGTGCTGAAAATCCATTTTGCCTATTTCATCGGGATATGCCTGCATTAAAATAGGAACGCCTGCATCCTGAAGGGCCGCAATTGCGCCGTTTTCATCAACAAATATTGGCATACAAAGAATAACGCCGTCATATTCTCCCTCATGGCTTTTAAGCCATGCGGCATAGGCTCTGCCCTCGTCCCTTGTTTCAACCGCGCCGTAGCGGGTTGCATCTTTGTCCATAATTATATAGTCGTATCCGGCATCGGTAACTGCCTTTACCATATCTTCTCTTGCGCCTTCAATAAGCTCCGCCGGCATAAAACCGCGGTTTCCAAAATACAATGCAAATGTCATAAAATCAACCCTTTCAAAGTTTTTTCTTGATTTTATCAGAATTTGTGCTATAATTATAGTAATTTATGTTTAAAAAACTGTAATTTTGTACCGAAAGTTGGAATGATTATGTCGTTAAAATTCGATACTGTTGAACTTGCTGACTTAATGAAAAATTTTTATACCCTTACGGGCATCCGCATAGTTTTGTTTGATGAAAAGTACAACGAAATTTTTGCCTACCCCGAAGAATGTTCGCCCTTTTGTGCCAGAATGCGCAAAAATGCAGAATTTTACGAGCTTTGCTGCGAAAGCGACAAAATTTCTTTTGAAGAGTGTAAAAAAACAGGGAATTTAACTATGTACAAATGCCACGCAGGCCTTATAGAGGCAACTGCGCCTATTTTTCACGGCGGTTCTATTATAGGCTATGTTATGTTCGGCCAGGTAAGCGACAGTAAAGACAAAGAAGATTTCAGAAAAAATCTTTCAGAATTATCTGAAGAATATGGCCACTATGGCGAAGGCGAGCTTATTAAAAAAATAAAATTCAAAAGCCGCAAGCAGCTTGTTGCCGCTTCGAAAATACTTGAGGCCTGCACCAGCTATATTTTGCTTAAAGAAATAATAAAGCCCTCCCGCAGTAAGCTTTTTTCTATGATTGATGAATATATTCTGGAGCACTTGCAGGAGGATATTTCTGTTTCTGCTATTTGCATAAAGTTCGGCATAAGCCGCACAAGGCTTTATTCCCTTTTCGGCCAGTATATTCAGGGCGGAATTGCCGCTTATATAAAAGAAAAACGGCTGACTAAGGCAAAAGAGCTTCTTAAATCAACCGATATGTCTGTCTCTGTCATTGCCCACGAGGTAGGCTTTTCAGACTATAATTATTTTCTTAAAAGCTTTAAAAAGCACTTTGGCGTTTCAACTAAAACAGCAAGAAAAAACATTTAGCTTATTTCTGTGCTGAAACTGTAAAGCAAAACCCGTATTCACTTTGGTTATACCCTTCCGAAATTTCGCTTGTTATTACCTTTGGCGGCACATACGGATGAGTTCTGTTTTGTACAAAACGCAATTTTTTCGGTGCTGTAATGCCGTTATAAAGCGCCATCTGCCCCGATGGCGGGCAAATATAATCACCAAGTCCTGCCTCGATATATACGGGGCATTTTAAATATCTTCCTCCAATTGCAGTATCAAAATATTTAAGGCCCTCTTCCTCTTTCGGGCCCCAGCCTTTTTTAATTCTGCCTTGCTTTCCGGCAGAAAAAATGTCGCAAAACCACGGAACACTTATTTTAACGCATGTTGCAATAGCAGTATGTGCGGCAAGGTTTACCGCCTGAAAAGCCCCCTGACTTCCACCTTCAAACTCAAAATCAACTCCGTTTACAAGGGGATGATTTTTAAAATAGTTTACAGCCTGCATATCTCTTATAAAAAGCTTGTACCAAAAGCTGGTTTCGGGCTTTTTGTTGTTTTCGGCGTCCTCAAGGCCATAACCGTCAAGTCCGTTTTTAATAAGATTATCATAGTATTCCTGGGGCTGACGGTTTAATACATCGTGAGTGTTACATCTTACAATCATATAACCATCTCTGTAATACGGAATACAATTTGTAACGCCGTAACCCATATTTATAAACAAAAGCTTAAGGCTTTTTTCCTTCGCTCCTTCGGGGTATGAATAAACTACCGAAACGAACTTGCCCGCAGGCGTTGCAAAATGTACCTCGTAGGCTTCAAACCCTTCTTTTGCGGGAATTTTTTCTTCAAATAAAATCTCTTTTGGAATTGAAAATGCCTTTTCTTTTAAGGCCTTCCAAAATTCAAGGTAATCATAAGGTTCATCTGTTTCGCACTTAATTTTATCAACATCTGCTCCGGCACCGCCATCAAAAGCGTCAACTTCTTCAATTTCTTTTTTGTTTTCATCACAGGCTTTTGCAATTACATGAACAAATCCGTCGCGTTCAAGCTTTGTTTTTATGTAAAACCAACCGTTCTCCGGCTCAAGATATCCCTGAGATTTTACCCCGTCGTCGCCTTGAGTTGAGTAGCTGATAAAAGGAACAGGAAGCGCTTTTCCGGAGGCTTCGGCTCTTATTTTAAATATAATTTCTTCTCCCTGTTTATAGCCAATAGGATTTTTTGTGGTAGTTCCCGTAAAATAAGCTTTGCTCTCATGGGTAATTCCAAGCAAAAAATCCCTTACATCGTTTTTTTCTTTCATAGTGGTGTCCTCCATGTTAAATTCCAAACAATATAAACCCTATGGTGTTTATGGCAAAGTTCGCAAACATATGTAAAAGCCACGATGGATAAATGGTTGCACTTTTCTCATTAAGATAATTAAATATAAGCCCGCCTGCAAAAAGCCCTGCCATAATAATTACAAACAGCTGCGGGCCAAACCACCCAATCATCATTGCTATATGATAAATTGCAAATACGGCCGCACTGAATAAATAGGCAAATTTTCTGCCTGTTATTCTTTTAAGCGTAATAAACGCAAATCCACGGAAGAAAAACTCTTCTAAAAGTGAATTAATAAAAGATATATACAGCGAAACAAATATAAAGTTTTTTCCTGTAACACCAATGTTTTTCGTAAGTGTACCGGTTATTGCCGAAAAATCAAAAACATCTTTAAGCAGCAAATATCCGCCTAAAATTACTATATAAACCAGTACCCCTAAAATGGCGGCAAGCTTTATTCCCTTTTTATCAGGTCTAAATACTCCCCTTATTTTTATATCTTTATCGTAAAACGAATATATAGCAGGTAATACTAAAAACAATATGAGCTTTATAGCCGATTTAATAAAGTAATCAGCTTTAAGTATTCCGTCAATTACTGCCATAAAAGCACAAAATACCACTATAATAGAAACCAGCAGTATGGCTTTTTTAGTATTGTTTTTCATTTTGTCACCTTCTTCAAACTGTATATATTACATAAACGGCTCTTTGCTTTCGCGGTGAAGCTCAATTTCGTCGATTACGGCGGCACTAGAACGCATTCTTATAAGATACAAAACCGTTTCGGCAATATCGGAAGGCAAAAGCATTCCCTCTCCCGTTAAATCAGGGCGCGAAACTTTTACCATATCGCCAAACACCGCTCCGGGGCTTATAACATGAACTCTTACCCCTTTTTTATAATATTCCTTTGCAAGGGATTTTGAAAAGCCTAAAAGCGCGTGCTTTGAAGCGGAGTAAACGCTTTGCAATGCATAGCCTTTATGAGCAGTTACAGAGGCAATGTTTATAATAGTTCCACAGGAAGATTTCATTAAATACGGAAGCGCTTTTTGGCACATAAGAAATGGTGCCCTGGCATTTGTGTTCATAATAGTATCGTATTCTTCCATAGAAATTTCTTCAAAAGGGGCCGACTGTGCAATACCTGCACTGTTTATTAAAATATCAATACCACCATAGATTTTATAAACTTTTTCTATGGTTTCATTTATGTAATCGTCGTTGCAGATGTCACCGGGCAAAATAAGGCAATCTCTGCCCTTTGCAACTTTTTTAAGCTTTTCCTCATTTCTTCCAAGTAAAACCATTTTAAATCCGCTTTCAAAAAGTGCATTGGCAATAGCCGAGCCAATTCCACCGCTGGCACCTGTTAATATACAAACTTTATCTTTCATGAAATCACCTTCTATAATCAAAATATGTGTAAAATAACACTTAATTATATTTGCTGTGTTTTATAACTTTTTTAAGTTCATTATATCACAAACTTTTTTCAAACGCAACTCAAATGAATTTTAGAACTTATATGAAAAAAGAGAATCTCCGAAGTGATTCTCTTTTTTATATAATAGACTTTACATAAGTGCTTCACAAGCTGCAAACATAACCAAAATCCCCATTATTCCATAGATGATATTGACAATATTTAATGCATCAACAATTCTGTCTTTCTTTTTAAATTCTGATGCATAATCATATTTATTGTAGAAATTTTTTACATTTTCACCGCAATTTCTACAATAATCCATATTTTCATCAATTTGTTTGCCGCAATTTCTGCAAAACATATTATTCCTCCGTATTGTCTAGTGTTTCCGTATCAGTTATTTCTGTCAGCAAAGCATTTTTTCTTTGCTCTGCTTCTTGTTTGGAAATTATTCCAAGCCTTTGAAGTTTAGTAATATCATCAAATTTACTCTTATTTAACGCCGACTTTTGTTCAATATTTTTCATAACACGGATATCAATATAATTATCATAGTGATAAATTAGTAGTCCTATCAAAAAAGAACACCGAGAAATCATAGCACTATATCTTACTACTTTTTCCACGAAACTTGCCTCATAATAACCAAAATAGCCATAATAACATACAAGTAACATTATAATTGCACATATAAAAGTTATAATTTTTGATAGTTTTACTTTTTTAACATTCCATACATTTATGGCTTCAAATGCAACTAAAACTAACAAGCACGCGTATGACACAAATATTCCTTCTAAACCATACTCTGTTATCTGTAAAAACATGGATAACAATACAACTATTCCTAAAATTATAATTATATATTTTGATGCTTGTTTGTTTCTCAACAAGTAAAACAGCGAAAAATTTGGGAATATTAAACCCCAACACTCATCCTCAAAATAATAACCGAACCAATATAATGATGTGTCAAATACAAACAAAGATCTTGTGATAAAGTATATCAAATAGCATATTATACAAACACCAAAACACTTTTCAGCAAAATTGTCTTTTCTTTTTAAAAATTCTTTCATTTTTTTGCTCCTTATATTTCCGGCATTGTTTCATTGTAGCGTGTTTCATTATTATCTTTGCGCATTAAACGAAGCATTTCTGCTCTTTGCTGATTAGCAAGCTGCAAGCTTTCAATTATTTCGCCAAAACCATATGTAAAAAGGTTGGTAAGCCACACAGCAAGAGGACATAAAATCAAAATTAAAAAACCAAGCAACCCCTCTTCTTCACCAAACAGATAAATAGCCCAAAATACACTGGCAATAACTTCTAAAATCACCAGCACAAGTGCATAGGTCTTTATCTTTCCACCTACATTCCCAAACAAACTGCCTTCAATACTTGTTTTTTCTTCGTACATAATAAAATCTCTCCTTTGTTTTTATTTATTGCAAATACCCAATTTTATCGATGACCCAGTAGATGCCATCGTTAGATCTAACTTGACACCATAATATAAGTATATCATCTTCTTGAGTAATGCGATACGCTAGTATTCTAGTCTTACCCCACGCGGTTGTCTCATATCCGCTTTTATGATCTCTGTGTGGCTGATTATGTAATTGTGTACCATAAGAAACCCCTATGCCGTTACTCATAGCATTTTTTCCTTTTTCATCAAGTTTGGCATATTCAATTTTATATTTAAATCTATCTCTGTAACCTTCTATATCCACATCTTTTTTAAGATACTTACTTACCTTTGTAATAAGTTCTAAGCCTTCCTCAAAATTACCACTTTCTTCATACTTGGCAAGTTTTGCAATAGTATCAGGTTTTAAAAGATTTTTGCACTCCTCAATTTTTTGTGTTGCCAATGAATAATTAACATCATTTTTTAGCACCAAATTGAATTTTTCAATCGCTATAAGATAATCTTTATTTTTCATTGATCTTAAACCTGAGCTATAACTATTCTTTGATTTTTCAATTTCTTTATAAGAACTCAGTATTTCTGTATCGGAAATATACTTCGAAATAATCGTCAAATATGTTTTTGCATCATTATCAGAAATACTTCCGATTGCATAATCATTAAGAATATTTGATGAGCAATTTTCAAGTAGCGTCATAACATTTATTTCAACACTCTTAGATTCTTCAGTTCTCTCAAGCGGAACTGGTGCAACCCTGTAACACTCCTCAAGCATCATAGCATATTGCTTTTCTTCCATATACTTTTCTGCTTTCTTATATACTGAGTGCGACCAAATTATATTGACATATCCAAAAAACCAACGAAAGAAAAAAATAGCAACTATAATCAATGCAACTATTTTAACTAGTCTAATAATAAATTGTCGTTCTGCCTCCGCTTTTTCTGCTGCTTCTTCTCGAATTTTTCTCTGATTATCCTCATATACTCTAAGTGAATTTTCTAAATATTCTTTATCGGTATGTTTAAAAATCCAATATTTATTTATCGTACATCTATTACATGAAACATCTATATTTCTGTTTATTTTTCCACATGCACATTGCCAGTTGTCATCATTCTGCACCGGTAACTTTGTTCTCAGCTTTACAAAATCTTTTTTATCCTCACGCTCATAATATTGCAGTAAAAGTTTATGGCTCAAACAAATTTTTAACTCCATCTGCTTACAAGGGTAAACCGGAGGCTCTCCATTGTATTCCCATGTCATTCCGTCTCCATATAAAATACTGGTTACTAAAACTTTTATATTATCTGCTTTATTTGAACCAAGTAAAATAGCATTATTCTTTCCAAAAAACCTTCCCTTTTCTGCCTTTTCAATCTCGTTGTAAGTAAATGTTACATTTTTCGTATTTTCTTTGCCTTCATATGTAACTTGCACATCAATTGATCTGATTTCTTTCGAGGTTAAAAATCTCATTTTTAATTGCAGTGCCAGAGATTTTTCTTTTTCATCATATAAGACAGCACCATTGCTTAATTCAACTGGACACGATATATATTGCTCGGAAAAATCTAATTTTTTAATTATTTTATACCTTTCCACATTATCCCTACTTCATTTGTGAATTTTAAAATGTATTATACATTTAACAATATATTAACACATTTGTGTTCATTTGTCAACATATGTATTCATAACTACTAGCAAATTACATTAAAATATATCTTGTAAGGAGTTGAAATAATGTTAGATGCTAAATTAGTTGGTATGATAATCAAACAGTTCCGGGAAAAAAAAGGCTTGTCACAAGAAGTGGTATCCGGTCTTGCAGATATAGGAAGAACACATTTGAGTGCCATCGAACGCGGTGAAAGAAAACCAACACTTGAAACATTTTTTAAAATTAGTGATGCACTTGACATTCGCGCAAGCGAACTCATGCAAAAAATCGAAGAATACAATCTTTAGCAATATGTTTATTTATAAATAAAAAAGGACCATTATATGAGCAATAGTCCTTTTTATAATCCATCGATATTATACCACCAATTAAGCCAAAATGCAATTGACAAAAGAATTTTTTAATTATATAATTAAAGGAGCAAAATCTTAGGGAGTGAATTAAATGTATAACATTTTAGATTTCGGCGCTGTTTCTGACGGGGTAACAAACTCTGCCCCATTTATACAAAAAGCAGTTGACCACTGTGCCAAAAACGGCGGTGGCGTTATTTATGTACCATATGGCAAATATGTAATGTCGTCCGTTCATTTACATAGTAATATTCATTTTGTATTTGAACCGGGAGTTTTAATTTTAGGAAGCCTTAACCCCGATGAATTTGATGCCAGAGAGGAAATTGACTATCCTCTTTATCAGGATTGTTCCCATTCATATTTCAGAAGGTCACTTTTCTGGGCAGAAAACTGTGAAAACATTTCATTTTCAGGAAACGCAACTATTGATATGCGTGAGGTTTGGGAAAATACACTCGTGCCCAACGAGCACCCGTGGGTTGGCTGCCGTGCAAATAAAATTATTACTCTTAAAAACTGTAAAAAGGTTGATATTTCCGATTTAAAAATGTACAATGCAACCGATTTGGCAGTTTATATGGCAGGCTGTGAAGATGTTAAGGTAACAGGCCTTACAATGCGCGTTAATATCGACGGAATAAGCCCCGATTGCTGTAAAAACGTGGTTATATCTGACTGCAACGTTGTTGCCGGCGACGATGGAATTGTTTTAAAAACATCATATGCTTTAAACGAAAAAAGAGCCTGTGAAAATATTTCTATTTCAAACTGCGTTGTGTCATCAAGAATGTGCGCAATAAAATTTGGAACTGAAACCAATGGCGACTTTAAAAATATAACCATAAGCAACTGCTCAATATACGATACCTGCCTTACTGCAGTTGCCCTCGAAATTGCCGATGGCGGCGTTATGGATGGCGTTACAGTTTCGGGAATAACGATGCAAAATGTTGGTACTCCGTTTATTATAATGCTTACAAACCGTGCCCGCGGACCTAAAGGCACAAAAATAGGAAAAATTAAAAACGTAACTATTGATAACCTTACTGCAATCGGTTCTTACGGCCCAATTGAGCCAATAAGATACACAAATATATTAGAAGATAACGAGCTTCAGAATGCACCTGTTCTTTTCTCGTCAAGCGTAGTTGGCCAGCCTGAAAGCTTCCTTGAAAATATTACGCTTTCAAATATCAATTTAACTGTTCCGGGCGGCGGAGTGGAGGAAGACAGAAATATTATCGTTCCTGAAATTCCAAAAGAATACCCACGTGCTTCTGCCTTTGAATGTAAACTTCCTGCATCGGGCATTTATTTCAGATATGTTAAAGGGCTGTCACTTCACAATATAAATGTACAAACCCTAAAAGAAGATAAACGCGACAAAATGGTTTTCGACAGTGTAGAATTTATATAATTAAAAAAATTTTAAAAACCGCCCAAAGCCGCTCACTCATAAGGAATATTCGCCTTAAAATATACGATTTTGGCGCCTAACTGCATAAAAAATGCTTATAATCCGTCAAGGATTAATGCACATTTTTTCTTTGTTATGCATCCAAACTTATAAATTTTAAGGTG
>JAZNQN010000009.1:0-12336 GCA_045590195.1 Clostridia bacterium | reverse complement strand
AATATACGATTTTGGCGCCTAACTGCATAAAAAATGCTTATAATCCGTCAAGGATTAATGCACATTTTTTCTTTGTTATGCATCCAAACTTATAAATTTTAAGGTGCAAGGCAGTTTTAAATATCAGATTTTTGTGTTTAGGCGCGAAACAAAAAGTCCGTAATACTTTCGTATTTCGGACTTTTTTGACAAAGTATAAACCAAAAAGATGGCTTTAAAACCGATTCTTCCTTATGAGTGAGCGGCTAAAGCCTCTTTTTTTTAATAAATATTTTTGAGTTCCTTTACTGTTTCTTCAACAAGCTGTTGGCCGCCTTTGGCACAAACAATATTGCAGTACATAGATGCACTATACCCTTTACCCCATTCGCCACGCTCTGTTGGCAGGTAAGTACCGTTTGAAAGATTACCAGGCTGGGCGCAAAGCTGAACAATAAATGTTTGTTCAAAGGGCGAGCGGCCCTGAATTCTATGCTGATAATCCATATAAAGCTCAAACTGGTTTGATGCAAAGGCAATATTACCAATTTTAATTACATGAATTTCAGTTTTGTGCTGTGGCTCTGTTTTTTGCAGTTCATACTTTTTAATTATATTTTCAAATCTTGTCGACGTACACATACATTTCGTATTGTGCTTTAAATTCTCCTCAGGCGTGTTATCAAAATTAAAAGGTTTCTGCTCTTTTCTTTTTTCAATTTCCTGAAGGCAGAACTCGTATTCCTCATCGGTTATAAGCCTTTTATCAAGCTCTATCATTTTTACGGAGTGAACAATAGGCAAGTGGTTGTATTTTTCTTTTTTTGCCCATGAATAAACCTCGTCGAAAGAATCGCAAATTCTGAGAGCAATATCGCGCCTTGCATAAATTTTATCGGGATACTGTATTCTCTCATCAATTTCCACATCTTCAAATTTGAGCCTGAAACGGCGTTTCTGCGCTTCTTTATAATGAAGAATATGAGGCGAAAGGTCGCCCGCTGCAGCGCACTGTGGCAAAATATAAATATCGCCGTATCTTTTCTTCATTTCTTCTCTTACATCGCCCCAGAAATCAGCAGAGAGCACCCACTCATTTTCAGAACACTGGGAAGGGCAGGGAACATTTATAATTGCACCCGTTAATTTTTTGTTTTCATCAAACGTGAACATATAGTTTGCAAAACAGTCTGTTCCTGCTTCGTAATGGCTGAAATTATCGTCGGCTGTGTTACCGTACATTTGTGCATGGCCGTTTGGAATAGTAGGATTGCTTGTAAGTCTTTTGGAAACATCGTCAAAATACACTACTCGGCGGCTATAAGCTGTGTTTGCATAACCATAACCATAAGAAATAAGACCTTCTTTTCTTTCTTTATAAGACTCTACTACAGCCTCAATTGCCATATTTACGAAAAACTCTCTCACTTCGCCCGGAGGTGTAAGTTCCATTCCGTCAAGGGGAATATCTTCAACCTCACCCCACGAAAGCTTTTCTGTTAAAATTGCACTTGAATGAGTGTGCGAAGCATTCATTAAAATTTTGCTTGGGTCAATCTCGGGGATTTCTTTCTTAATTCCGTTTCGTATTTCATCTAAAATCCCCCCGGCAGCTGAACCTACATCTGCCTGCAAAAATATAACAATATCCTTGCCGTCATCTACAGTAAGCGCTGTTACATAAAGTGGGTCAAGTACACCTTTTGATATTCTTAAATAAAACTGACCGCCTATTCCAACGGGTTTTTCTGTTGAAAATTCTCTTCTTCCCCAACCTATTTTCATAAAAATCACTCCTTAACTATAAGATAATACATTGAATGTGTATCGTTACCAACTGTAAATTTATATTTGCCGTTTTCATATGTTGCAGGAATTGTTCCTACATAAAAACCTTCAGGGCTTATGGCGTGTACAAAAAGCCCTTTTACGCTTGTTTCAATTTCGATTTCGGCTTTTATAACTTCAACTGTTACAGGCGGTTTTCCGTAATCAAGCATAAGCTCTTTTTCAAATTTTGCACCGGTATTCTGTGCTCTGCCTACTGTTGTAAGCAAAATGTTATTTGAAGAAGAAATATCGTCATCTGTAAGTGAGCTCATTGCAATTACCGCAAAATCAGTTTCGCAGTTTACTTTAACTCCATTTATGCCTATTTCGCCGTTTTTACCAAGGAAACCATATACACATTTAGTTTTAGGCGTATCAACATAACCATAGTTTTTCTTACGGTTTATGTAAAATTCTTTAGTATCTGACAAAATTTCGTCGTCAACTTTTATATCTGTTTTAGCACCAGGTTTGCTAAAGCCTGTTACCACGCCACCTTTTTCAACAAGGGCACGTACTGTATCGTAGTCCCACTCAACAAGAGAAATAGGGTTAATTTCTGTAAGTGTTTTGGAAGGAGATACATCGCCTCTTCTTGTAATAAGTGCTGCGTGATAGAAAAGACCGTATTTTGCAGGGTCGTTCCATGTGCTGAAAATGCCCTGACGGTATGGCGTTCCGCCTATTTTTTCAGAAGCAATTTCACGCCCTAACATATCCATTCTATCAAGTCTTGAAGAATATGCATAAGTATGAATTGCAAATCCTGACCAGCCCTGCAACATACCAAGTGCCGCAGAATAAATAGGCGATTCAGCTCTGTATTCGTTAGGCCATGGCATATCCCATTCAGAAATATATGTAGGTTTATCAGCCTGTGTAGCAAGGGCACACGTTGCAAGGTATGAATATTCTGACTGAGTAATAGATTTGTTTATACACTTTTTTTCAAACTCTTTCCAGTTCCAGTCGTAGTAATACGCATGGCTGTCGTGGTAGTCTGTTTTACCCTGAATTATATTATTTGCAGGATTTACGGTTGTCCAGTTTGTGCCGGCAACAGGGAATTTAACGCCACACTGGTGCATGTAATCCATCATTTCTTTATAGAATTTTTCCTGAATATATATTTTAAACTCTAAAAGTATTTCGTTTTCTCTGTCATAAAGGTCAAATTCTTCTGCTTTTTTATCTATTCCTTTTTCTAAAAGCCATTTATTAAATTTTTCTAAAAATTCGGCTTTATGCTGTGGTGTCATAAGTGCAGGGAAATGTCCGTCGCAGAAAAGACTGCTCTCATTTACAAGTTCTGCCATAGCAAAAACAGGGTCATCACAGTTTTTAAGGCCTGTGTATGGATTTACATGGCTCCAGAAATCTTTGCAGAATTCTTTCTGAAGTTCTATAAGTCTGTCTACAAAATAACAGGAAGGTTTTGCCGCTACCCACATTTTTTCATTTCTTTCTTCCATTCCTTCGTCAGAACGGAAAATTCTGTATGTAAGCATATCCATATAAATATATATACCTTCTTTTTTAAGGCAGTAAATAAGATAGTCAAGTCTGTCCATGCTTTCAGGATCAAGGGCACCACCTGTTACCCTTTTACCTTTTGTAAAGCTAAAAATATTTGGTGTATTAAACTCTGCATCCAGTTGATGAAGCCTTACAATATTAATACCTGTTTTCGCAAGACGTTTTGCCATTTTTTCAGCATAGTCGTGTTCAGGGAAGCAGCATCCGCCATTGAAGTTTGTTCCCCAAAAGCGTGCCACTGTACCATCTTCAAACACAAAGTTTCTGCCTTCTGTTTTAAGAAATCCATGTTTGCCCGCCGGTTTTTCGTTTTCAAACACAAACGAAATGTCAATTGGCATATCATCGTGATAAAATGGATATGGAATGTACTTTGTCATTTAAATTCTCCTTTTTTAAGTTCTTCTGCTGTTGCTTCTACAAGTTTGCCTTTAGCAAAATTTACTCCTTAACTATAAGGTAATACATTGAATGTGTATCATTACCAACGGTAAATTTATATTTGCCGTTTTCATATGTTGCAGGAATGGTTCCTACATAAAAACCTTCAGGGCTTATAGCGTGTACAAAAAGACCTTTTACGCTTGTTTCAATTTCGATTTCGGCTTTTATAACTTCAACAGTTACAGGAGCCTTTCCTACATCAAGCATTAAATCTTTTTCAAATTTTGCACCGGTATTCTGTGCTCTGCCTACAGTTGTAAGCAAAATGTTATTTGAAGAAGAAATATCGTCATCTGTAAGTGAGCTCATTGCAATTACAGCAAAATCGGTTTCACAGTTTACTTTCATACCCTGTATTCCAATTTCGCCATTTTTACCAAGAAAACCGTATATGCATTTTGTTTTAGGTGTATCTATATATCCATAATTTTTCCTGCGGTTTATGTAAAGCTCTTTAGTATCTGACAAAATTTCCTCATCTACTTTTATTTCTTCTTCGGTTGTAAATTTACTAAAATCTGTTACTACGCCACATCTTTCAATATTATTATCGACAGTCGGATAATCCCATTTTGTCATTGAAAGAGGATACATCGGCATAAGCGTTTTTGAAGGGGACACGTCGCCTCTTCTCATCATAAGTGCTGCATGGTAGAAAAGGCCATATTTTGCAGGGTCGTTCCATGTACTGAAAACACCTACACGGTATGGAATTCCGGCAACCTTCTCCGAAAAAAGCTCTTTGCCGAGCATATCCATTCGATCTGTTCTTGGCATATATGAATATGTATGAATTGTAAAGCCTGACCAGCCCTGAAAAGCTCCCAATGCCGCGGAATATATAGCGCCTTCTGCCCTATATTCGTTAGGCCAGGGCATATCCCATTCGGAAATAAAGGTTGGCTTATCTTTTGATGATGCCAAAGCACACACATTAAGATACGACCTTTCCGACTGAGTTATGGCTTTATTCATACATTTCTTTTCAAATTCGCTCCACCCCCAGTCATAATAGTACGAGTGACTGTCGTAGTAGTCCATATCATGGTGGGTTTTTATATTTGCAGGGGTAATAGTCCAGTTTGTACCGGTTATTGGAATTTTCACCCCTATTTCTCTCATATAATCGCGCATTTCAGCAAAATATTTTTCCTGAAGATATATTTTAAATTCAATTAATGTTTCGTTTTCATGTTCAAAAAGGTCAATATCCTCGGCTTTTTCATTATAACCGTTCTCTTGAAGCCATTTATCAAATTTTTCTACAAAATCAGCCTTGTGCTCCGGTGTTAAAAAGGCAGGAAATGTATCTTTATAATTTATAAAAAGTCCGCTTTCGTTTACTATTTCTGTCATAGCAAACACGGGGTCATCACAGTTTTTAAGACCTGTGTATGGGTTTTCGTGATTCCAAAATTCATTACAAAATTCCTTCTGAAGTTCTATAAGTCTATCCTCAAAGCAGCAGGCAGGTTTACAAGATGCCTTCATTTCTATACTGCTTTCAGCAAGTCCCTCGTCGCTATAAAACTTTCTATATGTAAGCATATCCATATAAATATATATGCCCTCTTTTTTAAGGCAGTGTATAAGATAGTCAAGCCTGTCCATACTTTCAGGACAAAGATGACTTTCCGACAATCTTCTTCCTCTTGAAAAATTAAAAATATTATGAGCGTGATAATCCGCATCAAGCTGATGAAGCCTTACCATATTTATTCCTGTTTTAGCAAGGCGTTTTGCCACTTTTTCAGAATAGTCGTGTTCAGGAAAGCAAGCTGAACCGTTAAAGTTTGTTCCCCAAAAACGTGCTACCGTTCCATCTTCAAATACAAAGTTTCTGCCCTCTGTTTTAAGAAAGCCGTGTTTACCGGCTGGCTTTTCATTTTCAAATACAAACGAAATGTCGATTGGCATATCATCGTGATAAAATGGATATGGAATGAATTTTGTCATAAAACATTTCCCCTTTTTTATTATTATACTTGAATTATATCATATTTTGCAGTATAATCAAATTATATTAGTTTAAATAACCAATGAAAAACAGCACTATTTAGGAGTTTTTATGAAAGGTATTTTTGAAAAAAACGGACTTAGCATACTGGCAAACAAATACAAAGGCATTCGTGGTTTTCCGCCTATGTTTCACTCTCACGCAGAAATTTTATACGTTATATCAGGCAGCGTAACAGTAAATGTAGACGGAATGCAAAAAAATCTTATACCAAACGAACTTTGTATAATTTTTCCATACGCAGTACACGAATATGTAAAAGCTCCTGACGCTGAAGCAATAGTAATTTTATTTTCGCCTGATATGGTTCAAGATTTTGAAAAAATATTACTTTCACAAAAGCCACAGTCACCTTTTTTGCTCGAAACGAAAAAGTTTTTACCCGAAATTTTAAAAATTCTGGATTTTTCAAAACACGAAGATATTACCCTGAAAAATGTTGCAAAGGCATATTTAAATGCTGTTGTAGGTGAAATTATTACAAACTTAACACTTTCCAACACTTGCAGTACCGACCTTGATGCTACGCAAAAAGTTTTAATATATTGTTCTGAGCATTTTAGCGACGAAAATATAAGCATTGACACCGTTTCAAAAGATTTGTATATAAGCAAAAGCTATATCAGCAAAATTTTTTCATCCAAGCTTGATTACAATTTCAGAGAATACATAAATACTTTGCGCATTTCCAAAGCAAAGAAATATTTGGCAAATACCGACATGAAAATAATTGATATTATGTACGATTGCGGGTTTAAAAACCAAAGCAGCTTTAACCGCATATTTTTAAATGATTGCAATCTTACTCCAACCGAATATAGAAAACAAAAAACCTATGA
This sequence comes from Clostridia bacterium, assembly GCA_045590195.1. Taxonomy (GTDB): domain Bacteria; phylum Bacillota; class Clostridia; order UMGS1883; family UMGS1540; genus JAZNQN01. The sequence continues at coordinate 5,691 of JAZNQN010000009.1, read as the reverse complement.
CAACTATAATTTGTCACAGGTTTCAATTTCTTCATCTGTTTTCATTTGAGGAATAAGACTTTTTGCAATTTTCCCCTTGCCTCTTTGTTTAATATAAAACATACCGATAACCGAAAAAACAGCCGCGCCAATTAAATTTACAAGCAAATCTTTCATTGTATCTATTATTCCAACATCCAGATATCCGTTTATAGCATATTTTTGTCCGTTTCCGTATTCTATAACTGTTTTGGCAACGTCAGTTATTCTTACCGGGTCATTGAGGCCCGAAGGATTTATTAAAACCGAAGAAAACGAACTCACTATTGCATCTTTTTGCATATCCTGCCTGAAAAGTGCGTCCATTCCAAATTCAAAAAACTCCCACATAACGCCTATGGTCATAGAAAAACAAAAGGCCACAAAGGCCACAAAATATGGCGACATATTCATATGAACCCTGGGGTCGTCATTTAATATATCAATCATAGCAAAGCCAATAGCCGCCATAATAAAGCCGTTAAGGGTATGAAGCAGAGTGTCCCAGTAGGGAATAATTGTATAAAAGCTTTGTATTTCCCCCATAATTTCAGCGGCATAAATAAAAAGAAGTATTGTACACTCAAGTACCGTTGGAAGCTTTACATTAAATCGTTTGTCAACAATTTTAGGAATATTAAAAAGTGCAAGAGTAAGAACACAAAGAAAAACATTATAATAGTTTCTGTGATAAATTTGTGCACCTATTGTAAGCACAACAAGGCCCTGCAAAACAATAAGCAGCGTTATATTCCTTTTTTTATGTTGTTTCCCTTCCACTTTTTTCAACTCCTTTTAGAAAAATATACCGTCTAAACTCAAAATATGTTCAAACGGTATATTTGTTTACTTATTCATTTTGAATTGATATTATTCTTCGTCACAATCGCAGTCGCAATCATCACAATCGCAGCAGCAATCATCGAATTCGAGTTCGAATTCTTTACCGCATGCAGGGCAAGCAATAACATCATCTTCGCTGTCAAGAATATCTGCATCTATAGCGATTGGTTCGCCACAGTATGGGCATTCGATATCTTCAACGTCAAAATCGAGTTCTTCGTCATCGTCTTCATCATCGAAAAGATAATCTTCAACAAATGCCAAATCTTCATCGATTTCATCAATCTGAGCCTGAAGTTCATCTTCTGTATCGTAAATTGCAAGAATTTCTGAAGCAAAGTCATCTAAAACATCAACGATTTTAGTAATAACTTTTCCTTCTTTTGTGCTCTCGTCAATTCCAAGTCCTTCGCAAAGGCCTTTCAAATAAGCAACTTTTTCTGTCAACATATCAAAACCTCCTTATATTTTACGCACGTTCCATGTATTCGCCTGTACGTGTATCAACTCTGATCATTTCGCCTTCTTCAATAAAGAGAGGAACGTTAATAACAGCGCCTGTTTCAAGGGTTGCAGGTTTTGAAGCACCTGTAGCTGTATCGCCTTTGAAACCAGGTTCTGTCTGTGTTACCTGAAGTTCAACAAAGTTTGGTGGTTCAACACCAAAAACGTTGCCTTTGTAAGAAAGAATTTTAACAAGCATATTCTCTTTTACAAACTTAAGGGCATCGCCGAGCTGTTCGCTGTTAAGCGGAGTCTGCTCATATGTTTCCTGATCCATAAAGTAATAAAGATCTCCATCTGCATAAAGATATTCCATATCTCTTCTGTCGATATGAGCTTTAGGCATTTTATCTGTAGGTCTGAAAGTTTTTTCAACCACGCCTCCGTTAATAACATTTTTAAGCTTTGTTCTTACAAAAGCTGCACCTTTACCAGGTTTAACATGCTGAAACTCTACAATCTGAAAAACATTTCCTTCAAATTCAAAAGTTACGCCGTTTCTGAATTCACCAGCACTTATCATATGCTTACCTCCAATTTATGTTTTAAATCAACAAACAATTATTGTTTATTATATCATATTTATTTTATACTATAAACAGCTTTTTTTCAAGTGTTTTTTGTATTTTTATGAATTTTTTTACATTTATTTTCTTCTTTTTACGCTTATATATCTATTGTATCCTGTTTTATAAGTTTTTTTCATATTTTTTTGATGTTTTTAAAACAATCGCCTGAACCAAAATACCCAAAACAGGAAATGCCATTCCTGCGAGCATACCTGCTTTCATTCCAAGTTGTTCAACAGTTATTCCTAAATTTTGTGCAAGTATTGCCGCGTTTCCGTTTACCATAACTGCATCAGTCAAAAGTCCAACCAGCTGTGGTCCAACCGAGGCGCCAAAATCGCCGCCTGCCGCCATTAGTGCAAAAATAAATACACTACCACCAAATCTGCCAGAAGCCACTACAAGATTTCCGGGCCAAAGCATAGATGCACAAAAACCAGTAACCGCACAGGCTAAGAGGCCTATAACCGGAATTGGCGAAACAGCTGCCAAAAAGTAGCAAAATGTTGCTCCTATCGTGCACAAAAGTAAAACTTTCTCAATTTTCCTTCCAAATTTTGCATACAAACTTCTGCCAAGTCCAAGAGTTAACCCAAACATTGCAACTCCAAAAATATCTCCTAAAACCTTAGGGATTCCTATTGCTTTTTCAAGATAGCCTGAACTCCACTGCGCCATTGTACATTCGGTAGCTCCACCAAAAAATATTGCCGCAACGCAAAGCCATATTCCTTTATTTTTCAAAAATTCAACTGCGCCAGTAACCTTTTCCGGGGTTTCCATTTCCGGTATATCGGTTCTGCTAAAAAGAAATGCGGCACATAATGGTACCACAGCAAATGCACCGGTAAGCCACTGCCAGTTTGCTATTCCAAACAAGTATAAAAACAGTGTTGCGATAATTACAACCCCTACAACTCCCCAGGCATAAACAGAATGAAGCTTGCTCATTTCTCTATCCGGATCATCTGCCGGAATAGCTGCAATTACAGGACTTATAAGCACTTCTACAAGCCCGCCAGAAGCCGCAAAAATCATAGTACCTATTACAAGGCCAATATATATATTGTTTGGAAACAAACTTGGCCATATAGAAAATACAACCAATCCAATAACTGTTAATATGGGAGTAAACTTCACAGTTTTTTCAATATTAAACTTATGTGAAAAAAATGAAAAAATTAAATCAATCCCAAGCTGCGTTGTAAAATTTATTACAACGAGTAAACCAAGTAACGAATATGATATTCCATACAGTGTTCTGAAAGTAATAAAAAGCAATGCCGATATGTTTGATACTACCGACATAGATATGTTTGTTGTATAACAAGCTGCTTTAAGATACTTATAATTCATTTTCATAATATTCCCTCCTATCTCCGCCGATATATTTTACCACGTTCACGTTATTATTTCAAGGTATTTCTTGCATCTTACCATTTATTGTGCTAAAATATTTTCAGGAGGGATTCAAATGGCTAAAACTAATTGCGAAGATTGCACTTACTATGTTTACGATGATTACTATGATTGTTATATATGCGAAATAAATCTCGACGAAGACGAGATGATGCGCTTTTTAAGCGGTAATAATTCAAACTGCCCATATTATGTAACTAATGATGATTATAAAATTGTAAGGAAACAAAATTAAAGCATCAGGCAAAGCCTGATGCTTTTCTCTTCAACTTGACAAAAAATTGCCCCACTTTTCAGTGAGGCAATTTTATTAAGATTGAATTACTTTACATTAATGTAAATAGTACGTTTAGCAACTTCTTTATCAAGACTATCATTTACGTACGCTTTAACTTCGTAGTAAACTTTAGCAGGAAGAACTGACTTAGCCGCTTTAATTGTAAGGCCTTTATCTACATTAGAAGGATCTACCATTACTTTCAATGTACCATCTTCTTCAATTGTTGCACCTTCAACATTGTCTTCTGTCAAAATGACATCTTCACCAGTGTAGCGATGTGTGATCTTAATTGTCCAATATACTTCGACATCACCAGATGGCTTCCTACCACCCCAGTTTGGCGCAATTGTGAGATTTCCATCATTTCCATCAATATCAGGAGTGATGGTCATTTCACCATTTACTAAAATACCAGAGAGGTTTGTGAAAGAATTTCTAACATATACTGTCTTGCCAAATGCGAAGTCATAGAAATCTTGACTCTCAGTCATGTTAGCCAATGCATACAACGAATATGCAGCAACCGGTTTGTCTGCAACGTTGATCTTTTTATTGTATTCATTACCATTTATAAGTTCAGTTCCAGTACCATCATTTGTTAACTCATCACCATATGGAAGAAGTTTAAATCCGGCATAAACGTTTCCTTCGGCGTTTGTTGAGTCAAATTTAATTGTAGCGTCCATGCCAACACTCTTAACAGCGAGAGATGTCCCATTGTTTACAGTAAACTCAGTATACCAGAAACCTCTGTTAGTAATGTTAACATTTCTTTCTTTAGAGTAAACTTCAGTTTCGTCTTCGTAATATGTTACTTTTACAGTGTACGCACCATCTGTAACTTCAGCTAATTCAGATGTCTCAAATGTATATGAGCCAGAGCCATTAGCAGCATTTGTACCAGCAACTTCACCGCGAAGGTTTGTATCAACAACTTCGATCACAAAATTACCTGCCGAGAAGTCAAATTCACCATTTCTTCCTGTAAATGCAAAACTTACAGTGTAGTCTCGGTTTTTATTTACTCTGAGTGCTGAATATTCAGGATTTGCTGCTGTTGCATTATTGTAAATTGCACCATCAAATAATCCATTAGCCTTCAATACAGTTACAGTTTTTGAAATTAAGTCTTTTCCGCCAACTGTACCATAGATAATCAAATCAGTCGAGTCACCTTTTGCTGCTGTTGCATAGTAAGTAATTACACCATCACCAGGCAAAGCTTCTTTAGCTACAATTTCTGTTCCTGAAGCATGGTCAACAATTGCGTAGTAGAATGCAACAGTACCTGCTGCTGCGGGACCATTATATCCCACTTCAACTGCTACAGCTTTGTCAAGATCACTAATCAAGTAATCTCTTTCCAAACCATCGACTTTAAGATCGAATGTATCAGGAATTGTTACGAAGTTAATTGATGGAACTGCATCTTCAGCGAGAGTTACATCGTTTTCGTTATAGTCGAAGTCTTCAGCTTCTACATTAAGAGCAGCTTCTCCAACCGGAGGCCATGTTTCGCCGATAACTTCAGGCCATACGATATTTGTAATTTCAACTTCACCAGAAGTAATTTCTGTTGGAACTGTTGCGATTACATCTTCGTAGAGATCGCCAGGCATTACAAATACTGTAATAGGATCGATTGTATCTACAGCTGTTTTTTCTACTACTGTGTAGTGTGTTTCAGTACCAACTGTAGTAGCTTTTACTGTGTAACCATCAGCGATGTAGTTTTCACCACGGCCGTTACCATTTGTTGGATCCCAGTTAATGAATGTACCACCAGTGATAACGATTTTAGCTGTACCAGCATCGTAAGCATCGTTTTTAACGTTTACGAGCCATACTGTTTCGTCAGCACCTTTGAATGTACCACCGGAAATATAGATTTCAGCATTGTCTCTTGCGTAGATCATATCGATCTGACCTGCATCTCCTTCTGGGAGACCTGCAATTGTAAATGTACCGCCTGTAATATATACTTTAGCGTTATCTTTTGCCCATACTGCTGTGTTACCAGCACCGCCTACTGGTGTCTGACCACCGTTGTAGTTACCG
>JAZNQN010000008.1:0-1702 GCA_045590195.1 Clostridia bacterium | reverse complement strand
CAATTTAAATGAGATATCTAATTCTTATAAACATTCAGTCAGTGATTTTTCACACATTGAAACGGATTTAAATATCAATCAAAACAACCCTGTATTTTTTTCATATACTTTTAAAGAAAACGATAAGGACATCAAGATTGGACAACACGAATTGATTGAACAGATTAAAAAAATGTTTGAACATTTTCTTAATTGTATATAAATCAGTAGTTAAAATATGAATGTTTTATAGAGACTTAAAACTAAAAGCCCCGTTGGGAAAACAGTAAATCTGCAATCTCAACGGGGTTACTTATTGTTTTACTTTCACTTAACCAACCTCGTTCGCCATGTTCACGCTGGCATACTTGTTTTGTAGCTTGAAAAAATATATAATACGATATATAACATTGTTTTGATAAAACTTTGATATTTATGGTTTATGATTATATGATTAAACAGGAGGTGTTAAGCAATGCCTAAAATTCTGATAGTTGACGATGAGCGAGATGTTGTTGAACTTCTTCGCAATTATTTTGAGGTTAGTGGTTATGACGTGTTGTTTGCATACGATGGTGAAAAGGCGCTTGAAAAAATTAGTCAGAAACCCGATGTAATACTTCTCGATGTCAATATGCCAAAACTAAACGGACTTGAAGTGTGCAAAAAGATTCGGGAGTTTGTTTCTTGTCCGATTTTATTTTTAACGGCAAATGTTGATGATGTTGACAAAATAAACGGTTTTTCTGCGGGCGGGGACGACTATATTACAAAGCCCTTCTCACTTGATGAATTGGGTGCCCGTGTTTCGGCTCACTTGCGCCGTGATATGAGATTGCAGAAAAAATCCGATTTGAAATTTAGTGACGATTTGGTTATAGACTATTCCTCCAAAGCCGTCTATTTCAAGGACAAAGAGATTTCTTTTTCCAAAACGGAATTTGACATTATAGAACTGCTTTCCACAAATGCCGGTATCGTTTTTGATAAGGAACGTATATATGAACGCTTATGGGGATTTGACAGCGAAGGCTACTCTATGACGGTAGTTGAACATATACGGAAAATACGGGCCAAATTTACAGAAGCAGGCTGTAAATCATACATTGCAACAGTATGGGGGTGTGGGTACAAATGGGAAAACTAAAGAAAGTTATTTCAAGAATACCGCTAATACCCTCACTGATAATCGTTATGTCATTTTTTATCATATTGGCGGTAATTCTTTCAAAAACAACGACGAGTTACGCAAATGAACAAATACAACTCATTGGGGCAAAATATACTGTGTTTGAAGAGAAAACCTACGTTGGCGAGCATAGTGCTGTGCATTATTACAATATAGATGTTCTTGCATTTGCCGAGGAAGATGAACAAGCACATAATTTTTATAAAATAATCTATGAGTATTCCTCTTTTTTCTGGTGTATTGTCAGTATTACAATCGGTGCCGTTATCTTTTATTTCGGCAAATTGAAAAAGCCGATAAAACTTTTAATAAATGCTTCCGAAAACATTTCCGATGATAACCTCGACTTCGTTATAGATTACAGCGGCAAAGACGAGCTTGGACAGCTATGCTCTTCATTTGAAAAAATGCGGTTATCGCTGATGGATAATAACCGAACAATGTGGCGAATGGTTGAAGAAAAACGAAAACTCAACAAGGCCTTTTCTCACGAACTCAGAACACCAAGTCGGAGGCCAAGCGGTCTTAGGAAGA
>JAZNQN010000007.1:0-7085 GCA_045590195.1 Clostridia bacterium | reverse complement strand
TCCTAAAATTGAAATTTTTGAATGAAGTTCAAGGCGAAAAATGCACATAATCCTGTCGGATATGTGCATTTTTCAACGCAGAAATTCGTCAAAAAGACAATTTTCAGGACAATACTTCCTTATCTGGTTGTGGCCAAAGAGCTTCCGCTCTTTTTTTATTTTATGAAAAGAATACATGGCTGCAATGTTTCAACCTCTGTTTTAATATTATAAAGGTTATTGCCAACACTTTCAAATTCCAAAGCCTCTTCCGATGCATCACTTTTAAGAATTTTTATTTCCTTCGGTTCTTTTTCAAGATAAAGGGTTACGCTTTCCATATCGTCGATACCAAGGAGATAAATTGCCACAAGCATTGTTTTATCGGCAAGATATCCTGCACGAAGGCAAACTTCATCGTCGCCTTCGCAGTAAACGGGCAAAGCTCCCATTTTTTTGAAAAGGTTAATAAACTGATTTTTGCGGCTTTCGTTAAGAAATGCGAAGCCTTCGCCATAATTAAACTCGGCATCGGGCGAGCCGCAGAAGGTAACAGTATATTTCCCATTTTCCCTTTCAAAGCAGGTAACTGCAGGCGACAAAAGTTTTGCGCCGCCATCGCTTCTTAAATAGTTATATGTAAGAACTTCTGTTTTTTCGTTTGTAACTTCAATATTTTTATGGTTTTTCTGTTTGGTACAGGTCATTATGGGAGTGCCGTCAAATGTTTCGCCTGTAACTGTGCCGCCATCCCAGTCGCTTACCTTTACGCCGAGCAAATGGCCAAAACCTCTGTCGGTAAGAGTTTTTGCAACAAAACCGTCCAGGAATACATTTCCTTTGAAAACCTCTTCAATCTGGCTGGCTGTCATATCTTCGCCTATGCGGCCTTCCAGAAATACTGCATTTGCACTGCCCTCGGCAAAATAAAAGGGAATTCCCATTCGCTCAAAAACCTTACTTGTCCAAATAGAAGTGTTATAGCTCCAGTAAGGCAAGTGACTGAAAGCAAATTTTTCCTGCTCAATATAGCCCTGGGCAATACCTGTCCACTGAATTTCATCAGACAATTTTTCAAGCTTTTCATAAAGCGGATAGTTTTTCGCCAGTATATCACGGTACGCCTTGCCTGATTTAGGCTCAAACGCCGTGCCTCTTGAAAGCCAGTGTTTTGCGCCTTTCAACCCTTCAAGCATAGAGGCGGTATAGTGAGCGTGAAGGTATCTTGCGCTTTTTGCATAGCGGTTAAAGGGAATTGTATCGGTTTCGGAAAGAATTATATCAATTCCCGCTTTTTTAAGCTTTGCACAGCAAATTGCCGCATTTGCCATAAGGTCGGAAAAGCCTCGAACGGTAATTGGCGCATAAATTCCGTTTGGAATTCTTACTATTGTGGGGTTTCCTTTGCCTGCAAATTCTTTATTTGTGTACATTACCGACTCGCATATATGACCGCTTGTGCAATTTATCCCCTGAATTGTGGGGTCAACGCTGTCAATAGCGGCACGAAATCTTTTTGCTGCTTTTACAAGGCTGTCTTTTTGCACTTCGCGGTAAATATCTGTAAGAGCATCATTTTCATCGTGAGAGAAAATATGTTCTCTTAATTCTTCAGCAGTCATCGAAGTACCTGCACGGCGGTTAAATTCTGCCATATGAAGTGGACAAGTGCAGCCGCCACCACGCATCATAAGGCGAAAATCATCGTCAAGCATAATGGCTTTTGGCCCCTTCTCGGCAAGAGTTTTTAAAACAAGCGAAAAATGCTCTAAAAACGCCTCGTCCTCAGGGCAGCAGGAAAACTCCTCCACTCCGTCACGCAGCCTTACAACAGGCTGAAAGGGATTTCTTGTAATAGGATAGCCGTGGCCGATTGACGCCTGAACTAAAATTCCGCTTTCAACGCCCTCATTATCAAGCTCTTTTTTATATTTTTCATAAAGTGCCGCCATGGCAGAAACCTTGTCCCAAACGGGGTTACCCTCGGGGGTTAGTGTCATACAAAAAAGCGGCATAGATATTACTTTTCTTTTTACAAGGTCACAAATATCTGCAACTCTTTCTTCAAAATGGTCTTCCTTAATCGGTGTTACCGAGTAATTATAAAGCATTTTTTCTCTCTCCTTTTAAAATTTCGCCTAAAGCATAACATAAACGAAAAAGTTTGTCAAGATTATATAAGCCCTTTTTCGGGTTTTAAATTCTTTTAACGCTTTCTACAGCTCCTTTAAATATTCAGAAGGGCATACCCCAACTGCCTTTTTAAATTCACGGCTGAAATATGCCTCATCATTAAATCCGGAAAGAAATGAAACCTCCGCCACAGAATACATTCCCGAGCCAAGCAGCTCCCGTGCTCGTGAAATTCTCAGGCGGTTTATATATTTAAGGGGCGAAATGCCATATGCTTTTTGAAAAATTCTGCGAAAATACGTTTCGCTTACACCGCAAATTTCTGCCAGATAAGGAACTGTTATTATTTCAGAAGAGTAGTGGCTGTGAATATACTCAGTTGCCGGTTCAAGCATTTCACGGCCGCCTTTTGATATGTATCCCTGTTCAAATTCTTTTCGCATGCCGTACAAAATCTGATAAAGATGGGCCATACATTTAAGCTTATATCCGGGCACTTTTGTTTTCCATGCAGCTTCGGCCGATTTAAAACATTCCATAAACATTTCTTTATTTTTTACCTTAAACGCAAAAGCTTCAAGCTTTTCTTCATTATTCATACTAAAATTTATAGCAAAGCAGTCGCCTGCCATGCCTGAAATTGAATAATTTGAAAATTTAGGCAAAAAAAGTATCTGCCCCGGTACAGAACTAATTTTTTTACCGCCATCAAATAAATATTCGCTTTTTCCCGACACAGGCAACACAACCCCGTAACTTGACCTGTTTTTATGAACAAGCGCGCCTTCTCCCTTGTTAACATAACAAGCAAGCTCTATTTTGCTCACAGCTATGCTTTTTCTGATAAAGCTTTCCATTTCTGCCCACCTTTCAAAATTTTTATATTAAAATTATAACATTTTGTGCCGAAATAGTCAAGTAGTGCCGAAATAAACATTGATTTTTCCCGAGCCAACTAATATAATCTATTTAGAAATCGTCAAGGAGGCATAAAATGAATTTTATTACTTTTGATAACGACAGAAATTATCTGGAAAATAAATTTCATAATACTTCAGAGCCATTTAACGGCTATCAGAGAAGAAATTATATTGCTTACGAATATGATGAAACAACAGGCCTTGATGTAAATGCCCTTACAGAAGGCCTTACAAACCTTTGGGAAACCCTTCAGCCGCTTTCCCGCCCTGTAATTAAGGCGAAAATGGTTGAATATATCCTGCAAAATGTTCGTATCGATGTAAACGAGTGTGACTATTTTGTAGGCTTTCAGTCCTGGGGAAGGCTTATAGGAAAATATATAGATATCTGGAATAATGAAGTTTTGTCCTCCACAGGTGAAAACCACGAGCTTATGAATCTTTTAAACGGGAGCAGCGCTGTTCGAATGTGGGCCGATTTTGACCATGTTGTGCCCGATTTTGATTCGCTTTTATCTCTTGGATTTCCCGGAATTTTAGAAAGGGCAAAAGATTATCGCCGCAAAAGAGAAGCCAAAGAAGGCCTTACTGCTGAGCAGGAAGCTTATTTCGATTCTATCGAAATTACATATTCGGCAATTATAAATATAATCGACCGCATGTATAAATATGCCCTTACAAAGAAACACGCCAAAGCCGAAAAAGTTGCCGCCTGCCTTAAAAATTTGCGCGATGGCGCCCCGGGCAACATTTACGAAGCAATGCAGCTTATATATATTTATTTTATTATTTCCGATGGAATTGAGTGCTATCAGGTTCGCTCCCTCGGCCATGGTCTTGATAATTCACTTTATCCATTTTACTTAAAAGACCTTGAAAACGGAACCTTCACCCGCGATGAAATACGCGAGCTTTTAGGCTATTTTCTTATGCAATGGTCAGCAATAGGAAATGTTATGGGCCAGCCTATGTATATTGGCGGCACAAATGAAAACGGAAGCACAAAATATAATAATTTGTCCCACGATATTCTTGATGTATATAACCACCTGGGAATTTTTGACCCTAAAATTCAGGTAAAAATAAATACCAATACTCCCAAAGAAATTACCCGCAAAATTCTAAATATTATACGAAACGGTAACACAAGCTTTGTATTTTGCTGTGAGCCGGGTATGATTAAAGCCATAATGTCTTACGGTGCAACTTACAAAGAAGCGCTGGAAATGGATATTCGCGGCTGCTACGAAATTGGCGTTCGCGCAAACGAGGTTGCAACAGCCTGCGCCTATGTAAATGCGCTAAAATCGGTTGAATATGTTTTTTCAAACGGGTTTGACAGGGGCTTTTCAAAACAGGTAGGTATAAAAACAGGCGACATTTCTTCTTTCGAATGCTTTGAAGATTTTTACAAAGCTGTTTTAAAACAATGGGAATATTTAATTGAAAGCTCCATTAAAATTACAAATTCTTACGAAGGCCGCTTAAAAGACATAAACCCTTCCCCAATGTATTCCGCAACCGTAGTGCCAAGTCTCCGCAAGGCGCGTGACGGGTATCAGGATGCCCTTAAATTTAATAATAGCGTTTTGCTCTGCTGTGGTTTTGCAACACTGGTAGATGCTGTAATGGCAGTTAAATGGCTTGTTTTCGACAAAAAAGAATTAACACTCGAAGCCTTGAAAAAGGCTCTTGATAATAACTGGGAAGGCTATGAGAAACTACGTATCAAAGCGCTTAAATGCCCTCGTAAATACGGAAACGACGATGCCGAAACTGATATATACGCCGAGGCTCTTGCCACCTGGTTTGCCCAAAAGGTAAACGGCCGCCCCAACGCCCGTGGCGGAATTTACAAATCAACAACACACCCCGCAATGATGTTTAAGTGGATGGGCGAAAAAACCGAGGCCACCCCCGATGGCAGGCGTCGTGGCGACGAAATGTCGAAAAACGCATCGCCAACAATTGCTATGGACAGAAACGGCGTTACCGCGCTTATAAAATCTGCCATTAAACTTAAACCATATCAGTTTATCGAAGATTTCTGCCTTGATATTATGCTCCACCCTTCAGCAGTTTCGGGCGAAGAAGGTCTTGATGCAATGGAGGCTCTTCTTACTACTTATATAAAAGGCGGCGGAATGAGTATTCAGTTTAATATTTTTAGTGCCGATTCTTTGCGCGATGCCCAGGCCCACCCCGAGAAATATAAAAATCTTCAGGTAAGGGTGTGCGGCTGGAACAATTTGTGGAACGATTTATCTGCTGACGAGCAGGAAGCATATATTCAAAGGGCGGTGGCTTTATAGACATGAACAAAGGAAGTATTTTAGAAATCAAACGCTTTGCCACACACGATGGCCCCGGCATTAGAACAACCGTTTTCTTAAAAGGTTGCCCATTAAAATGCGTGTGGTGTCATAACCCCGAAGGGCTTTCCTTCGCACCGGAGCTTTCATATATCGAAACAAAATGTATTGGTTGCGGCGAGTGCGTATCCGTTTGCCCGGGCATAGCCCACAAAATAGAAGACGGAAAACATATATTTGACAGAAAGCTTTGCACTGCCTGCGGAAAATGCGAAGGGGCTTGCCTTGGCGATGCCTTAAAGCTTTACGGCAAAAAAGTTACTGTTGGCGAGCTTATTCCAACTCTTCTTGCCGACAAAGATTTTTACGAAACTTCGGGCGGCGGAGTTACTCTCTCAGGTGGCGAATGCCTGTGTCAGGTGGATTTTTGCGTAGAGCTTCTTAAAGCACTTAAAGAAAATAACATACATACTGCAGTTGACACCTGTGGCTTTATAAAGCGCGAAGCAATCGACAAAGTAATGCCATATACCGATATTTTTCTTTACGATTTAAAGGCAATCGACGAAGACGTTCATATTAAGTGTACATCTCAGCCAAATAAAATTATTCTCGAAAACCTGAAATATATTGATTCCTGTGGCAAAAAAATTGAAATACGTTACCCATACGTGCCGGATTTCAATTCAGACCAGGCAGAAAAAATTTCAAAATTTGTAAAAGGGCTTAAAAACGTGACTGCAGTAAAAGTTTTGCCGTATCATAACTTTGCCGCATCAAAATACACCTCTTTGGGAATGCCTCAAACCCTTCCCGAAAAATTGCCAACGGCAGAAGAAATTAAAAAAGCAGAAAAATATTTCTAAACATAAAACCAATGCACAAACGAAGTTTGCTGACTGAGGCGAAGAGAAAATGGTATAGAACGGACAAACTAAAATTATTATCGAGCCGTAAAAGGGTGCAGAAAATAGATGCAGAATAAACGAATTTTTCCCGAAGATGTATGAGATACTTCGAGAGGGAAAATTCGTTTATAACGCAAAGGCAAAATTAAAAAGGCATTCACCAAAGTGAATGCCTTCTTTTTTTGCTATTTTAAGTTTACACACTTTTAAAAAGCATTGCCCATCTCCGCCTTTGCGTGATCGGCGCTATTTTATGTGCCCTATATTAGCCAAGTTCAGCAAAGTATTTGATTGTTCTTACCATCTGGCTTGTGTATGAATTTTCGTTATCATACCATGAAACAACCTGTACCTGTGAGCAGTCTGTTCCTTCGATATCAGAAACCATTGTCTGTGTTGCATCGAAGAGTGAACCGTAGTTCATACCGATAATATCGCTTGATACGAGTTCTTCTTCTGTGTAGCCATAGCTTTCGTTAGCTGCAGCTTTCATAGCAGCGTTGATTTCTTCTTTTGTAACTTTGCCTTTTACAACAGCAACGAGGATTGTTGTTGAACCTGTTGGTGTTGGAACACGCTGAGCTGAGCCGATGAGTTTGCCGTTAAGTTCAGGAATTACAAGACCGATTGCTTTTGCAGCACCTGTTGAGTTAGGAACAATATTTACTGCAGCTGCACGGCTTCTTCTGAGGTCGCCTTTTCTCTGTGGGCCGTCAAGTGTCATCTGGTCGCCTGTGTAAGCGTGAATTGTGCTCATGATACCGCTCTGGATTGGAGCTAAATCGTTAAGAGCTTTTGCCATAGGTGCGAGACAGTTTGTTGTGCAGGAAGCT
>JAZNQN010000006.1:0-1603 GCA_045590195.1 Clostridia bacterium | reverse complement strand
GCTTATATAATTTTGCACACTCTTTGTTTTGCCTGCCATCGGATTATTCATATGAGTGTACATTATTTTATGAAGCTGAAGTATATAGTTTTTTGAAATTGGAATTGCATCAAAATTCTCGTGGATGATATTAAGAGCATCTCTGTATCCCGCAATTTCTTGTTCATCACGGGTTCTGGGAGTCGTCTTTTCTGCTACAAGTTGTTTAATACGTGTATTTGTTGTAACGATACCTTCGATTGCATTGGAAGACTCTGTGCTTTGTACCTTTGCGATTTCCACAAGTTTTTCAAGCTCTTCTGGGCGCATCTTTAAATAGAAGTCCTGTTTTCCAGCTTCTTTATATATGCCAGCTACAAGACCGAGAAGTTCAGAATCCCATTTATGTTCTTTGATTATCGAATAATTAAATATTCTCATGCCCTTAACCTCCTTTCTTTCCCTTAAATATTATCACATATTAAGGGAATTGTCAACATTTTAAGCAAATTTCCCCTTATTTATTATTTATTTTTAAGGTAAAGTTATTCTGCAAAACTGCTTTATCCTTTCGTATATTTTTTTTAACATTTTTCTAGCACTTTTCTAGCGAAAACCCAAAAAACGCATCAAAAAGTGGCAATACGAAATTTGCGAGAAAAGCAAAGGCTTTGAAGGATTTTAAGCCCTCAAAGCCTTGATTTTATGCGGTTTTTATCGCTTTTTAAGTTCCTTTAACTTCCGCTAGTTTACTCTATCTAAAAAGACTGTATAGGAGCTCGAAATGCGTTTGCCTTAACGGGCACGTGGGTTCGAATCCCACCTTCTCCGTAACTTGAAAACACCGACAGAGGTTAATATGTTGGTGTTTTTTTAATTGTTATTCTTAGTTTGTTTATTATGGTAAAGTGCATTACTGTGTTTTATTATTCTGTATTCCCTTATGTTATCTTACAATTTTTTCTACCTTGGCACAGACGAGGTTAATTAATTCACTTGGGGATATTTCAACCTGATAGCCTATTTTTCCTGCGCTGAATACTATTTTATCAAACAACCTGCACGATTCGTCAACAACTGTTACATATTGTTTTTTCATTCCTACGGGGGAACATCCGCCCCTTATGTATCCCGTTATCTTATTTATGTCCTTTACGGGTATCATTTCGACTGATTTTTCTCCGACTGCTGCTGCACATAATTTTAAATCAAGTTCATTTACAACAGGAATAACAAAAACATAATACTTCTTCGACGGTGCAACAGTAACCAATGTTTTAAAAACACTTTTAGGATCTTTTCCAATTTTTTGCGCTACCAAATAACCGTCAAAATCACCGTTGCTTTCGTATGTATACAGATTGTACGAAATATTATTTGATTCAATAATACGCATTGCATTAGTTTTAAAATTAGCCATTTAAACCGCCTCTTATTATATAAAAGTCAAAATGAATTTTATGTGTCGAAATCTTTGGTTTGTTTTCTGATAAAATTTTATCATATTATCGTTTCAGGACAGAGTTAAAATCGCAAACACATTATATCATAACGCAGATACTTCCGTTTTGGAAAGTATCTACGTTTAAGGTCTAAGCCCCATACCGCCCTCAAGGGTAAGTGT
>JAZNQN010000005.1:0-2338 GCA_045590195.1 Clostridia bacterium | reverse complement strand
GATTTGTTGTCACACAAAATTAAAAATAGGGCGAAATATACTTATTTACATACCGCTACTTGTGGAATTTGCATTTTTGCCAATTCAATATGTAACGATATGCAAATAAAAGGGTATAATACCCCCTTAACAAAAAAATAAGTATTTTCGCTATTTAATTTTTAATTTTATGTGACATATAGTATTATACCACCAAATGCGGAGAAATACAACATAAAATATGATTTTTGTAAACTATACCGAATAAATTAAACTGTTATTTGTTCGTTTAGATATTCAATAATTATTTTTTTGAAATATTTTAACGGCTCGGCAATTTCGATTTTCTGTTCAAACTCTGCATATTTGTCATATAAAGCTATTAACTTTTTAGCCGTCAAATATTGCAGTTTGTATTTATGTGGAGAATCAAACACACTCACTATTCCCGCACGCATAAATAACAAACGCAAATATGCGGGCTGTGATAATATTTCTATATACTCATCTGTCAAATTGATTTCAAGCCTTTTAAATTCTTTTTGCAGTTCCTCTTGTTCTTCTGTTTTGAAATTCATGCTTGAAATATAGTCTTTCAGTCCTTGTATTTTATTATTATATATTTTATTATTTGTGTTAAAATTTTTGTCCTCTTGCGGTGCAGATTTTTTATTGCTTGTTGTTAAAAATTTTAATTGCTGTAAATTCTGCGGTTTTTTTCTTGTTTTCTCTAATTTATCAAATAATTTTGAAATGCTTTCAAAATTGATTTTAAAGTGTCTTTTAGCGGGTATGCCCTTTGATACAACAACTAAAACATTAAGCTCTGCAAGTGTATTTATTGCCTTTCTCTGTTCGTGTCCCGAAAGACAAGTTTCATTTTCCAAATGTTCAACAGTAGAGTAAAAATAGCCGTCCTCTGTCAATGTTCCTTTGTCCTTATAATAATTATATTCACTTATTAACTGCATAAGCAAGACGGTTGCGTTTATGCCGTATTGCTTTTGCAAGCGGTTTATTTATATGCCAATACCCACCCTGTGATAATGTGTATGTTATAATATTTTCACAACTCATTTTTATTCCCCCTAAAAACCAACGCTCTAAAATGCGTTTTAACAGCTTTTTCAAAACTTTTAATATAAAGTCATACCTTGCATACAAAAAGGGTTTAATATGCCTTTTTGTGCTTCAAAAATGCTCGGTATTTTCCGAGTGAATTATATAATAAAATATTAAATAATACAACAATTTAGCAAAAAATTTTGAAAAGTTGTTCTAACTGTTATCAAAAAAAATAATAGCAGTAGGTTTCTTTGTTCCTACTGCTATTTTGATTATGCGGTTTTATCTTCTAATTTGTCTGTGCCTTTGCTGTGTGATTTTCCGCTTGTGCCATACATTTCACGAATTTCGTCAAACTCATAATTTTTACGGCTTTTACATCTGTAATTTTCAGGTTTTAGAAACCACGCTGTTTTTTTACTATGCCATTGAAATTTTAACTCTTTCAATTTGTCTTTGTATGCTCGGGTGTTTCCTGTTACCCAAACGAAACAACCGATTATTTCGATTTCTATATCGTCCATTTTCATTAACTCGTTTATTAAGTCTTTGAATTGGTCGGCTGTTTCTGCGGATGTCTGCTTCGCCGTGTAGGTTTTGCCGTCTTTCGTTTGATGCACGTCTTTTAGAATTTTGAATAGCTTGTCATACTCATTGTTGACCGCTTTCATTTTTTCAGCGTCCCCATTTTTGTCGGGGTGGTGCATAAATACCAACTTTCTGTATTGCTTTTTTAACTCCTCAAGCGTTTTTGGTGTTGGCGTAAAATAATTGAAAACTTCTCTCATTTTAATTCCTCCTATACTTTGAATTTTTAAATATTAAGTTGTCAATGTTCGTAGCAATATAAAAACACGGCTAAAAAAAGACAAGTCAACAGAAGCATGGAATAACGGAGTAAAGCGAGTATATGCCGTGAAAGTCTGTTTACTTGGCTTTTTGCCGTGTTATCTTGCAAGCAGAACATGACACAATATTTAAAAATGGGTATAGCGGAATTATAAGAAGTTTTGTTTTTAACGCAAACAAAAACAGGCGTGTGAGTTTACGCCTGCTTTTGAAAGTTATGTATTTATGCCCGACACAAGTTTTCAAGTGCTTCAATACGAAAAGCAACTTTCGGGTGTGTTGATTTTGCCTTTTCAAGCAAAGTTTTTTGATTTGATATTTCCATATCATAAAACTTATATAAAGCAGATATAAGGGCTTCGCCGTAACCTAACTCAAACGCCACCTTGTCGGCTCTAAATTCTTCTTTGCGACTTGTAGAAGCAACTAAAATTGTAATAAATGT
>JAZNQN010000004.1:0-14370 GCA_045590195.1 Clostridia bacterium | reverse complement strand
AGCAGTTTTGGATTAGAGATTTTTTGTCTTAGAGAAGTCATAAAAAATGCAGTCATACTGTCGTATGTCTGCATTTTTTTGCGCACTATAAGCGGAAAATATCAAGCCAAAACCGATTTATCCCTAAGAAGCACCGCCGTTACGAATGGCTTTTCTTTTATGCATTAACTGAATAATCCTTCTTAAAACCATGTGCTCCAAAAATTTGCCACTGACCTGCGCCAAGTCTTTGCATTATGGCTTTTCTCTCTTCCAGACACAATTTTGAATCTGTATCAACCGAGGTCATAAGTATTGGTGCATATTGGTTATACTCAGCCTGCTCTGCTGTTAAAGCATGAGTGTTAATATAAATATCGCCGGTAATAGCAATATGATTATTGTAATCTATCAGCACAATTTCACCGGGAAGATGGCCGCCTTTGCCTTCATACACTTCAAAATGTAGCTGTTCAAAATCAAAAAATCCAATTTGCGTAAGTGGCTCTGTCAAATTTTCGGTATCATTCCACATAGGAATAATTTTATCGGGATTTACCGCTTTATAAGATGTAAGAATTTTACAAATGCTTATATACGGCTTGTGAAACGAGTTGGCTTCTCTGTATCCGTTTTTACCTTCATATTCATTTTTAAGGCAATTGGCAGTTTTGGTGCTTGAAATTATCTTATCAAACATTGATAGAAGCCCGCAATGGTCAACATCTGCATGAGTTACAAGAATTGTTTTTTCCATTTCATCAAACCCCGGCAGTATATTTCTGAAAATTTTAACCATTTCATCGCTATAACAGGCATAGCCGCTATCTACAAATAACACTTTATTATTGCTTTTTATAATTATTGTGTTGCTTCCACAAGGAGGCTCGATAAGAATTATTTCTGTATTATCAGCTATTTTATGATTGCTTATACGGGGATTGAAATTGTTGCCTTTTGAAGCCCCCAAAAGCTCTGCAAATTTACTGATACTGTCAAAAGTACGATAGGGCGACAACCCTTGCTCATCTAAAGTTTGCATTGCCATATTAACGTGAACCAAAAGCTCACGGCTTACATTTTCAGAAAGCCCCATTGTTTTGGTAAGTCCCAAAACGTAGGTGTTATAAAAAATGCTGTTGTCATAAACTTTTTCGCTGCTGTTATAATCTATCACTCGAACCTTGCAAAGCTTTTCGGCTTCTTTTAAAAAATTCGAAATTTTGTCATAATCTTCAACATACAACCCCATTTTGAAATACTGATAATCTGTTCCGTTCTCCTGCGAACTGATATAAGATATATTGAAATTAAATTCGTTTATAAGCTCAAGTATATCAGTTACGCTTCCGGGTATATCGCTTAAGCAAAACTCTAACAAAACAACACTTGTTTTATTTGCATCACTTTGAAGATAACCAATTTTTTCAAGCTCAGCATCTGCTTTTTTAAGCTGCTCTTCAGTTCCTTCGCCATCTATAAACAAGGTGTGCGAATCAACCGCTTTGTTGTAACTTACACGGGTAATGTTTATATTAAGCTGAGAAAAGCATTTACTTGCCTTTAAAAAAGCTCCAATATGATTTGGCATAGAAGTTACATATGTTTTTTTCACTTTATCACCTCTTTTTAAATTAAGCCGAGGAAATTTAACTTCCCTCGGCTTAACTGCTTTTATTTACTCATTTTTTCCATATCGTTTTTGCGTATTTCTACACGTCTTACCTTACCGCTGATTGTTTTTGGAAGCTCATCCACAAATTCAACAATTCTTGGATATTTATAAGGTGCGGTGTGGGTTTTAACGTATTCCTGAATTTCGCGTTTAAGCTCGTCTGTACCTTCTGTTCCCTTTGTAAGAACGATTGTTGCTTTTACAATCTGTCCGCGAACTTCATCAGGAACAGGAGTTATTGCACATTCCAAAACATATGGAAGTTCCATAATAACGCTTTCAATTTCGAAAGGACCAATTCTGTAGCCCGATGATTTGATTACATCATCGATTCGGCCAACATACCAAAGGTATCCGTCTTCATCCATTGTTGCCTGGTCGCCTGTGTGGTAAAATCCGTCGTGCCAAACTTCATCGGTTTTCTCTTTATCAAGATAATAGCCGATAAAAAGGCCACAAGGAGCACCGTTTTTAGTGCGAATACAAATTTCGCCTGTGTCGCCTGTTTTACACTCGTTACCATCGGGATCGAGCACAACAACATCGTAAAGTGGGCTGGGTTTGCCCATTGAACCGATTTTCGGCGTTGAGCCTACGAAGTTTGCAATTGAAAGGGTTGTTTCTGTCTGGCCGAAGCCTTCCATAATTTTAAGCCCTGTTGCCTTGTAGAACTGATTGAATACTTCAGGGTTTAACGCTTCGCCTGCAGTTGTTGCATATTCAATAGAAGAAAGGTCGTATTTTGACAAATCTTCTTTAATGAAAAAGCGGTACATTGTAGGCGGTGCACAGAAGGTTGTAATTCCATATTTTTTGAACATTGGAAGAATGTCTTCCGAATGGAATCTATCAAAATCGTAAGTAAACTGTGCTGCCTCGCAAAGCCACTGACCGTAAAGCTTACCCCAGAGAGCTTTACCCCAGCCTGTATCGGAAATTGTAAAGTGAAGGCCATCGGGGTTTACATTGTGCCAATGTTTTGCAGTTGGGTAATGGCCAAGGGCATATTTATAAGAATGTGTTGCAATTCTCGGGTAGCCTGTTGTTCCTGAGGTAAAGAGCATAAGCATTGGCTCATCGCCGCAGGGGGAGTTTTCTTTTCTGTCAAAATGAGTGCTGAAGCGCTCCATTTCAACATTGAAATCGAACCAGCCATCTTTTTTGCCGCCAACCAAAATTTTAAGCATTTCGGGGAATTCTGCCGCAGCTTTTTCAGCTTCTGCAGAAACATCGCCATCGGCTGTACAAACAATTGCTTTAACGCCTGCGGCTTTGTATCTGTAAGTAAAATCGTGTTCAACAAGCTGATTTGTTGCAGGAATTGCAATTGCACCAATTTTATGAAGGGCAAGCATACAGAACCAGAACTGGTAATGGCGCTTTAAAACCAGCATAACCGTATCGCCTTTTTTAATTCCGAGCGATTCGAAATAGTTAGCTGTTTTAGCTGAATATTTTTTCATATCGCCAAATGTAAAACGGCGTTCCGATTTATCATTTGAAACCCACATCATTGCAAGCTTATCGGGGTTTTTCTCAGCAATTGCATCTACACAGTCAAATGCAAAGTTAAATTTATCATCGTTTTTAAACTCAATTCCCGAGAACACGCCTTTTTCATCATAGTATGAAGTAATAAATTTATCTGCAACTGTTTCTCCGGCAGTTTTTGCTTTTGCCCTCTTTTCTTCCAAAACAGGTGCTTCGGGGTATTCATCGCTGAAGTGTCCGTCGCGCGGATTTAAAACAACTGCATAAAATTCGCATCCATCACGGCTTTCTGCAATCATTCCGTGAGGGATTAAGCTGTTATAGTAAATTGAATCGCCTTCGTTTAAAGTTTCAATATGGTCGCCAACCTGAACTTTAAGGCTGCCCTTTACGATAACATCAAATTCCTGGCCTTTGTGTGACGCAAGTTTAATTGGCGAATTTTGTTCTTCTTCAATAAAGGGAAACTTTACAAGAAAAGGTTCTGCCAATTTATCTTTAAATTTGGGGGCAAGGTTATTATAAACAACATCGTGTTTTTTAATAATTTTAAGCCCGTCGCCTTTTCTTACAATGTTAAATGAAGAAAGTGTTGTGCTTCTGCCTTCTAAAATATCAACAACTTCAACATTGCAAGCCTTTGCACATTTGTAAATAAATGTGAAGCTGAAATCGCTTTCCCCTTCTTCCAAAACCTTGTAATCCTCTGCCGATACACCACAAAGCTTTGCAAGCTCTTCAACGGTATATCCTTTTGCTTCGCGCAGTTCTTTAATTCTTCCTGCGACTTCTTTCAAACTGTACTCCATTTTTTTGCTCCTTTCTTTCCCGCCGCCCTTTTGGGCGTTTACGGATTGAATAAAACAAAAAAACCCGTCTCAAAGAAACTTTGAGACGAGTTATCAACTCGCGGTACCACTCAAATTGCGAAAATAAATTTTCGCCACCTTACCGGGCTCCAACAAGCCCTTTGCTTTAACGCAGCATTACGGGAGAAGTCTACTAGGTATTCCCTTTCGGTTCTCCAACTCGGAAGTGATGGGTCATTGGAGCGCTCCACCATTGCCTCGCACCACCCGGCAACTCTCTCAAGGCTTTACACCCCGACCGTCTTCGTCATAGTTGTTTGTGATATTCAATTTATTGCTATTATACTCCCGACTTTTTTATTTGTCAATACTTTTTTTAAAAAAATTTTTTTAAATGTTTTTTATCATCAGAATTGGTAAGTTATAAAAAATCCACCTTTTGTGTTTTTTTGTGGGTTGATAATTTTAAAAAAAGCGGTATAATTAGCATAATTTAAAAAATATTCGGGGGCTTGGCTATGAACTGTAACGAAATAGAAAAAATATGTATAGGTCAGTTTAAAGAGCACGATTATCTTTTTAAAACCAGTGTTAAAGATAATATTGAAAAGTACAGAAAAGGCTCAAAAACTGTTACTTTAAAAGATAAAAACGGCAATTTGCTGAAAGGCGTTGTGGTAAAGGTTTGTCTTAAAAACCACGAGTTTAAACACGGCGCTCATATTTTTATGCTTGACCAGTTTGAATCAGAAGAAGAAAACAAAGCATACCGTGCGCTTTTTCCTGAATATTTTAATCTTGCAACAATTCCTTTTTACTGGGAAGGCCTTGAGCCTTTGGAAGGTAAACCCAGATACCCAAAAGACAGCGAAAATGTTTACCGCCGTCCTTCTCCCAGCCTTTGCGCAGAGTATTGCCGCGAGGCGGGAATAGATACAAAAATCCATTGTCTTTTTTACGACAAATTTATTCCTTCGTGGCTACCAAAAGAAGATGAAGAAAAAATGAAAAAGCTTTACGAAAAACGCTTTTCAGAAATTGCAGCGCTTTTCGGCGGCGGAAAAATGTATTCCACCGAAGTAATAAACGAGGTTTTATCGTCTCACGCCTGGCAAACAAACAGCGTTTTAAGCAAAAAGCGTGATGCCGTAGAATGGGCATTTTCTCTGGCGGAAAAATATTTCCCAAATGATATTTTAGAAATAAACGATGGTAATTACATTCCCGAAATAGGCCGTCTTACATATCATCATCCGTATTTTCTGCTTATTGATGCCGCCCTTTCAAAAGGCGTAAGAATTGACAAAATAGGAATACAGAACCATATTTACGCAGGTATGAGCGAAAATGTAGATTTAGAACACTTTGCCCCATACTATGACCCGATAGCAAATTTAAAAGGCATTGAGATAATGAGCGAATTTAAAAAACCTCTTGAAATTACCGAAATTTCAATTCCAACCTTCGGCGAAGGAGAAGAGGCAGAAAATTTACAGGCAGAGGTTTTGAAATATCTTTACACCATCTGGTTTTCTTCTGAAATGATGGAAAGCGCAGTTTACTGGAACAGCGTTGAACACACAGCCTACGCTTCTCCCACCTGGAATGAAAACAAGCTTTTGTCAGGTCTTTTCCATCGCGATTTAACGCCAAAAAAATCGGCTCTTATGCTTAAAAAACTTTTTAAAGAAGATTGGCATACCGAGGCAGAGCTTGTAAGCGACGAAAACGGCCAGATAACATTTTGCGGTTTTCACGGCGAATATGATATAGCTTTAAAAGATAATAAAGTAAATATAAATCTCGGCAAAAAGAATAATGAATGTGAAATAATCGTATAAAAAAAGCGGCTAAGCCGCCTTTTTTATACGATTTTCTTTTCTAGATATTCAAGTGATTTTTCTACCATTTCATCGCCAAGCTCTTTTGAAGCTTCTCTTGCGCTTTCGGTAAACCAGTGTTTAATATCGTCAATTCTCTCAAGCTTTACAGCCTCGGGATAAAGCGACATAAGAATTGAACATTCGTATTTACCTGCATGGTCGTAGCCTGTTGCGTTCTGAACTTCGGTGCTCATTGTAGGAATAACTTTAATCCATGAAAACGGGTCATCGCCGCCGCCAAGGTTTTCGTAGTAAGAAGCATAATTTTCGCTTCCCCACCAGCCGCGCCCTTGGTTTTTTTCAAGGTAACGCATTGTAGCGCGTTTTGCCGCTTTCATATATGAAAGAGTCATTGGCATTAAGCTTTCCTGTTCAAACTGATGATGAATTACAACATAAATGTTACGAAGACCTGCATCGAGCATATTCGTAAATATTCCGAAAAGATACGCCTCGAAAACATCCTCTTCAATATGCACTGTTCCGCTTGTTTCATCGGCAACTGCATAGCTTGAAGGGCTGTAGTAAATTGTTGGGGCAATCATAATTTCTTTCTTTTCTGAAAGCTTTTTAATAAGGCCTTCTGCAATAAGTGTGTCACATCCAAAGGAGCAGTGCGGGCCGTGATATTCAACTGTTCCGCCGCAGATTACGAAAGGCGTTCTGTTTTCTTTTACATAATTTAATTCTCTTGGAAAACTCATATTATATTCCATTGTTTTCTCCTCCTTATTCGCAGTAACCAAGCGTTGTGTAAAAAGCAAGGTTTGCCTGGGTATTATCAAGTCTGCCATACTGAACAACAATTTCGCAGTTTGAGGTTATCTTCATTGCGTACTGTGTTTCAAAAGGAACTTCAAAACCGCACATATCCGTGGGGCGGTTCATACGAAAGCATCTTACTCTTCCGCTTTTTACTGTCCATTTAATATCTTCATAGGGCTCTTTGTCTGTAAAGAAAAGCTTTACAGAAATTTCTGCATCCATATCGCTGTCGTTTACAATAATTACCGATTCGTGACCTTTTGCAACGCCTTCGCCGGGCTTTGGAAGTTCACAATCGGGAATAAGCCATACTTTTTTTCCAACTGCCATAACAATTCTCCTATCTTATTTGGGTAAAGCCCCTTGCAATAAGGGGCTTTTAAATTAAAATTCTAACTCTATGATTCCCTTCTTCAAATAGTCTGTCATAGATTTACAACCATTTTCTGTAACTGCAATACCTTTTTCCCAACGAACGCCAAAGCCATCGCCTGAGATAAATGTATCAACCTGGAATGTCATATTAGGCTCTAAAATATAATCGGAGTCGGTTTCCATCCAGGGAGGCTCAACCTCAATCATACCTGTGCCGTGGCATGGGCCGTAAACAAAGTTTTTCTCAAAACCGTTGTCAACATACATTTTGTGGAAATCTTTTGCAATTGAGCTGGCTTTAACGCCTGCTTTAATCTGCTCAACAGTCCAGTCGTGTGCTTTAAGGCAGAATTCTACAACTCTTCTTCTCTCGCCTTCAAGTTTGCCCATTACAACAGGCAAACCTACTGCAGGTGAGTAACCATCAATTTTAGCGGAAAGGTTAAGCTGAACAATATCACCTTTGTTAATTGTTTTATAGCCCGAACGGCTGATTGCGTGGCTTGTTGATTTTTCGCTGAACACATACATTGGAAGACCTTCGTATTCTGCGCCTTCTTCGTAAATAACGCGCTGTGCAATACCAACCATCTGAAGCTCTGTAACGCCCGGTTTTAAGTTTCTTATAACTTCATCTGTAGCAATATCAACAATTCTGAAGCCTTCCTGAATACAGGCAAGCTCGTTTGCACTTTTGATTTTGCGAAGGTTAACCATAATATCGTTACATTTTACAATTTCAGCTTTCGGGAAGCTGTCTTTAAGGCCTTCGTAAATTGGAAGGGTACATTCAACATAGCTGCCAAGACCAATTTTAATATTTTCGCCCTGAACACCGATTGCTTTAAATACATCTGCAAAGGTATCAGCTTTAAGTTCGGGATATGAAGGGTCGGCTGATTCACGAAACTCTCTGAGGCAGAAAATTTTGTCCATTTTAGCAACGTCCTGTGCAAAAATAATACATTCAGGGCCTACCAGAAGGGCAGCATCGCCGTTTGCGGCAATTGCAACACCGGCTCTTTCAAAAAGTGGCCAGAAGCCGCTGAAATATCTTGCGTTTGCATAGTCTGACTCTGTTGAGCAAACTACCATTACATCAAGCCCTCTGTCAGCAACCATTTTTGCTGCGCGGGCAATTCTTTCCTTATACTCGTAATCGGGAATACAAATTCTTGACATAGCAATTCTCCTTTTTAAATTTATTTTGTAATTTAATTATATAGCAAAAAAGTTTTTTTGTATTTAGTAAATAGTAAACTTTTTTTGCACAATAGTAAATTAATTTAATATTGACCAAACACATCTTTTGTAGTAAAATAAACTAAACGGAGGGGTTTTATGGAGTTTAAACTTAAACGCTTTGAAAAACAAATTGAAGTTAGCCGAATTGCCAATATTCACTATTTTGAATTTACGAGAGAATACCAGACAGTTAAGGATAATCACGCTTTCAGGGAATTGGTTTATGTTGACACAGGCTCTATAAATATTGAGGCGGAAAACTACAGCGGCATTTTAAAAGAAAGCGAAATGATAATTCATAAATCGGGCGAAATTCATTCACTCAGTTGCATTAAAAATATTGCACCCAATGTAATTATAATCGGCTTTGAATGCAAGGCTGACGAGCTTGATGTTTTTTCCGAAGGCCCTGTTTTGCTGAGTAATGAGCAGCAAAAAATTCTTACCGAGGTTATTAAAGAAGGGCGAACAGTTTTTAAAGCCCCTTACGATATACCAAACCTTAAGGATATGAAAAAGCGAAAGGATTATCCCTTTGGGGCTGACCAGATGATTAAAATAAAGCTTGAAACGCTTTTTATTGACCTTGTAAGAAGCCGCCAAACGAAGGTTTTGGAGGAACATAGTGATGGTTTTAACCCAAAAATGCTTGAAGTTTATAATTACATAAAGAAAAATTTCAGAGAGAAAATAACCCTTTCAGAGCTTTGTTTTCTTTTTGGAACAAACAAAACAACCCTTTGCAGCGGCTTTAAAAAAACTTACGGCGACACGGTTATCGGCTGCATAAACACCCTTAAAATTAAAGAAGCGAAAAAGCTTATGCGCGAAGGAAATTATAACCTTACTCAAATTTCTTCTGTGCTTCGTTTTTCCTCTCTTCATTATTTCAGCCGCCTTTTTAAAAAGCAGGAAAAGGTTTCTCCAACTGACTATATCAAAACGATTAAATCAAGGCTTGAAATTTAAGGTTGTAAATGCTATAATATGTAAAGAAATGAAGGTGTAAAAATGTATAGCGAAAAAACAAAAATAAGATACAGCCACCTTTCCCCAACGGGAAAATGCGGGTTTTTATCAATACTTAATTTTTTTCAAGATGTGGCAACAGGCCACACAAGCGGAACAAAGTATTCAATGCATAATCTCTACGCACAAAACAGAGCCTGGATACTTATTTCAATGAATGTAGAAGTTTACCGCTATCCCGAAATTGATGAGGAGGTAACTCTTTATACATACCCCCAGTGCTACGACCGTATTTACGGCAATCGTTGTTATAAAATTGAAGATGCAAGCGGCAAAACACTGGCTCTTTGCTCATCTGTGTGGGCGTTTATGGATACTGAAACCAAAAGAGTTACAAAAGTTTTTGATGATTTTTCAGAGCTTTTCGAATGCACCGAGGAGCACGAGATGGAATTTATTCGCCGTGAGCCGCAGCTTTCTGAATGTGAAAAGGTTTCAGAAATTGTAGTTGGCAAAAGGGAAATTGACACAAATTACCACGTTAACAATGTAAAGCTTGTATCTTTTGCAATGGAAGCTTTGCCCATTGATGCCGAAATTAAAAAAGCAGAAATATATTACCGCAGCGCCGTTTATGAAGGCGAAAAAATTTCGGTTTGCTCCTGCAAGGAAGAAAATGCCATAGGCGTTAAGCTGATGGGCGAAGGCGAAGATAAGGCCCGAACAACAGTTAAATTCTACATAGGGATGTAAAAAAGTTCAAACCGCAAAAAGGCAAAATATTTATTAATTTTCATTTTTTACTGAACCCACTTTGTAATAATAATGAAAAACCGCATTATAAAATGCGGTTTTTAATATTTAAAGCCTTTTTGCTATCCCTATAAAACAATTAAGTTAAAAAACAAGTTTTTTAACTTAATCCAAAATATTCCAAAATCCCCTGATACATGGCATTTGCAAACCCTTGTGGATTTTCACGGAGTTTTCGTGCATCGGAAGAGTTTGTTATAAAGCCAAGTTCTACAAGCGTTGCAGGCATACGGGTTCGCCTTAAAACATAAAGCGAAGGCCTTATTTTAACCCCTCTGTCATTCATATCAAGGCGCTCAACTATAGAATTTAAAATATACTCAGCAAAAACATATGCCTCGCCCTGGCGGCTATATACAAAAGCCTCGCTTCCGTTTGCAGAAGGGTTTTGAAAAGCATTTGTGTGAATACTTATAAAGTAATCCGCTCCCCAGCTGTTTGCCATTAAAACCCTTTGCCTTAAACTTTCGGCGTTGCTCATGCCTATTACTTCAGTTGGCGTATTTCTTGAAAGCCTTGCCTCAAATTCGCTGTTTTGATTTAAAAGGTTATATAAATATCTTCCAACCTCATAGGTAACCTCGTCCTCATTTATTCCAATTCCTTCCGAGCCTGTATTAGGGCCGCTGGGGTTATGCCCCTGATCTATAAAAATTTTAATTGCCATAATTTCACCAAACCTTCTTATTTTATTATATGCCCTATCATATTCGGTTGTGAAAGGAATATAATTTACTATAATTTATAAAGGCGAGGTTTTTTTATGATAATTCATGTAGTTTCAAGAGGCGAAACCATTTCGGGCATTGCAAGGCAGTATGGAACTTCGGTTTCACGCATTGTTTCCGATAACGGCCTTTCCGCTCTGCCATACCCTGTAGTAGGTCAGGCACTAATTATTTTAATTCCCGAAATAATTCACACAGTCAATAGCGGCGAAAGTATTTTCTCAATTGCGCAGGAATACAATATAAGCCAGATTGAGCTTTTGCAGAAAAATCCTACTCTTATTTATAACCCTACCCTTTTCGTGGGGCAAACTCTTACAATTACTTTTCGGGGCGAAGAAAATAACCCCATATTTATTTCGGGTTATATTTACCCTTATATTCAGCAAAATACCCTTCGCAGAAATCTTTTATATACTTCCGAATGTGCCATTTTCGGCTACGGCTTTCGTGATGACGGCTCTTTAATTCCGCCCGAAAACGATACTTCTTTAATTGATACAATTTATGAATACGAGGCATCGCCTATTTTGCTTTTATCGTCAATTACTGATGACGGCGGCTTCAGCACAGAGCGCTCTTCTCTTCTTTTTAATAACCGTCAGCTGCAAAACACGGTTATCGAAAACCTTATTGCAACAATGCGCGAAAAAGGCTATCGCGGAATTGACCTTGATTTTGAATATATAAATCAGGATGATACTACGGCATATATTTCCTTTATTGATAACACTGTAAATAAAATGCACCAGTACGGGTTCAGCGTAAATGTTGACCTTGCACCAAAAACTTCAAGAGAGCAGCAAGGCCTTTTGTATGAAGCACACGACTACGCCGCAATAGGCGCCCTTGCAGACACAGTTTTGCTTATGACATATGAATGGGGTTATACATAGCCACATATATGATAATGCTAATGATCTTTGAACACAAATCAAAGGAGATTAGCAAATGTCAGACTTCAACGAAATCTACACAAAGAAATGGAAATTGGTATATAAAACCTGCTACGACTTACTCTATAATCACGCTCTTGCAGAAGAAGCCATGCAGGAAACATTTTATAAGCTTATGGTAAATTTCGAAAAAGTAGAACAAAAGACAATTAACGCCTGGCTTAAAAAGGTTGCTGAAAACACCTGTATTGATATTTTAAGAAAAATGCAAACTGAAAAAAAGGTTGTAGCCGAACTATCTGTTGAAGCTGACAATTTGGGAATTGAGCTTATGAAAGAGGCGAAGGAAATTGCCAATACCCTCGCCCCTAAATATCGCGAAGTTTTCCACCTCGCATTTGAGTGTGGTCTGCATAATCGCGAAATTGCAGACCTCATAAAAAAACCATTAACGACTGTCGAAAGTCGTCTCAAGGTATGCCTGAATAAGATTTTGAGAGAGCTTGTCTAAAAATCTTTCCGTTTTACGATCTTTCAGTATGTCCTGAATATGTACCGGCCACACCTTTCCGTTGGCAAGAACATTTAAAAATTCAAAGGCATTCTCTTCCCTGTCTTCAATAATACAGGTTTCGCTGTCACCTTTACTGGTACTTACTTCTACCCCTAACCTCTCACCATCGCAAATTAGATAGTATGAAAGCTTTGTATTAACTTCATCTTCAAACATTTCTTTGAATAAGTACTTCTGCATTGGTATCTTCCTCCTTTCGCTTTTGATAACTACTTATACGCACGAAAAAGGAAAACCAGTAATTTTTTTCAAAAAATAACGGGGAGCTTGCGTTCCCCGAAAAAAATATTGCAATTTGGTAAAATTTGGTATATAATGTCTCTGGCAAGATTTCTTAGTGATGTAATCACCAGCGGCTCGGTCACTCTCCGAAAGGAGGTGGTTGTTATTGACTACATAGTTAAAATGTCAGTTTTAATTTTTATTATCCTTATAATATTTACTGTAAAAGTAAAATGACCGCCCCTCGCTAAAAGTGCAGTCATTTTATACTGATTACTTTGGCACGACCGTTTGAAATCTTGCCTTTTCTACGCTCATTATATTACTGCTTTAGGAATTTGTCAATAAAAATTTCCCAATTCTTCCCAAATATCCCCTTTTTACCCATTTACCTTTTCGTGATAGTTGTCAAGCTGAATTTTTAAATATCCAAGATTATTTATATCTTCGCTTGTTCAATTTATATTTTATTTTTTTTACAAAACACTTGCATTTTTTTATCCCATAGTATATAATACTCGTAGGGGATGATACACATTCCTCTTCGTACATTAACACTTTGGAGGTAATATTATGAAAATGGATGTAATTGATGAATAACAAATGAAAGCCCGGGAATCCCGGGCTTTTAATTTTCATATTAGATTTTTTATTGCAAAATGTTTCTTAATGTTTTGGCGGCCTCTTCCCTACGTTTTTGCTTTAAGTGTTGGTAAAATTTTTCTATTGCAGGATAAGATTTCCCTAGTCCAGCGATAGTTCTGAACGTATCCAATGCTTGTTCTTTTTGCCTCTTTTTATCCAAGAAAATAAATTGTTCTTCAATAACACCTTGGTCAACTATTCCTAATTGCCACGACAAAAGAACACATTCTAATACATTTAAATAAGAAATGATATGTCCTCGTATGAACAATAATGTAACGTCATCAATAATGTAACTATTGCCTTTCTTAAAACGACAGTTATCTTTCTTTTTACAACAGTTTTCTTTCTTTATGTCACTCATTTTTTGACATTCTTCTTTGTGTGGACAAATTTGACAAAGCAGTCTCTTGGTCTTTTCATCAATTTGAAATGGTGTATAATTATATAGGTCTTGACATTGTTCGTCGGAGAAACCAGCAACTATCTTTTCAATCACACGAGTTTCTTTTTTAGTATTTCGAACATAATACATTACCATCTCTACTGTTTTTTCTCTTCGTGCTTGGTCAAATTGTCTCCTTCTGTTAATTTTTATTTGTCGAAGTTGAATACAAGCAAAAATAGAACCAACGACCGTTAAAATAACTATCAAACCTTCAAACATTGTCGATAACATATAGTATAATTCTTCGTTCATTTTTCTCACCTCTAATGTATATTGTACATAATTTGTCAGAATTTGTCAATATAAATGTACTGCTTTGTTGTATACATTAATATATTTGCTTTTTTTATATTTATATCAATTTCTTATGATACCTGTCAAGCAATGCCCTCACATACTGAAGATTAACCGGTTCCCTTCCACCCAGAACCTTCTCCCAGTACGCCATATTTTCAACAGTTGTAATTCCGTCACGAATCATATTGTCAACGGTTGTATCGTAGCTGTATTTTTCCATCGTAAGCCTCTCCTTGAAATTTTCCCAAGCCTTGGGATTATTAACAAACGGTGCAGGGCAAATCTTGCCCCACACATCGTAATGTCTTATAACATTCTCAATTGGAATATTATATTTCTCCATCAGCTCTTTTGTAAGCTTGACTGCATTGTTAATTGTTTCTTCTTTAAAATACCATCCACTGTCGGTTGCAGGCTTGCCTTTTCCGTTCCAGTTCCTGGAGCAAAGCTCAATGCTTATTGAATTTGCATTTCTGCAGTATGGGTGTATGTACTTCGAAGTTCCACCCACAGCCCAGGCAGTATCGCAATCAGGCACACTCTGATAAACTGTATC
>JAZNQN010000003.1:0-2096 GCA_045590195.1 Clostridia bacterium | reverse complement strand
AAATTCTGACATAATAAATTACTCCTTTCAAAATGGTTTTACAACTTTAATTTTTTCACATCTTCCATTGTCACGAGAAAGAAAAACACCCTCGCCTGTTTTAAGCGATTTAATTTCGTCAGGGTGTATAATAAATTCACGAACTTGCTTTGCCGTTCCCATGCCTGTCGCTTCTGTTTTTGACATTTGATATGTTACATCTAATTTACTTCGTGTTCCTACTGTTTTTGCCCACTCTTCCGCACTCTTAAAACTGTTTTGTCTCATAACGATATAATTATTACAATTTTCAATTATTTGATGTTTAAACGCTTCGCCCACCGCTGTTTCAAGGTCTGCAAGGCTTTGAGTTGCACATATACAAGTAACGCCCGCACTTCTGCTCTTGTTGATTAAATCAATAAGAACAGAAGAGGCATACACATTTATTTCGTCAAAGACAAAGAAGCTACGGCGGTCATTGTTGAATAATTGGCTGACAGCTTTTTTACTGTCTATCAAAATTAAACGTCCTAAAGCCTTTGATGTTTCGGGGTAGATTAGCGGGTTTAATATAAAAAGTATAACCGCATTTTCTTTCAATGCAGAATATATATCAATACCGCTTTCGTCAAAGATTTCTCCCATCTCACTTTCTGCTATTGTTGCAAATCGGGCTGATGCCTGTTCCGCAATTTTCCCACTTGCTTTTATTAAGTCTAAATTTTCAATATGATTTTCTTTTGAAATTAAACCGCTTTTTTGTAAAACGGCTGACAAACTTTCAAAATTGTCTGCCGACATATTTTGAATTATTGAGTTAAAAGACAAAGGAATTTCTGCAATATTCATCAGTTTTACAACACGCTGTATATATCTTTCTGTATTTGTTTTATAATGTGGTTCGCTCCACTCCGTCATATTTACCAGCATATCTTTGGCAACCGTTTCCGTTGCGTTTTTAAGTGGGTTATACTTTGCTGATTTTGTTGCCTCGTTCATATTGATTACATAAAGTGGTCTGTTGTGTTGTTCGCAAAATGCTTTTGCAATTTCTAATATTGAGCCTTGTCCTGTATCGCCTTTTCCGTCCACCAATAGTAAGCCTGTGCCTTTTTTAATGCCGTTTAAAACAAAATTACTTAAACAAATCGTCTTACCTGCCCCCGTAGTTCCACTTGCAAAAACGTGTTTTGCATTGTCGGGACAATAAACCGCTTTTCCTAATCGGGTATGACCTATCAAAGTTGCATTCTCTTTATCAATAGGCGTAGTCATATCTTCCACCCCCATTTGTTGCAAATTTCCGTTCTAATGATATAATTCCCGCTTGTTCTTTTAGTCGGTTGTATCGTATGCGTTTTACAACAAACGAAGCAACCGCAAAAGATACCGCCGTTAAAATAAACCAACTTGACAGACTATATAAACCATAAGCTGATATATTAAAACTGTGATTAAAAAGTCCTTTAACAAGTGTAACTGCAATTTGTATTGTTTCTTGCAAAAACACCCCCATTTTAGTGCATAATATCACAAGTAAAGCAACACAAGGAAACAACACAAAATTTTCTTTTTTGTTCGTTTTTAAAATCAAGAAAATATATAACAAATTAAATGGTAATATCGGCAAACATACCAATATTGCAAGTGCTGATATTACTACATCAAAAGCAGAAATCTGCTTTTGTTCTTCAAACTCCTTTGACATATTCCACCACCTTTTCTAACGGCTCTATTTTAACGCCGTATTTTTCGCCTATGGCTTTTACATTATCAATAACCTTTTGTCTGTCGCTCGGAATAAACCAACGCTGAACATCATAAACCTTGTAATTGTTTTTAATATTCTTTTCAAGCGTTGACACTTTTTTTGCTGATAATTCTATCTCTACACACGTAGTTTTATTATCTTTTGTATAATAAATAAAGTCGGGGAAGTGCTTCGGGTTTCCAAACCCCGCCTTATGCTTCATCTCTCGTTCGGTTGTAATACTTGATTTTTCTACACCCTCATTTTTTATCAAATATATAGCGGTGTCAATCACGGCTATATCGTGTGTAATCTGTTCTATTCTTACATTTGGGGTGTAATATTCCAAATCAAGCAATTTTAC
>JAZNQN010000002.1:0-22726 GCA_045590195.1 Clostridia bacterium | reverse complement strand
CCAGATAAGGAAGTATTGTCCTGAAAATTGTCTTTTTGACGAATTTCTGCGTTGAAAAATGCACATATCCGACAGGATTATGTGCATTTTTCGCCTTGAACTTCATTCAAAAATTTCAATTTTAGGATGCAATGCAGTTTTTAATATCAGATTTTTATATTTATACAAAGAACAAAAAGTCCGTAATACTGTCGTATTTCGGACTTTTTTGATGCAGTATAAATGAAAAATATGGCTTAAAAACCAAAACTTCCTTATCTGGTTGTGGCCTTTGCCAAACATTTTAATTTTCTGCCACAATTTCTTTTGCTATACGCGAAAAGAGACAAAAGCTTTCATCAAAAAGCTCATCAGAAAGCCCATCGGGAAATTCAAGCTCAAGGGAGAAAACTCCTTTAAAACCAACTTCTGAAAGGGCCGATGAAACCTCTTTCCAGTTTATAATACCAAACTGCGGAAAGGCGTGTTGGTCGCTTCTGCCATAATTGTCGTGACAGTGCAAAACCTTAATGCTATCCCCTAAAAGCCTTACGGCATCTTCAACCTTTGCATCGGGGTCAAATGCAACAACGTGGCCGGTATCAAGGCAACATTTAAAATTTTCATCATCTATTGCCCGAACAACCTCAAAAATCTCCTGCGGGGTAGAAATTGAAAAATCAATACATGGCAAATTTTCGTAGCAAAGGGTAATGCCATATTTTTTTGCCTCTTTCAAAAGCTCTTTGTAATATTCAACATTTATATCAAATGTAGCGCGGTTATCTTCCATTTTTCTGTCGCTCCAGCCAAGGGGCATAATGGGATGCACAACCATATATTTACAATCAAGCAAAGAGCAGTAATAAAGGGCTTTTTTCATAACTTCAAGGCGGGCGCATCTGCCCTCAGGGGTGCTGTCTGTTACTATGTTGTGTCCCGGGCCGTGAGTTTGAGAAACTAAAAGCCCTGCCGCCAAAATCAGTTCTTTTTCATGAAGAATTATTCTTTCAGCTTCTTCCTTTGCTAAATTCTGCTCCGCAAGGGCAGATACATCAAAATCTATAAATGAAAAGCCTTGTTCCTTTATTTTTTTGTAGGCCCTCTCGCCATACCTAAGGCCATGACCTCTTTTTGTGAATGAAGTCATATTTATTCCTATTTCCATAATAATCTCCTTAGTCTATACACCAATGCTTTATCATATCTCTCACTATTGGCGCACATACTGCACCGCCAGTATTTCCTGCATTTTCAATCATAACGCATATTACAATTTCAGGGTCGTCTGCCGGAGCATAGCCTACAAACCATGCGTGGTCTTCTCCGGCATTTTCAGCCGTTCCGGTTTTACCCGCAACCTGAATTCCGCTTACCGCCGCAGCCGTTCCTGTTCCGCTTTTTACGCACTCTATCATCATTTCTTCAACGCGAGCGGCAACGCTTTCGCTTACCGCCTTCGAAAGAAGCTTTGTTTTATGAGTGTAAACACTGCCACCTGTAGACAAAGTTGCGCTTTCAACAAGATATGGCTGCATAATTCTGCCGTGATTTGCTATTGCACATCCAACAAGCGCCATATTCATAGGCGTTACAAGCAAATCGCCCTGGCCCATACCAATTGCCGCAGTGTTGGTTTTTTCGGTTGAGTTAAAGCCGCTTCCTTTCCCGAGAGGAATATCGTAAGAAATTTCTTTTCCTACCATAAATCTGTCTGCCGCATCTTTCATTTTTCCGCGGCCTATTTCATCTGCAAGATAAGTAAACACAACGTTACTGCTTTTTGCAAAAGCGGTATCAATATCAACTTCTCCCAAAGTTTTTCCATCGTAATTTACAAATTCAAAACCACCGATTACAATACTTCCCTCATCCTTGAAATTTTGCTCGTGAAGCGAATTTTCAACCGCTGCCGCCGCTGTTACAATTTTAAAAGATGAACCCGGGGCATAAAGTCCGCTGGTGGCCCTTGAAAGCAAAACTCCTTCTTCGGAAGTTGAAATTTTTTCCCAGTTTGCCACAAGGCTTTCTTCGTTAGGGTTAAAATCGGGTTTTGATACAAGGGCAAGAGTTGCACCCGTTTTGGGCTCTATGGCAATTATACTGCCTTTTCTGTTTCCCAAAAGCTTGTATGCAAGATTTTGAAGAGAATGGTCGATTGTAAGGTTTATATCGGCTCCACTTTTTTCTCCACCCAAAATTTCCTGTTTAAAATTAAATATATTGCTTGATATATCAGAGCCCATAATGTATCCGTTATATGTTTTTTCAAGCATACTTCTGCCATATCGGGTGCTGTTATAGCCAATAACGTGAGAATACATATTGTCATAAGGGTAAATCCTTTTTTGCCCGTCTTCAACCATATGGCTGTATGCTAAAACTTTGCCATCGGAAGAGAGAATATCTCCCCTTTTTATTCTCTGTTCTTCTAAAACTGTTCTCGGGTTTGAACCATCGTTTTTAAGCTCCGGTGCACGAAAAACCTGAAAATATGTAAGATAAAGTACAAGCGAGAGGAAAAGCATTGAAATTACTACAAATGCGTGAATAATTTTTTTGTTAGATAACATCTGTATTTTCACTCTCCTTCCCTGAAATTGCCTGAAGTATTCCAAGGGCCACGAAACAAGCAGCCAAAGAAGAGCCGCCTGCGCTTACAAAAGGCAAAGTAATACCCGTCATAGGAATAAACTTTGTAACGCCGCCTATTATAATAAATGTCTGATAACCAAACATTGCCGCAATACCAAGAGCCACCGCTTTATTGAATGGATTTGTGGCACGAAGGGATATTTTAACTCCTCTGTACATCAGAAGGAAGAAAAGCATTATAACCCCAATTGCACCTATCATACCAAATTCTTCACAAATTGCAACAAAAATAAAGTCGTTTTTTACAAGCGGCACAAAAGAAGGGTTGCCCATTCCAAGGCCTGTTCCCGTAAAGCCGCCCGAAGCCATGGCATAAAGCGACTGAACAATCTGATACCCAAGGCCCTGCTGGTCAGCAAAAGGGTCGATCCAGATAGAAATTCTCTCCTGAATGTGCGACATGGTTTTAACGCCCAAAAACGCACCTGCACCTGCACCAAGAATATTAAGGGCAAAAATTGCCTTTGAATTTCCAAAAGCATACTGCATTGTAAAGTAAATTAAAAAGTAAAGTACAGCCGAGCCCCATTCTCTCTGAAGTACCAGAAAACCAAGGAACATATATGATATAATCATAATCATGAGCTGACGCGCAAAAGGAGAGGCCATCCACTGGTATAAAAGGCCTCTGCGTCTTTCATTTTCAACATAAGGCGCGGTATAAAGCCCTGCAAGGGCAAGAATGAAAAATATTTTAATAATTTCTGACGGCTGAATGCCGATTATGCCGAGATTAAGCCAGTTTTTTGCACCGCCCGAGCTACTGCCGAAAACGAGAGTTACAAGAAACAAAAGTACTGAAAAACCAATATACCCTGCAATCATTTTCGGCCTGTGGCAGAAAGTTTGCTTTCTGTAAAAAGCATAAACCACAAAAAAGCCCGCCATTCCTATGTAAAAATACATAATCTGATTTTGCGCCACTTCAACATTTATACGGAGCAAAAACATAATTCCAATGGTAAAAATCATTGAAACTACCAAAAATAAATATTCATCACCAAAAGAGCCGAACAAAATTACCGCATAGGAAACTAAAACTATTCCGAGAACCGCAAGGGAAGAATACAAAACGGCACGGTCAAGTTCTCCATTTAAGAAAAATAGTATTCCAAATCCTAAAACGTTTGCCAAAAGTACCAGAAAAAGAGGTACAAGCTTTGAAATTTTTCTCATATCAAAATCCTTTCGGCAAGGCTTTAAGCCTTGTCAGTAACAAAAATAAACGTAAGCTGACCAAAGCTTATTTTGTCACCGTTTATAAGTTCAATAGGGTCGCCTTCAACTCTTTCGCCGTTTAAAAGCGTGCCGTTGGTGCTGCCCATATCTTTAAGAAAACAAAATCCGTCTTCAAGCAGAATTTCGGCGTGAACAGTTGACAAAAACGGGTCGTTTATTCTTATTTCGCAGCTGCGGTCGCGCCCTATTTTAACATCGGCCGCAATTTCATAGCTTTCGCTTACAGGAAAATTAAGGCTGCTTCGTATATTTAAAAGTTTTAAATAAGTTCCTGCGTGCCCGCCTGCGTTTTTCTTTTTAAGCATAACGGCAATATCAGAATTTACCATTTTTATTATGCTGATTATAAAAACATAAACCAAAAGAACAAATAAAATCGAAAATATTTTCGGAATTAAATTTAAAATTTTAATCACCGCCTTAGTAAACTGCAGAATATTCCCATAATATTCTAAGATATATTTTACCTTTAAATAAAGATTATGTCAACTAGTATTTGTTTTCAATAATATTACAAAACAGTGCCATCCAAACGGATGGCACTGTTTTTTATGCTAACATATTGTTTTCAAGTTCATCCTTTTTATCTCGCATCATAAGCTGACGAACCATATCAAGTGGTTTCATATCTTCAAACAAAACTTTATACGAGGCATCAACAATTGGCATTGAAACGCCGTATTTTTCTTTAAGTTTATATGCGCCCTCTGCGGCATAAACGCCTTCAACAACCATTTTAACTTCTTCCTGAGCCTGCTTTGCTGTCATTCCTTTGCCAATTAAAATACCTGCTCTGCGGTTTCTGGAATGCATACTGGTGCAGGTAACAATAAGGTCGCCCACTCCTGTAAGGCCCGCAAAAGTGTGTGGATTTGCGCCCATTTTAACCCCTAGCCTTGTAATTTCGGCAAGGCCACGTGTCATAAGAGCGGCTTTGGTATTATCGCCAAAACCAAGCCCGTCGGAAACGCCTGCACAAAGGGCAATAATATTTTTAAGGGCTCCGCCAATTTCAACGCCAACTATATCGCCGTTTGTGTAAACTCTGAAATAGTCGGTCATAAACACATCCTGTATAGTTTTTGCTACCTCTTCGTCTTTTGAAGCTGCCGTAACGGTTGTAGGAAGGCCTTTTCCAACCTCCTCTGCGTGGGAAGGGCCGCTTAAAACGGCAATTGGATTATTCTTTAAGTTTTCTTCCAAAACCTCACTCAGCAGCATTAAGTTTTTGTTGTCAAATCCTTTTGCAACATTTACAACCGGAACGCCTGCCTTTGCAAATGGTGCAAAAGCCGCCGATGTACTTCTTACTGCGTGGGAAGGAACGGCAAAAACATAAAGGTCGGCATCGGCCGCTTCCTGAAGGCTCCATGTGTATGTTATACTCTCGCAAAGCTTTACACCTTTAAGACAAAGTACGTTTTCGCGGTTTTTCTTAATTTCTTCGCTTTCTTCTTTTTGCCACGACCACAAAAGGGTGCTGTATCCTTTGTTTGCCAGAAGGTTTGCCAGAGCACAGCCCCAGCCCCCTGAGCCAATAACAGAAATTTTTTTAATCATTGCTTACTCCTTTTTCTCTCCAAGCTTTCTTTCTGTTCCGTTTATAAGCCTTTTAATATTTTCCCT
The DNA here is from genome assembly GCA_045590195.1 of Clostridia bacterium. Taxonomy (GTDB): domain Bacteria; phylum Bacillota; class Clostridia; order UMGS1883; family UMGS1540; genus JAZNQN01. The sequence goes on along the minus strand of JAZNQN010000002.1, from coordinate 17,227 downwards.
GTGACGGAAAATTGCCAGAAGGCCAAGTATGGTAAGTAAAATTATAGTAGGATAATTGCCTTTTTCAAAAATAAGAGAAGAAAGGGGAACCACTATAGCCGCTATAACAGATCCTAGTGATACATATCTTGTAGTTGCCATTATAATAATGGCTATTACAAGGGCACAAAGTGCCGAATATGGTGAAATCATAAGAATTACTGCAAATGATGTTAAAATTCCCTTGCCGCCTTTAAATCCAAAATAAACGGGGAAATTGTGGCCCAAAACTGCACCAAGGCCTGCAAATAAAACTGCCATTTCATCTCTTAATATGTATCTTGCAATTAAAACAGCAACAATGCCTTTTAATATGTCAAATAAGGTAACCCCTGCGGCAACGCCCTTTCCATATGTACGAAGGGTGTTGGTTGCGCCTGCGTTTCCGCTGCCGTGGCGGCGAATATCGTCACCCTTAAGTTTTGAAAATATAATCGAAGCATTTATGCTTCCCAAAAGATATCCTATTACGAGCGCCAAAGCTTTAATCATTTTTTTCTTTGCTCCTCTCTCTTATTATAAATCTTACTGGTGTACCTTCAAGGCCGAAGGTTTCCCTGATTCTGTTTTCAAGATAACGGATGTATGAAAAATGTGCAAGTTCTCTGTCGTTTACAAATAAAATAAATGTTGGTGGCTTTGTTGAGGCCTGAGTCATATAATAAATTTTAAGCCTTTTGCCTTTGTCAGAAGGTGGCTGAAGCTTTGTAGTTGCGTCAACCAAAATATCGTTTAATACGCCCGTTGAAATACGCATGGAGTTTTGCTCGTTAACGTATTTTATTTTGCTGAAAACCTCGTCAATTCGCTGGCCTGTTTTTGCTGAAATAAATATAATCGGAGCATAAGTCATAAAACTGAGTTTATCCATAACGCTTCTCTTATAGTCGCTCATTGTTTTTGTTTCTTTTTCTATTGCATCCCATTTGTTAACGGCAATTACAACGCCTTTTCCTGCCTCGTGGGCAAAGCCTGCAATTTTTGCATCCTGCTCGCTTACGCCCTCTGCCGCATCAATCATAATAATTGCAACATCGCTTCGCTCAAGGGCCGCAAGAGCACGCATTACGCTGAATTTTTCAACGCTGTCGTAAATTTTGCTTTTTCTTCTTATACCGGCGGTGTCGATTATAACATAATTTGTGCCGTCTTTTTCAAAATAAGAGTCAATTGCATCGCGGGTTGTACCTGCAATATTGCTTACAATAACGCGGTTTTCACCGAGAATTTTGTTAACAAGAGAGCTTTTTCCCGCATTAGGCTTTCCTATAACTGCAACCTTGATGCTGTCGTCATCTTCTTCCTCACTGTCGTTTTCGGGAAGATGGCTGAAAATTTCGTCAAGCAAATCGCCAACGCCCATACCGTGAATTGACGAAACTGCCAGCGGCTCGCCAAGGCCAAGGTTATAAAATTCGTAAAGGGCCATAGGCGGCTGTCCGGGGGCATCAACCTTGTTACAAGCCAAAACCACAGGCTTGTTTGATTTTTGAAGCATTGTTGCAACATCCATATCAGCGGCGGTTACACCGTCTTTCACATCTACAACCATTACTACAACATCTGCCGTGTCAATGGCAATTTGTGCCTGAGCACACATTTCGCTTAAAATAATATCGCCCTTGTCAGGCTCAATTCCGCCGGTGTCAACCATTAAAAAATCTCTACCGCTCCACTGTGCATCGGCATAAATTCTGTCACGGGTAATACCCGGCGTATCTTCAACAATTGAAATTCGCCTGCCGGCTATTTTGTTAAAAAGTGTTGATTTACCTACGTTAGGTCTGCCAACAATAGCAATAATCGGTTTACTCATATTTTACCTCATTTTATAATTTTTTTCCACAAATCGTATCCTGTACAATCGGTAACTCTGATTTCGCAGCCGAGCTCTTTTTCTATGTCTGAAACAGTTGTATCGTCCAAAAACAGGTCGCTTTCGTGCTTTAACATTACCGAAGGAATTAAAACGTTTTTATAAATTTTTCTGCCCCTTAGCTGATTTATAATATCTTCGCCAACTATCAGTCCCGCAACAGTAATTTTTTCGCCAAAAAATTCGTTTTTAATACATTCTACCTGAATTTTTATTTCAGGGTAGCGCTCCATTGCCATTTTTGCAAGACGGCTCATACTGCCGTATGCGGCAACACCGGTTATAATGGTTACCTCTCTTTCGCCATTTGGTGCTTTTGAGAGAGCACCTTCAAATTCCACTTCCATGCTCCTTATAAGCCCAACGCCGTTTTCAATCTGATAATACCCTTCATAATATTCGTCGCATGGGATATCAATTCCTGCATTTAAGAAAAACTCGTCGGCGGCGTAAATAAACCTTGTTCCCATTTTTTCAAGAAGTTTTTCCTGCCATTTTGAAACAGCTTCCAAAACCTCACGGCTACTCTCCTTGTCATAAGGAGTAGCTTCAAAAAGCCCGTCACGAAACTTTGTCATACCCATTGGAACTGCCGAAACGCTTGTCACATAAGGGTAAAACTCTGAAAGGGTTTCAATTGTTTTTTCAAGATGTTCCCCATCGTTTACGCCTCTTACCAAAACAATCTGGCAGTTCATATGAATTTTGCCCTCTTTAAGCTTTTCCATATATTTAAGAAGGTCGGCCGCTTTAGGGTTTTTAAGCATAAAAACTCTTAAATCAGGCTCGGTTGTATGTACCGAAATATTTATAGGCTCAAGATGCATTTCAATTATCTTGTCAATTTCTTTATCGGTAATATTTGTAAGAGTTACATAATTGCCGGTAAGGTATGAAAGGCGGCTGTCGTCATCTTTAAAATAAAGCGGTTTTCTCATTCCTTTTGGAAGCTGATCGATAAAACAGAAAATACACTTGTTTTTGCAGCTTTTTGCTTTCCCCAAAAGTGCGCTTTCAAATTCAACGCCTAAATCTTCAAGGTCGGGGTTTTCAATTTCAATTATCTCCCGCTCTCCGCCGCAAATTACTTCAAGCTCTACTTCCTCTGCCGCAAAATAAAACCGCATAGAAAGCTCATCATCAATTTCATGGCCATTACATTTTAAAATTATATCGCCCTTTGAAAGGCCTATTTCATCGGCAATACTGCCTTTTATTACGTTATAAATTTCAGCACCTGTCATCTCAGCTGCTCCTTTAAACTTCTGTCAATTTCCCTCTCGGCCGATTTTTTAGCCGCGTCTGCCCTCTTATCGTAAAGCTTTTTACCTTTGCAAAGCCCAAGGGAAACTTTTACGTGACTTCCCTTCCAGTAAAGAGATAATGGAATTAAAGTACATCCGTCTTTCATAACCGCACCAAAAAGACGCATAATTTCTCTTTTGTGCATTAAAAGCTTTTTAACTCTCAAGGGGTCTTTGTTAAAAATATTTCCTTTTTCGTAAGGGGTTATGTGCATTCCGTAAACAAATAATTCCCCGTTTTTTATATCTGCAAAACAGTCTTTAAGGCTAACTCTGCCTGCTCGAAGCGATTTAACCTCTGTTCCGAAAAGCTCAATTCCTGCTTCATATGTTTCTAAAACAAAATAGTCGTGATATGCTTTTTTGTTCTGCGCAATTGTTTTATTTTCCATTCTGACCTCCCTTTATAAGATAAAAGTCAATATACCTTGCCTCTATGTCAACTGCGGCAACCAAAACCTTTACTCTGTCGCCAATGTTAAAGGTTTTTCCTGTTCGCTCGCCACGAAGCTGTAAAAGGCGCTCGTCGTAAACATAATAGTCGCCTTTAATATACTCCGCCCGGCAAAGGCCTTCAATGCCGTTGTCAAGCTCGGCAAAAAAGCCAAAATTTGTAACCGAAGATATGGTTGCATCAAATTCCTGCCCAACGTGGTTTTTCATATACTGGCAAATTTTAAGGCGAACTACATCACGCTCTGCATTGTCTGCAGCATCTTCTCTTTCGCTGGAGTGCTCTGCCGCCACAGCCGCCTTTTCAAAAAACACCGTCACATCTCCGCCCTCAAGGCTTTTTTTGATAATTCTGTGGCAAAAAAGGTCGGGATAACGCCTTATGGGCGAAGTAAAATGACAATAATATGTTGCTCCAATACCAAAATGGCCTGTGTTTTCAGGGCTGTATAAAGCCTTTGCCATGCTTCTTAAAAGAAGCGTGTTAATAGCCTTTTCAGGCGGTGTGTTTTTTATTTTTTCAAGAAGAGTCATAAGTCTTTCCCCTGTGGCTCTTCCCGGAATTTTCAAATTAAAAAGTGCAATAAATTTTCTGAAAGTATCAATTTTTTCTTCTTTTGGCGCCTCGTGCACACGATAAACAAACGGAAGCTGCGCCCAGAAAGCATGCTCCGCCAAGGTTTTGTTGCAGCAAAGCATAAATTCTTCAATTATCATATTTGAAACAGTATTCTTTGTCAGTACAACATCCGAAACCTCGCCGTTTTCGCCCATAATTATTTTAGGCTCGGAAATATTAAAATCAATGCTTCCTTTTTCAAAACGCCGCCTTCTGAGAATTTCCATAAGCTTTTTCATATCATAAAGCATCTGGCGTATATCTTCAAAGCCGTTCCATTTTTCGCTTTTTTCACTTTCAAGCATTTCACTTACGGCGCCATATTCCATTCGGTAGTCGCTTTTTATAACCGACTGCATAATTTCATAAGATATAACTGCTCCCTTTTCGTCAATAACCATTGCTGTAGAAAGGGCCAGGCGGTCAACCCCGGGGTTTAGGCTGCAAAGCCCGTTTGAAAGTGCTTCGGGCAGCATGGGCAAAACGCGGTCAGGAAAATAGCAGCTTGTGCCTCTTTTAAAAGCCTCAGCATCTATCTCGCCGCCTTCTTTTACAAAGTGAGCAACATCGGCAATGTGAACATAAAGTTTGTAATTTTCGCCGTTTTTCTCCAAAGAAATAGCATCGTCTAAATCTCTGGCATCGGCGCCGTCAATTGTAATTGTTTTTAAAGTTCTTAAATCTTTTCTTTTTTCGTATTCTTCTTCTGAAATTTCAGAAGGAATATCTTTTGCCGCCTCTAAAACACCTTCGGGAAACTTTTCAGGAATGCCGTATTCGTACATTATTCCTCTTATTTCGCTTTCGGTTTCCCTGCGGCTTCCAAGGTTTATTATTACTTTGCCTAAAAGCCTTTTAAAGTTTTCAATTTTAACAACAACGCGGCAGTTTTCGTATTCTTTTGAAGGCTCTGAAATTTTAATTTTCATATCAAGAGAAGCATCACAAGCTGTGGCAATACCTCTTTTGTAAATTGCAACTACAGTTTCGTTGCTACGCTTTACAATGCTGCAAACTGCGCCTTCACGGCCGTGTTTCCGGCTTTTAATTTCAGAAACCGTAACAGTGTCACCTGAAAAAGCTCCGCCACGGTTTTTGTCTGAAATAAAAAAATCTTCTCCTTCATCGGGGGTAACAAAGCCAAAACCTTTGGCATTGTGCCTGTAAACGCCGGTATAAATTCCGCGTTTTTTTGCCGCTTCGTATCTGCCTTTTTTCGTTTTTAAAACTTTTCCTTCTGCCAAAAGTTCTTCAAGGAAAAAAGTTACCTCATCTGCGTTTTCAGCCCCAAGCATTAAAGCAATTTCTTCTGCAAGATAGGGCAACTTTGCCTGATTTTCCAAAAAACCCAAAAGCTTTTCTTTTTTATCCATAATAATCTCCTTTCAGGCTGAATTTAAGCAAATATGCCCCGAAACAAAAACCGCCTCTTATACCGAGGCGGCACAGGTCTTTTTATTATTTGAATGCGATTGACAAAATCAATGATGTTATAATGAACAACACTGCCAAAACAGCAGTAACCTTTGCCAAAATTGCATTAAGGCTTCTGCCTTTGTTTTTGCCGTAGAAGGAATCTGCGCCTTCTCCACCAATTACACCTGACAAACCTGCATCTTTACCCTGTTGTAACAATACAACTACTACCAAAGCAACAGCAATAATTATATGTATTATTGTAACAGCTATCTGCATAAAAAACACCTCCACATATATATTATTTAATGTTATTCTAACACAAACCCTGCCTTTTTACAAGGTTTTTTTGCAATTTATAATAAATTCTTAACAAAATTTTCCCGTCAGGGAATATTTTATCCCTTTTTCAGGCAATTATTCAATAAAACCTTTTTCAAAATCAAGGCTGAAAATTGTGTCACACATATAAAGGGTTACCCCGCGCACAACCTCACCGGAAGTTATATCAACATATTTTATACCCAGATTTTTTGTAAAAATTTCATAAGTGCGGCCAATCATTTCGCCAACAGCGCTGTCTAAAACCTTGGGACAGTTTTTAAACGAGCCTAAATTTATACAGAGCTGGTCAGGGTTAAAAAGAGTAACAAGGTTTGAAATTCCAATACCGAGATATTTTATGCTTTTCGCAAAAACCTTATTTCGAAGTGTAGCATCACTGCTTTTTTCTGCCTCGGCAACGCTTTGAAATCCGTTTTCTTTTGCAAGCGATAAAATTTTATCGTAGCTGCTTATAGTTTCAAGGCAACCGTAATTTCCGCAAACACACCGCTCGCCGTCAGCCTCAACGCTTGTATGCCCTATTTCTCCTGCCGCGCTTCTGTTTATATTTCCTTTTATAAACTGAACTGCACCAATACCTTCATCAAGGTCTAAAAATAAAACATTTCCGTCGGTTTTGCTTTTTCCTTTAAACTGCCAAACTGCTTTTGCACTTGTTATGTTTTCAACAAAAACAGGCAGTCCTATTTTTTCGCTTACGCTTTCTTTAAAAAGCGGAATGTGTAAATTAAGTGGCGCCGAGTAAATTTCATCTTTCAAAACAAGGGCAGAAAGAGCAATACCAACGGCTAAAATCCTGTTGTTTCCATATTTGTCTATGGTTTCCTGAACTCTTGAAACAATATCCGAAACCAAATCTTTTCCCGAGCCTGCCTTAACTTTTTTGCGGCTCTCTTCAATAACGTTTCCGGAAAGGTCGCAAAAAGAAACAGTCATAGCGCCGTGTTCAACCAAAACACATATAAGGTTATATGATGACGCGCTGAATTTTAAAACATCAGCCCTTCTTCCAACAGTACTTTTAACAAAGCCGCTGTCGCTTTCGATAATGTTTTTTGAAATGAGATACGAAACAATATTTGTAACCGATGAAAGCGAAAGCCCCGTTGCCTTTGCAATTTCAGGCCTGAAAGCAATTCCTTTTTCCCTTATGTAATTCAAAACTTTAAGTCGATTGATTTTTTGCATTAACTGCACATTTCCAACTTGATTTAACATAGCTCTTCTCCAAAATATAACTCAGGTTATGTAATTTTAGTTCTTTATACCATAAGTATATATGATTTTGGTTCTTTTTGCAACTGTTAATTGACTTTTTTATACCGCTGTGATATACTTTACTAAATTTAATTCGAGGTGATTTAAATGAAAATTGAAAATATGTTTTTTGAATTCAGATTTGTAGAATACTATGGCGATAAATTTGAAATTTCAAATAGTTCAGCGGTTGTTGCCGAAAAAGATTGCTACGCTTTAAAATATGCCAAAAACACCTTGGCAAATGCCTCCGGTAACAAAACAGTTAAAGTTTCTTTGATAACAGGTATTCCTCAAAATTTGGCAGATAGAATCGGCGATAAATTTTCCGAAAATGATGAAAGCTACGCCATCGAAATCACCGGCGATGAAATAAATATTTATTCCCCCGGAAGCCGTGGGCTTATTTATGGCGTTTCAACCTTGAAACAGCTTATGGAAAGCCAGAATATTGCTCCTATGCTTTTGTTCGATTGCCCCGATAAAAGCGTTCGTGGTTACAGAGTTTATACCCCCGGCCAAAACAGTATTGATACATTCAAAAGAATGGTTGATACAATGATATATTATAAGTATAACTCCATAATAATCGAAGTCGGCGGTGCAATGGAATATAAAAAACACCCCGAAATCAATGAAAAATGGATTGAGTTTTGCAGCGAGGTTAATAAAACTCCATATGAGGCTGCCCGCATTCAGTCAAGCGGCAACGGCAAATGGGCAAAAAACTCAATTCATGCCGACAACGGCGCAGGCTCATATATAACACAGGAGCAAATGCGCGACATTGTGGAATACTGCCGCGAGAGAGAGCTTGAGGTAATTCCTGAAGTTCCGTCTCTCAGTCACAGCGACTACATTGTTATGGCACACCCTGAGCTTAACGAAAGAGAAGAAGATAAATATCCTGATACATATTGCCCTTCAAACCCAAAATCTTACGAAATTGTTTTTGATATACTCGACGAAGTAATTGATGTATTTAATCCAAATTATATAAACATAGGTCACGACGAATGTTATACTCTTGCAGTTTGTGATAAGTGCAAGGGCCTTGATCCGGTTCTACTTTACGCAAACGATATTATTAAAATACACAATTATATCAAATCAAAAAATATAAAAACAATTATGTGGGGCGAAAAGCTTTACAACGCATACATAAATAATGCCGACGGAACAAGATTTCCTGTAGGTGGTACCGGAAGTAAAACTACTCCAACCCTCTGGCGCTGCAGATATTATCTGCCAACAGATATTATTCAGCTTCAGTGGTATTGGTCGCTTTGCTCATATGTAGAAGAAAAAGAAATTGAAGAGCTTGGATTTACCTCTGTTTATGGTAATTTCAGAGCAGATGCACTTAAAGATTACAGAAAACGTATTGGTTTTGTAGCAGGCGGATTTGTTTCAAACTGGGGCTCACCCGAGGAAGTTTATATGCAGAGAAATGGCCAGAATTACTCTCTTATTACAACTGCATGGATTTTCTGGAACAGTGAATACGATAACCATATGCATGCACAGCTTATTGAGCTCACAAAAACTGAGCTTTATCAAAGATATTTGAAAACCCTTGGCGAAAGTATAATTGAAGTAACCCACACAACCGACCACCACCGCCCGTATAAGGTTTTCTACGATGGATTTTATATTGTGGAAGAAGACTGGACAATCGGCAACTACATAGTAACCTATACCGATAAAACCACTGCCAAACTCCCTGTAATATACGGCTATAATATACGAACACACTCAGATGGAAGTGCTACAATATCAGATTCTACCGAAGCAATTGTATCTGCTAATATCGAGGTTATGGGCGCAACTTACCCAATAGATAAAAACGGTAAAACGTATTATAAAACAGCTTATAAAAACCCATACCCCGAAAAAGAAATTGAAAGTATTGTATTTGAAGGAAAAGATGGCATAACTGTAGAAACACTGTAAAACAAAAAAGATGATGTGTATCACATCATCTTTTTTCTATGTCTTTTTTTACTGCGTACTCATTGCATTATAAATCATCTGTGCCGCCTGTGCTCTTGTTGCAAAGCTTTTTGGTGCAAACGAGCCATCGCCCATTCCGTTTATAACGCCTTTTCCCGAAAGTGATGAAACTGCACCCAGTGCATAATCTGAAATTTCGGCCACATCTGTAAATTTAATGGCGGATGCATTTGCATCTTTGAATTTTGCATTTTTTATAATAACAGCCATGTCCTGTCTTGTGATTTTCTCGTTTGGTTTAAAAACATTTCCATCGTATCCGTTTATAATTCCAAGCTTTTTGGCGGTTGACACATATGAATAATACCAGTCTTCTGCCTTAACATCGTAAAAATTGCTTGTTGCCTCTGTATCGTTTCCGGCAAACGCCATAACAACCATTTTGGTAAATTCAGCTCTTGTAATGCTTTCGTTTCCCTTGAAGGTTTTATCAGGATAACCTTTAATTATACCGCTTTTTACCATTTCTTCAATTGCAGGCATTGCCCACGCAAAATCATTCTGGTCTAAAAACAGACAGGTTATTTTAAACATAAGGCTTTCGTTTGATAAAATACTCTCCTTCATTTCCATATAAAGTGGCTTTAAGCTTTCAGGAATTTCGCCATTTTTAAAGAAATATACCGCTTCTTCTGAAAACTGTGATAAAAGTGCATTATAGACAGGAAGATTTTTGCTATACTTCAGTGCTGCTATTATGGCATTTTGCATTGCCTTGTCAAAATTTTCGTCATCCAAATGATTAACGCTTAAAATAAGCTCGTATTGAACATCGTCAAAAAACGATATAATTTGCTCATCATTTGCTCCGCCGCTATAAAGCCTTTGAACAATTTCGCCGTACGAAGATTTTGTTTGCACATATATATCTCCAAGTTCCGCCGCCTGAATAACCGTGCCAAAAAGCATTATTACCACAAGCATTAAAGCAAATACTCTTTTCATATTTCACCTCTAAAACATTGGCGGGAGAAAATTCTCTCCCGCCGATTTTTTATTATTTCCACAAAGCTCTTTTTGCCATTATAACAGCTTCTGCTCTTGTTGCATTTATAAGTGGACGCATTGTATGGTCTTCATAACCTTCAACAATTTTGTCTTTATAAGCCATTTCAACATAGGCCCTTGCCCATTCAGAACCACTGTTAATGTCAGGAATCTGCTGGCTCAAATCAGTAAATTCATAGCCAAAATGTACTTTTACAAGCTCTAAAATTTCATCAGAAGTATAAATTTTCTGTGCTCCGGGATTAAGTACGTCATAACCAAATGTTAAAACCCTGAGAATTACTGCAATAACCTGTTCTCTTGGGATTGGCAAATCAGGTGCAAACTCTGTTTCAGAAACGCCTATCATGTAGCCGTATTTTGTTGCGGTTGCAACATAATCTCTTGCCCAGTGGTTTTCTGTATCAACATAAATTACGCCTTCTCTTGTAACTGGGAGCGACATCATTCTGCAGATAATAGTAGCAAATTCCGCACGGCTTATAGGTCTGTCAGGATAGAATCTGTAAATAGCCTCAATTCCGCCCATTTCACCTGTGCTGCCTTCTTCGCCATAGCCTTCTATAATGCCCTTTTCAATAAGCTCATCAAGTTCGTCAGAAGCCCAGTGATCCTGGAGGTCTTCAAAATAGTGTGAGCCTGTTGGTGGCTGTGTTGGGGTTGGAATTATGGTAGGTGTTGGTTTTGTTGTGGGAACTGTTGTTTCTCCCATACTTCCCGCTCCGCCTACACGTTTCTTAACGGTAACTGTAATTGTTGCTATATATCCGCCATCTTCCGATTTAACTGTAACCACAACATAACCGGTCTGTTTGCCAGTTATTTTTCCTGTTGCATCTATTGTTAATACGTTTTGATCAGATGTTGTCCAGGTAACGTTTTTATTAGTTGCATCGGAAGGAGAAATAATAGCTTCAAGCTGTATGCTTTCATCAATATAAATTACAATGTTTTTACCCTGTTTAATTGCAATGGATTCAACAGGAATTGAGCCTTCTTCAACATCAAGTGATTTTACCGCAATATAGTTCCAAACTTTAGATGTATCTGAACCATCACGGTAACATCCAAGGCGATACCCCTGACCAACATCTGATGAAGTCACAGTAAATTTAAGTCTGCCGTCATCATCAGTTGTCAATATTGTTGAAGATGTTCCGTTGCTTTGTCTAACAACTGTATCAATAACATTTATTACGCTTGCTTTATAGCTTCCTTTTTCAACGCAAATATCATAAGAATCATTTGCTGCAGTGTTTACGAAAACTTTAACCGGAGCTTGAAGATTTCCGCCCTTGTAGATACCGAGGTATCTGCCAAGAACCATATTAAGATTTATTGCTCGCGAGTAAAAGTTTACATCAGCTGCATCCTGCGAAACTTTCATAGCAGCAACAACATTCTCTGTTGTCCAGCCAATACTTTCGAGAGAAGTTTTAACCGCTTCCATTCCCGAAATATCAAGAATGTCGTCCATAACATCTTTTAAAAGGTTATAGAAAGCTGTGTTTGATTTTGAAAAATCATCGCTATAAAGGTCTACCTTATATGCTGCAACTGTTTTGAGAATATCAGCACTGTCGATATAATCATAAACTCTCTGCATAGTTTCTGCGTTTGCAAGCGCTGCAGCACCTTCACTTCCAAGTATAAGACCTATTGTTATTTTGTTTTCTCCGCACAAAAGTGCACTGTAAGCCGCTTGCCATGTGTCTTTTCCTGCAAACAGAAGGCTATTTATATCCTTATAAAACTTTGCAATTTTTGCGGAAAACATTTCTGTTATCTGCGCATCACTAAGGCCCGAAAAAGCCACGCCATCAACTAAAATTCCATTTGATGAATCTTCAACATCTCTGCAAATTTCGCCATACAATCTGTAAATTGCAGTAAGTTCATTTTCAAGCTGATTATATTTTGCAGCACTGTCTTTAATAGAAACATCATCAAGATCGTAATTATTCATTACTGCATCGTTTTGCGATTTGAATGTTGCAATTTTGCCTGAAATTGTAGCATCTTCGGCAGAAAGAGTAATATTCTTTCCTCTGAGATATTCAAGGGTTAAAGTTCTTACAGAACTCTGCTTTCCTTTAATTTCAGCAGTTAACAACCCTGTAGTACCGTTTAAAACAGTATTCCAAGGCTCTTCTGTGTAATTTTTAGCAACTACTGCTGCATTAGCCGCCTCAACATTTTTTATTTCATTTTCTTGCTCTAATGTTGAAATGTTTCTGTGCTTCGAAAGCGCATCATACACAAGTTCTTCAACTTCTGCAGCTGCTAGGGTTGGCACCGCCAACATGGAAACCAGCAATGCTACTATTGCGAATATGCTGATAACTTTTAAACTTCTCATTTCTATCTCCCTCTCAATTATTATATTTATAGTAAATTTCCTTAAGCTGACTTATTTCTGCAGACGAAACTCTTGAAAAAACCAAGCTTTTTATATATTTTTTTTCTTCTTTCGTAAATCCGTTTGCCATCATTGCGGTTACTGTCGAAATTTCTGATGCCGAAAACCTAGCGTAAACGTTTTGCACCAGCGGCTCATCCCACATACTTTTCGGCTTTTTCGGCTCTACTGTGGGCTTGTTTTCTAAATCTTGTTTTTTTTCTTCCTCTAAATCCTTTTCATCAGTTTCAGCTTCAGACCCCATATTTTTTTTAATTTGTTCCTCGTATTTTTTTACCTCTTCTGTTTCGGCAAGCTGCTGTATAACCTTTCCTGTAACATAATTGCGCCCTTTTTTAAACGCATAAACGCCGCAAACAATTAAGGCCAAAGCAAGTACAGATATTAAAAATATTTTCCTTTTTTTCATGCCTTTCTCCTACTAAAAAACCACTTGGAAACAACAAAAAACACTACTATTCCAACAACGCTTCCGAAAGAATCTATAATTACATCGCCAATTTGTCCGCTTCGTCCGGCGACAAATATTTGATGAATTTCATCACTGACAGCATACAAAAAGCATATAGCCAAAGATATTGTTATTTTTCTTTTAATATTGCACTTAATTATAAAATTGCTGCAAAGTATTCCGAGTATAAAGTAAATAAATCCATGAGCAATTTTTCTGAGCAGTGTTTCAAAAGCATCCCAAAAAGCGATATCAAATTCTTTTGCAAGCGGGGAAATTTTTTCCAGAAAACCCTTTATTATTTCTACCACTCCGCCACTTTGTGCCGATGAATCGGAAGCAACCTGTGCAGAAAAGTAAAAGATAACTCCCATCCACAAAACCAAAATCATAAACGATATTATTCTTTTAGCTTTATTTTGCATCTTTTAAAATTCTTTCTATTTTAGCTTTTATTTTCTCGGTTTTTTCAGGTGATGTAAGGCCAAATTCAATGTCGCATTCAAACATCTCGCCCGGGCCTAAAACTTTAATCATTCCGTTTCTTTTTGCGTTACTGAATCCCATATGATCAGCTGTAGCAGGAAGCACCATTCCAACTGCTTTTTCGTCATCGGTATACCCCATCCACCTTACGCCGACAGGCAGCTTATCTTTCGGATGGCAAACATATGTTGCATAACCATCTTCAAGACACTGAAGCGAATAAACTCTGCCCTCTTCGTCAGCTTCATAATCTACTGCAAACACAATTTCAGGTGAATAATACTGTCCTTTCGCAAATACATCATCCATAATAGCCGGATTTTCTTCTAATGCATCCATATAGTCTGAAAGCTTTTGTTTTTCTTCAGTAGTTAAATTATCCGGAATGTTTTTAAAAACCTTAATGTGTTCTGTGTCTCTCTTTGCGCTGTAAATGAGCTTTGAATTTTCAAAAGACCTGTAATTTATATGCGCCAGATACATATACTCCATAGGGTTTGAACGCATGTTAGTTGCTTTTACATTCATATAAATTATGGTGTCGTCTTCATAAAGCCTGTATGTAGGAACAAAATTATAATTAGCACCAAAAAACTTTGTATAGTTATACCGTCCGGAAACTTCAACAAATTTCCCCTTTTCATCTTCGCCGGAGCCAAGCCAGAGCTCTTCGTATTCCGCAAGAGGAAGTTCACCGTGTTGCGGATGGTTATCATCGCTTTGCGGTACGCCCATTGCAGTAAACCCACAGTGCATTAAAAGACAACCATAGTTTTCAACAAAATGAGTTTTCTTCCTTGGTACCTTTATAAGGCTTTCCATTTGCAGAATATGCCCGTCAAATTCAGCCTCCCAAATCTGTTGTCCCAAATATGGCAACGCAACAAAATAACCTCGCGAATTTTTTACTTTTACCCCTTCAACACCTGTTGGATAAATAAAAGTATATACCTGCAGTGTACCATTTTCCAAAATTTTTGTTTCACCTTCGGAAAAATATCTTCGGTTTATATTTACCTTGGTCATACTCCACCACCTAATTATAACCTAACATAAATATCATATCACTTTATGTAATAAAAATCAACATTTTTTCAAAAATAAATATATTTTATATAACAACCACCCTACAATTTTTCACCGGATTCAACAAGCTTGTTTTTTCTCTTTTTCCACTTAAGGGGCGACACCCCGTATATTTTTTTAAATCTTACCGAAAAATAATTGCTGTCCCCAAAGCCGCACATATGCGCAATTTGAGTAATTGTTTCTTTTTGTCCGAACAATAATAGTTCTTCCGCCTTTTTGAATCTCATTAAATCCAGATATTCCGAAAAGGTAAAGCCTGTTTCCTTTTTAAACTGTCTTGACAAATGCCCCGCACTCACCGAAAACTTTTCTGCAACCTTTGAAAGGGAAATTTCGCTTTCAAAATTGTTTTTTATGTATTCCGCAACCAACTCTGTGTATTTGTGCTTTGCCTTTTGAGTATACATATTCCTGCTGCTTGCGGCTATAAGCATTAAAAGCCTTATATAACAAATTACAAATTCTTCAGAAAACTCATTTCTTCTTTTATATTCCTCTTCGATTTTTGAAAAAATATGGTTTATTTCATCTTTTTTTTCGCTGTTTCTGAAAAAAGTAACTCTTGGCATATCAATTGGCATATGCTTTTTCGAGCAGTTTATCAGCATACGTGAACATACCTTTTCCCCATACACAGTATTATGTATAATATTTCCGCCTATTACAACCATATCACCGGGCAGCATATGATAAATTTTATCGTCAATAAAATAGTCACACTCGCCGCTTTCAAGAAAATAAACTTCGCAGGAATTGTGATAATGATTTTCAGGCAACCATTTCCCGTTATTACACAAACTGTTGTTATAATCAAAAAATATTTCTTCGTCAGCAAAATTTATGTGTTTCATAAAATCACCCAAAATAAGATTATCACAAAATATCATAAAATTCAAGTTTTTATGGCATTTTAATCAACAAAACAAAGGAAAACTTAAATTTTGCGATATATAATTTGTTTAAAGGAGTGATTTTATGAACGATAATCAGATAAAAACAAATAATGAAAGCATTGAATCCTGGCGTGATTTAAAATTTGGTATGTTTATTCACTGGGGGCTTTACTCTATGCTCGGCAGAGGCGAATGGGCTCTTTTCAACGAACAGATTGATATTGCCGAATATAAAAAACTTGCATCAGATTTTACTGCTGAAAACTTTGATGCAAACTTCTGGGCAGAACTTGCCGAAAGCGCCGGAATGAAATATATGGTTTTAACCGCCAAACATCATGACGGATTTTCTCTTTGGGATTCTGCCGCAAATTATGAAAAATTCAATTCAACAAATTATGCTTCAAAGCGAGATTTTGTAAAAGAATATACAGAGGCGTGCCGAAACAAAGGCCTTAAAGTAGGGCTTTATTATTCCCCTCTTGACTGGCGTTTCCCCGGATACTTTATGCCCGGAATGTACAAAGAAAATGCCGATATGTTAAGACAGCAGGCTCATGGTCAGGTGCGCGAGCTTTTAACCGATTATGGCAAAATAGATGTTTTGTGGTATGATTGCGGCGAAGATTACTGGCTTTGCCACGGAATGGATATGGTTGCAGCTGAAAGACCTGCTGATTTCCGAAATAAAGTTAAATATCCCGGTTTCTGGCAGGCGGAAAAAATGGATAAAATGGTACGCTCTCTTCAGCCCGATATCATAACAAACGACCGAATTGGTGCACGTGAATTTGGCGACTATACTTCCCCAGAAAAGAAAATTGGCGCATTTGATATTTTCCACCCCTGGGAAACCTGCGAAACTTTAACTTATGGGGCATGGGGTTATTGTCCCGGTAGCCGTGTTCGTTCTTTAAGAGAATGTATCTCTCTTCTCGTAAACGTAGTGGTTGCAGGGGGAAACCTTCTTTTAAATGTTGGCCCTCGTGGCGACGGCAGCATTGAACCCCTTCAGATTAAAAGGCTGAAAGAAATTGGCAACTGGCTCAAAAAATATGGCGAAAGCATTTACAAAACACGTGGCGGTCCCATTAAATGTGATGTCTGGGGCGGAACCGTTCATCGTGACAACGTAATGTACGTTCACGCTTGCAACTGGGAAAGCGATGAAATTACAATTCCCGATACCGGTAATCCTCAGATTGAGTGCCTTACTGCTACTCCTAAAATCAGAAAAGTTGACGGAAAAATTCTTCTTTCCGTTGATGATGCCGCAAAACAATCTCCCGATACAATTTTCAAATTAACATATAGTCAGAATGTTGATGAAATATTTAAATCCTGCATTGACTATTCATCTAAGTCCTCTTATACTGAGGCTTTAATTGTTGAAGATATGTAACAAAAAACGCACAGCATTCGGCGGTGCTTCTTAGGGATTAACCGCCTAAAAACCATGTTTTTGGCACATAACTGCGTTAAAAATTTTCACAATCCGTCAAGGATTACTCAAATTTTTGCCTTGTTCTGCACTCAAAAACAAGATTTTTATGGTGCAA
>JAZNQN010000001.1:0-1560 GCA_045590195.1 Clostridia bacterium | reverse complement strand
TAAAAAGAATTATAAAAATATTGGTTTTTCTATAAAGAGATTGCGTGAGGATATGCTTAAAATTTCAAATTCTCCGCTTTGTGAAACAAGTGTAGAAAACAATGCGGTAAGACCTAAGGCTTATAAGTTATATGATTTTATAATCTGGAATTATTATAATAAAAATCCTGAAAAAGCAGATGCTTTTGTTAATTTGCTCAGAACAAAAACTAAAAATGAAGAAAAAGAAAAAGTTTATTATGACGAAGCAACCAGAACATTTAAAGAGATTTGTGCTTCAATCAGAATAATGACAGATATGCTTAGTCAAATAAGTGAAAAAAGCGAGGTTTCAATTGATAAACAACAAATGGAAAACTATGTGGCAAAGATTGAGAGTCTCAGTTCTGCAGAAAATGTCAGCGGATTTTCAAAAATTATATATCTCGTTACATTATTTCTTGATGGTAAAGAAATTAACGATTTGCTCACAACATTAGTTAATAAATTTGATAATATTGCAAGCCTACTTTCTGTGTTAGAAAAACAAAGTGGAAAAAAAGTTGAGTTCTCACGTGAATACGCATTTTTTAATAGTGCTAATATGTTAAGCGGTAATGTTTCGGGTGGTTCTGAGAATTATACTTGTAAAGTAGTAGAAGAGCTTCGTGAAATCAATAGTTTTGCCCGAATGACAGGTGACAGTAAAATCAGAAAATCAGCTTTTGAAGATGCCGCACAGTTACTTGGCTATCACGATGAAACTGTTAACAGCTTGTTTGAAGTTTTAAGACTTAAAGAACTCGATGGCAAAGGCTGGGAAGAGAGAACAGCAGATGAACACCGGGAATACAATAGCTTATTGAAAAAGCATTGTTATGTTAAAAAAGATAAAAAATGTATTGACTTTACTGATTAAATTTGATATTCTTATATACGTCGACACAAATTGTCGGCAAGAGAAATATATCGGACAAAAAAATAAAAAAAATACAAAAAACATGTTGACTTTATTGATTAAGTTTGATATATTAGTAACGCAACTCAGAAATTGCAGTTAATGATCTTTGAAAACTGAGCAAAACGTCAATTTTGAATAGCTAGGAATTAATTAAATATTCAAACTTAAAAAAATAAATTTTTTGGAGAGTTTGATCCTGGCTCAGGATGAACGCTGGCGGCATGCCTAAGACATGCAAGTCGTACGAAGTGGCCCTTTGAAATGGAGTGCTTGCACAAAGTAGATAAGGATTTCCACTTAGTGGCGCAAGGGTGAGTAACACGTGGGTTATCTGCCTTCGAGACTGGGATAACAATTGGAAACGAATGCTAATACCGGATGATATGTAGAATGATACGTTATTCTATAGTAAAAGGAGCCTTTAAAGCTTCACTTCAAGATGAGCCTGCGGCGCATTAGCTAGTTGGTAGGGTAAAGGCCTACCAAGGCAACGATGCGTAGCCGAACTGAGAGGTTGATCGGCCACATTGGGACTGAGACACGGCCCAAACTCCTACGGGAGACAGCAGTTAGGAATATTCGTCAATGGGGGAAACCCTGAACGAGCAATGCCGCGTGAA